>NZ_DAOMOQ010000024.1:0-49019 GCF_035444425.1 Ottowia sp. | reverse complement strand
GCAAGCTGCGTCCGCTGGTCATCACCAGCGCCAAGCGCTCGCCGCTGCTGCCGGATGTGCCGACGCTGGAGGAAAGCGGCGTGAAGGAGTCCAACGTGTATTCGTGGCAGGCCATGGCTGGCCCGCACGGACTGCCGGCCGACATCAAGACTAAGCTGCGCAATGCGGTGGCCGAGATCATGAACGAGCCCGAGACCAAGGCCAAGATGCTGGAACTGGGCTTCGAGATGGTGCTCAACACGCCGGAAGAGTTCGCCAGGTTCCAGGCTGCCGAGTACGCGCGCTGGGGCAAGCTGATTGCCGACCGCAAGATCAGCGCCAATTGATTGCGGCTTGATCACGAATTGATCGCGACGACGAATCCGACCCGCATCCGACCCCGGTATCCGGTCGGCTGCGGTCGGTCACCATCCATGGTGTCGAGTACCGCCATCGCACCACCCTCTAGCCGAATGCGAGAACCATGAGCGCCCCAACGATCCGCCAGATGCGTGTCATTCCCGTCGCCGGGCGCGACAGCATGCTGCTCAATCTGTCCGGGGCGCACGCACCCTTCTTCACCCGCAACCTGGTGGCCGTGACCGACAGCGCTGGCCACACCGGGGTGGGCGAAGTGCCCGGCGGCGAGAAGATCCGCCAGACGCTGGAAGACGCCCGGGCGCTCATCGAAGGGCAGTCGATCAGCGCCATGCATGCGGTGCTGAATGCCATGCGCGCGCAGTTCGCCGACCGTGATGCGGGCGGGCGCGGCCTGCAGACTTTCGACCTGCGCACCACCATTCACGCCGTGACCGCGGTGGAAAGTGCCTTGCTCGACCTGCAGGGTCAGCATTTGGGCGTGCCGGTGGCGGCCCTGCTCGGCGAAGGGCAGCAGCGCGACGCGGTGCAGATGCTGGGCTACCTGTTCTTCATCGGCGACCGCGGCAAGACGGACCTGCCGTATGCCGGCGAACCTGACGCCGAGGACGACTGGCTGCGCCTGCGTCACGAGCGGGCCATGACGCCCGAGGCGGTGGTGCGCCTGGCCGAGGCCGCGCAGGCGCGCTACGGTTTCCAGGACTTCAAGCTCAAGGGTGGCGTGCTGCGCGGCGACGAAGAGGTCGAGGCCGTCACCGCGCTGCACGAGCGCTTCCCGGACGCGCGCGTCACGCTCGACCCCAATGGTGGCTGGCTGCTGAACGATGCCATCCGACTGGGTCGGAAGATGCAGGGCGTTGTGGCCTACGCAGAAGATCCCTGCGGTGCCGAGGACGGTTTCTCGGGCCGCGAGGTGATGGCCGAGTTCCGCCGTGCCACCGGCCTGCCGACGGCCACCAACATGGTCGCCACCGACTGGCGGCAACTGGTGCACGCGCTGTCGGTGCAGGCGGTCGACATCCCGCTCGCCGATCCGCATTTCTGGACCATGGCGGGCAGCGTCCGCGTGGCACAGACCTGCCGCGACTGGGGCCTGACCTGGGGCAGCCACTCCAATAACCACTTCGACGTCTCGCTGGCCATGTTCACCCACGTTGGTGCGGCCGCGCCCGGCAAGGTCACCGCCATCGACACCCACTGGATCTGGCAAGACGGCCAGCGACTGACCAGGCAACCGCTGAAGATCGAAGGCGGCTACGTGCAGGTGCCGGATCGACCCGGCCTGGGGATCGAGCTGGACCTGGCCGAGGTCGAGAAGGCGCATCAGCTCTACCTTCGGCATGGCCTCGGCGCGCGCGACGACGCCGTGGCGATGCGGTATCTGGTGCCGAACTGGACCTTCGATCCCAAGCGGCCGTGCATGGTGCGCTGATGGGGCTTCGCTGGACCTGGCACGCATGAACACGACCCGCCGGCCGCTGGCCATCCGCATGCACCCGGCGGACAACGTGGCCGTCGTCGCCAACGAGGGCGGCCTGGCGGCAGGCACGGTGATGCCCGATGGCCTGGTGCTGCGCGAGAAGGTGCCGCAGGCGCACAAGCTGGCGCTCACCGACATCGAGGCCGGTGGCGTGGTGCGCCGCTACAACGTACCGGTGGGTTACGCCAAACGCGCCATCGCCGCCGGCAGTTGGGTGCACGAGCGGCTGCTCGACATCCCGGCGGCGCGCGCGCTCGAGGGCTTGCCGATGGCCACCGTGCCGGCGCCGACGTGGGAACCGCTGGAAGGCTACACGTTCGACGGCTACGTCAACCCCGACGGCTCGGTCGGTACCCGCAACCTGCTGGCCATCACCACCACCGTGCAGTGCGTGGCCGGCGTGGTCGGCATCGCGGCCGAGCGCATCCGCGCCGAGCTGCTGCCGCTCTATCCGAATGTCGATGGCGTGGTGGCACTCGAGCACAGCTACGGCTGCGGCGTGGCGATCGATGCGCCGGGTGCCGAGATCCCGCAGCGCACGCTGCGCCACATCAGCATGAACCCGAACTTCGGCGGCGAGCTGCTGATGGTCAGCCTGGGCTGCGAGAAACTGCAGCCGGACCGGCTGATGCCGCCCGGCACGCTGCCGCTGCGGCCGGCGGGTGCGACGCTCAACAACGTCTGCCTGCAGGACGCCACGCACGTCGGCTTCATGTCGATGGTCGATGACATCGTGCAGCGGGCGCGGCCGATTCTCGAACGCCTGAACGCGCGCCGGCGCCAGACGGTGTCTGCCAGCAAGCTGGTGGTGGGCGTGCAATGCGGCGGCAGCGATGCGTTCTCTGGCATCACCGCCAACCCGGCGGTCGGCAAGATGGCCGATCTGGTGGTGCGCGCCGGCGGCACCGTGATGTTCAGCGAGAACACCGAAGTGCGCGACGCGGTCGATCAGCTCACCTCCCGCGCCGCCACGCCCGAGGTGGCCGAGGCGATCGTGCGCGAGCTCGACTGGTACGACCACTATCTGGCGCGCGGCCGCGCCGACCGCGCGGCTAACACCACGCCTGGCAACAAGGCCGGTGGCCTGTCGAATATCGCCGAGAAGGCCATGGGCAGCGTGGTCAAGAGCGGCAGCGCGGCGATCGCCAGCGTGCTGCCGCCGGGCGAGAAGCTGCGCCCCGACCAGACCGGCCTGGTATTCGCCGCCACGCCCGCCAGCGACTTCATCTGCGGTACCCTGCAACTGGCCGCCGGCATGAACCTGCACGTGTTCACCACCGGGCGCGGCACGCCCTACGGCCTGGCTGCGTGCCCGGTGGTCAAGGTCGCCACGCGCACCGAGCTGGCACGCCGCTGGCACGACCTGATGGACCTGAACGCCGGCCGCATCGCGGACGGCGAACAGACCATCGAGGAGACCGGCATGGCCTTGTTCAAGCTGTTGCTCGAAGTGGCCTCGGGTCGCCAGCGAACCTGGGCCGAACGCTGGCGACTGCACAACGCGCTGGTGCTGTTCAACCCGGCGCCGGTGACCTAGGAGGGCAGTGCGGGCACGGTGGTTTTTCGCCGCGGCACGGTCACCGTTCACGCGGAACTCGTCAATCAAGCATCAAGGAGTCATCATGAAGATCGGATTCATCGGCCTCGGCATCATGGGCGCGCCCATGGCGCTGCACCTCGTCAATGCCGGGCACCAGCTCTATTACGTCAAGCGAGCCAAGACCCACGCCGAGATCGCCGCCAGCAACGCCATCGCCTGCGCGAACGGCAAGGAAGTCGCCCAGCAGGCCGAAGTCACCATCCTGATGGTGCCCGATACCCCGGATGTCGAAGCCGTGCTGTTCGGCGCCGATGGCGTGGCCGAAGGCCTGTCCAAGGGCAAGCTGGTGATCGACATGAGCAGCATCTCGCCGATCGAGACCAAGCGTTTTGCCGAGCGCGTCGGGGAACTCGGCTGTGACTACGTCGACGCGCCGGTCTCGGGCGGCGAAGTCGGCGCCAAGGCCGCCAGCCTGACCATCATGGTCGGCGCAACCGATGCGGCGTTCGCCAAGGCCAGGCCGCTGTTCGAGCTGATGGGCAAGAACGTCACCCACGTCGGCGGCGTGGGCGATGGCCAGACCACCAAGGTCGCCAACCAGATCATCGTGGCGCTGAACATCGCGGCGGTGGGTGAAGCGCTGCTGTTCGCCAGCAAGGCCGGCGCCGATCCGGCCAAGGTGCGGCAGGCGCTGATGGGCGGCTTCGCCTCCAGCCGCATCCTCGAGGTGCATGGCGAGCGCATGATCAAGCGCACGTTCGACCCTGGCTTTCGCATCAACCTGCACCAGAAGGACCTGAACCTGGCGCTCTCCGGCGCCAAGGCGATCGGCGTGGCGCTGCCGCAGACTGCCGGCGCGGCCCAGCTGATGGGCGCGTGCGCTGCGAACGGCTGGGACCAGCTCGACCATTCGGCCCTGGTCAAGGCGCTGGAGCTGCTGGCGAAGCACGAGGTCGCGGCGGCGTGAGCCAGGCCGGGGCACGTCGTGCCAGAAGCCGGCCTGACTGAACCAGACAACAGGAGCATTCCATGAGAGAGAACCGCTTGCGCATGCTGTGGCAGTCGGGAGACGCCGCCATCAATGGCTGGCTCACGCTGCCGAACGGATTTTCGGCGGAAACCATGGCCCATCAGGGCTGGGATTCACTGACCATCGATCTGCAGCACGGCGTCATCGATTACCAGGCCATGCTGCCCATGCTGCAGGCGATCTCGACCACGGACACCGTGCCGCTGGTTCGCGTCCCGTGGCTGGAACCGGGCATCTTGATGAAGACGCTGGACGCCGGCGCCTACGGTGTGATCTGTCCCATGGTCAACACGCGCGAGGATGCCCAGAACCTGGTGGCCTGGACCCACTACGCGCCGCGCGGCACCCGCAGCTTCGGCCCGATCCGCGCGTTGCTGTACGCCGGCGCCGATTACCCGCAGCACGCCAACGACACCATCGTCAGGTTCGCGATGATCGAGACCGCCAAGGCGCTCGACAACCTGGACGCGATCCTGTCGGTGGAAGGCCTGGACGCGATCTACATCGGCCCGTCCGACCTGTCGTTGGCACTTGGGTGCCGCCCGGTCTTCGACGACGTCGACCCGAAGGTGCAGCAGGCCATCGACCACATCCTGGCGCGGGCCAAGGCGCACGGTGTGGTGGCAGGCATCCACAACGGCAACTCGCAAGGTGCGCTGGCACGCATGGCGGCCGGCTTCCAGTTCCTCACCGTGAGCTCGGATGCACGCCTGATGGCCGCCGGCGCCCAGGGCGTGCTGACGGCCATGCGGCCAGCGCCAGCAAACTGAACAGCGTGGGCCGCTGCGGCTGGCAGCCGGACCGCCGGCTATCCCTGCAGCTGACGTTTTCCGCCGGGGGGCCGGCTTGGCCCTCGTTTTCCCCAAGTGCACCGATCCGCACACATCCCCAATTTTGGGGATGCGCGTGATCGCCGATCAGGCTAGTCTTGCCCGGTCACGCATCTGGCAACACCAAAATCCATAACGAGGGGGATACCCCAACTTGAGCCCCGTCACCGGGGCTTTTTTGTGGGCGGCGTCCAGGAGCCGTGCTTGCAGGTCTGCTTGCAGGCACGCGGAGAAAAAAAGCCCGCTATGTTACGCATAGCGGGCTTTGATGTATTGACTGGGGTGGCTGATGGGACTCGAACCCACGACGACAGGAATCACAATCCTGGACTCTACCAACTGAGCTACAGCCACCGTCAATAACCGCAAATTATAGCGTGATCGATGGCGGTGGTGCTGCCCGACGCATCACTGGGGTGCTCCGCGTCGCAGCAGGTCGCTGTACATGAAAAAGGGGCCTGAAGGCCCCTTGGTCCATGTGGCAGCGGCCGGCAACCGGCCGCTCTGGCCGTGCGTCATCAGTCGCTGCTGCCGCCCAGGCCGAGCAGCGCAAGCAGGCCCTGGAACACGTTGAACAGGTCCAAGTATAGCGCCAGCGTGGCGCTGATGTAGTTGGTCTCGCCGCCATCGATGATGCGCTTGAGGTCGTACAGCATGAACAGGCTGAACACGCCGATCATCAGCGTGCTGATGACCATCATGCCGACCGCCGAGCCAACGAACAGGTTGACGACGATGCCGGCCAGGATGACCAGCGCGCCGACGAACAGCCATTTCCCCATGCCCGAGAGGTCGCGCTTGATGACGCTGGCCAGGCTGGCCATGACGAAGAACACGCCGGCCGCGCCGCCCATGGCGGTCATCACCAGTTCGGAGCCGTTCTTGAAGCCCAGCACCATCGCGATCAGGCGCGAGAGCATCAGGCCCATGAAGAAGGTGAAGGCCAGCAGCACCGGCACGCCGGCGGCCGAGTTCTTGGTCTTCTCGATCGCGTACATGAAGCCGAAGGCACCGGCCAGGAACACCACCAGGCCGAGTCCGCCGCCCAGGCCGGCGGTGATGCCGGTGGCCACGCCCAGCCAGGCGCCGAGGACCGTCGGCACCAGGCTCAGGGCCAGCAGCCAGTAGGTGTTGCGCAGAACCTTGTTGCGCTGTTCCGGCGTGGTGACGCCGCCACGCGCGATGTCGGCGTAGCCCAGGGTTCGAGAGCGGTCATTCATGCGATGGATTCTCCTGTAGGTCAACAACATGGCCGCCAGAGTGACGCCCGGATCGTTTCATTGTACGTAGAGTGGTCGCCAACGGAAAAATTCCCGCCGAGTGAACGGAAAGTGCCATGAGGGGATTTCATGGCCCGGATTGGCGTTACGCTATCCGGTTATCCGAACGACCTTATGACCCCATTCAATTTGAGGATCCCGCGATGAAAAACAAGATGATGCTGGAAAGTGCCGACGTCAAGGCGGTGGCCGCGGCGGCGGAAGCCGAGGCGCTGAAGCACCACTGGGCGGTGACGATCGCCATTGTCGACGACGGCGGCCACCTGCTGCACCTGCAGCGGCTCGACGGTGCGCCGCCGGTGAGCGCCCAGATCGGCCCGGCCAAGGCGCGCACGGCGGCCATCGGGCGGCGCGAGAGCAAGGGCTACGAGGACATGATCAACGGCGGGCGCACCGCCTTCCTGTCGGTGGCGGCGCTGGACGGCATGCTGGAGGGCGGCGTGCCCATCGTCAAGGACGGCCAGTGCCTGGGCGCGGTCGGTGTCAGCGGCGTGAAGTCCAATGAAGACGCGCAGATCGCGCGCGCCGGCATCGCCGCGCTGGGCCTGTAGGCGTCCGGCCGGCGTTTCCGCCATTCGTTAGTAGCTCAGCCGCTCCGGCCGCACCTCCTGCAGGATGGTGGTGGCGATCTCCTCGATCGACTTGGTGGTGGTCGAGAGCCAGCGGATACCCGAGCGGCGCATCATGGCCTCGGCCTCCGACACCTCCATGCGGCAGTTCTCGATCGACGCGTAGCGTGAGCCGGGCCGGCGTTCGGAGCGGATCTCGGACAGGCGCTCGGGCGCGATGGTGAGGCCGAAGGTCTTCTTCTTGTGCGGCACCAGCGCCGGCGGCAGCTGGCGGCGCTCGAAATCCTCCGGAATCAGCGGGTAGTTGGCGGCCTTCAACCCGTGCTGCATGGCCAGATACAGGCTGGTTGGCGTCTTGCCGCTGCGGCTGACGCCGATCAGGATCACCTCGGCCTCGGTCAGGTCGCGGTTGCTCTGGCCGTCGTCGTGGGCCAGGCTGAAGTTGATCGCCTCGATGCGGTCGTGGTAGGCCTGGCTCTTGCTCACGTCCGAGAAACGCCCGACCCGGTGGTGGCTGGTGATGCCGATCTCCTGCTCGATCGGCGCCACGAAGGTGCCGAACATGTCCAGCATCATGGCCTTGCAGCCGCTCTGGATGATGCCCAGCGCCTCGCGGTCGACCACCGTGGTGAAGACGATCGGCCGCTTGCCCTCCAGCTCGCCGGCGTGGTTGACCTGGCGCACCGCCTGGTGCGCCTTGTCCGGCGTGTCGACGAACGGCAGGCGCACGCGGCGCGGCGTGAAGTCGAACTGCGCCAGGATGGCGTTGCCGAAGGTCTCGGCAGTGATGCCGGTGCCGTCGGAGATGAAGAACACGGTGCGGTCAGGCATGGCGGTGGGCTCGCTACTTACAATCGATGCCCATTATGCGAACCCGCGCCGCCCAGTCCACGAAACACAACGACAAAGGCCTGGCCGCACCCGTCAGCGGCGCCGTTCGCCCCGGTTTTCAAACTCTGGAGCTTTTCCCATGTCAACGCTGTTCGAGCCGACCGCCCTGGTCGTGCCATTCGAGAACCTGAGGATGACCGACGTCGAGGCGGTCGGCGGCAAGAACGCCAGCCTCGGCGAAATGATCAGCCAGCTGCCGCAGGGCGTGCGCGTACCCACCGGCTTCGCCACCACGGCGCACGCGTTCCGCCGCTTCCTGGCCCACGACGGGCTGGCCGAGCGCATCAGCGCGCGCCTGAAGACGCTCGACACCGACGACGTGCGCGCGCTCGCCGAGGCCGGCGCCGAGATCCGCGGCTGGGTCGAGGCGCAGCCGTTTCCGGCCGATCTGGAGCAGGCCATCCGCGACGCCTTCGCCCGGCTCGCAGGCGGCAACGCGGACGCCAGCTTCGCCGTGCGCTCGTCGGCGACGGCCGAGGACCTGCCCGACGCCTCGTTCGCCGGTCAGCAGGAGACCTTCCTCAACGTGGTCGGCATCGACGCCGTGCTGCACAAGATGAAGGAGGTGTTCGCCAGCCTTTACAACGACCGCGCCATCAGCTACCGCGTGCACAAGGGCTTCGAGCACGATGTGGTGGCGCTGTCGGCCGGCGTGCAGCGCATGGTGCGCTCGGACCTGGGCGCGGCCGGCGTGATGTTCACCATCGACACCGAGAGCGGGTTCGACCAGGTGGTGTTCATCACCAGCAGCTACGGCCTCGGCGAGACGGTGGTGCAGGGCGCGGTGAACCCGGACGAGTTCTATGTCCACAAGCCGATGCTGCAGGCCGGCAAGAAGTCGGTGATCCGGCGCAACCTCGGCAGCAAGCTGGTGCAGATGGTGTTCGCCACGGCCGAGGAAAAGGCCGCCGATGACAGGCTGGTCAAGACCATCGACGTGCCGGCCGAGCAGCGCAACCGCTTCTCGCTCAGCGACGAGGAGATCGAGCAGCTGGCGCGCTACGCCCTGGTCATCGAGCAGCACTACGGCCGCCCGATGGACATCGAGTGGGGCAAGGACGGCGGCGACGGCCAACTCTACATCCTGCAGGCGCGCCCCGAGACGGTGAAGAGCCAGCAGCACGGCAAGACCGAGCACCGCTACAAGCTCAAGAGCACCGGCCCGGTGCTGGCCGAGGGCCGCGCGATCGGCCAGAAGGTGGGGACCGGCCCGGTGCGGCTGGTCGGCGACATCGCCGAGATGGACAAGGTGCAGCCCGGCGACGTGCTGGTCACCGACATGACCGACCCCAACTGGGAGCCGGTGATGAAGCGCGCCAGCGCCATCGTGACCAACCGCGGCGGGCGCACCTGCCACGCCGCCATCATCGCGCGCGAACTCGGCATCCCGGCCGTGGTGGGCTGCGGCAACGCCACCGAGAAGCTCAAGGACGGCACCCTGGTCACGGTGAGCTGTGCCGAGGGCGACACCGGCCACATCTACGATGGCCTGCTGGAAACCGAGGTGACCGAGGTGCAGCGCGGCACCATGCCGCCGATCGCCACCAAGATCATGATGAACGTCGGCAACCCGCAGCTGGCCTTCGACTTCGCCCAGCTGCCCAACGAGGGCGTGGGCCTGGCGCGGCTGGAGTTCATCATCAACAACAACATCGGCGTGCACCCCAAGGCCATCCTCGACTACCCGCAGGTCGATGCCGACCTGAAGAAGGCGGTGGAGAGCGTGGCACGCGGCCACGCCAGCCCGCGCGCCTTCTACGTCGACAAGGTGGCCGAGGGCGTGGCGACCATCGCGGCGGCGTTCTGGCCCAAGCCGGTGATCGTGCGGCTGTCGGACTTCAAGAGCAACGAGTACCGCAAGCTGATCGGCGGCAGCCGCTACGAGCCGGACGAGGAAAACCCCATGCTGGGCTTCCGCGGCGCCGCGCGCTACATCAGTGCCGACTTCCGCGAGGCCTTCGCCATGGAGTGCGAGGCGCTGAAACGCGTGCGCGACGAGATGGGTCTGACCAACGTGCAGGTGATGGTGCCCTTCGTGCGCACGCTGGCGCAGGCCGAGCGCGTGACCCAGCTGCTGGCCGACAAGGGCCTGAAGCGCGGCGACAACGGGCTCAAGGTGGTGATGATGTGCGAGGTGCCCAGCAACGCCATCCTGGCCGACGAGTTCCTGCAGTTCTTCGACGGCTTCTCGATCGGCTCCAACGACCTGACCCAGCTCACGCTGGGCCTCGACCGCGACAGCGGCATGGAGCTGCTCGCGGCCGACTTCGACGAACGCGACCCGGCCGTGAAGGCCATGCTGGGGCGCGCTATCGCGGCCTGCAAGGCGGCCGACAAGTACGTCGGCATCTGCGGCCAGGGCCCCAGCGATCACCCCGACTTCGCGCGCTGGCTGGCCGACGAGGGCATCGCCTCGATCTCGCTCAACCCTGACAGCGTGATCGACACCTGGCAGCTGCTGGCCAGATGACCTCCGTCCCGAGTCGCTGCGCGCCTTGCCCCTGGCGGGAAGCCGCCGGTGGCCGGGCCGGGCCGGCGTCTCGGCGGCATCGGCCTGGCCTGCCGCACGGCTGTCGGGGCCGCACGGCCGCGCGGCCGCTGGGCTGAGCGAGCGACGACATGCAGCGGCAGCCGGACGCCCTGGAACAGGAATCCGCCTCGGCTGTCTGGTTGCGCGCCGTGCTGCTGCTGGTCTGGGCGGTGGCGGCGTTCGGCATCACCTTCTTCGCCCATGACCTGGACCAGAGCGTGGGCAACTGGCCGCTCAACTACTGGTGGGCGGCCCAGGGCGCGGTGCTGGTGTTCATCGCCATCGTGATGGTCCATGCGTGGCTGATGAATCGCGCCGAGGCGGTTGAGCCGCCGCCCGCCGACGCACCCGATGCGCCCGGCGCAGACGATGTGGCAGGTGGCGATGCGCGCTAGCGACGGCCGCGCCGAGCGCGACTACCTGTGGCGCCTGCACCGCCAGCTGTTGTTGTTCATCCTGGGCCTGGTGGCCTTCCTGCTGCTGATGGCCTGGGCCGAGCGCGCCGGCCTGTCGCGCGGCTGGATCGGCCCGATCTTCCTGTTCCTGTCGGTCATGATGTACGCCGTGGTCGGCATCTACGGGCGCACCACCGACCCGGAGGATTTCTACGTCGCCGGGCGCCGCATCCCGGCCATGTACAACGGCATGGCGACCGCGGCCGACTGGATGAGCGCGGCCTCCTTCATCAGCCTGGCGGGCGCGCTGTACCTGCAGGGCTTCGCCGGCACGCCGGCGCATCCGGGCGGGTTCGCCTACGTGCTGGGCTGGACCGGCGGCTTCTGCCTAGTCGGGCTGCTGATCGCGCCGCGCCTGCGGCGCATGGAGCTCTACACCGTGCCGGATTTCTTCGCCGTGCGCTACGGCGGGCGCTGGCCGCGCCTGCTGGCGGCGCTGGGGGCGGTGGCCTGCTCCTTCATGTACGTGGTGGCGCAGATCTACGGCGTCGGCCTGATCGCCTCGCGCCTGACCGGGGTGCAGTTCGAGATCGGCATCCTGCTCGGTCTCGGCGGCATCCTGCTGTGCTCGTTCCTGGGCGGCATGCGCGCCATCACCTGGACCCAGGTGACGCAGTACGTGGTGCTGGTGCTGGCCTTCTTGATTCCGGTGTCCTGGCTGGCCTACAAGCAGCTCGGCACGCCATTGGCGCCGCTGGTCTACGGCGAGCAGCTGCCCAAGATCGAGCGGCTCGAGCGCGCGCTGATCGACTCGCCGGCCGAGCAGGAAGTGCGCGCCATCCACCTGCAGCGCGCGCGCGACTACGCCGAACGGCTGCAGGATCCGGCCGCCGCGCTGCGGCGTGAGCGCGATCAGCTGGAGGAGCGCATCCGCATGCTGCGCAAGCAGGGCGTCGACTTCTCGCTGGTGATGGTGGCGCGGCGCGAACTGGCGGCGCTGCCCAAGGACGAAGCCAGCGCGCGCGAGCAGTGGAGCCGCGCCATGAGCGACGCGCTGGAGCGCGCCCGCCCGCTGGGCGGCGTGCCGCGCCAGAGCCAGACCTTCGACGGCGATCCCGCGGGCACGCCCGAGGAGCAGGCCGCGTTCCAGGCCTCGCGGCTGAACTTCATGGCGCTGATGTTCTGCCTGATGATCGGCACCGCCAGCCTGCCGCATCTGCTGACGCGCTTCTACACCACGCCCAGCGTGGCCGACACGCGGCGCTCGGTGGCCTGGTCGCTGGTGTTCATCGCGCTGCTGTACCTGAGCACGCCGGCGCTGGCGGTCTTGGTGAAGTACGAGGTCATGGAAGGCCTGGTCGGCAGCAGCTTCGACCAGCTGCCGCACTGGATCGCGCAGTGGGGCCGGGTCGATCCGGCGCTGATCTCGGTGCAGGACGTCAACGGCGACGGCCTGCTGCAGTTCGGCGAAATCCGCCTGGGCGTCGACATGATCATGCTGGCCACGCCCGAGCTGGGTGGGCTGCCCTACGTGGTCTCCGGTCTGGTGGCGGCCGGCGGCCTGGCGGCGGCGCTGTCGACCGCCGACGGTCTGCTGCTGACCATCAGCAACGCGCTGGTGCACGACACCGCGCCGATCCGCGGCGGCGTGGTCCGGGTGTCGGAGAACCGCGTGATCCTGACCAAGTTCACATTGCTGGCGGTGGCCATGCTGGCGGCGACGGTGGCGGCGTTCAAGCCGGCCGAGATCATCCTGCTGGTGGCGGCCTCGTTCTCGCTGGCGGCGGCGGTGTTCTTTCCCGGCCTGGTGCTGGGCCTGTTCTGGCGCGGCGCCACGCGGCGCGGCGTGGTGGCCGGCATGCTGGCCGGCATCGTCGTCACGGTCGGCTACATGCTGCTGGCCAGCCCCGGGTGGCGCAGCGTGTGGGGCCTGCCGCCGGGCGGCACCTGGTGGAGCATCCACCCGGTGTCGGCGGGCATCTTCGGCGTGCCGGCGGGCTTCATCGCGATGGGGCTGATCTCCTGGTGGGACGGGCGCGCCGCCCGCCGTGCCGTGGTGCCGGCCTGACGCCTTCGGGCCGGCACCGACAGCGCCGGCGTCGCTTGCCGGCAGGCGGGTGACGTCCCGGCTGAGGACGGCGAACGGGCGTGGCCGCCCTCAGGCCGCCACGGTTTCGGGATCCTCGATCTGCTCGCCCAGGAAGCCGCCGCTCTGGCGCGCCCACAGGCCGGCGTAGAGGCCGCGGCGCGCCAGCAGTTCGGCGTGCGTGCCCTGCTCGACAATGCGCCCCTGGTCCAGCACCACCAGCCGATCGAGCGCGGCGATGGTCGACAGGCGGTGCGCGATGGCGATCACGGTCTTGCCCTTCATCAGCTCGTACAGGCTGTCCTGGATCGCCGCCTCGACCTCGGAATCGAGCGCGCTGGTGGCCTCGTCGAGCAGCAGGATCGGCGCGTCCTTGAGCATCACGCGCGCGATCGCCACCCGCTGGCGCTGGCCGCCGGACAGCTTGACGCCGCGCTCGCCGACGTAGGCCTCGTAGCCGGTGCGGCCCTGCGGGTCGGCCAGGTGCTGGATGAACTCGTCGATCTGCGCGCGCCGCGCCGCGGTGGCCAGTTCGGCCTCGCTGGCGTCGGGTCGGCCGTACAGGATGTTGTCGCGCAGGCTGCGGTGCAGCAGCGAGGTGTCCTGCGTGACCATGCCGATGTGCTGGCGCAGGCTGTCCTGGGTGACGTGGGCGATGTCCTGGCAGTCGATCAGGATGCGCCCACCCTGCAGGTCGTGAAAGCGCAGCAGCAGGTTCACCAGGGTCGACTTCCCGGCGCCCGAGCGGCCGATCAGGCCGATCTTCTCGCCCGGCTGGATGGTGAGGTTGAGCCGGTCAATGACCGCCTTGCTGCCGTCGCGGTAGTGGAAGCTGACATCCTCGAAGCGCACTCCGCCCTGCGTCACCAGCAGTGCGCGGGCGTCCCGGGCATCGACCACGGCGCGGCGGCGCGACAAGGTGTTGATGCCGTCCTGGATCGTGCCCACGCTCTCGAACAGGCTGGTCATCTCCCACATCACCCAGTGGCTCATGCCCGACAGGCGCAGCGCCATCGCCGTCACCGCGGCCACCGCGCCGGCGCCGACCTCACCCAGCGACCACAGCCACAGCGAGCTGCCGCAGGCGCCCAGGATCAGCAGCACGATGAGCGCATGGTTGACGATCTCGAACCGGCTCACCAGCCGCATCTGCGCATAGCCGGTGCGGCGGAAATCCTCCATCGCCGCGCGGGCGAAATGCGCCTCGCGCCGGGTGTGCGAGAACAGCTTGACGGTGGCGATGTTGGTGTAGGCGTCGGTGATGCGCCCGGTCATCACGCTGCGCGCGTCGGCCTGCGCGCGGCTGACCTTGCCCAGGCGCGGCACGAAGTAGCCGCAGGCGGCCGCGTAGGCCAGCGCCCAGAGCGCGAACGGCAGCATCAGCCAGCCGTCGAAGCCGGCCGCCAGCAGCAGGATGGTGATCATGTACACGCCCATGCCGATCACCACGTCGGCGGTGGTGAAGCTCATGTCGCGCACCGCCAGCGCGGTCTGCATGATCTTGGTGGTGATGCGGCCGGCGAACTCGTCGGCGTAGAAGGCCATGCTCTGGCCCAGCATCAGGCGGTGGAAGTTCCAGCGCAGGCGCAGCGGGAAGTTGATCGCCAGCGTCTGGTGCTTGATGATGGTCTGCAGCGCCACCAGCGCGATCGATGCCAGCAGCACGCCGGCCAGCAGCATCAGCATGCCGCCGTGCACGGCCCACAGCTGGCCCGGCCGCACCTGGGCCAGCCAGTCGACCACGTAGCCCAGCAAGGCGAACAGCAGCGCCTCGTACACCGAGGTCGCGGCCGACAGCAGCGCCATCAGCGCCACGTAGCCGCGCAGGCCGGTGGTGGCGCGCCAGACGAAGGCGAAAAAGCCCTGCGGCGGCAGCGCCGGTTCGGGATCGGGGTAGGGCGGCAGCAGCCGCTCGAAGCGGCCGAGCATGTCAGTTGCGGCCGCGCATGGCCGCTGTCACCGTTCGATCAGGATCTGGCCTCGGTCCAGGAACACGTCGAGCTCGACCACCGGGATCGATGCGTTCATCGGCTGGCCGTCCTCCTTCCAGCTCACCACCATGCTTTGCGGCGCGCGCTCCAGCTCCAGGCTGTAGTCGGGGTGGATCTGGATCAGCGGACCGTCGCCGGCACGGTATTCGAGCAGCGAGGCCACGCGGCCGCGTGCCTTCTCGCCCGGCTGCAGGCCGTCCAGGCCGGGGACGTATTCAAGTTTCTTGCCGATGGCGTCTGCGTTCATGCTTGATTGCTCCAAACAGGGAGGTTCGAGGCGGGATGTGCCACATTGTGCCTGTGCCGGCGGCGGCGCATGCGACACTCGCGCGTCGCCACGGGAGCCCATGCATGGCCTGGATCGCCACCAAATACCTCATCACCGCCGCGCTGGTGGTGCTGATCTCGGAAGTCGCCAAGCGCAGCGACCGTCTTGGCGGCCTGATTGCCGCGTTGCCGCTGGTCACGGTGCTGACGCTGATCTGGCTGTACGTGGAAAAGCAGCCCGCCGAGCGCATCACCAACCACGCCTGGTATACCTTCTGGTACGTGCTGCCGACGCTGCCGATGTTCGTGCTGTTCCCGTTGATGCACCGGCACTGGGGCTTCTGGGGCGCGCTGGCCGGCAGCGCCGTGCTGACCATCGTATGCTTCACCGCGCTGGCCTGGGTGATGCGGCGCTTCGGAGTCGAGCTGCTCTGATCCGCTCAGCGCCTCAGCCCTTGCCGCAGACCACGAACAGGTCGCCGCCGCCCATGTCGTGAACCCGATGCTCGAAGCGGGAGTCGTTCTGCGCTGCCTCGACGAAGCCGCGGATGCCGGGCGAGCGCGAGCGCATCACGTGGTCGACGGCGTAGCAGGCGCGCGAGCTCAGCTTGTCCTTGAGCGCGTTCCAGTAGTTCAGCGACCAGTCCTTGTCGGCGTCCTGGAACACGAAGTCCCACGGCCCCGGCAACTGCTGCACCAGCTCGTGCGCGTCGCCCAGCCGGGCATCGATGAAGCCGTCCAGCCCGGCGTCGCGGAAATTGCGCAGCGCCTCGGCGTGGCGACCGGGGTCGATCTCGATCGTCGTCACGCGCCCGCCAGTCCTGGCCGCCGCCCAGGCCAGCCACAGCGCGCTGTGGCCGGTGGAGGTGCCGATGTCGAGGATGCGTTGGTGCCGGCGTTCTATCACCAGTCCGTGCATCAGGCGCGCGCCGGCCTCCTGCACGCTCCACAGGTTGATGCCGCGGCCCCAGTCGCCCCGCTTGCGCTCCATGAAAGCCTGCACGCGGGCATCCAGCGCGGCATCGGCGCCTGGCGTGGCCTCGCGCGCTGCGGCAGGCAGCGCCAGCATGCCGGTGAGGACGAGGAGCAGGCGGCGGGTGAGGGTCATCTGGCGCACTCCGGTCATTGCAGCGACGCGACCAGCATAACTGGCCGGCGGTGTATGCGGCGCAGGTTCGTGCCGGCTTCAATGAAAGCGGCGATGCCTGGCACATGCAGTGCGCAAGCATCGCCCGAAAACCGCAGCCGGGGAGGACAGGTGGTTGGGGAGGCGGCTGCGGCGGAGAACGCTATACGGTGGAGGGCCTGACCGGGATGAATCAGCGGCAGGACTGGGTCACGGTGGTGGCGCCGGCGGCAAGCGCGGGCAGCATGCGCTGGCAATGCTCCATGGTGGCGAAGCGGAAGCTGTAGTTGGTGCGCGTGCGCGGATCGGCCACCGCGGCGCTGACCGGCAGGCTGGCCGCGGCCGAACTGGCGGAGCAGCGCGCCGCCTCGCTGCCGTGCACGTTGGTGCGCTGCAGGTTGGCCAGGTGCTGCTGGCAGGTGGCGGTGTCGGCGGTGAGGTATTCGGCGACCACCCGGTTGTCCGGCGTGTGGTACTGGAAGAAGCGGCCCTGGGTGGCGAACGGCCCGGTGCTGCAGCCGGCGGCGATCAGCGTCAGCGCGCTGGCGGCTGCGAGGGCGAAGGTGCGCGGGGTTTGGCTCATGGCTTGGTCTCCTGGAGCGAGGCGAGGGTCGCTTGTCGAACGCTGGCCTCGGTGGTTTCTTGTGCTTGCATTGTGGGCAGCAGGGCCGTGCGCCGCGTATCGGCTTGGGGCGCACGGGCGCGTCGGACAAGGCCTGCATGCGCCGCGGGGCGTGCGCGGCCGGCGGCCCTGCTGTTGCGGCTTCAGAAACGCCGGCTGACGTAGCGCGAACCGGCCAGCCCGAAGCGCCAGGGCAGGTCGATCGCCTTGCTGATGCCGATGCGCGGGCCGGCCAGCACTTCCACTGGCGTATCGGCCGGTGCGGCAAGGATGCGAAACGGCGGCTGGTCGAGCGGCAGCCCGTAGTGCGCCTGCGTGATGCCCAGCGCCTGCGTCAGCCGGCCCGGCCCGGCGCACAGCAGGCGCTCGTCCTGCAGGCCGCGGCGCTCGCGCATCAGCTCGATGCCGTGCGTCGGCTGCAGCGCCCGGATCAGCACGCCGGCGCCGTGGCCGGCCTCGCGGCAGACGAAGTTGACGCACCAGTGCAGCCCGTAGCTGCGGTAGACGTAGGCGTAGCCCGGCGGGCCGAACATGACGCGGTTGCGCTGGGTCGGACCGGGGTGGCAGTGCGAGGCCGGATCGTGCTGGTCGTAGGCCTCGACCTCGACGATGACGCCGCCGACGTCCTCGACCAGCAGCGTGGCGCCGATCAGCGCATGGGCGACGGCAGGCGCGTCGGCCTTGAAGTCGCTGCGGCGGAGGGTGCGGGCGCGGGCCATGGGCGACAAGTCTATGCGCGCTGCGGCGCCGCCTTATAGTTGCCCGTGAGAAACCGCATTCGAAAGGAGACCACCGATGTTCAAGGCCTTGCTGCTGACCAAATCCGACGATGGCGCGCTGGGCTGCGCCGTGACCGAACTCGAGCCGGCGCAGCTGCCGGCCGGCGAGGTGCTGGTGCAGATCAGCCACTCGACGCTGAACTACAAGGATGCGCTGGCCATCACCGGCAAGGCGCCGGTGGTGCGCAGCTACCCGATGGTGCCGGGCATCGATTTCGCCGGCACGGTGCTGGAGTCGAGCGACGCGCGCTACCGCGTCGGCGATGCGGTGGTGCTGAACGGCTGGGGTGTCGGCGAGACGCACTGGGGCGGCCTGGCGCAGCAGGCACGCGTCAAGGCCGACTGGCTGGTGCCGCTGCCCGCCGGCCTGACGGCCAGCCAGGCCATGGGCATCGGCACCGCGGGGTACACGGCGATGCTGTGCGTGATGGCGCTGCAGCAGCACGGTGTCACGCCCGAGCACGGCCCGGTGCTGGTGACCGGCGCCAACGGCGGCGTCGGCTCGACCGCGATCGCGCTGCTGTCGCGACTGGGCTTCACCGTGCATGCCTCGACCGGACGCATGCACGAAGCGGAGCACCTGAAGGCGCTGGGTGCCAGCGAGCTGGTTGACCGCGCCACGCTGAACGCGGCCGGCAAGCCGCTGCAGAAGGAGCGCTGGGCCGCCGCCGTCGACAGCCTGGGCAGCCACACGCTGGCCAACGTCTGCGCCAGCCTCAAGTACGGCGGCGTGGTGGCCGCCTGCGGCCTGGCGCAGGGCATGGACTTTCCGGCCACGGTGGCGCCCTTCATCCTGCGCGGCGTCACGCTGGCCGGCATCGACAGCGTGATGGCGCCGCACGCGCGCCGCGCCAAGGCCTGGGAGCGGCTGGCGCGCGAGCTGCCGCCCGAGGTGCTGGCGCAGAACACCGAGACCATCAAGCTGGCCGATGCGCCGGCAGCGGCTGGGCGCCTGCTGGCGGGCCAGGTGCGCGGACGCGTGGTGGTGGACGTGAACGCCTGAGGGTGTGCGCCTCACGGGCGCCGCCGGACTTTGAGGAGAGCAGCCATGAAAGCAGAGCAGAACGAGCGCATCACCCGCATCGGTCCCGGCACGCCCTGCGGCGCCCTGATGCGCAGCTATTGGCAGCCGGTGGCGCTGGTCGATGAGTTCGACCCCGAGATCGATCCGCGCATGGCCGAGCGGCCGCTCAAGGCCGTGCGGGTGCTGGGGCAGGACCTGATCCTGTTCCGCGACGAGCAGCGTCGCTGGGGCCTGCTGGACCGCGACTGCCCGCACCGCGGCGCCGACCTGGCGTTCGCGCGCCACGAGGGCGACGGCGTGCGCTGCCCGTTCCACGGCTGGAAGTTCGACGCCGGCGGCCGCTGCCTGGACACGCCGGCCGAACCCGTGGGCAGCCAGTTGTGCGAGCGCGTGCGCCAGCGCAGCTACCCGGTGCGGGAGCGCAGCGGCGTGCTGTTCGGCTGGCTGGGCGAGGAGGGCAGTGCGCCGCCGCCGTTCCCCGATTTCGACTGCTTCGTCGCGCCGGAATCGCACACCTTCGCCTACAAGGGCCTGTGGCACTGCAACTGGCTGCAGGCCTTCGAGGTCGGCATCGACCCGGCGCACACCTCGTATCTGCACCGCTTTCTCAACGACGCGCCGCTGGAGCAGGTCGGCGACAACGCCGCCGGCAAGCAGTTCCGCAGCGCCTCGGCAGGGGATGCGGCGGGCGAGCGCTGGCCGATGACGCGCATCGTGCGCGAGTTCGGCCGGCCCGACATCAGCTTCGAGCCGGCGCCCTGGGGCCTGCGCCTGACCACGCTGCGGCCGATGACCGACGAGCTGACGCACGTGCGCGTGACCAACGCGGTGTTCCCGCACACCTTCGTGATCCCGCTGTCGGAAACCATGACCATCACGCAGATGCACCTGCCGGTGGACGACACGCACACCTACTGGTATGCCATCTTCACCAGCTTCGCCGGCCCGGTCGACAAGCCGGCGATGCGCGAGCAGCGCGCCCGTTTCGTGCCACCGCCCGACTACGTGCCGCTGCGCGGGCGCCACGACGACTGGGGCTTCGATGCCCGGGAGCAGCGCGAGCGCACCTTCCTCGGCATGGGCGAGGACGACATCAACGTGCACGACCAGTGGGCGGTGGAGAGCATGGGCGCGATCCAGGACCGCACGCGCGAGCACCTGGGCACGTCGGACAAGGTCATCATGGCCAATCGCCGCCTGCTGCTGCAGGCCATCGACAGCGTGGCCGCCGGCGGCAGCGCGCCCTTCGTGGCCGATCCGGCGCAGGCCGACGGCCAGCGCGGTCCCGACACGGTGGACGGCATCGCCCCCGCCGGCACCTGGGGCGACTGGTGGCGCCAGCAGGTGCGCGCCAAGCGCGAACGCGCGCCCTGGCACCAGGCGCAGCGCGATACCCAGCCCGCATGAGCAGTTTCGCCGAGCGCTGCGGCGTGCACGACGCGGCGCGCGAGCGCGCCATCGCCGACACGCTGGCTGCGATCGAGGCCGACGGTGTCGACCTGGTGCGCGTATCCTGGTGCGACCTGCACGGCATGCTGCGCGGCAAGGCATTGACGCCGCCCGCCGCTGCGCGCGTGCTGTGCGATGGGCTGGGCATGGTCAGCACGCTGATGCTCAAGGACGCCTCGGACCGCACCGCCTACAAGGTGTTCGAGCCCGGCGGCACCGCCAGCCTGCCCGGCTTCGGCCAGGCCAACAACCTGCTGCTGCTGCCCGATCCGCGCAGCTACCGCCGCCTGCCCTGGGCGCCCGGCACCGGCTGGCTGCGCGCGCAGCCCTGGCTGGCCGGTGGCGCGCCGGTCGAGCTCGACAGCCGCCGCGTGCTCGAACGCCTGCTGGCGCGCCTGCACGCGCTTGGCATGGAGATGCGCTGCGGGTTGGAACTGGAATTCCACATCTACCGCATCGATGACGCCCGCGCGCAGCTTGATCCGGCGCGCGCCGCCTGGCCGGGCGAGCCACCCGACGTGCAGCTGATCCATCCGGGCTACCAGCTGCTCGGCGAGGCCTGGCTCGACATGGCCGAGCCGGCGCTGCGCATCGTGCGCGAGACTGCGCTCGGCCTCGGCCTGCCGCTCAGCTCGCTCGAGATCGAGCTCGGCCCGAGCCAGGTCGAGGCGGTGTTCGACGTCACCGACGCCATGAGCGCCGCCGACCACATGGTGCTGTTCCGCAACGGCGTGCGCCAGGCCCTGCAGCGCGCCGGCTACCACGCCAGCTTCATGTGCCGGCCGCCGTTTCCCAACATCATGGCCAGCGGCTGGCACCTGCACCAGTCGCTGGTGGCGCGGGACGACGGCCGCAACCTCTTCAGCCGTGCGCAACCGGCGCCGGGCAGCACGCGGATGGATGCCGGCCACGTGCTGTCCGAGCTGGGCGAGCACTACCTCGCCGGCCTGCTGGCGCACGCGCGCGGCATGACGGTGTTCTGCACGCCGACCGCCAACGGCTACGGGCGCTTCCGGCCCAATGCGCTGGCGCCGCAATCGGTGCTGTGGGGCCGCGACAACCGCGGCGCGCTGCTACGCGTGGTGGGCGAGTGCGGTGATGCCGCCACGCGCATCGAGAACCGGCTCGGCGAGCCGAGCGCCAACCCCTACCTCTACCTGGCGTCGCAGTTGGCGGCCGGTCTGGACGGCATCGAGCGCCGGCTGCGCGCGCCGCGCGCCACCGACGACCCTTATCATCCGGACGCCGAGCGCCTGCCGACCACGCTGCGCGACGCGGTCGGCGCGCTGGGTCAGGACGAGGCGTTGGCGGCGGCCTTCGGCGTCGATTTCATTCGTTACTACACGCGTATCAAGCTCGCCGACGCCACGCGCTACGAGCAGGCCGAAGACCCGCAGGACTTCGAGCGGCGCGAATTCTTCAGCAGGATCTAATGATTACCGTGCACTTCACCACCGCCCCGGTCGGCGGCAGCTTTCAGCAATTCGACGTCCAGGCCAAGCCCGGCATGAGCCTGATGCAGGCGGCGGTGGCCGCCAACCTGGACGGCATCGCGGCCGAGTGCGGCGGTGCCATGACCTGCGCCACCTGCCATGTCTACGTCGACGAACCCTGGCGCTCGCGCATCCCGCCGGCCAAGCCGGGTGAGAAGGACATGCTGCAGTTCACCGCCGAGCCGGCCGACGACGGCAGCCGGCTCAGCTGCCAGATCGTGCTGACGCAGGAGATGGATGGCCTGACGGTGCGCATGCCGGCGCGGCAGTACTGAAGCCGCAGCCAGCTGCGTCGTTGCTGCAACCGACTGTTGGCGAGCGCCAGTTCGTGCTCGCGCGCCAGCGTGCTGCCGAGGTCGGCGCACGCCTTGATGATGCCCTGGCGCAGTTCCTCGCTGAAGTTCGCGATGCGCCAACCCAGCACCGCCGACATCGCCGCCGTGGTCACCAGGCTGGAATACGGCGTCCAGATCTGGGCGCCCGGCAGCAGATGAAGCGTGCTGAGCAGGTCGTCGCGCTCCTTCAGCACGCAGCCGATGGCGCCGGCGTGCAGCGCCGCCAGGATCGCGTCCTCGGTGCTTCAGGCGGAGATCACCAGGATGCCCAGGCCCGGACCGGCCATGCGCAGCTCGCGGATCAGCCGCTCGTCCTCCACCAGCATCGGGGTTGGCAGGTTGGATTCGGGGGTAGCGGGGGTGTCATGGGCAGAGCTGCGCCTGGCGCCGCAAGACCGGGCTCGTTATGGCGCTGTGCTGCGGTCCAGCGCATTTGAACATCCCTGAAACCGATGATTTCCGCCTGCCGTCCGCCAGCGTGCGCGCGTCCCAGGTGCTTGCGGCTGATTGGCACGCTCATCCTGGCACCCGGCCGCGTGCCCGACATGCGCGAAAACCCCGTCCCCGTCATGGTGCACCGACAGGGATAATGGGTCTCACTTGTGCGCTGGCCTAAGCTTCAGCGCCAAGTTTTTCTTTTGCAGGAGACACATTGATGAAGTTGCACCACATCGCCCTCGGACTCGGCCTGGCCGTGGGTCTCATGGCCGGCGCATCGGCGCAGACCACCATGCGGATCAGCATTTCGACCACCCAGACCTCGCACCAGGGCATTGCCATCGACACCTTCGCGAAGGAGGTCGAGAAGCGCACCAATGGCCGTTACAAGATCCAGACCTTCTATAACGGCGCGCTCGGCGGCGAGCGCGAGTCGATCGAGGCGGTGCAGCTCGGCACGCAGGAACTGGCGTACAGCTCGACCGGCCCGGTGCCCAACTTCGTGCCCGAGACCAAGATCCTCGACGTGCCCTTCCTGTTCCGCGACAAGGCGCATGCCCGCGCGGTGCTCGACGGCCCGATCGGTGACGACCTGCTGAAGAAGTTCGACTCCAAGGGTTTCAAGGCGCTGGCCTGGGCCGAGAACGGCTTCCGCCACATGACCAACAGCAAGCGCGACGTCAAGACGCCCGATGACCTGAAGGGGCTGAAGATGCGCACCATGGAGAACCCGGTGCACATCACGGCCTACAAGGCGCTGGGCATCATCACCACGCCGATGGCCTTCCCGGAGGTGTTCACCGCGCTGCAGCAGGGCACGGTGGACGGGCAGGAGAACCCGCTGTCGGTGATCATCTCGGCCAAGTTCGACCAGGTGCAGAAGCACCTGTCGCTCACCGGCCACGTGTATTCGCCGGCCATCTTCGTGATGAACAAGGCTGTCTTCGACAAGCTCTCCGACGCCGACAAGAAGGCCTTCATCGAAGCCGCCAAGGAAGGCACCAAGGCCAACCGCGCCAAGGTCGACGAGGACGACGCCAAGGGCGTCGCCGACCTGCGCAGCAAGGGCATGACGGTGATCGACAACGTCGACAAGTCGAAGTTCGTCGCCGCGCTGCAGTCGGTGAGTGCCGACTTCGAGAAGCAGTTCGGCAAGGAGAACTTGGAGCGCATCCGCAACTTCAAGTGATCGCGGTGCGTGCCTGGCTGCGGCCTTGAGCAGCCGGCAATGCCCGTCCGCCTGGCGTGACGGGCATTTTTGTGTTGTGCGGTGAACGCTATGAGAGCCCTGTTCCTGTCGATCGAAACCTGGACCACGCGCATCGCCATGTGGATCGCCTGCCTGATGCTGGCCATCGCCTCGTCGCTGGCGGTGTTCCAGATCTTCACGCGTTTCGTGCTCGAGCAGCCGGCCGAGTGGAGCGAGGTGCTGATCCGCTTCAGCCTGATCTGGATGGTGTTCCTGGGCATCCCGATGGCGTTCCGCCAGGGCGCCATGATCAGCGTCGATGCGCTCTACCGCGCGGTGCCGACGCACTTCAAGCGCGTGCTCGACCTGGTGGTGGCGTTGGCGGCGCTGGCGCTGATGCTCATCATTCTGTGGTGGGGCTTCGACTACGCGGTGCGCGGCAGCGTGCAGACCATGGCCGGGCTGGAAGTGCTTTCGATGTTCTGGGCCTACATCGCGCTGCCGGTCGGGGCGCTGTTCTCCATCATCGCCATCGTCGCCAACTACCTCGATCCGCGCCGGATGGAACTGGAGACCGCGCAATGAGCCGTGCCCGACCGCTTCAGGCCGCGGAGGCCGTCGCCCTGGGAGTGGGCGCATGACCGCCGCCATGGTCTTCACCATGATGCTGGGCTTCGCGCTCAGCGTCTCGGTCGCGGTGGCGATCGGCCTGGCCTCGATCGTCGGCATGCAGGTCAGCAACGCCCACATGCTGATCTCGGTCAAGGAGATCTTCAACTCGATCAACAAGTTTCCGCTGGCGGCGGTGCCGTTCTTCATCCTGGCCGGCAACCTGATGGAAACCGGCGGCATCTCGCGTCGGCTGGTCGACTTTGCCAAGAGCATCGTCGGCGGCGTGCAGGGCGGGCTGGCGATCAGCTGCGTGCTGACCTGCATGATCTTCGCCGCCGTCTCGGGCTCGTCGGTGGCCACCACCTTCGCCATCGGCACCATCCTGATTCCGGCGCTGATCAAGCTCGGCTACCCGACCAGCTACGCCGCCGCGCTGCAGGCCACCAGCGCCGAGCTGGGGGTGATCATCCCGCCGTCGATCCCGCTGATCCTGTATGGCGTCGCGGCCGAGATCTCGATCGGCGAGCTGTTCATCGCCGGCTTCGGCCCCGGCGTGCTGATCAGCGGCGCGCTGATGGTGTTCGTGTGGGCGTACTGCAAGTGGAAGGGCTGGGGCAAGCACGACGGCGAAGGGCGGCTGGGCTTCTGGACCGCCAGCTGGCGCGCCGCCTGGGCGCTCTTGATGCCGGTGATCGTCCTGGGCGGCATCTACGGCGGCATCTTCACGCCGACTGAGGCCTCGGCGGTGGCGGTGGCCTACGCGCTGGTGGTCGGCATGCTGATCTACCGCGAGATCAGCCTGACCGACCTCTACGTGGTGCTGCGCAAGTCGGTGATCTCGTCCGGCGTGATCATGTTCATCATCGCCAACGCCGGGCTGTTCGCCTTCCTCATCACGCGCGCCGGCGTGCCCGAGGCCATCGGCCGCTGGTTGGAAGAGGTGCTGCAAAGCCCGGCCATGTTCCTGCTGGGGGTGAACGCGGCGCTGTTCATGATCGGCATGTTCATCGAGACCAGCGCCGCGATCATCGTGCTGGCGCCGATCCTGGCGCCGGTGGCGGCGCACTTCGGCGTCGATCCGGTGCACTTCGGGCTGATCATGGTGGTCAACCTGGCACTCGGCATGATCACGCCGCCGTTCGGCGTCAACCTGTTCGCCGCCTGCACGGTGGCGCGCATCTCGCTCGACAAGATCATCCGGCACCTGCTGCCCTTCGTCGGCGTGATCCTGCTGTGCCTGCTGATCATCACCTACGTGCCGGCGCTGTCGCTGGGGCTGCGCGACTTGGTGTACCGCTGATTCGGCGCGGCGGCGCAGGCTAGAATCATCCGGTCAGGAGAGCGCGCCGGTTGTTCGAGGCGCCGCCGAAGGCCGAACGCTCAGGCAAAAGGACTGGCATACAAGATTCTGTTGGAGAGAGACCGCCGCGCGCGTTGCGCACTGCGGTCCACCGAAGGGGCAAGACCGCCTGCTTGACGGCAAGGGGTTGAATCTCTCAGGTAAAGAGGACAGCAGGGTTCCGCGCCTGCCGCCGACGGCGTCGGGCAATGCACGACCCAAACGCATTCGAGGAGCCCTGTCCCATGTCCGTTGCTGACACCGAACTGCTCAAGACCCCGCTGCACGATCTGCACGCCGAACTCGGCGCGCGCATGGTGCCCTTTGCCGGCTACAGCATGCCGGTGCAATACCCCGCCGGCCTGATTGCCGAGCACCGGCACGTGCGCGAGGCCGCCGGCCTGTTCGACGTCTCGCACATGGGTCAGATCAGGCTGGCCGGCCACGATGCCGCCGCCGCGCTGGAGACGCTGATGCCGGTCGACGTGCTGGGCCTGGGCGTCGACAGGCAGCGCTACGGGCTGCTGTTGACCGATGAGGGCACGATCATCGACGACCTGATGTTCGTCAACCGGGGCGACCATCTGTTCCTGATCGTCAATGGCGCCTGCAAGCAGGGCGACCTGGCCCACATGCAGGCGCGCATCGGCCGACGCTGCGAGATCGTGCACCTGGCGGACCGCGGCCTGCTGGCGCTGCAAGGTCCGAAGGCGGTCGATGCCTTGAAGCGGATCGTGCCGGGCGTCGAGCAACTGGTCTTCATGACCGGCGGGGCCTTCACTTGGAACGGTGCTGACCTGTACATCACCCGCAGCGGCTACACCGGCGAGGACGGCTTCGAGATCTCGGTGCCCGGCGCGCAGACCGAGGCGCTGGCGCGCGCGCTGCTGGCGCAGCCCGAAGTCAAGCCGATCGGTCTGGGCGCGCGCAACAGCCTGCGCCTGGAAGCCGGCCTGTGCCTTTACGGCAACGACATCGATACCAGCACGACGCCGGTCGAGGCGGGCCTGAACTGGGCCATCCAGAAGGTGCGCCGCACCGGCGGCGAGCGTGCCGGCGGCTTCCCGGGTGCCGACCAGGTGCTGCCCTTCATGCAGGACGCCGCCGGCAACCCGGCGGCGCAGAAAGTGAGCCGCAAGCGCGTGGCGCTCACGGCCAAGGAGCGCGTGCCGGTGCGCGAGCACATCGAACTGCAGGACGCCCAGGGCCAGAAAATCGGCGAGACCACCAGCGGCCTGCTTGGCCCCAGCATCGACCGCCCGATCGCCATGGGCTACGTCACGCCCGCGCATGCCGCCGTCGGCACGCCGGTGTTCGCACTGGTGCGCGGCAAGCAGGTGCCGATGGAAGTGGCGGCCACGCCCTTCGTGCCGACGCGCTACCACCGTGGTTGACCCCACGAGCCGACCCGAATTCCAACGCCTCCCATCCACCCAGCCCACTCTCAATGCCGGAGACGCCATGAGCATCAAGTACAGCGAAGACCACGAATGGATCCAGGTCGACGGCGACATCGCCACCGTCGGCATCACGCAGCACGCGCAGGACGCGCTCGGTGACGTGGTGTTCGTCGAACTGCCCGAGGTCGGCAAGAGCTACGCGCAGAAGGACACCGCCGGCGTGGTCGAGAGCGTGAAGGCCGCCGCCGACGTCTACATGCCGGTCAGCGGCGAGATCGTCGAGGTCAACCAGGCGCTGGTCGACGAGCCGAGCCTGGCCAACAGCGACCCGATGGGCGCCGGCTGGTTCTTCAAGGTCAGGCTGTCGCAGCCGGACGAAATGGCTGCGCTGATGGACGAGGCCGCCTACAAGGCCTTCACCGGCTGAGCGCAACCGCACCCTCAGAGCACTGAGTGAGGCGCATCGCCGGCGTCGGCCGGTGGTGCACCTTGCTCAAGGTTTTGTCCGGAGCACCCTGTCATGTCCCAAGCCCCTTCCCTTGCCAACCTGGAAAACGCAAGCGAGTTCGTTGCCCGCCACATCGGCATCACGCCGGCCGACGAGCAGCTAATGCTGTCGGTGATCGGCGAGCAATCGCGCCAGGCGCTGATCGATTCCATCGTGCCGCGCTCGATCGCGCGCGCCAGCGAGATGACGCTGCCGCCGGCCGTCACCGAAGCCGATGCGCTGGCTGAGCTCAAACGCATCGCGGGCAAGAACCACCACCAGATGAAGAGCTTCATCGGCCAGGGCTACTACGGCTGCCACCTGCCGGGCGTGATCCTGCGCAACGTGCTGGAGAACCCCGCCTGGTACACCGCCTACACGCCCTACCAGGCCGAGATCAGCCAGGGCCGCATGGAGGCGCTGATCAACTTCCAGACCATGGTGTGCGACCTGACCGGCATGGACATCGCCAACGCCTCGATGCTGGACGAGGCCACTGCCGCCGCCGAAGCCATGACGCTGGCGCGCCGCTCGGTCAAGGTCAAGGGCGACGTGATCGTGGTCAGCGGCGACGCGCACCCGCAGACCATCGAGGTGATGCAGACCCGCGCCGCGCCGCTGGGCCTGGTTGTGAAGCTGGCCAACTCGGCTGAGGAATGGGATGCGGCGATTGCCGCCGACGACTACTTCGCTGCCCTGATCCAGTACCCGTGCTCGAGCGGCTGGCTGGCGGATTGGAGCGGCGAGGCCGAGAAGATCCACGCCAAAGGCGCCGCCGTCATCATGGCCAGCGACCTGCTGGCGCTGACGCTGCTGAAAAGCCCCGGCGAGATGGGCGCCGACATCGTGGTCGGCAGCACGCAGCGCTTCGGCATGCCGATGGGCGCCGGTGGCCCGCACGCGGCCTTCATGGCCTGCAAGGACGAGTTCAAGCGGTCGCTGCCTGGCCGCCTGGTGGGCGTCAGCGTCGACGTGCACGGCAAGCCCGCCTACCGGCTGGCGCTGCAGACGCGCGAGCAGCACATCCGGCGCGAGAAAGCCACCAGCAACATCTGCACTGCGCAGGTGCTGCCGGCCGTGATCGCCAGCATGTATGCCGTGTACCACGGCCCCGAGGGGCTGAAGCGCATCGCCGAGCGCGTCACGCGGCTGACCAGTATCTTCACTGCTGGCATGCGGCAGCTCGGCTTCAGCGCCATGCACCACGACTCGGGCTTCGATACCGTCAGCTTCAAGACCGACGCCGCCACGGATACGATCGCCGCCCGCGCGGTCGCGATGGGCGCCAACCTGCGCAAGGCCTGGGACGCCTACCTGTGCGTGTCGCTGGATGAGACCAGCACCCGCGCCGACGTCGAGCTGCTGTGGAAGATCTTCGGCGACGGCAGGCCGCTGCCGGACTTCGCGGCGCTGGAGCAATCCGCGCCGGCGCTGATCCCGGCCGCGCTGCGCCGCACATCAACGTTCATGACGCACCCGGTGTTCAACACGCACCACAGTGAGACCGCCATGCTGCGCTACATCCGCCAGCTGTCCGACAAGGACCTGGCGCTGGACCGCGGCATGATCCCGCTCGGCAGCTGCACCATGAAGCTGAACGCAACCAGCGAGATGATCCCCATCACCTGGCCCGAGTTCGCCAACCTGCACCCGTTCGCGCCCGCCGACCAGCTGGCCGGCTACGCCGAGCTGGATCGGCAGCTGCGCGCCTGGCTGTCGGCCATCACCGGCTACGCCGACGTCAGCCTGCAGCCCAACGCCGGCAGCCAGGGCGAGTACGCCGGCCTGCTCGCCATCAAGGCCTGGCAGGACGCACGCGGCCAGGGCCAGCGCGACGTCTGCCTGATCCCCAGCAGCGCGCACGGCACCAACCCGGCCAGCGCCATGATGGTCGGCCTGAAGGTGGTGGTGGTCAAATGCGACGAACAGGGCAACGTCGACGTCGCCGACCTGAAGGCCAGGTGCGCGCAGCATGCCGAGCAGCTGGCCTGCATCATGATCACCTACCCCAGCACGCACGGCGTGTTCGAGCCGCAGGTGAAGGAAGTTTGCGAGATCGTGCACCAGCACGGCGGCCGCGTGTACCTGGACGGCGCCAACCTGAACGCCATGGTCGGCGTGGCGGCGCCGGGCGAGTTCGGCGGCGACGTCAGCCACCTGAACCTGCACAAGACCTTCTGCATCCCGCACGGCGGTGGCGGCCCCGGTGTCGGCCCGGTGTGCGTGGTGGAAGACCTGATGCCCTACCTGCCGGGCCACCAGACGGCCGGCGACGTGCGCAAGATCGGCGCCATCAGCGCCGCGCCCTACGGCAACGCCAGCGTGCTGCCGATCAGCTGGATGTACATCCGCATGATGGGCGCCAAGGGCCTGACGCACGCCACCGAGGCGGCAATCCTGAGTGCCAACTACATCAGCAAGCGCCTGGCCGAGCACTACCCGACGCTGTACGCCTCGGCCAACGGCCACGTCGCGCACGAGTGCATCCTGGATCTGCGCGAGCTGAAGGACACGAGCGGCGTGATGGCCGAGGACGTGGCCAAGCGCCTGGCCGACTACGGCTTCCACGCGCCCACGCTGAGCTTCCCCGTCGCCAACACGCTGATGGTGGAGCCGACCGAGAGCGAGCCGCTGGCCGAGATCGATCGCTTCATCGACGCCATGATTGCGATCCGCGAGGAGATCCGCTGCATCGAGAGCGGCGAGTGGCCGCAGGACGACAACCCGCTGAAGAACGCGCCGCACACCGCCGACGCCTTGCTGGCCGCTGAGTGGAGCCATCCGTATCCGCGCGAGGTCGGCGGCGCCCTGGCCGGCCGCCTGCCCGGCACGGTGAAGTACTGGCCGCCGGTCGGCCGCGTCGACAACGTCTACGGGGACCGCAACCTGTTCTGCTCCTGCGTGCCGTTGGAGGACCTGGCTTGAGCGCTGCGGAGGTGCGGGTGCAGCGCGTCGACTACCGCGCCCCCGCCGACCGCGCGGCGCTGTTCGCGCTGCTCGACGCCTACGCTCAGGATCCGATGGGTGGCGGCGAATCGCTGGCCGATGAGGTCAAGGCGCGCCTGTGCGACGACTTGGCGCGGCTGCCCTCGGCCGCTAGCTTCATCGCCTGGATCGGCGACGAGGCCGTCGGCCTGGTCAACAGCTTCGAGGGCTACTCCACCTTCAAGGCGCGCCCGCTGCTCAACGTGCACGACATCGTGGTGCTGCCGGCGCAGCGCGGGCGCGGCATCGGCCAGGCGCTGCTGGGCGCCTGCGAGGCGCATGCGCGCGAACGCGGCTGCTGCAAGCTGACGCTGGAGGTGCTGTCGGGCAACCGGCGCGCGCTGCGCAGCTACGAAGGCTTCGGGTTCGCGCCCTACATGCTCGACCCGGCCGAGGGCAGCGCGCTGCTGATGCAGAAGTGGCTGTGAGCGTGCCGCCGGCGGGCTGATTGCCCAGGTCGTGGTGTCGTTGGGCTGGTGGCTGTGGGGGCGCATCAGGCGACGCCGCCCGGCATCCGCGCGGCGCCGGCAGCCGGCGAAGCCACAGGGCCGGTCACCGCTTCTCGACTTCCAGGCGGAAGAACTTCGGGTAGTGGGTCTGAACGACCGGCCCGTTGAAATCCCAGGTCACGCACTTGCCCAGGTGCGGCGGCGGGTGCTCGGGGTCGGCCGGCACGATGCTCTGCACCATGGTCTGGAACGCCACTGTCGCCATGTTGAACAGCAGCTCGCGCAGGTGCGCGCAGCCCTGGATGCCACCCAGGTGCTGCTCGATTGCCTTGCGCCAGCTGCGGTTGAGCCGGCTGGCGACCATGCGCTGCATCGGCGCCGCCGCCTGGGGGCAGGGACCGTGCGGCACGTGGTCCATGGCGACCTCGATGGCGTGCACCATGGTGTCGTCGTCAATCGTCAGCCGGATCGACATGCCGTGGATCGGCTCGCCCGCGGCCCAGACGCGGCCGCCCTGCATCGTGATGTCCAGGGTCTTGGTGTCGCGCAGCTCGGCCTCGATGTCCCACAGGCCGTCGGCGCGGCGAAAGCCCCGGTAGGCGACGTCGCGGTGGTGCAGGGCAGTGCGGGCGGCGGGTTCTGAAAGTGGCACGGGCGTTCCTGTGAAGCAGTGGATGAAGGCAGGCCCCCGATTGTCCGCGCACGGCGCGGCCCGCGTGGCCGGCACGCTAACATCGCCCCAGCTTCACCACGCCTTGATCCCATGCCACGCCAAGCCACCGCACCAGCCCGTCCGTCTGCATTGCCGCTGTATCCCGGCGGCATCACCCAGGTGCGCGGCATCGAGGTCGGCCAGCACACCGACCCGCGCCGTCCCACCGGCTGCTCGGTGGTGCTGGCGCGCATGGGCGCGGTGGGCGGCGTCGACGTGCGCGGCGCCGCCCCCGGCACGCGCGAGACCGATCTGCTCGATCCGGCCAATGCGGTCGGCGTGGTGCACGCGGTGCTGCTGTCCGGCGGCAGCGCCTGGGGGCTGGATGCCGCCGGCGGCGTGATGCGCTGGCTGGAGGAGGAGGGCGTCGGCCTCTACCTCGGCAGCGCGCCGGGCCAGCTGGTGCCGATCGTGCCGGCGGCGGTGCTGTTCGACCTGCATGTCGGCGACGCGCGCATCCGCCCTGACGCCGACGCCGGCTACGCGGCCTGTGCCGCGGCTTCCGAGGCGATGCCAGCCCAGGGCAGCGTCGGCGCCGGTGCCGGGGCCAGCGTCGGCAAGCTGTTCGGCATGCCCTACGCCATGAAGGGCGGCATCGGCACGGCGTCGGTCACGGTGGGCGGTGTCACGGTCGGTGCGCTGATCGCCGTCAACGCACTCGGCGACGTGGTCGATCCGGCCACTGGCGAGCCGATCGCCGGCGCGCGCAGCGAGGACGGCCTCAGCCTGCGCGGCAGCGTGGCCGCCACGCTGGCGGGCGAGCCGCCGCTGGCACTGCTGGCTGGCGGTAACACCACCATTGGCATCGTTGCCACCGATGCGCCGCTGACCAAGGCACAGTGCCAGCGCCTGGCCGGCGCCGGGCACGACGGACTGGCGCGCGCGATCCGGCCGGTGCACACCATGAGCGATGGTGACACCTTGTTCGCGCTATCGACCGGCATGTCGGTCGCACTCGACTTCAACGTGCTCTGCACCATGGCTGGCGAGGCGGTGGCGCGCGCCTGTGCCAATGCGGTGCGCGCGGCGCGGGCCTTCAGCACCGACGGCCTGAGCCTGCCGGCGGTGGCCGACCTGGCGGCTGCCGCGGCCGCGCCGCCGGCGGCCAAGACCACCCGGCGCCGGAAGACCCCATGATCGATTCGGTGCGCCGCACGCTGAAGCTGATCGTGCTGTCGATCCGCGACATGCTGGTGTCGGCCGGCCCGGTGGCGCTGATCGCCGTCGGCGTGCTGGTGGCCGCGTACTGGTGGCTGGATCCGCAGCCGCCCAGGACCGTGAGCCTGGCCACCGGCCCGGCCGGCAGCGCCTACGCCGAGTTCGGCCGGCGCTATGCCCAGGCACTGGCGCGCAGCGGCATCGAGGTGCAGCAGCAAGCCTCCGATGGCTCGCTGGCCAACCTGCAGGCGCTGCGCGAGGGCCGGGCCGACGTCGCCTTCGTGCGCGGCGGCAGCGCCGATCCGGTGGCCGATGGCGAGGCCGGCATCACCTCGCTCGGCGCGCTGTTCTACGAGCCGATCTGGGTGTTCTACCGCCAGGACATGCTGCCGGCCCCGGCGGCGGACACGGCCAGGCGGGCCGCATCGTCCAAAGGTGCGCGCGCAGCCGTTGAGCCCACGCCGCCAGTTCCGCTTGTCACACTGCCGCAGCTCAAGGGTCTGCGCGTCAACATCGACCAGCCCGGCAGCGGCGTGCCCGAGATGCTGCAGCGCCTGCTGCAAGCGAATGCGCTGGATGGGGACACGCTGGTGCTGAGCCAGCTGGCGCCGCCGGCCGCCGCCGAGGCGCTGCAAGCCGGCCTGATCGACGCCATGGTGCTCGTGACGGCGCCCGAATCGCCGGTGGTGGGGCAGTTGCTGCGCGCGCCCGGCATCGCGCTGATGGACGTGGCCCAGGCCGGCGCCTACGTGCGGCGCTTTCCGTTCCTGCAGGCCATCACGCTGCCGCGCGGCGTGGTCGACCTGGCGGCCGACATCCCGCCGCAGGACGTCGACCTGCTGTCGACCACCACCTCGCTGCTGACGCGCGAGGACACGCACCCGGCGCTGCGCCAGTTGTTCGCGCAGGCGGCGCAGGGCCTGCACAGCGAGGCCGGCTGGTTCAACCGCGCGCGCGACTTCCCCAACACGCGGACCAGCGAACTGCCGGTCAGCCCCGAGGGCGACCGCGCCATCAACGGCACGCCGCCGTTCTGGCAGCGTTACCTGCCGTTCTGGGCCAGCAACCTGCTGGAGCGCATGTGGCTGGTCATCGGCGGTTTGATCGTGCTGCTGCTGCCGCTGTCGCGCGTGGTGCCGCCGCTCTACACCTTCCGCGTGCGCCGGCGCGTGTTCCGCTGGTATGCGCGGCTGCGCGAGATCGAGGCCAAGGTGGACGAGGGCCGGGGCGAGCGCAACGCGTTGCTGGACGAACTCGACGAGCTGGATCGCCTGGCCAACCAGACCACCGTGCCGCTGGCGCACGCGGAGGAGTTGTACGCGCTACGCAACAACATCCACGCGGTGCGCAAGCGGCTGCTGGCCAAGCGGGCGGCGTGAGGCGTTCTCCAGGGCGACCGTTCGCGGCTCTCGCTGCTCCCCCGGGGCGTAGGCGCGGTGCTAGCCGCGATCCGGCGCGCTCTCAATAGCGGTCGAACACCGCCTGCAGGCCGGCGGCCTCCTGCGTGAGCGTCAGCGCCAGCGCCGCCAGCAGGCGCGCGCGCGGCGGGTTCTGGTCGTCGGCCACCACGCTGCCGCAGGCGTCGTCGTCGAAGCTGGCGTTGCGGATCACTGGCCCGGCGCCGACGCGCGAGCAGCGCACGATGTGGGTGCCGCGCGCGCAGAGTTCCCTGAACACGGGTTTCAGGTATTCGGGTACGGTGCCGCCGCCGAAACCCGCGTGCACGATGGCGCGCGCGCCGACGGCCACCCAGGCGTCGTAGCTCTCCCGCCGCATGTTGCCGTGGCTGCTGACGACGCCGACCAGGGGCAGGGCGTCGATGGCGCCGATGTCGAACTCGCTCTGCATGGTGTGCGGCCGCGTGAGGGCGCGGTACCAGCGCGGCGCGCCTTCCACCACCAGGCCGAGCGCACCGTGCGGCGAGGCGAAGGCGTCGAGCCGCATGCTGTGCACCTTGGCGACATCGCGTGCGCTGTGGATCTGCTCGTTCATCACCACCAGCACGCCGCGCCCGCTCGATGACGGGTGCGCCGCCACCGCCACCGCGTGCAGCAGGTTGGCCGGCCCGTCGGCGGCCAGCGCGGTGCCGGGGCGCATCGAGCCTGTCAGGACGATGGGTTTGCCGCTCCTCACGGTCAGGTGCAGGAAGTAGGCCGACTCCTCCATGGTGTCGGTGCCGTGCGCTACGACCACGCCGTCGACGTCATCGCGTGCGCACAGTTCGGCCACGCGGCGCGCCAGTTGCAGCAGCCGCGTGTCGGTGAAGTCGGCCGAGTCGATCTGGAACAGCTGCTCGGCCTGCAGCCGTGCCAGTGCCGCCAGACCGGGCACGCCAGCCAGCAGGTCCGAGGTCGACACCACCGCCGACTGGTAGGCGGCCGAGGCGCCGGCGTCCGACGGCCTGCCGGCGCCGGCAATGGTGCCGCCGGTGCCGACCAGGGCGATGCGTGGCTGGGAGGAATTCGTCGGAGTCGCCATGCGCGGCATTGTCGGTCAAGCCCCGGTGCCGCCGCCGTGCCCCGCCGGCGTGTCATGAAGCCGCCACACGCGTGCAGTGCAATCGTCACATGCACCCCGGCGCCCGCTGCACCGCGCGATGACCCCCGGCATCGGCTACCTGATCGCGGCACAGTTCGTGTCGGGGCTGGCCGACAACGCGCTGCTCATCATCGCCATCGCGCGGCTGAGCGAGCTGGGCCAGAGCGCCTGGCTGGCGCCGCTGCTGAAGGCGGTGTTCACGCTGGCCTACGTGCTGCTGGCGCCGGTGGTGGGCGCGCTGGCCGACCGCTGGCCGAAGGCGTGGGTGATGCTGGGGGCGAACGGAGTCAAGGGCTTGGGTTGCGCGCTGATGGCGCTGGCGCTGGATCCGCTGCTGGCCTTCGCGCTGGCAGGCGTCGGGGCGGCGGTGTATTCGCCGGCCAAGTACGGGCTGGTGACCGAGCTGTCGCCACCGGCACAGCTGGTGCAGGCCAATGGCTGGCTGGAGGTGACCACGGTGGGCGCGATCATCCTGGGCACGGCGCTGGGTGGCGTGCTGGTGGGACCGCTGCTGCAACTGGACGCCGCGCGGCAGTTGGGCCGGCAGTTGCCGGTCGATACCGCGCTCGGCGCGGCGATCCTGGTGGTGCTGGTGCTGTACGTGCTGGCCGGCGCGCTGAACCTGCTGATCCCGGCCAGCGGGGTGCGCGCGCACGCGATCCAGCCCAGCCTGCGCGCGCTGCTGCTGCGCTTCGGCCAGGCGCAGCGCACGCTGTGGCAGGACACCCTGGGCGGCGTGTCGCTGGGCGTGACCACGCTGTTCTGGGGCGCCGGTGCCACGCTGCAGTTTGTGGTGCTGGCCTGGGCACAGCAGAACCTGGGGTTCTCGCTGTCGGGCGCGGCCTACCTGCAGGGACTGGTGGCGGTCGGCATCGGCATCGGGGCGCTGATGGCGGGGCGCTGGGTGGCCCTGCAGCAGGCGCCGCAGGTGCTGCCGCTGGGCGTGCTGATGGGCCTGGCCGTGCCGCTCCTGACCCTGGTGCACGGCGTCGGCGTGGCCGCGCCCCTGCTGGCCACGGTGGGTGCGCTGGCGGGCTTCTTCGTGGTGCCGATGAACGCGCTGCTGCAGCACCGCGGCCAGCAGCTGCTGGGTACCGGCGAATCGATCGCGGTGCAGAACTTCAACGAGAACCTGTGCGTGCTGCTGATGCTCGGCGCCTATGCCGCGCTGCAGGCGGCGGGCTGGCCACTGGTGGCGCTGGTGTTCACGCTGGGCGGCTTCACCGCCGTCGGTGTGGCGCTGGTGATGCGGCGATACCGCAGGTCGCCACAAAATCTTGTGCTATTGAAAGAGAAGCAACCATGAGGATCATGATCGTCACCGACGCCTGGGAGCCGCAGGTCAATGGCGTCGTGCGCACGCTGAAGATGACCACGCGCCACCTGCAGGAAATGGGCCACGATACGCACATCCTGTCGCCGCTCGACTTCAGATCCATGCCGTGCCCGACCTATCCCGAGATCTCGCTGGCGCTGGCCACGCGCACCGCGGTGGCGCGGCACATCGACCGGGTGGCGCCCGACTGCCTGCACATCGCCACCGAGGGGCCGCTGGGCTGGGCCGCGCGCGCGGTGGCGATCCAGCGCGGCTGGCCGTTCACCACGGCGTACCACAGCCGCTTCCCCGAGTACGTGCACGCGCGCGTGCGGGTGCCGCTGGGCTGGAGCTACGCGCTGCTGCGCAAGTTCCACAACGCCGGTCGCGCCACGCTGGCGCCGACGCCGGCCATCGTCGACGACCTGCGGGGGCGCGGCTTTGTGGAGGCGCGGCTGTGGTCGCGCGGCGTCAACCTGGAGGCGTTCTCGCCCGCGGGGCCGAAGCTGGAGCGCATGCGCTCGCCGGTGTTCCTCTACGTCGGCCGGCTGGCAGTGGAAAAGCAAGTGCACAAGTTCCTTGAGCTCGAACTGCCGGGCGAGAAGTGGGTGGCCGGCACCGGCCCCGCGGAAAGCAGGCTGAAGTCGCAGTACCCCGAGGCGCGCTGGTTCGGCGTGCTGAGCGGCGAGGATCTGGCCACGGTCTACCGCAGCGCCGACGTGATGGTGTTCCCCAGCGTGACCGACACCTTTGGCCTGGTGATGGTCGAATCGATGGCCTGCGGCACGCCGGTGGCGGCCTACCCGGTGCCGGGACCGATCGATGTGGTGGGGCGTGATTCGCCCGGCGGTGTCATCGACACGGACCTGCGCGCCGCCTGCCTGGCGGCGCTGGACAAGCCGCGCGAGGGCGTGCGCCCGCACGCCGAGCAGTTCAACTGGCCGACGGCGACGCGGCAGTTCGAGCAGGCGCTGGTGCGCATCCCGCGTGCCAGCGGCGTGACGGAAGGCGGCGTACCGCGCGAGTCACTGCAAAATTCGTAGCGAGACGGTCTGCCTGGCGTTCAGTTGGCGACCACTTTGCGCAGCCAGTCGGGCAGCGGCGCCGACTTCTGCTTCGGGAAATCCACCCACACCGTGGTGGCGCCGCCGCTGGCATAGACCACGCCAGGCTGGTCGGTGCGCTCCATCGTGCACCAGCTGTCGAACGAGGTTCGGCCGGCGTTGCTGACATAGGTCCTGATCAGGACCTCGCCCGGGTACTCGAACTGGCGGATAAAGTTGCAGAAGGCGTTGACGATCACCACGCCCTCGCCCTGCGCGTCGGGCTGGCAGCCGATGCTGTGCAGCCAGTCGATGCGCGCGGTTTCCATGTAGCGGAAGTAGACCGTGTTGTTGATGTGGCCCATGGCGTCCATGTCGCCCCAGCGGATCGGGATGGTCATCTCGTAGACCAGCTTCTTCTGTTCGGGGATGTCGATGCGCATGGAGGTCCTCGTGTCGTGTGTCGGGGGCGCTGTGCTCAGCGGTGCGCCCGGATGGACGCAAGGATACCGGCGGTGAACAGCAGCGCCGCCAGCCATTGCGCCAGCGTGGGCCAGCGGCCGTCCCACAGGAAGGAGTAGAGCAGGGCGAACAGTGTCTCGCTGACGATCAGCTGCCCGCACAGGCTGGCCGGCAGGCGCCGGCTGGCCAGGTTCCACAGGATGGTGGCGAGCCAGCTCGAGCCGAAGCCGATCGCCACCGCGACCAGCGCGAACAGCGGCCAGCCCGGCTGCGCCATGAGGCGCGGCAGCGGCGTGCCCAGCGTCAGCGCCAGCAGCAGGCCGCCCACGCCAGTGGCCACGCCGAGCCAGTTGGCCCAGTCGGTGGCGCCGACCTCGGGGTGGCGGTGCAGCCAGGCAGCGTTGAGCAGGGTGAAGGCGGTCCAGCAGGCCATCGCGACCAGCGCCAGACCGATACCGCGCCAGTAGGTGCCGGTGGCCGTGATCGCGGCCCCGCCGGCCGGCGTCGACGCGGTGGCCGACAGCGCCGCGTTCGACATCAGCACCAGCCCCAGTGCGGTCAGCGCCAGGCCGGGCAGCAGCGCCCGCCAGCGCAGGCCATGCGGCTTGCCCAGCAGCATCACCCAGATCGGGATGGTGCCGACGATCAGCGCCGGCATCTCGGTGCCGGCGTCGCGGATGGCCAGCACCAGGATCCAGTAGTAGCCGGTGAAGCCGAGCACGCTCAGCCACAGCGAGCCCCAGGCCTGCGCCAGCGTCGGCCGGCGCGCGCGCCGCAGCGACACCGCCAGCACCGCCACCGAGACCAGCCCGTAGACCACGAAGCGCCCGGCCGTCAGGTCGATGCTGGCAAAGCCGCCGACCATGCGCGGCGCCACGAACACCAGGCCCCACAGCGCGCCGGCGGCGAGGCCGGCCAGGATGCCGGTCAGCATGGATCGGTATTCGTCAACGCTGTCAGTTGAGTTCGCGGACGAGAGCGGCGACGGTGAAGCTCAACACCAGCGCCCGCTGCCGACAGCCGGCGGTCAGATGCCGCACGGAAACCAAAGGCCGCGGAGCAGGCCATGCGAGCGAACGCCGTCACCGGACCTGCGCCGGCGACTGGCGTTGTCCCCCCTCCCGCAGGAGAGGGGGGAAGGCGCCGCAGGCGACTCAGGGGGGTGTCTCACATCACAAGGCAAAGCCGTCGTCGGCCGCGATCACCGCCCCGTTGACGAAATGGCTCTGGTCGCTGGCCAGCATCATCAGCACCACGTCCAGATCCTTCGGCGCGCCGATGCGCTTGCGCGGCATCATGTTGACGAGCTTCTGGCCCTGTTCGGTCTGCCAGTGGTGGTGGTTGATCTCGGTGTCGATGTAGCCCGGGCAGATGGCGTTGACGTTGATGCCGAAGCGGCCCCACTCCAGCGCCATGGCCTTGGTCATATGGATCACCGCCGCCTTGCTCATGCAGTAGACGCCGATCTGCGGCAGCACCTTCAGTCCGGCCATGCTGGCGATGTTGATGATGCGCCCGCCGGTGAAGCTGCCCGGCGCCGCGCCCTTGGCGCGCGCGATCATGCGCTTGCCCACCTCCTGCGCAACGAAGAAGGCGCCGCGCACGTTGGTGTCGAACATGAAGTCGTAGTCCTCTTCGCCCACGTCCTGGATGCGCTGGGTGGTCGAGACGCCCGAGTTGTTGACCAGGATGTCGATCGAGCCCATCTCGGTCTCGGCGTGCGCCACCGCGGACTTGATCGACTGCAGGTCGGTGACGTCGCACTCGACCACGTGGGCGTCGCCACCGTCGCCCTCGATGCGTGCGCGCAGGTCCTTGAGCTTCTCCAGCCGGCGGCTGGCCAGCACCACGCCGGCGCCGGCCGCGGCCAGGGTGCGGGCGAACTGTGCGCCCAGGCCGCCGGAGGCGCCGGTGACGAAGGCCACGCGGCCGGACAAATCGATGCTGTAGCTCATGCTGGTTTCCTCTGGAATGGGCTGGTTGGCCAATGGGCCTGGATCATGCGCGATGCGTGCATAGAATCAGTCACGTAGCCGACAGGCCGCCGGCCGCCGTGGCCGGGACAATGCCCCCGATTATTTCAAACGCGACGAGAGGTAGCCCATGACCCCCGAGGAAATCATCCAGCAGTACGGCCCGCGAGAAGCCATGGAGTACGACGTGGTGATCGTCGGCGCCGGGCCGGCCGGCCTGTCGGCGGCGATCCGCCTCAAGCAGCTGGCCGCCGAGAAGGGCCAGGACGTGTCGGTGGTGGTGCTCGAAAAGGGCTCCGAGCCGGGCGCGCACATCCTCTCGGGCGCCGTGATGGACCCCAAGGCGCTGACCGAGCTGATCCCCGACTGGAAGGCCAAGGGCGCGCCCCTGAACCAGCCCGTCACCGATGACGCCTACGTGTTCCTGAGCGAGACCGGCGGCGTGCGTGTCCCGGGGCTGTTCCTGCCGCCGTTCGCGCAGAACCACGGCAACTACATCGTCAGCCTCGGCAACGTGGTGCGCTGGCTGGCCGAGCAGGCCGAAGAGCTGGGCGTGGAGATCTTCCCCGGCTTCGCGGCCGCCGAAGTGCTCTACAACGAGGACGGCAGCGTCAAGGGCGTGGCCACCGGCAACATGGGCATCGGCAAGAACGGCGAACCGACCGAGAACTTCCAGCTCGGCATGGAACTGCACGGCAAGTACACCATCTTTGCTGAGGGCTCGCGCGGCCACCTGGGCAAGCAGCTCATCGCGCGCTTCAAGCTGGATGCGAACAGCGACCCGCAGAGCTACGCCATCGGCGTCAAGGAGCTGTGGGAGATCGACCCCAGCCGCCACACACCCGGCTTCGTCATGCACACGGCCGGCTGGCCGATGGACGAGCACACCTACGGCGGCGCCTTCCTCTACCACGCCGAGAACAACATCGTGCACTGCGGTTTCGTGATCGGGCTCAACTACAAGAACCCCTTCATGAGCCCGTTCGAGGAGTTCCAGCGCTGGAAGACGCATCCGCGCATCAAGTGGTACTTCACCGACGACAACGGCAACGTCAACGCCAAGCGCCTGTCCTACGGCGCGCGCGCCATCACCGCCGGCGGCGTGCTGGCGCTGCCCCGGACCATCTTCCCGGGCGGCGCGCTGGTCGGCTGCGACGCCGGCTACCTGAACGTCGGCCGCATCAAGGGCAGCCACGCCGCGCTCAAGACCGGCATGCTGGCCGCCGAGGCCGCCTACGAGGCGGTGGTGGCGGGGCGCCAGCACGATGAACTGGCCGCCTACCCGGAGGCCTTCGAGCGCAGCTGGCTGGCGTCCGAGCTGAACAAGGACCGCAACTTCAAGAACTGGTTCAAGCGCGGCCTGTCGGTCGGCACCGTGATGAACGGCTTCGAGCAGTACGTGCTGCGCGGCCACATGCCGTGGACGCTGCACCGCCAGCAGCCCGATCACGTGCAGCTGAAGCCCGCGTCCGAATGCCAGCCGATCGCCTACCCCAAACCGGATGGCAAGCTGACCTTCGACCGACTGTCGAGCGTGTTCATCAGCAACACCAGCCACGAAGAGGACCAGCCGGCGCACCTGACGCTGAAGGACGCCAGCGTGCCGGTCGACATCAACCTGGCCAAGTTTGCTGGACCGGAGAGCCGCTACTGTCCGGCCGGCGTGTACGAGTTCGTGCCCGACGAGGCCAAGGGCGGCAACGCCCAGCGCCTGCAGATCAACGCCGCCAACTGCGTGCACTGCAAGACCTGCGACATCAAGGACCCGACGCAGAACATCGTCTGGGTCACGCCGGAGGGCGGCGGCGGGCCGAACTATTCCGGCATGTGAGGCGGCGATGGGCCGGCGCATGCGCGCGGGCACCGTCGCATCGATCCCGATCGGTCCGGGGCTCGCGCGGCGCCAGTGGCTGCGTGACGCATGACGCGCAGCCGCCGGCAGACCGGGGGAAAACATGCAGTCCCCTGCGCCAGGTGGGGGCGTACACTCGACCGGATGCGGCTGGGATGACGGTGGTCCGGAATCCAGCCAACCATGAAACCCTCAAGACAACGGGAGATCGCAATGAAGAAGCTGCCTTGGATGACCCTGGGCGCCCTGGCGCTGGCCATGGCCGCCATCGCACCGGCGAGCGCGCAAGACAAATCGGTCGCGGTGACGGCGATCGTCGAGCACCCGGCGCTGGACGCCGTGCGCGATGGCGTGCAGGCGGCGCTGAAGGAGGCCGGCTACGAGGCCGGCAAGAACCTCAAGTGGCAGTACCAGAGCGCGCAGGGCAACACCGGTACGGCGGCGCAGATCGCGCGCAAGTTCGTCGGTGACAAGCCGGATGCGATCGTCGCCATCGCCACGCCGTCGGCCCAGGCCGTGGTGGCTGCGACCAAGAACGTGCCGGTGGTGTTCTCCGCCGTGACCGATCCGGTGGCGGCCAAGCTGGTGGCCAACTGGGATGCCTCGGGTACCAACGTCACCGGCGTGTCCGACCTGTTGGCGCTGGACAAGCAGATCGACCTGATCAAGCGCGTGGTGCCGGGCGCCAAGCGCGTGGGCATGGTCTACAACCCGGGCGAGGCCAACTCGGTGGTGGTGGTGAACCAGCTCAAGGAGTTGCTGCCCAAGCACGGCATGAGCCTGGTCGAGGCCTCGGCGCCGCGCTCGGTCGACGTCGGCAGCGCGGCGCGCAGCCTGATCGGCAAGGCCGACGTCATCTACACCAACACCGACAACAACGTGGTGTCGGCCTACGAGGCGCTGGTGAAGGTCGGCCAGGAAGCCAAGCTGCCGCTGGTGGCCTCGGACACCGACAGCGTCAAGCGCGGCGGCATTGCCGCGCTGGGCATCAACTACCGCGACCTGGGCGAGCAGACCGGCCGCATGGTGGTGCGCATCCTGAAGGGCGAGAAGCCCGGCGACATCAAGCCCGAGACCAGCACCAAGCTGGAGCTGTTCGTCAACCCCGGCGCGGCCGAGAAGCAGGGCGTCAAGCTCTCCGACGAACTGGTGAAGTCGGCAGCCCAGGTGATCAAGTAACGCGCGGCGGCTTGGACGAGCCGCAGTTTCGCACCTGCCGGAGCCATGAGGTCATGGCTCCGGCCTTTTTGTCGGGCCTGAGTCGCCTGTGAAAAAATACCCTGCTTCCGCCCGGACCACCATGCGCTCTTGCGCGCGCCGGTCGACCCGCGCCGCCACCCGGGCTGCAGTCGAGGCCGGCGTTCCGGTCGGACGCGCTCTGACAGCCCGGTCCGGGCGCGCTTCATTCGTTCACGGCCTTTGAGACCATGTCCCTGTTTTCGCTGCTTGGCGCCGTCGAGATCGGCCTGATCTTCGCCCTGGTCTCGCTCGGCGTCTTCATCTCGTTTCGCCTGCTGCGCTTTCCCGACCTGACGGTGGACGGCAGCTTCCCGCTCGGCGGCGCGGTGTGCGCGGTGATGATCAGCAAGGGCTTTGATCCCTACACGGCCACCATCGCCGGCACGCTGGCCGGCGCCGTTGCCGGCCTGATCACCGGCTGGCTGAACGTGCGGCTGAAGATCATGGACCTGCTGGCGTCGATCCTGATGATGATCGCGCTGTTCTCGGTCAACCTGCGCATCATGGGCGGGCCTAACATCCCGCTCATCAACGACCCCACGGTCTTCAACCAACTGCAGCCGGCCGGCATGGACGACTTCTGGTGGCGCCCGGCGCTGCTGCTGCTGATCGTGGTCGGCTGCAAGTTCATCACCGACTGGTTCTTCTCCACCGAGCGTGGCCTGGCGATCCGCGCCACCGGTTCCAACACGCGCATGGCGCGCGCGCAGGGTATCAACACCGGCGCCATGGTGCTGCTGGGCATGGCGTTCTCCAACGCGCTGGTGGGCCTGGCCGGCGCCCTGTTCGCGCAGACCCAAGGCGGCGCCGACATCTCCATGGGCATCGGCACCATCGTGATCGGCCTGGCGGCGGTGATCGTGGGCGAGAGCATCATCTTCTCGCGCCGCATCGTGCTGGCCACGCTAGGGGCCATCGTGGGCGCGATCGTCTACCGCTTCTTCATCGCCATGGCGCTGAACAGCGACTTCATCGGCCTGAAGGCGCAGGACCTCAACCTGGTGACGGCGGTGCTGGTGACGATCGCGCTGATCATTCCGCAGCTCAAGCGCAAGACGGCCGAAGCGCCGCGCAGCCTGTGAACGGAGGGCACGCCATGCTGAGCGCGCAGGACCTGCACATCACCTTCAACCCCGGCACGCCGATCGAGACGCGCGCACTGTGCGGCATGTCGCTGGACATCCCGGCCGGGCAGTTCGTCACCGTGATCGGCTCCAACGGCGCCGGCAAGTCGACTTTCCTGAACGCGATCTCGGGCAACCTGAGCGTCGACTCGGGCCGCATCCTGATCGACGACCTGGACGTCACGCGCGAGCCGGTATGGGCACGCGCGCAGCGCGTGGCGCGCGTGTTCCAGGACCCGATGGCGGGCACCTGCGAGGACCTGACGATCGAGGAGAACATGGCGCTGGCGCAGCAGCGCGGCACGCGCCGCGGCCTGCGCGGCGCGGTCAAGAGCGCCGAGCGCGCCATGTTCCGCGAGCGCCTGGCGACGCTGGGCCTGGGGCTGGAAAACCGCCTGACCGACCGCATCGGCCTGCTTTCGGGCGGCCAGCGCCAGGCCGTCAGCCTGCTGATGGCGTCGCTGCAGCCCTCGCGCATCCTGCTGCTGGACGAGCACACCGCTGCGCTCGATCCGCGCACCGCCGACTTCGTGCTGCGCCTGACCTGCCGCATCGTCGAGGAAAACCAGCTCACCACCATGATGGTCACGCACAGCATGCGGCAGGCGCTGGACGTGGGCACCAGGACCGTGATGCTGCACCAGGGCCAGGTGGTGCTGGACGTCGAGGGCGAGGAGCGCGCGCGCATGGATGTGCCCGACCTGCTGCGCATGTTCGCCAAGGTGCGCGGCGAGGAACTGGCGGACGACGCTTTGCTGCTGGGCTGAGGCGCGCCAACGCCCGGTACGGCGGTGATGATGCGCCGCGCCCGTGGCGCCCGTGGCGCCTGTGGCGTGATGAGGCCCTGAGCGGCCTGCCGTTGCGGCAGGTCCGCACCGGTGCCAGGTAGCTTAGAGCGAGCCTGCGGGCTGCGGCCGCGGCGCGCCGGACCACCGCTGACCGGTCTTCGAGTAACGACCGAGGCCCAGTCCTTCCGTCGAGATGTCGGGCCTGCGGCCCAGCGCCAGGTCGGCCACTAGCTTGCCCGAGCCCGCCGCCATGGTCCAGCCCAGGGTGCCGTGGCCGGTGTTGAGCAGCAGGTTGGCGTAGGGCGTGGCGCCGACGATCGGCGTGCTGTCGGGTGTCATCGGGCGCAGGCCGGTCCAGAACTCGGCCGCGGCCAGGTCGCCGCCGCCGTCGAACAGGCCGCGCGTGACCAGCTCCAGCGTGGCGCGGCGGCGCGGGTTCAGGCGCAGATCGAACCCGCCCAGCTCGGCCATGCCGCCGACGCGGATGCGCTGGTCGAAGCGCGTGATCGCCACCTTGTAGGTCTCGTCCATCACGGTCGAGCGCGGCGCGCGCGCCTCGTCGCGCAGCGGCACCGTGAGTGAATAGCCCTTGACCGGGTAGACCGGCAACTCCAGGTCCAGCGCGCCGAGCAGGGCGCGCGAGTAGCTGCCCAGCGCCAGCACGTAGCGGTCGGCGGTCAGCAGTTCGCCCGCTTCGCCGTCCTGGTCGGCCAGGCGCACGCCGCTGATCTGCTGCTTGTGCCGTTGCAGTTCGGCGATCTCGGTGTCGAAGCGGAACTTGACACCGAACTGGCGTGCCAGTTCGGCCAGCCGGGTGGTGAACTGCTGGCAATCGCCGGTCTCATCGCCCGGCAGGTGCAGGCCACCGACGAGGCCAGGCGCATGTGCGAGCGCGGGCTCGATCCCGGCCAGCGCATCCGCCTCGGTCAGCAGCTGGTAGGGCACGCCGCATTCGTCCAGCACCGCGGTGTCGCGCCGGGCGGCCGCCAGCTGCGCCGCGGTGCGGAACACCTGCAGCGTGCCGAGCGTGCGCTGCTCGTATTCGATGCCAGTGTCCTGGCGCAGCGAGCGCAGGCAGTCGCGGCTGTACTCGGCCAGGCGCGTCATGCGCTCCTTGTTGACGGCGTAGCGCGTCGAGGTGCAGTTGCGCAGCATGGCGGCCATCCAGCGCAGCTGGAACAGCGTGCCGTCAGGGCGGATTGCCAGCGGCGCGTGGCGCTGCAGCAGCCACTTCATCGCCTTGAGCGGAATCCCCGGCGCAGCCCAGGGCGTGGAGTAGCCGGGCGAGACCTGGCCGGCGTTGGCAAAGCTGGTTTCCAGCGCCACGTCGGACTGGCGCTCCAGCACCGTCACGTCGGCGCCTGCGCGCGCCAGGTAGTAGGCGGTGCTGACACCGATCACACCAGCACCAAGAACGATCACTTTCATGGGAGGCTCCCGCAAGCATGGCAATGACGGTCAGTTTAGGGGCTTGTGAAGGTCAGTAATCACTGAAAAACCTGCGATCAGACTTAATAGCAGTAATAATTCACCTTATTTAGTTTGAATAAAAGTGAAATGTACTCCCTGGATCGGATCGACCGCAAAATCCTCCACGAACTGCAACGCGACGGCCGCATCTCGATGACCGAACTGGCCGAGCGGGTCAGCCTGTCCACCTCGCCCTGCACCGAGCGCGTGCGGCGCATGGAGCGTGCCGGCGTCATCCAGGGCTACCACGCCCGCGTCAACCCCGAGGCGCTGGGGCGCGGCCTGCTGGTGTTCGTGGAGCTGACGCTGTCGTCCAAGTCGGCTGACGTGTTCGAGAAGATGCGGCGCGAACTGCAGCACGAGCCGCGCGTGCTCGAATGCCACCTGATTTCGGGTCCGTTCGACTACCTGGTCAAGGCGCGCCTGTCCGCCATGCGCGAATACCGCGACCTGCTCGGCCAGATCCTGAGCAAGGTGCCGGTTCCAGCGCAGAGCAACAGCTACGTGGTGATGGAAGAAATCAAGGAGACGCTGCTGCTGCCGGTGGATCCGGTGGCCGGGAACTAGGCGCCGCTGGCGTCGATTCCATTCAGCAAAGGCGCTGGCAGGCGTACCTGCCAGCGCAGGGGCTGCTGTCGCCATATTGTTTCCAAGCAGGAAATTATTCATTCACTCCCAGGTGGTTTTTTCAATGCTCTCCGAACCCCAGAATTCAAGGCATCGGACGCGCTGCAAGCCAGCCGCCGACCCCGGGAGCGGCCGCAACGCCGAATGTTCGAGTTCATTCACCCATCTTTTTTTGGAGTTTCACCATGACCAAGTTCACCGCCACCATCGCTTCCGCCGCGGCCCTGCTGCTGGCCGGCAACGTCTTCGCCCAGGCGCCGGCCGCCGGCGAGGGTCCGCTGTTCCTGGGCGAGGTGTCGACCGTCGCCAGCAGCAACGTGCGTACGCCGGTGTCGATCCAGCAGGTCGCATCGGGCGAGCAGTCGGGCGTCGTCGCCGTCGCCAGCGACTCGGCCGTCAGCCGCGCCGAAGTGCGCCAGGCCACGCTCAAGGCCTTCGCCAATGGCGAGCGCCCGAGCATCGGCGAGCGCAGCTGATCCAAGGCGGCACCAGCCGCCGCCTGTCAGGCGAGGAACGGCCAGCACACGCTGGCCGTTCGCGTTCTTGAGGCTTCTGCCCAAGCTTCGCTGGGCGCGTTCGCAGGAATGGCCGCTGTCTCCGCGCGGCTGGCAGGGGGAATGCATCGGTCCTAGACTTCCTTAGGCAACCCGCTACGGCAGTAGCGATACGAGGAATCTTCTTCAGGAGCCTGACGCCATGCACCTCACCCCGACACCGAACTCGATCCGTCCCTTCACCCATCGGCTTGCCGCACCGCTGGTCGCGGCCGTGTTCGCCTTCGGCATGGCTGCAGGGGCAGTGGCGCAGGACAAGCCGGCGACGCCCACCGCATCGGCTGGCCTGACATCGCTGATCACGGCCACGCCCGAGGAGGGCTTCGCGCTGGCGGTCAAGCTTTCGCAAAAGGGTGTGGGCACGGTGCAGAAGGACGTCGATGTCCGCAAGGCGCTGCGTCCGGTCTACTCGCATGACCCGGATAGCCTGATCGCCGTATCGCATGTCATCGCGACGCACTTCCAGACGGTTGCTGCAGCGAACAACTACTGGCGCAAGTAGACGGCGCAAGACGAAACCGACCCGCACGCCGCGAGCAGCAGGACGGCACGGTGCGACCTCGGGTTTGCGACCGCGCCGCGCAGGCCAGCAGATGAGTTTTTCGGAGTGGACGCCGGAATGCCCGCCTTGGTGCGGGCTTTTTTTGATGGTTGGTGCGGAACTGTGCAAGGCGCGGGCCAAGTCCGCCGATGGTTGTCGGCATCAGGCACCGGTACGCGTCATCTTGCGCAGGCTTTCGCCGCTGTTCAGGTAGTAGTCACCCTGCGGGCTGATCACCACGGCGCGAACCGCCGCCGGGTCGGAGTAGTAGCGCCAGCCATGCGCCTGGTCGCCAGGTCCCGCCTGGTTGAACACGGGCCGCATGGCCGTGCCGGTGTGCAACGCGGGAGAGGGTTGCAGCGCCGGGGTGGTGCGCGACACCGGGGCCGTGTACATCTGTGTGCTGCTTGGCCGCGAACTGCGTTCACGGTCATGGTCCTTGTCGTGATCGCGCTCGCTGGCCATCACGGCGGTGCTGGCGACGAGCAGGACGACGGAAGCGAAGAGTGCGGTCGATTTCATGATGGGCCTCCAGTGGTTGCCACGGCCGACGTCGGCTGTGTGAGTGCAGTCTGCGCCGCAGTCATGAAGTGACGCTTACTCATAAGTCAGTAATATAGGCGACACTTGGATGCTTGAAGAACGAGCGA
>NZ_DAOMOQ010000023.1:0-50817 GCF_035444425.1 Ottowia sp. | reverse complement strand
CTCAGTAACGAAGCTAACGCGTGAAGTTGACCGCCTGGGGAGTACGGCCGCAAGGCTAAAACTCAAAGGAATTGACGGGGACCCGCACAAGCGGTGGATGATGTGGTTTAATTCGATGCAACGCGAAAAACCTTACCTACCCTTGACATGTCTGGAACCTTGCTGAGAGGCGAGGGTGCCTTCGGGAGCCAGAACACAGGTGCTGCATGGCTGTCGTCAGCTCGTGTCGTGAGATGTTGGGTTAAGTCCCGCAACGAGCGCAACCCTTGCCATTAGTTGCTACGAAAGGGCACTCTAATGGGACTGCCGGTGACAAACCGGAGGAAGGTGGGGATGACGTCAAGTCCTCATGGCCCTTATAGGTGGGGCTACACACGTCATACAATGGCCGGTACAGAGGGTTGCCAACCCGCGAGGGGGAGCCAATCCCACAAAGCCGGTCGTAGTCCGGATTGGAGTCTGCAACTCGACTCCATGAAGTCGGAATCGCTAGTAATCGCGGATCAGAATGTCGCGGTGAATACGTTCCCGGGTCTTGTACACACCGCCCGTCACACCATGGGAGTGGGTTTCACCAGAAGTAGGTAGCTTAACCTTCGGGAGGGCGCTCACCACGGTGAGATTCATGACTGGGGTGAAGTCGTAACAAGGTAGCCGTATCGGAAGGTGCGGCTGGATCACCTCCTTTCTGGAAAACAGCAATTCAATTCAAACGTCCACACTTATCGGTTGTTGGAAGGTGTCGCCGCCAGCGGTCTGGGCTAGCGTGGCCAAGCGACCGGCTTGGGTCTGTAGCTCAGTTGGTTAGAGCACCGTCTTGATAAGGCGGGGGTCGTTGGTTCGAGACCAACCAGACCCACCATCCCACCGCATCGGAAGTCAGACTTCGGGGGATTAGCTCAGCTGGGAGAGCACCTGCTTTGCAAGCAGGGGGTCGTCGGTTCGATCCCGTCATCCTCCACCATTCATTGCCCGCATCAAAGCGTTCATGCAAGAGTGCTTTGATATTGGCATTGCCAATAACGAGTCGCAAGACTCACGGCTGTTCTTTAACAATTCATAGAGTCGAATCAGCGTTGTCAACGGAAAGAGCGTCATGGCTCACCGTGCCGTTGGCAACAATTTTTGATTGCGTCACAACGAATTCAGCTTGTCTGAAATTCGAGTAATTTGAGCTCTCAGCTCAATTACGGCATAACGCGCCAGGTGAAAGACCTGGCAAGTCTCTTGATGACTTCGTGTTTCGTGAGAAACGTCAAAGTTATAGGGTCAAGTGACTAAGAGCATGTGGTGGATGCCTTGGCGATGATAGGCGACGAAGGACGTGATAGCCTGCGATAAGCTTCGGGGAGCTGGCAAATTAGCTTTGATCCGGAGATTTCCGAATGGGGAAACCCACCCTTTAGGGTATCGCATGATGAATCCATAGTCATGCGAGGCAAACCGGGTGAACTGAAACATCTAAGTAGCTCGAGGAAAAGACATCAACCGAGATTCCGAAAGTAGTGGCGAGCGAAATCGGAGCAGCCTTCTAGTGATAGCACGACAGTTAGCAAAACGGTTTGGAAAGACCGGCCATAGTGGGTGATAGCCCTGTATGCGAAAACTGACGTGTGGTACTAGGCTAGAGACAAGTAGGGCGGGACACGTGTAATCCTGTCTGAACATGGGGGGACCATCCTCCAAGGCTAAATACTCATCATCGACCGATAGTGAACCAGTACCGTGAGGGAAAGGCGAAAAGAACCCCGGGAGGGGAGTGAAATAGATCCTGAAACCGCATGCATACAAACAGTGGGAGCCTCGAAAGGGGTGACTGCGTACCTTTTGTATAATGGGTCAGCGACTTACGTTCAGTAGCGAGCTTAACCGCATAGGGGAGGCGTAGGGAAACCGAGTCTGATAAGGGCGCATGAGTTGCTGGGCGTAGACCCGAAACCGGATGATCTATCCATGGCCAGGATGAAGGTGCCGTAACAGGTACTGGAGGTCCGAACCGACTGGTGTTGCAAAACTAGCGGATGAGCTGTGGATAGGGGTGAAAGGCTAAACAAACTTGGAAATAGCTGGTTCTCTCCGAAAACTATTTAGGTAGTGCCTCAAGTATTACCTTCGGGGGTAGAGCACTGTTTTGGCTAGGGGGTCATGGCGACTTACCAAACCAAGGCAAACTCCGAATACTGCAGAGTACAGCTTGGGAGACAGAGCACCGGGTGCTAACGTCCGGACTCAAGAGGGAAACAACCCAGACCGCCAGCTAAGGTCCCTAAAATTGGCTAAGTGGGAAACGAAGTGGGAAGGCATAGACAGTCAGGATGTTGGCTTAGAAGCAGCCATCCTTTAAAGAAAGCGTAATAGCTCACTGATCGAGTCGTCCTGCGCGGAAGATGTAACGGGGCTAAGCCAGTTACCGAAGCTGCGGATGCACAGCGATGTGCATGGTAGGAGAGCGTTCTGTAAGCCTGTGAAGGTGAATCGTAAGGTTTGCTGGAGGTATCAGAAGTGCGAATGCTGACATGAGTAGCGTTAAAGCGGGTGAAAAGCCCGCTCGCCGTAAGCGCAAGGTTTCCTACGCAACGTTCATCGGCGTAGGGTGAGTCGGCCCCTAAGGCGAGGCAGAGATGCGTAGCTGATGGGAAACAGGTCAATATTCCTGTACCGATGTGTAGTGCGATGTGGGGACGGATCCTAATAGGTCATCCAGTTATTGGATTCTGGTTTAGGCAGATGTAGGCGACAGGTAGGCAAATCCGCCTGTCATATACCGAGGCTGTCGATCGAGCGAGCTTGCTCGCGAAGTGACTGAACGGGGTCCCAGGAAAAGCCACTAAGCTTCAGCTGCACACGACCGTACCGCAAACCGACACTGGTGCGCGAGATGAGTATTCTAAGGCGCTTGAGAGAACTCTGGAGAAGGAACTCGGCAAATTGACACCGTAACTTCGGGAGAAGGTGTGCCCCGGTAATGTGATGAGAACATCTGAGCATGAAAGGGTTGCAATAAATAGGTGGCTGCGACTGTTTATCAAAAACACAGCACTCTGCAAACACGAAAGTGGACGTATAGGGTGTGACGCCTGCCCGGTGCTGGAAGGTTAAGTGATGGGGTGCAAGCTCTTGATCGAAGCCCCAGTAAACGGCGGCCGTAACTATAACGGTCCTAAGGTAGCGAAATTCCTTGTCGGGTAAGTTCCGACCTGCACGAATGGCGTAACGATGGCCACACTGTCTCCTCCTGAGACTCAGCGAAGTTGAAATGTTTGTGATGATGCAATCTCCCCGCGGAAAGACGGAAAGACCCCATGAACCTTTACTGTAGCTTTGTATTGGACTTTGAACAGATCTGTGTAGGATAGGTGGGAGGCTTTGAAGTGTGGTCGCTAGATCACATGGAGCCAACGTTGAAATACCACCCTGGTGTGTTTGAGGTTCTAACCTAGGCCCATTATCTGGGTCGGGGACAGTGCATGGTAGGCAGTTTGACTGGGGCGGTCTCCTCCTAAAGCGTAACGGAGGAGTTCGAAGGTACGCTAGTTACGGTCGGACATCGTGACGATAGTGCAATGGCATAAGCGTGCTTAACTGCGAGACTGACAAGTCGAGCAGATGCGAAAGCAGGTCATAGTGATCCGGTGGTTCTGTATGGAAGGGCCATCGCTCAACGGATAAAAGGTACTCTGGGGATAACAGGCTGATACCGCCCAAGAGTTCATATCGACGGCGGTGTTTGGCACCTCGATGTCGGCTCATCTCATCCTGGGGCTGTAGCCGGTCCCAAGGGTATGGCTGTTCGCCATTTAAAGAGGTACGTGAGCTGGGTTTAAAACGTCGTGAGACAGTTTGGTCCCTATCTTCCGTGGGCGCTGCAGATTTGAGGAAGGCTGCTCCTAGTACGAGAGGACCGGAGTGGACGCACCGCTGGTGTACCTGTTGTCACGCCCGTGGCATTGCAGGGTAGCTAAGTGCGGAAGAGATAACCGCTGAAAGCATCTAAGCGGGAAACTCGTTTCAAGATGAGATCTGCCGGGGCCTTGAGCCCCCTAAAGAGTCGTTCTAGACCAGGACGTTGATAGGCTGGGTGTGGAAGTGCAGCAATGCATTAAGCTAACCAGTACTAATTGCTCGTGCGGCTTGACCCTATAACTTTGATCGAAGCCGATCAGGGTTGTTATGCCAAGTGACGCATTCAAGAGATCGTGCAGGTTTGCACGATACCGAAGCTGATTTGCTCTATGAATTGGTCGTCCAGTCGCTCGACTGGACGGCAAAAAGTTATGCCTGATGACCATAGCGAGGTGGTACCACTCCTTCCCATCCCGAACAGGACAGTGAAACGCCTTAGCGCCGATGATAGTGCGGATTCCCGTGTGAAAGTAGGACATTGTCAGGCTATTACAGCGAGAGACGCCCAGTCATTACTGACTGGGCGTTTTCTTTTGTACAGTCGAAAATCATTGCGGCGCAGCTTGCGTGCGCCTGCCGGGCAGTTTGGTCCATCACGTATTTGAGCTGCGGCAGCGGCTTGGCAACGGCTCTACAATGCGCTCATGATTTCGCGTGAACCGACCATCGAGCGTCTGGCAACCGCCAGTGATCTGTTGCTGCAGCCTTTCGGCCTGGACGAAGGCGATCTCGGCAGCACCCTGGCCTTGATTGCCGAGCAGAACATCGACGACGCCGACCTCTACTTCCAGTACACGCGCAGCGAGGGCTGGAGCCTGGAGGAAGGCATCGTCAAGACGGGCAGCTTTTCGATCGATCAGGGCGTGGGCGTGCGCGCAGTTGCGGGAGAGAAGACGGCGTTTGCGTATTCGGACGATATTTCCATTGGGTCACTGACCGATGCGGCGCGCGCGGTGCGGGCGATTGGCGGCGCCGGCCAGAGCCGGCGTGTCCGAGTGTCGGGGCGCAAACTGGCCGCCAGCCGGGTTCTGTACGGCGGACTTGATCCGATCGCCACTCTGGACAGCGCCGACAAGGTGGCGCTGCTGGAAAAGGTCGAAAAACTGGCGCGAGCCAAGGATCCACGCGTCGTGCAGGTGATGGCCGGGCTGGCCAGTGAATACGACGTCGTGCTGGTGGCGCGGCTGGACGGAACGCTAGCGGCCGACGTCCGCCCGCTGGTGCGGCTGTCGGTGACGGTGATCGCCGAACAGGGTGGTCGCAGCGAGGTCGGCTCCTTCGGCGGCGGCGGTCGTTTCGGTCTGGCCTACTTCGATGATGCATTGGTGCAACACTACGTCGACGAGGCGGTGACGGCGGCACTGACGAATCTGGAGTCGCGGCCGGCGCCGGCTGGCGAGATGACGGTGGTGCTCGGCCCCGGTTGGCCAGGTGTGCTTTTGCACGAGGCGGTCGGCCACGGGCTGGAAGGCGACTTCAACCGCAAGGGTTCGAGCGCCTTCAGCGGCCGCATCGGCCAGCGCGTGGCGGCCAAGGGCGTCACGGTGCTGGATGACGGCACGATTCCCGACCGGCGCGGCAGCCTGAACGTGGACGATGAAGGCCACGCCACGCAGCGCAACGTATTGATCGAGGACGGGATTCTCAAGGCCTACATGCAGGACGCGATGAATGCGCGCCTGATGAAGGGCAAGCCGACCGGCAACGGCCGGCGCGAGAGCTACGCCCACATACCGATGCCGCGCATGACCAACACCTACATGCTTGGCGGCGACAAGGATCCACGCGAAATCGTCGCCAGCATCAGGAAGGGCCTTTACGCGACCAACTTCGGTGGTGGACAGGTGGACATCACCAGCGGCAAGTTCGTGTTTTCGGCCAGCGAGGCGTTCTGGGTCGAGAACGGCAGAATCCAGTACCCGGTGAAGGGCGCCACCATCGTCGGCAGCGGGCCGGAGTCGTTGAAGAAGATCAAGATGATCGGCAGCGACATGCGGCTGGATTCCGGCGTGGGGACCTGTGGCAAGGAAGGCCAGAGCGTGCCGGTCGGCGTCGGGCAGCCGACCCTGCGTATCGACGGCCTGACGGTGGGTGGGACGGCCTGAGCGCGGTGTTTCACGCAGCCGCAACCCTGCTCATGCAGGTGAGCCTGTCTTTTTCGCACCACAGCTCCCGGCTGTCAGGATGCTTGGCGCCGAGTTGTGCTACATTTAACAGCTTATGGAAACGCGAGTCGCTTTCGGCTTTTACTTTTGGTTCTCTGTCCACGGCGGACGAGAGGTAAACGTGTAAGCGCGAAACGGACCTCCTGAAAAGAACCGCCGATGCGAAGAGCCCGGCGGTTTTTTTGTGCCTGGATCAACCCCCAGACCATTACCTGAAGGAACAGACCATGAACGCCAAAGCCGTGCCTGCCACCGATTCCTGGCAGAGCTCGCCGGAACGCACCAGCCAGACCGACGACGAACGCATCAAGGAAATCACCGTGCTACCGCCTCCCGAGCACCTGATCCGCTTCTTCCCGATCCGTGGCACGGCCGTGGAAGCGCTGATCAGCAACACCCGCCGGGCCATCGGCCGCATCATTGCCGGCAAGGACGATCGGTTGATGGTGGTCATCGGCCCATGCTCGATCCATGATCCGATCGCTGCGATGGACTATGCCCGGCGTCTGAAATCGCTGCGCGACAAGTACGCCGATGTGCTGGAAATCGTGATGCGCGTCTATTTCGAGAAGCCGCGCACCACCGTCGGCTGGAAGGGATTGATCAACGATCCCTACCTGGATGAAAGCTACCGCATCGACGAAGGCCTGCGCATCGCGCGCCAGCTGCTGATCGAGATCAATCGCCTAGGCCTGCCCGCCGGCAGCGAGTTCCTCGACGTGATCTCGCCGCAGTACATCGCCGACCTGATCGCCTGGGGCGCGATCGGCGCACGTACCACGGAGAGCCAGGTGCATCGCGAACTGGCCAGCGGCCTGTCGGCGCCGATCGGCTTCAAGAACGGCACCGACGGCAACATCCGGATCGCCACCGATGCCATCCAAGCGGCCGCGCGCGGACACCACTTCCTGTCGGTGCACAAGAATGGCCAGGTCGCGATCGTTCACACCGACGGCAACAAGGATTGCCATGTCATCCTGCGTGGTGGCAAGGCGCCCAACTATGACGCCGCCAGTGTCGAGGCGGCGTGCAAGGAACTCGAGGCCTGCAAGCTGCGGCCTTCGCTGATGATCGACCTCAGCCACGCCAACAGCAGCAAGCAGCACGAGCGCCAGCTTGACGTGGCGCGCGACGTCGCGGCACAGGTCGCCAGCGGCTCGCGCCGGGTATTCGGCGTGATGGTCGAAAGCCACATCAACGGTGGCGCGCAGAAGTTCACGCCTGGCAAGGACGATGTCGGTGCGCTCGAGTACGCCAAGAGCATCACCGACGCCTGCATCGGCTGGGACGGTTCGCAGAAGATCCTGGAAATGCTGGCCGACGCGGTACGGGCACGCCGCGTGCGCTGATTGGCTTCAGGCGGGCGCGGACCGAAGTTCGAATACAGTTGCTGGGTGTGCGGCTGGCGGTGTCGCCGCCGCGCTCATCCTCAGGAGAAAGTCCCATCATGCAGAGTGAAGTCCGCGTCATCCAGGATGAACGCACCGAGTGGCGTTTCGATCTCGATCCAGCCGAGCCCATGAGCAATGCCGACGGTCGCGAGTGGCTGGACGCGCAGTTCACCCAGTTGGGCAGCGAGCCGCTGCGCCCGACCGGCAAGCTGCTGCTGGCCGACAAGGTGCTGGTGGTGGCACGCGATGCGGGGCCACGCCTGCTCGGCGATGCCGCATGGGGCCGGGCGTTTGCCCGCGCCGCCAGTGCCGCGCTGGCTAAGCCGGTGGTGCGGATTGACCTGGAGGCGATGACGATTTCCTACTGACTGGCCGGCCGCTGCGCGGCTGCCGCCGTGGCGGCGACATGGCCAACGCTAAGCCTCGCGCAAGGCTTCCAGCAGCTTGCCGTGCACGCCGCCGAAACCGCCGTTGCTCATGCACAGCACGTGGTCGCCAGCGCGGGCGACCGCAGCGACCTGGCGCACGATGTCGTCGATCGAATCAGACACCTGCGCCTTTGAGCCGAGTGGCGCCAGCGCCGCGGTGGCGTCCCAATCCAGGCCGCCCCTGTGGCAGAAGCTCAGGTCGGCATGCTCCAGCGACCAGGGCAACTGCGCTTTCATGGTGCCCAGCTTCATGGTGTTGCTGCGCGGCTCGAACACTGCGAGTATGCGCTCACTTGTGCGGCCGGTGGTGTCCAGCTGATGGCGCAATCCATCGACCGTGGTGCGGATGGCGGTCGGATGGTGGGCGAAATCGTCGTACACGGTGATGACGCCGCCCGCGCGCGGCACGGTGCCGCGCGTTTCCATGCGGCGGCGCACGTTCTGGAAGCTGCCGAGCGCGCGCGCCGCGTCCTGTGGCGCCACGCCGACATGCTCGGCCGCGGCAATGGCGGCCAGGGCGTTGAGCTGGTTGTGGATGCCCGACAGCGGCCAGACGACGTGGCCGGCAGCCTGGCCGCGCTGCATAACCTCGAAATCCGAGGCATCGCCCAGCGCCGAAAAGTCGGCCACGGCGCTGCCGAAACTGCGTCGTTCGCTCCAGCAACCCTGGCCCAGCACGCGCACCAGGCTTTCCTCCAGATCGTTGAACACCACGCGGCCGGAACCGGGGACGCTGCGCAGCAGATGGTGGAACTGGCGTTCGATGGCGGCCAGGTCGTCGAAGATGTCGGCGTGGTCGAATTCCAGGTTGTTGAGCACCGCGGTGCGCGGACGGTAGTGCACGAACTTGCTGCGCTTGTCGAAGAAGGCAGTGTCGTATTCATCGGCTTCCAGCACGAACAGCGGCCTGGGCCGGCCGGCCGCCTGGGCGCCGAGCCGGGCCGAGATGCCGAAGTCGAGTGGCACACCGCCGATCAAAAAGCCGGGCGTCAGGCCCGCCGATTCCAGCACCCAGGCCAGCATCGACGCGGTGGTGGTCTTGCCGTGCGTGCCAGCCACGGCCAGCACGTGGCGACCCTGCAGCACGTTCTCGAGCAGCCATTGCGGGCCGCTGATGTAGGGCGCCCCGGCATCGAGGATGGCCTCCATCAAGGGGTACTTGGGCGAGCCGTCGGGCAGTTGTGCGCGGCTGATGACGTTGCCGATGACGAACACGTCGGGCTTGATGGCCAGCTGCTCGACGCCGTAACCCTCGATCAGCTCGATACCCAGTGCGCGCAGCTGATCGCTCATCGGCGGGTAGACGCCGGCGTCGCAGCCGGTGACGGTGTGGCCGGCCTCGCGCGCCAGAGCGGCGACGCCACCCATGAAGGTGCCGCAGATACCGAGGATGTGGATGTGCATGGGATCCGATTCTACGTCCTGACATTCCGCTTGCCTGGCTGTGAATCGGCTTATGGCATGAGTTGCCAGCTATTCAAAATGTAGCTTTCGGGGCTGTGCCGAGCGGTCATCTGGCCCCGTTGGGCGCCGGCATGCGGGCACGCCAACGCCATGTGTTCAACTACTTCTGGAACTGTTCGCGCAGCTTCAGCTTGTAGAACTTGCCGGTCGAGGTGCGCGGCACGGCATCGATGGTCTCGTAGCGTTCGGGCAGTTGCCATTTGGCGAATCCCTTGCCGAGCAGCAGTGTGTTCAACTCGTCGGGCGTGGCCTGCTCGCCGGGCTTGAAGACGACGCAGGCCAACGGCCGCTCGCTCCATTTCTCATCGGGAATCGCGATCACGGCGGCTTCGGCCACGGCGGGGTGGGCCATGAGCGCGTTTTCCAGTTCGACCGAACTGATCCACTCGCCGCCCGACTTGATCAGGTCCTTGGTGCGGTCGCTGATGCGCACGAAACCGAGGTCGTCGACGCTGGCCACGTCACCGGTGCGCAGCCAGCCGTCTGCGGTGAACTTGTCGGCCGGCGCGCCGGCGTGGTGGTAGCCGCCGGTGATGAAGGGGCCGCGCACCTGCAACTCGCCCACGCTGGTGCCGTTCCATGGCTGGTCGCCCGCATCGCCATGGATGCGCAGATCGACCAGGGGTACCGGTATTCCGGCAGTGGCCGCGTGGCGGAATTTCTCGTCGATGTCCGCGCCCGCCAGTTCGGCGCGTGGGTACGACAGCGTGCCGACCGGGCTGGTTTCGGTCATGCCCCAGCCCTGCATGATCCAGACACCATGCTTGTCGAAGGCGCGGATCAGGCTTTCTGGCACCGCCGCGCCGCCGACCATCGAGCGCAGGCCGGCTGGCAGCTTCCAGCGGCCGTGGTTGGGGGAGCCTTCCTTCAGCGAAGCGTCGTAGGCCTGGATCATGGCGAGCCAGATGGTTGGCACTCCCAGGGTCAGGGTGGGTGGTTCCTGCTGCATCAGGTCGAGCAGGTCATCGGGGTGCAGGTGCGGGCCCGGAAACACCAGCTTGGCGCCCACCATGACGGCGATGTAGGGCATGCCCCAACTGTTGGCGTGGAACATCGGTGTGACGGGCAGTACCACATCGGTATTGCGCACACAGGTGGCGTCGGGCAGGCCGGCCACCAGCGTGTGCAGCACCGTCGAGCGGTGCGAGTACACGACGCCCTTGGGCTTGCCGGTGGTGCCGCTGGTGTAGCACATCGACACGGGGTCGTTCTCGTCGTGCGGCACATAGGCGAAGCCGTCGGCATCGGCGCTCGCCAGCAGGGCCTCGTAATCGGTGAACCCGGCCGGCACCGGAGCGCCGGAGAAGGGAAACACGATCACCTTCTCGAACCGGTGCAGATGGGCGAACTGCTGGTAGAGCGGCAGCAGCACGTCGTCGATGACCAGAAAGCGGTCCTCGGCGTCGCCGGCAATCCAGCCGATCTCCTCGGGCGGTAGACGCAGGTTCAGCGTGTGCATCACGCCACCGGCGGCCGGGATGCCGAAATAGCACTCCAGGTGCGCGTGGTGGTTCCAGCTCAGCGTCGCCACACGGTCGCCCTTGTTCAGGCCCAGCTCGAGTAGGGCGGCGGCCAAGGTGCGGGTGCGGCGGTAGAACTCGCCATAGCTGTGGCGCCTGAGCGACTTGTCCGGCAGGCGGGACACCACCTCATTGCCGTGGAACAGCTTGCCCGCGCGCTCCAGCAGGTGGTTGAGCGAGAGCGGCACGCTCATCATCGTCGTCTGCATGATCGTCAGGCCTCCTGTCTGGTAGTCAAATGCAAGACAAAGCACTTTACGGCAACGGCCTGCCCTGGCAGGGCAGAATGTGATCCATGGAAACCCTGACGCAGGAGATCGCCGCCGCCGCCGCGCGCATGGTGGTCGAGGACGGGCTGGATTACGGTGCCGCCAAGCGCCGCGCCGGCAAGCTGCTGGGCCTGCCGCCCCGCACGGCGCTGCCGGACAACGACACGGTCGAAGCCGCGGTGCGCGAGCATATCGCCCTGTTCCACGCGGATACGCAGCCGGCCGAACTGGCGGCGCTGCGCCGGCTGGCGCTGCAATGGATGGAACGCCTGGCGGAGTTTCGCCCGCATCTGACGGGCGCCGTGTGGAACGGCACCGCGACCCGGCTGTCGGACGTGGTCCTGCAACTGTTCTGCGATGATCCGAAGTCGGCCGAGATCGCACTCATCGATCACCGGGTCGACTACCAGGCGCGCAGCGTGAACGGCTTCAACGGCGACGCGGTGGATGCCCTGAGCTTTTCCAGCCCGTGCGCGGAGCTGGGCGAAGCCATTGGCGTGCACCTGATGATCTACGACCATGATGACCTGCGCGGGGCCCTCCGGCCCGGCGCCAACGGCCGCGTATCGCGTGGCGACCGCAAGGCGCTGCTGGCGCGCATAGAAGAGGAATCGCAGCATGACTGAACAGCATCCGACCCAGGCCATGGCGGAAGTCGAGAGCGCAACACCCGCGCCGGCCGTCACCCGGCGCTGGGGCCTGGCGGCGATGGCCGCCGCGGCCGCCGCCGCAGGCGCCGGCGTGGCGTGGTGGCGCCTGCAGCCGGGCGAGGCGGACCTGACCGGCTTCTGGGGTCTGTCGTTCCCGACGCCCGACGGCACCACCCTGACCATGGCCAGCCTGCGCGGCAAGCCTCTGCTGGTCAATTTCTGGGCCACCTGGTGCCCGCCCTGCATCGAGGAGCTGCCGCTGCTGAGCCGTTTCTACGAAGCGAACTGGGCCAGCGGCTGGCAGCTGGTCGGGTTGGCGGTGGATCAGCCCGATCCGGTCAAGCGCTTTCTGGACCGCACGCCGGTGGCCTTCCCGGTGGCCATGGCGGGGCTGGCGGGTGTCGATCTGAGCAAGCAGCTGGGCAACGATGCCGGCGGCCTGCCCTTCACCGTGGTATTCGACGCAGAAGGTACACTGCGGCACCGCAAGATCGGCCAAGTCCACGAAGCCGACCTGAAGGCCTGGCGCGGCTGAGCGCCTCGACCGGCCCGGGCGGCACCCAGCCAGCTTAAACAATTCAAAGCAAAATCCGGGCAATTGAAGCCAATTTAAGTTAAATTCGGCGCAATTCACCCGGAATCCACATCTCCATGGATCTACGCAAACTCAAGACCCTGATCGACCTGGTGTCGGAGTCCAACGTCTCGGAACTCGAGATCACCGAAGCCGAGGGCAAGGTCCGGATCGTCAAGGCGTCACCCTCCGGCCCGGTGCAAATGGTGTATGCGCCGCCAGCAGCGGTGCCGGTGGCCGCCCCGGCACCAACCGGAGCGGTGGCGGCACCCGCGGCCGCCGAGGCGCCGCCGCCGGCACCCGCCGAGCCGGTGGTCACCGGCTTCCTGGTCAAGTCGCCGATGGTGGGCACCTTTTATCGCGCCGCCAGCCCGGGTGCCAAGGCCTTCGTCGAGATCGGCCAGAAGGTCAACGAGGGTGACACCTTGTGCATCATCGAGGCGATGAAGATCCTCAACGAGATCGAGGCCGAGAAGGCCGGCACCATCACCCAGATCCTGGGCGAGAACGGCCAGGCGGTGGAATATGGCCAGCCGCTGTTCGTGATCGAGTAAACGGCATCAGATGTTCAAGAAGATCCTGGTCGTCGACTGCGGCATCCTGGCGACAGGCCAGGCGAAACAAACCGCCCCGGCACGTGCCAGCGTGCGGGCGACGAGCCGCGAAGGTGGGCATGTTTAAGAAGATCCTGGTCGCCAACCGCGGCGTTCTGGCCACGGGCCAGGCGAAGCAAACCGACCTGGCGCGCGCCAGCGCGCGGGCGATGAGCCGCGGGGGCGCGCATGTTTAAGAAGATCCTGGTCGCCAACCGCGGCGTTCTGGCCACGGGCCAGGCGAAGCAAACCGACCTGGCGCGCGCCAGCGCGCGGGCGATGAGCCGCGGGGGCGCGCATGTTTAAGAAGATCCTGGTCGCCAACCGCGGCGAAATCGCCCTGCGCGTGCAGCGCGCCTGCCGCGAGCTCGGCATCAAGGCCGTGATGGTCTATTCCGAGGCCGACAAGGACGCCAAGTACATCAAGATGGCGGAGGAGGCCGTGTGCATCGGTCCGGCGCCCTCGAGCCAGAGCTACCTCAACATGCCGGCCATTATCTCGGCAGCCGAGGTGACTGACGCCGAGGCCATCCACCCCGGTTATGGCTTCCTGAGCGAGAACGCCGATTTCGCCGAACGGGTGGAGAAAAGCGGCTTCCAGTTCATCGGCCCGACGCCGGAGTCGATCCGCATCATGGGCGACAAGGTGTCGGCCAAGCAGGCCATGATCAAGGCCGGTGTGCCCTGCGTGCCGGGCTCCGAAGGCGCCTTGCCGGACGAACCGGCGGCCATCAAGCGCATGGCCAAGAGCATCGGCTACCCGGTGATCATCAAGGCCGCCGGCGGCGGCGGCGGGCGCGGCATGCGCGTGGTGCACACCGAGGCGGCGCTGCTGCACGCGGTGCAGACCACCAGGGGCGAGGCGGCGGTGGCTTTCAACAACCCGGCGGTGTACATGGAGAAGTTTCTCCAGAACCCGCGCCACATCGAGATCCAGATCATCGCCGACAAGCACCGCAACGCGGTCTACCTCGGCGAGCGCGACTGCTCGATGCAGCGGCGCCACCAGAAGGTGATCGAGGAAGGCCCGGCGCCGGGCATCCCGCGCCGCCTGATCGAGCGCATCGGCGAGCGCTGCGTGGCGGCCTGCAAGAAGATCGGCTACCGCGGTGCGGGCACCTTCGAGTTCCTGTACGAGAACGGCGAGTTCTATTTCATCGAGATGAACACGCGCGTGCAGGTCGAGCACCCGGTGACCGAGTGGATCACCGGCGTCGACATCGTGCGCACGCAGATCATGGTGGCGGCGGGTGAGAAGCTGCCGTTCACGCAGCGGCAGATCCAGATCAAGGGCCACGCGATCGAGTGCCGCATCAACGCCGAGGATCCGTTCAAGTTCACGCCCTCGCCGGGTCGCATCACCTACTGGCACCCGCCGGGCGGGCCCGGTGTGCGGGTCGATTCGCACATCTACGACGACTACTTCGTGCCGCCGCAGTACGACTCGATGATCGGCAAGATCATCGTCTACGGCGACACGCGCGAGCAGGCCATCGTGCGCATGCAGACCGCGCTGGCCGAGACCGTGGTCGAGGGCATCCAGTGCAACATCCCGCTGCACCGCGAGCTGCTGGTCGATGCCAAGTTCATGGAAGGCGGCACCAACATCCACTACCTGGAGAAGTGGCTGAGCGAGCACCAGCGCTGAGCGCAACTCGCCCAGCTGGTTTTTCGCATGTTCGAACTGCGTCTGGTCTGCCCCGAGGAGCGGGTCGAAGCCATTTCCGACGCGCTGCAGGCGCTGGATGCGCTGAGCGTGTCGGTCGAGGACGCCGACGCCGAAACCGAGGGCGAACGCGCGCTGTTCGGCGAACCCGGCATGCCGCCGCCGGCACAGAGCTGGGTGCGCTCGCGTGTGCTGGCGCTGTTCCCGGACCAGGCGGCGGCGCAGGAGGCGGCGCGGCTGCTCGCGCTACAGGATTTCTTCGCCGGCTGCGAGGTGCAGGCGATCGAGACCGTGCCCGACCAGGACTGGGTGCGTCTGACGCAGTCGCAGTTCGAGCCGGTGGAGATCACGCCGGCGTTCTGGATCGTGCCGACCTGGCACCAGGTGCCGGCGCAGGCCGAGCAGGTGATCCGGCTCGATCCGGGGCTGGCCTTCGGCACCGGCACGCATCCCACCACGCGCATGTGCCTGCGCTGGATCGCGGCGCATCCGCCCACCGGCCAGCGCGTGCTCGACTACGGCTGCGGCTCCGGCATCCTGGCCATCGGCGCGGCATTGCATGGCGCGGCGGAAGTCGATGCGGTGGACATCGACGAGGCTGCGGTGCAGTCGACTCTGGACAACGCGGCCGCCAACGGCGTGCGCCTGTGCGCCGGCCTGCCCGATGCGGCGCGGGGCGAATACGGCACGGTACTGGCCAACATCCTGGCGACGCCCTTGAAAGTGCTGGCGCCGCTGCTGTGCCAGCATGTCGCCCCGGGCGGCGCCTTGGTGCTGGCGGGCGTGCTGGAGCGCCAGACCGAGGAACTGCAAGCCACCTACCAAGCCTACTTGGCCCTCGAGGTCGCCGATCGCGAGGACGGCTGGGTGCTGCTGGTGGCGCGCCGCGCCTGAGTGCCTGAGCGCCCGGACGATTCGCGGGCAGGCCGCTGCCTACAATCGCCACGCTACGCTTCGCCGCAGCTTCGCACCGCCGCCCCATGAGTTCCGTCACGCAATGTCCGGCCTGCGCGACCGCCTTCCGGGTCGTGCCGGACCAGTTGCGCGTGGCCGATGGCTGGGTACGCTGCGGCCATTGCGGTGAGGTGTTCGTCGCTGCCGCGCACATGCTGGAGCACGACGCGCTTGCGCCCGGTCAGCTGCCGGCGACGGATTCGGCGCCCACGGCGGAAGCGTCAATCGACAGTGTGGATGAGCAGCCGCGCGAGCGCGCAGCAGCAGCGCCACTCGTGGCCAGACATGAGGTGGTACGGGACGTTGCCGCTGTTGCGGCGATGCCGGTGGAAGCGGCCGAGCCGAGCCAATCGGATGCGCCCGACGATCTGGTCGGCGAGCGGGGGCCATCCCCCGCTGCTGAAGACCGCTTGGAACCGGGCAGCTTGGCGAGCGCGAGCCAAAGCGCGGATGCCGCCCAGGCGATGCCGGGGACGGTGGGTGAAGCGCCGTTTCTTGCCGCACCGGTTCCCGCGGCCGGCGCCGGGAAGCAGCTGCTCATGTGGGCGCTGCTGCTGGTCCTGCTGCTGAGCCTGGCGCTGCAGCTCGCCCTGAGCCAGCGCCACTGGCTGGCGGCGCACTGGCCGGCGCTGCGGCCGGCACTGCAAGCCCTGTGCGAACCGCTGGCCTGCCGGGGCGATCCACTGCGCCAGCTGGATGCCGTGGTGATCGAGGGTTCCGCCTTCCAGCGCCTGCTGCCGGACCGCTTTCGCGTCAGTTTCACGGTGCGCAACAATGCCGACCTGCCGGTGGCGACACCAGCGCTGGAGCTGACGCTGACCGATGCGCAGGATCAGGTGCTGCTGCGACGCGTGGTGCCGGCTTCCGAACTGGAGGCGCCAGTCACGCTCGATCCGCGCGCCGAGATCCGGCTGGTGCGCGACCTGACCGTGTCCGACGCGGCCCGGCCTGCGGATGTGAGCGGCTACCGGCTGCTGCTGTTCCACCCGTGACGATGGGATGACCGGTATTGGCTGCAGCCAGTATTTTTCTTTCCTGACCAACCTACGACGACACCATGGCCACCCTGATCTGCGGCTCGCTAGCATTCGACACCATCATGAGCTTTGAGGGCCGCTTCGCGCAGCAGATCTTGCCTGAGCAGCTGCACATCCTCAACGTCTCGTTCCTGGTGCCCAGCCTGCGGCGCGACTTCGGCGGCTGCGCCGGCAACATCGCCTACGCGATGCGCCAGCTCGGCGGCACGCCGCTGCCGATGGCGGCGGTCGGCAACGACGGCGCCGGCTACCTGCGGCGCTTCGAGGAACTGGGCATCAGCACCGAGTTCGTGCGCCGCATTGATGACAGCTACACCGCGCAGGCCATGATCATGACCGACCGCGACAACAACCAGATCACCGCCTTCCACCCCGGCGCCATGATGCAGGCGCACTGCAACCGGGTTGCGGCGCGCGACGACATCAGGCTCGGCATCGTCGCGCCGGACGGGCGTGACGCCATGCTGGAGCATGCCGAGCAGTTCCACGCCGCCGGCATTCCGTTCGTGTTCGATCCGGGCCAGGGCCTGCCGATGTTCGACGGTGCCGAGCTGGCGCGCTTCGTCGAGCTGGCGAGCTGGGTCGCCGTCAATGATTACGAGGGCCGCATGCTGTGCGACCGCATGGGCGTCGAACTGGCCGAGCTGTCGCGCCGCGTGCGCGGCCTGATCGTGACCTTGGGTGGCGATGGCTGCGAGATCTGGGAGCAGGGTGAGCGCCGGCATGTGCCGGCCGTGCCGGCGGCGCAGGTGGTCGATCCGACCGGCTGCGGCGATGCCTGGCGCGGCGCCTTGCTCCACGGTCTGGAGCAGGGCTGGGACCTGGCGCGCTGCGCGGCGCTGGGAAACCGGCTGGGGGCACTCAAGATCGCCCAGCGCGGACCGCAGAACTACAGCGTCGATGCGGGCGTGCTGGCCCTGGCCTGAGTTGACTTGGCTGCGCGCGGCATCGTTGTGATCCCGCGCCCGGACTGAAAAAAACCCGAACACGCCGGAGCGTGTCGGGTTGCAGGAACGGCGGCCTCGAGGGCCGCTTTCTTATGCTTGTCAGGGTTTGCTGGCCGTCGGGAAGGGCCACGCGGCCTGCGGGTTCAGCGTGGTCTGCGCCGCTGGTGCCGCTTTCTTGGCGGCTGCTTTCTTGGCCGGCGCCTTTTTCGTGGCTATTTTCTTGGGAGCCGGTGCGGCCTTCTTGGCTGGCGCAGCTTTCTTCGCCGGTGCGGCCTTCTTGGCAGGAGCGGCTTTCTTCGCGGCTACCTTCTTGGCGGCGGGCGCGGCCTTCTTGGCCGGTGCAGCTTTCTTCGCCGGTGCGGCCTTCTTGGCAGGAGCGGCTTTCTTCGCGGCTACCTTCTTGGCGGCGGGTGCGGCCTTCTTGGCCGGTGCAGCTTTCTTGGCCGGTGCGGCCTTCTTGGCAGGAGCGGCTTTCTTCGCGGCTACCTTCTTGGCGGCGGGTGCGGCCTTCTTGGCCGGCGCAGCTTTCTTCGCCGGTGCGGCCTTTTTGGCAGGCGCGGCTTTCTTTGTGGCGGCCTTTTTGGCGGCCGGTTTCTTTGCAGTTGCCATGTTTTTCTCCTAGAGTCTTTCGGTTGAACGTTCAACAGCAGGAAACACTTCGCGCCTGTTGGGACACACGAAGCGATTCATGGCACTGGAGCTTGTCCCCATCACCATGAACAAGGGCGCAACCGCCCACCGGCGCGCGAACGCCGCTGGCGGATTGCTGATTCGGTGACTGCACGGTCTTGTCGTCGCGGCATCAATCCCAGGACAGCGCGCCACCGGTCTGGTACTCGATGACGCGGGTCTCGAAAAAATTGCGTTCCTTCTTCAGATCGATCATCTCGCTCATCCACGGGAACGGGTTTTCCTCGTTCGGATAGAGCGCATCGAGGCCGATCTGGGTCGCGCGACGGTTGGCGATGTAGCGCAGGTAGCCCTTGAACATGGAGGCGTTCATGCCCAGCACGCCGCGCGGCATGGTGTCCTCGGCGTAGCGGTATTCCAGTTCGACCGCGCGCTCGAACAAGGCCTTGATCTCGGCCTTGAAGGCGGCCGTCCACAGGTGCGGGTTCTCCAGCTTGATCTGGTTGATCAGGTCGATGCCGAAGTTGCAGTGCATCGACTCGTCGCGCAGGATGTACTGGTACTGCTCGGCGGCGCCGGTCATCTTGTTCTGCCGGCCGAGCGCCAGGATCTGGGTGAAGCCGACGTAGAAGAACAGGCCTTCCATCAGGCAGGCGAACACGATCAGGCTTTTCAGCAGCGTCTGATCGGCTTCGGGCGTGCCGGTGACGAAGGCCGGGTCCATGATGGCGTCGATGAACGGGATCAGGAACTCGTCCTTGTCGCGGATCGACGCCACCTCGTGGTAGGCGTTGAAGATCTCGCCCTCGTCCAGGCCCAGCGACTCGACGATGTACTGGTAGGCGTGGGTGTGGATGGCCTCCTCGAAGGCCTGGCGCAGCAGGAACTGGCGGCACTCGGGCGCCGTGATGTGGCGGTAGGTGCCCAGCACGATGTTGTTGGCGGCCAGCGAATCGGCGGTGACGAAGAAGCCCAGGTTGCGCTTGACGATGCGGCGCTCGTCCTCGCTCAGGCCATTCGGCGACTTCCACAGCGCGATGTCGCGGTTCATGTTGATTTCCTGCGGCATCCAGTGGTTGGCGCAGGTGGCCAGGTACTTGTCCCAGGCCCACTTGTACTTGAACGGCACCAGTTGGTTGACGTCGGTCTGGCCGTTGATGATGCGCTTGTCGGCGACATTGACGCGGCGCTGCTGCCGGCTGGCGGCGCCGGTCCTGGCGGCGGCTGTGGGTGCTGAAACGGCGGCGGCGACGGGCGGCGTTTCTATCACCGGCTGCAGGCGCGGCTGCAGTGTGGTTGAGGGGGCGTCGTGATCCCAGTTCAACATGGTTTTTCCAATGCTCCGATTATGGGAGCAACGCTATGAAAAGAAAAGTGCTCATTCACATCGTTGCTCGATAAGTGTTGCAACAAGGCATCGCATGCGTGCCGCGTTGCGCGCTTTTGTTCATTGACAGGCTTCGCAGCCCGGATCGTCGATGGCGCACAAGCGCACGTCGGTCGCCGGTGCCTCGGCCAGGTGTGGGTGCAGCGTGGACGGCTCGGCGCGCGCTGCGCTCATGCGCGCAGCGCCGCCGCCGTCGCTCGGCACGGCATTGAGCCGGCCTGATTGCACGGTCGACTTCTCGGCCTGCGTGGCGCTGGTGGTGCGCAGGTAGTAGGTCGTCTTCAGGCCGCGCAGCCAGGCCAGCTTGTAGGTGTCGTCGAGCTTCTTGCCCGATGCGCCGGCCATGTAGATGTTCAGGCTCTGCGCCTGGTCGATCCACTTCTGCCGGCGCGCGGCGGCCTCCACCAGCCAGTGCGGCTCGATCTCGAAGGCGGTGGCGTAGAGCTGCTTCAACTCGCGCGGCACGCGGTCGATCGGCGTGAGCGAGCCGTCGAAGTGCTTGAGGTCCATCACCATCACCTCGTCCCACAGATCCAGGCGCTTGAGCTCGCGCACCAGATGCTGGTTGATGACGGTGAACTCGCCCGACAGGTTGCTCTTGACCGACAGGTTGCCGAAGCAGGGTTCGATCGAGGCGTCGACGCCGATGATGTTGCTGATGGTGGCCGTGGGCGCGATCGCCATGCAGTTGCTGTTGCGCATGCCGTCGTGCGCGATCTTCGTGCGCAGCGCGTCCCAGTCCAGCGTGCTGCTGCGATCCACTTCCACGTAGCCGCCGCGCGCCTGCTCCAGCAGCTCCAGCGTGTCGAGCGGCAGCACGCCGCGCTCCCACAGCGAGCCCTTGTAGGAGGAGTAGCGGCCGCGCTCGGCCGCCAGTTCGGTGCTGGCCCAGTAGGCGTGGTAGCAGATCGCCTCCATGGATTCGTCGGCGAACTGCACCGCCGCTTCGGAGGCGTAGGGGATGCGCAGCGCGTACAGCGCGTCCTGAAAGCCCATCAGCCCCAGGCCGACCGGGCGATGCCGCAGGTTGGCGTCGCGCGCCTTCTTCACCGCGTAGTAGTTGATGTCGATGACGTTGTCGAGCATGCGCATCGCCGTCGACACCGTCTGCTTCAGCTTGTCGTGATCGATGGCTCCGTCCTTCAGGTGCTGCAGCAGGTTGACACTGCCCAGGTTGCAGACCGCGGTCTCGGTGTCGCTGGTGTTGAGCGTGATCTCGGTGCACAGGTTGCTGGAATGCACCACGCCGGCGTGCTGCTGGGGGCTGCGCAGGTTGCAGGCGTCCTTGAAGGTGATCCAGGGATGCCCGGTCTCGAACAGCATCGACAGCATCTTGCGCCACAGCTCGACGGCCGGCAGGGTCTTGCTCGGGCTGATCTCGCCACGCGCCGCGCGCTCCTCGTAGGCGAGGTAGGCCTGCTCGAACTCGGCACCCGACTTGTCGTGCAGATCGGGCACCTCGGAAGGCGAGAACAGCGTCCAGGGGCCCTGCTCCATCACGCGGCGCATGAACAGATCGGGCACCCAGTTGGCGGTGTTCATGTCGTGCGTGCGGCGGCGGTCGTCGCCGGTGTTCTTGCGCAGTTCCAGGAATTCCTCGATGTCGAGGTGCCAGGTCTCCAGGTAGGCGCATACCGCGCCCTTGCGCTTGCCGCCCTGGTTGACTGCCACGGCGGTGTCGTTGACCACCTTCAGGAACGGCACCACGCCCTGCGATTCGCCGTTGGTACCCTTGATGTGGCTGCCCAGCGCGCGCACGCGGGTCCAGTCGTTGCCCAGGCCGCCGGCGTACTTGCTCAGCAGGGCGTTTTCCTTGATCGATTCGTAGATGCCGTCCAGTTCGTCCGGCACCGTGGTCAGGTAGCAGCTCGACAGCTGCGGGCGCCGCGTGCCGCTGTTGAACAGCGTCGGCGTGCTGCTCATGAAGTCGAAGCGCGACAGCACCTCGTAGAACTCGATCGCGCGCGCCTCGCGGTCGATTTCATGAAGCGCCAGGCCCATCGCCACGCGCATGAAGAAGGCCTGCGGCAGTTCGATGCGCTGCTTGCGCACGTGCAGGAAGTAGCGGTCGTAGAGTGTTTGCAGTCCGAGGTAGTCGAACTGCAGGTCGCGCTCAGGCCTCAGCGCCGCGCCCAGCCGCGCCAGGTCGAACTGCAGCAGGCGCTCGTCCAACAGTTCGTTGTCCACACCCTTGCGGATGAACTGCGGGAAGTAGTCGGCGTAGCGATCCGCCAGCTGCGGCAGGCTCAGCGTCTCGCCCAGCACCTCCCGGGCGACGGTGTGCAGCAGCAGGCGCGCAGTGGCGTGGCTGTAGTCGGGCTCCTTCTCGATCAGCGTGCGTGCGGCCAGGATGGCGGCCTTGTAGACCTCGTCCGCCGGCACGCCGTCATACAGGTTGCGCAGGGTTTCGGCCAGGATCGGCTCGGCCCTGACCTCGGGGCTGAGGTCGGCGCAGGCCTGTTCCACCAGAGCCCGCAAGGCCGCCAGGTCCAGCGGCACGCGCTCGCCGCGCTCCAGCACGTGCAGCACCGGTGCGGGCGCCGCGGCCTCGGTCTTCTTCTGTGCGCGTTCCTGCGCGCGGCGTTCGCGGTACAGCACGTAGGCGCGCGCCACCTCGTGGTGGCCGCCGCGCATCAGGCCCAGTTCGACCTGGTCCTGCACGTCCTCGATGTGGAAGGTGCCGCCGCCCGGGCGCGAGCGCATCAGCGCGCGCACGACGGTGTGCGTCAGGCTGTCGACCAGCTCGCGCACGCTGGCCGAGGCCGCGCCCTGCGTGCCGTGCACGGCCAGGAAGGCCTTCATCATCGCCACCGCGATTTTGCTCGGTTCGAAGGCGACCACGGCGCCGTTGCGGCGAATGATCTGGTAGTGGGCGTAGGCGCTGGCGGGCGCGATCACGGCATCTGCGGGGGCGCGCCCGGCAGCGTCGGGCACGCCGATGGGCGGGCGTGTCGTGCTTGCAGTTTGCATGGGAATCCTTTGCTGAGGTGTGGTCGAAGAGGCGCTGCAATCGGTTTTCTTGTTCGTTGGCGACTGCAGGCAAGAACACTATATATAGTGTTTTAGATAAGTTCAAGACACTATCTGTGGTGTTTCTACTGAGTCTGTTCCAGAACGCTGGAGCATCGCTGCTCCGGCCTGCTGGCGGCCTGCGCGCCGGTGGATCGATGGGCGGTGGGGGCGGGTGGCGCGTTGGGTGGCGTAGGCTGCGCGCCGCGTCGGTGTGTCGGTGCGCAAGCGCTACCTACGCCTGATACGGAACCGCGTTCAAGAATATGGAAACCGTTCGGGCTGAGCCTGTCGAAGCCCTGCGTACAGTCTGCACTTCGACAAGGCCTGTCGTGAGCTTGTCGAACGGCTCAGTGCGAACGGGTTCCCAAACCGTCGAGCGCTAACCGACATGACCGGTTGCGGGAAACGCGCTCGCCTTCCAGCCGAGCGCCTGCCGCAGGCGCGTCCAGTCGAAGCCAGGTCCGGGGTCGAACTTGCGCCCGGGCGCGATGTGCTCGTGGCCGGCGACGGCGGCGATGGGGTAGCGCTGGCCGAGCGCCGCGCACAGCGTCGCCAGGCTTTCGTACTGCGCCGGTTCGAACGGCCCGCCCTCCAGGCCCTCGAGCTCGATGCCGACCGAGTAGTCGTTGCAGTTGGCGCGGCCCTGGAAGCACGATGGACCGGCGTGCCAGGCGCGTTCGTCGCAACTGACGAACTGCCACAGCGCACCGTCGCGGCGGATGTAGAAATGCGCCGAGACCTCGAGCCCACGGATGGCGTCGAAGTAGGGGTGTGCGTCCCAGTCGAGCGTGTTGGTGAACAGCGCCTGCACCTGCTCGCCCGCGAACTCGCCCGGCGGCAGGCTGATCGAGTGGACCACGATCAGGCTGATATCGGTGCCCGCCGGACGCGGCCCGAAGTTGGGCGACGCCAGCGTGCGTGCGTGCCGGTACCAGCCGGCCTGCCAGAGCGCGTCCATGCACTCAGCCCGGCTCATCGCCTGGCGCCTTGTCGCTGGGCGCGGTGATGCCCAGGCGCGCGATGCGGTAGCGGATCTGGCGCAGGTTGAGGTCGAGCAAGGCTGCCGCGGCCGTGCGGTTGAAGCCGGTTGCGCGCAGCGCGTGTTCCAGCACCCGGCGCTCCTGCTGGTCGAGCCAGGCTTGCAGGTCGACCGGCAGGGCGGGCAGCGCGGAGTCGGATTCAGGTGCGGCGGCGTTCGCCGCGTCCGCCGGTGCCGGTTGCGCGCTCGGTCGTGGCATCGCGGCGGCTTGCGGCTGCGCCACGGCGGCGACCGATGCGGCTTCGCCATCGGGCTCGCCGCGCAGCGCCAGCGCGCGGTGCAGCAGGTTCTCCAGCTCGCGCACGTTGCCGGGCAGCGGCGCCGTGGCAAGCTCCGGCAGCAGCCCGTCCGGCAACGCCGGGGCGTCCAGGCCGGCTTCGTCCGCGATGCGCCGCAGCAGGGCGCTGCACAGCGCGGGCAGATCCTCGCGCCGCGCGCGCAGCGGCGGCACCACGATCTCGATCACGTTCAGGCGGTAGTACAGATCCTGCCGGAAGTGGCCGGCCTGCACTTCGGCGGCCAGGTCCTTGTGCGTGGCGCTGACGATGCGCACGTCCATCGCCTCCTCGCGTGTGTCGCCAAGCGGTCGCACGCGCCGCTCCTGGATCGCGCGCAGCAGCTTGGCCTGCATCGCCAGCGGCAGGTCGCCGATCTCGTCGAGGAACAGCGTGCCGCCGCGTGCCGCCTGGAAGAAGCCGTTGCGGTCCTGCTGCGCGCCGGTGTACGCGCCCTTGCGGGCGCCGAAGAACTCGGCTTCGAGCAGGTTCTCGGGAATGGCGCCGCAGTTGACCGGCACGAAGGGCCCCGCCGCCCGGTGGCTGCAGGCGTGGATGGCCTGCGCCACCAGCTCCTTGCCGGTGCCCGATTCGCCGCGCACCAGCACCGGCGCCATGCTGGGTGCGACCCGCACGATGGCCTGCTTGATGGCGCGCATGGCGGCCGACTCGCCGACCAGGCGCGCCAGGGCGGCGTGGCCGGAATCGGTGTCGACGGCTGGGCCGGCGTCGGCCGCTGGCGCGGCGGCCTGGTCCGGCGCCGCGACCCGTGCCGGACTGGTGGCGGCACCCTCGGCCAATACGGCCGCATTGATCACGCTGCGGAACTGCTGCAGATCGACCGGCTTGGTTAGGTAGTCGAAGGCGCCGCACTTGAGCGCTTCGACCGCGTTCTCGGCCGAGCCGTAGGCGGTGATGACGACGCTGCGCTCGCTGGCGCGCCGCGCCGACAGCTCACGCAGCAATTCGATGCCCTGGCCGTCGGTCAGCCGCATGTCGGTGATGACGACGTCGAAGCGCTGCCGCCCCAATTGCCCGCGTGCCTCGGCCAGCGAGCCGGCGGTGTGGACCTGGTGGCCCTCGCGCAGCAGCGTCAGTTCGTACAACGTGCGCAGATCCGGCTCGTCATCGACCACCAGGATCCGGGCCGGGCTCGGGGCGGGCTGCGGCGTGCTCATGAGACCGCCAGTTGCTGCGCCGGCGTGCTGCTGGCGGCGTGCCCGGCAGGGGCGAAGCGGATCGAGAAGTCGTTGCCGTCCACCTGTCGGCCTTGCAGCGGGCGCGCGACGCGTTCGTAGGCGATGCCGGCGCCGTGGCGTTCGCACAGTTCGCGGCAGATGAACAGGCCCAGGCCGCTGGAGCGGCTGCGCGACGACGAGAACGGCTCGAACAGGTGCTGCCGCACCGCTGCCGGCAGCGGCGGTCCGTCGCTCCACACCGACAGGGTCGCGGCGCCGTCGCGCGGCGCCCGCGTGCCGACCTGCAGGGTGCCCGGGTGCGGGCTGGCGTAGCGCGCGGCGTTGTCGAGCAGGTTGATCAGGATGCGGCGCAGGTGCTCGCGTTCGAAGCGGACCCGCGCGCCCGGCGCCTGCAGCGTCAGTTGCAGGCGCGTGGCCATGGATCCGTGCTGCGCCACCCATTCGCGGCAATGCGCGGCGACCTCGTCGTCGAGCGGCAGCAGCTGCGGTCGGCCGGCGCTATCTAGGCCCTGCGCCCTGGTGGCGTTCAGGATGTCGTCGACGATGCGGCCCAGGCGCTGCGCGTTCTGCCGCACCATGGCGGCCAGGCGCTGCTGTTCGGGCGCGCGCAGGTCTTCCTCCAGTAGGGCGTTGGCCTGGCTGATGGCCGCCAGCGGGTTGCGGATCTCGTGCGCGACGGCGGTCGACATGCGGCCCAGGGCGGCGAATTTCTCCGTGCTGATGCGCTCCTCGATCTGCTGCAGGTCCTGCAGAAACATCACGCACAGGCTGGCGCCGTCGCGGCCGGGCGCGCTGGTGCGCTGGGCCCGCACCAGCACCTGGTGCGCGTCGTCACCGCCGCCGCCCAGCGCGATCTGCGTCGCCTCGATCGGTACGCCGGTGAAACTGCGCCGGGCCAGTGCCAGCAGCGGCGCCCAGCCGGGGTCGGCATCGAGGCCGAACTGTGCCGGCAGCGATGCCGGCTGGACCGCCAGCAGCGCCCGCGCGGCCGGGTTGGCGGCACGTACCCGCTGCGCGGTGTCGATCACCAGCACGCCTTCGGGCAGCGCCTCGATGACCAGGCTGTTGACCAGCGACTGCGTCTGCGCTTCGGCACGGCTGCGGCGTGCCGCGCTTTCCTCGCGCCGCAGCCGCCCGGCGAGCTGGCTGCCCAGCCAGGCCAGGATCAGCAGGCCGGCGCCGGTCAGGCCGGCCTCGGCGATGTGCGCGGTATGGGCCCAGCCGGCCGCGCCGGCGGCCCAGACGGCGTGGCCGAGCAGCAGCAGCGTGACCAGCGCCGCCGTGCCCAGGGCCAGCGGGCGCGAACCCATGATCGCCGCCAGCAGCACCGGCAGCACCAGCAGCGGCGTGTAGCGGATGTCCGCGGCCTGCTGCCAGTGCAGGGCCATGACGAACACCACGTCGACCGCCACCGCGTAGTGCCAGTGGGCCTCGCGCGACTGCTCCTGGGTGCCGCTGCCGGCCATCATGCGCGCCAGCAGCGTGAGTGCGACGTAGGCGACGCAGATGCCCAGCACCCAGGGTTCGACCGGTCGCCCGGACCGGTCCATCACCAGGTGCAGCCCCAGGATGACCAGCGCGATCAGCACGCGCGCCGACAGCAGCGCCGACCACAGCCGTGGCAGCGCGGGCCCGTTGGCGTGGTCGGCCGGCCGGATCGCGCGGCGCCGCGCCGCTGGATTGGCGGCCGGCGCTGCGTCGGGCCAGGCCGCCGGCTGCCGCGACGGCTGGGCGGGCTTCATTCGCCCTCGGACTCGCGCCGGTGCTTGAGCGAGCAGTACTGGCCGGCGCGCCCCACCACCACCTCGTCGCCGGGCACGTGGACACCGCAGCGCGTGCAGCGCACCATCGGCAGCGTCGATTGCCGGCCCGTGCGCGGGCTCTCGTCGTCGTCGTGCTTCAGGCGCCGTCCGCGCTGCCACAGCCAGACGCCCGCCAGCACCGCCACCAGCACGATCAGCAGCTTCATGCGCCGCGCTCCAGCAGCACCTCGAGCACGAAGCGCGAGCCGACGTAGCCCAGCAGCATCAGGGTGGCGCCGATGTACAGCACGCGCACCGCACGCCGGCCGCGCCAGCCGAAACGCGTGCGGCCGAACAGCAGCACGCCGAAGGTCAGCCAGGACAGCAGCGTGAACACGCGCTTGTGGTCCCAGCGCCAGCCGGTGTAGGAACTGCCGTACAGCACCTCGCCGAAGAAGGCACCGGCCAGCATGGTCAGCGTCAGCAGCACGAAGCCGGCGCCGACGAAGCGGAACATCAGGCGCTCCAGCGTCAGCAGCGGCACGCCGCCGTCGACCGCCTGCACCGCCTGGCGCATGCGCGCCTCGGCGCGCGACATGGCCCAGCCGTGCACCACCGCCGCCGCCAGCAGGCCGTAGGCGGCGATGCCGAGCGCCCAGTGCAGCGGCAGCAGGGGCGACGAGGTGGGCGGCGGCGGCGCGCCCGGAAACAGCAGCGCCAGCACGATGGTGAGCGTGCCGAAACCGGCCAGCGCCCAGCGCGCCTTCATCTGCGGATAGAGCTGGCTCTCGATCGCGTACACGGTGAGCACCAGCCACACCGTGATCGACAGCGCCGGCGCGAAGCCGAAGCGGGCATGGCCTTCCAGCAGGTTCCAGGCCAGCAGCACGCCATGCAGCAGCCAGGCCAGCAGCAGCACGCGCCGCGCGGTGATGGCGCCGACCATGCGCGCCGCCAGCGCCGGCACGGCGTATGCCGATGCCGCTGCCGCGGCCAGCAGCAGGCCGACGGGGGAGGGGCTGGCTAGAATCATGGGCACAGTTTAGCGGTTTGGCCCATTTTCGGCGGTCAAGCCGCGCTCTTTTCCACGGCTTTTTCGCACGCGCCGCCGCTGCGCGTGAAACCCTCATGGCCACAGCGCTCACCGACAAGCTCTCCAGCCTGGTCAAGAAGATCTCCGGCCAGGCGCGCATCACCGAGTCCAACGTGCAGGACATGCTGCGCGAGGTCCGCATGGCGCTGCTCGAGGCCGACGTCGCGCTGCCGGTGGTGCGCGACTTCATTGCCCGCGTCAAGGACAAGGCCATGGGTCAGGAGGTGCTGGGCAGCCTGAAGCCCGGCCAGGCGCTGGTCGGCATCGTCAACCGCGAGCTGACGGCGACCATGGGCGAGGGCGTGGCCGACCTCAACCTGTCGGCCCAGCCGCCGGCGGTGATCCTGATGTCGGGTTTGCAGGGCTCGGGCAAGACCACCACCACGGCCAAGCTGGCGCGTCACCTGATCCAGAGGCGCAAGAAGAAGGTGCTGACGGTGTCGGGCGACGTCTATCGCCCGGCCGCCATCGAGCAGCTCAAGACCGTCACCGCGCAGGCCGGCGCCGACTGGTTTCCGAGCACGCCCGAGCAGCAGCCGCTCGACATCGCCCGCGCGGCGCTCGACCACGCGAAGAAGCATTTCTACGACGTGCTGATCGTCGACACCGCCGGCCGGCTGGCGATCGACGAGGCCCTGATGGCCGAGATCAAGGCCCTGCACGGTGCGCTGAATCCGGTCGAGACCCTGTTCGTGGTCGATGCCATGCAGGGCCAGGACGCAGCCAACACTGCGAAGGCGTTCCGCGACGTGCTGCCGCTGACCGGCATCGTGCTGACCAAGATGGACGGCGATTCGCGCGGCGGCGCGGCGCTGTCGGTGCGCCAGGTCACCGGCGCGCCGATCAAGTTCGCCGGCGTCAGCGAGAAGATCGATGGCCTCGAGGTGTTCGATGCCGAGCGCCACGCCGGCCGCATCCTGGGCATGGGCGATGTGGTGGCGCTGGTCGAGCAGGTCACCGCCAACGTCGACATCGAAGCGGCTAGGAAGCTGGCCGAGAAGGTCAAGAGCGGCAGCGGGTTCGACCTGCAGGATTTCCTGGGTCAGCTGCAGCAGATGAAGCAGATGGGCGGCCTCGGCAGCCTGATGGACAAGCTGCCGAGCCAGCTCGCCGGCAAGGCCAGCGACGCCGACCTGGCGCGCGCCGAGAAGGACATCAAGCGCAAGGAAGGCATCATCAACAGCATGACGCCGCTGGAGCGCCGCAAGCCCGAACTGCTGAAGGCCGCGCGCAAGCGCCGCATCGCCGCCGGCGCCGGCGTTCAGGTGCAGGAAGTCAACCGCCTGCTGAAGGAATTCGAGCAGATGCAGGGGGTGATGAAGCAGTTCAAGGGCGGCGCCATGGCCAAGATGATGCGCCGCATGGGCGGCATGAAGGGCCTGGGCGGGATGCTTGGCGGCGCCGGCATGCCGCCCCTGCCGCCGGACATCGGCGGGCCGGGCGGCGGCAAGCGGCGGTCCTGACGCGGCGCCCTGCCGCCCTGGTTTCGGGGCTGGCGAGGCATGCCCGCCGCGCCAGCGGGCGATCAGTCGAAACGCCAGTTCGCGCTGGCGGCGTCGCCCGCGCGCAGGGTCTGGCCGGCGCCATCCAGGACGATGGCATTCATGCCGAAGCTGAGCGCACCATCCAGCCGCGCATCGGCGCGATAGGTCTGCAGCGTCGCCATCACCTCGGGGCTCACGGCGCCGGTCGCGGGGTCGACGTTGGGCATCGGGCAGCGTCCGCAGGGCTTGACTAGCTTCAGGAGCACCTGGCCATCGGCGGTCTGGATGCGCAGCTCGTCGAGCCGGTCCTCGTCATGCGCCTCCAGCCCGCTCAGCACCAGGTTGGGCCGGAAGCGCTCGATGCCGACTGCCGCGTGGCCGGCCTCGGCCAGGCGCCGGTTCAGCTCGGCCAGCGAGGCTTCGCCGACGACCAGCAGCGGAAAGCCGTCGGCGAACTCGATCGGCGCCTCGATGGCGCCGGTCCACTGCCTCGACGCCCAGCGCCGCACCTCGGGGTCGAAGCGCACCAGGCGCAGGCCGGGCTGCCCGAGGAAGTCGCTGAACCACTGGGCCGCGACCTTGCCCATGTCCCAGGCCTCGACCTCGTCGTTCCACACGCGCACGCGGGCCGGCTGCTCGACCTCGTTGATGCCCAGGTGCAGCGCCAGCATGCCGGGCGCGCGCAGCACCACCTCGGTCAGCTTGATCTGCGGGTGCACCAGCACCATGCGCGGCAGTTCGCGCTGGCTGACGAAGCGGCCCTCGGCATCGACCACCATCCAGGCGCGGTCGAGATCGAGGCCGGTGTCCAGCAGCGGTGCTTCGCGCAACTCGACGCCGGCGCAGGACTTGACGGGGTGGATGAACAGGCGCGCCAGGCAGGCGTGCACGTCGGGCTGGGCTGCGGGCATGGAATGGATCAGGGCAGGAGCGGATGAGTCGGGGCCGATTGTGCGTCACCGCGGTGCAGCCGTCCGGGCGCGTCGCCGCTGCGGCGCAAGACCGCCTTCTACAATGGCCCGCATGGCTGCTACCCCAGACATCTGCATTCGCGGCGCCGGCATCGTCGGGCGCACGCTGGCGCTGCTGCTGGCGCGCGCGCGCCTGCAGGTGGCGCTGGTGGCTGCGCCCGCGCGCAGCGATGCGGTGCCGGACGTGCGCGCCTACGCGCTCAACGCCGCCGCGCGCCAGCTGCTCGAGCGCGTGCGCTGCTGGCCCGAGCCGCGCGCCGCCACGCCGGTGCTGGCGATGGAGGTGTTCGGCGATCGGCAGGGCGCGGTGCGCTTCAGTGCCGACACGCAGGCGGTGGCGGCGCTGAACTGGATCGTCGACGTGCCGACGCTGGAGCGCCAGCTGCGCGAGGCGGTGGCCTACCAGGCCGACATCGAGCTCGTCGGCGAGCCGGTGCCGGCGCCGCTCACCGTGGTCTGCGAAGGCCGCGCCAGCCGCACCCGCGACGAGCTGGGCGTCGATTTCGAGACCACGCGCTACCCGCAGCAGGCGATTGCCACGCGGCTGGACTGCGAGCGAGCGCACCAGCAGGTGGCGCGGCAGTGGTTCACGCCCGAGGGCGACATCCTGGCCTTGCTGCCGCTCGACGGGCCGCAAGGCCACCAGGTGGCGGTGGTCTGGTCGGTGCGCGAGGAACGCCTGCCCGAGTTGCTGGCGCTGGACGACGCGGCCTTCGCGGCTCGCCTGTTCGAGGCCAGCGGCGGCGTGCTCGGTGCGCTGCACATGAACAGCCCGCGCGCGCACTGGCCGCTGCTGCTGGCGCACGCGACGCGCTGGGTCGGCCGCATGCCGGGCCGGCCGCAGCAGAGTTTCGCGCTGGCCGGCGACGCCGCGCACGCCATGCACCCGCTGGCCGGGCAGGGCCTGAACGTCGGCCTGGGCGACGTGGCCGAACTGGCCCGGGTGCTGACCCAGCGCGAGAACTGGCGCTCGCCCGGCGAAATGAAGCTGCTGCGCCGCTACGAGCGCGCGCGCCAGGCCGACTGGCTGCGCATGAGCCTGGCGACCGATGCCCTGCAGCAGCTGTTCGGCCGGCCCGAGGCCGGCGCCGCCGCGCTGCGCAACTGGGGCATGAGCCTGTTCGATGTCAGCGGGCCGTTGAAGTCACGCGTCACCCGCCTGGCGATGGGAACCGCCTGAACACCGGCGGCTCTGATCCATAGTCCTTTCCCGCAACCACGAATGCCGTCCACCATGACCCTGCCCTTTCGCACCCGTGCCGCACTGCTGGCCTGCGCCCTGGCCCTGCCGCTGCTGGCCGGCGCCCAGGAGGCGACCATCCGCAAGAACCTGGCGGAACGCATCCCGGCCCTGAGCAACATCGACGAGATCAGCAAGACGCCGATGAAGGGCCTGTTCGAGGTCCGCATCGGCACTGACCTGCTCTACACCGACGCCGAGGGCAACTTCCTGATCCAGGGCAGCCTGCTCGACACCAAGGCGCGCAAGAACCTGACCGAGGAGCGCGTCGAGAAGCTGACCGCGATCGACTTCAAGGACCTGCCGCTGAAGAACGCCTTCACCCAGGTGTTCGGCAAGGGCACGCGCAAGCTGGCGGTGTTCGAGGATCCGAACTGCGGCTACTGCAAGCGCTTCGAGAAGGACCTGCAGAAGATCGACGACGTCACCGTGTACTTCTTCCTGATCCCGATCCTCGGCAGCGACTCGGTGACCAAGTCGCGCCAGATCTGGTGCAGTGCCGACAAGCTCAAGACCTGGAACGACTGGATGCTGCGCGAAGTCGCGCCCAAGGGCGCCGGCGACTGCAACACCGACGCACTGACCGAGAACCTGGACTTCGCCAAGAAGTACCGCATCACCGGCACGCCGACGCTGATCTTCGCCGACGGCCGACGCGTGCCGGGCGCCATCAACACCCAGCAGCTGGAGCAGAACCTGGCGCGCTGAAGGCGCGCGCCGGCAGTGCGGACACCTGGCGATGGGGACCCGTCAACGCAAGACCAGCGCGGCCGCTGACGGCATCACCGCGCTGCACTACACGGTCTCGGTCGCCAGCCTGCATGGGCACCGCTACGCCGTTCAGCTGACGGTGCCCAGGCCGGCGGCGCGCCAGCGCGTGTCCTTGCCGGTGTGGATTCCCGGCAGCTACCTGGTGCGCGAGTTTGCCCGCCACCTGCAGGGCCTGCGGGCGCAGCAGGGGCGCCGTGCCTGCGCGCTGGAGCAGCTCGACAAGTGCAGCTGGGACATCGAATGCGATCCGGGCAAGCCGCTCGTGCTGCGCTACGAGGTCTATGCCTTCGACAACTCGGTGCGTACCGCCTGGCTGGACGGGCAGCGCGGCTTCTTTAACGGCACCGGCCTGCTGCTGTGCGTGCACGGGCAGGAGGCCGACGCGCATGCGCTGACGATCGAGCCGCCGGCGGACCGGCCCGACTGGCAGCTCGCCACCGCAATGACGCCGCAGGCGGTGGACCGGCGCGGCTTCGGTCGCTACGTCGCCGCCAGTTACGAGGAACTGGTCGACCACCCGGTCGAGCTGGGCACGTTCTGGAGCGGCGACTTCAAGGCCGGCGGCGTCACGCACCGCTTCGTGGTGGCGAGTGCACCGGCATCGTTCGACGGCGAGCGCCTGCTGCGCGACACGCAGAAGATCTGCGAGACGGCGATCCGCTTCTGGCACGGCGCCGGCCGGCCGCCGCACCGGCACTACCTGTTCATGCTGAACGCGGTGGACGAGGGCTATGGCGGCCTGGAACACCGCAACAGCACGGCGCTGATCTGCGCCCGGCGCGAGCTGCCGCGCCACGACGCGCCGGACAGCGCGGCGCGCGTGGGCGACGGCTACGTCACCCTGCTGGGCCTGATCAGCCACGAGTACTTCCACACCTGGAACGTCAAGCGCCTGCGGCCGACCGAATTCGAGCACTACCGCTACGAGTGCGAGAACTACACCCGCCTGCTGTGGTTCTTCGAGGGCTTCACCAGCTACTACGACGACCTGCTGCTGCTGCGTGCCGGACTGATCGATGACGCGGCCTACCTGAAGCTTCTGAACAAGCACATGAACCAGGTGCTGCAGGCGCCGGGCCGGCAGCGGCAGTCGGTGGCGCAGGCCAGCTTCGATGCCTGGGTGCGCTACTACCGCCCGGACGAGAACACCGCCAACAGCACCATCAGCTACTACACCAAGGGCGCGCTGGTGGCGCTGTGCTTCGACCTGACGCTGCGGCATGAGGGTCGCACCACGCTGGACGAGTTGATGCGCGCGTTGTGGCGCCGCTGCGCCGGCGGGCCGATGCAGGAGTCGGATTTCGTCGCCGAGCTGGCCGAGCTGGGCGGGCGCGACTTCAGCGCCGAACTGGCGGCCTGGGTGCACGGCACGGACGAGCTGCCCCTGAAGCCCTTGCTGGAGGCGCACGGCATCGTGGTGCTCGAGGAGCCGTCGCAACTGGCCCAGGCGCTCGGCCTGCGCGTGAGCGAGGGGCCGGGGATCACCATCAAAGTCGTGCTCGACGGCGGGCCGGCGGCACGCGCCGGCCTGGCGGCGGGCGATGAATGGCTGGGTGTCGAGCTGACGCCGCCGCGCCGGCGCGGCCGGCCGGCACCGGCGCCCGAGGCCTGGCGCCTGACGCGGCTGGACGATCTGCCGCTGTACGCCGGGACGGCTCGCAGCGTCACGGTCCTGGTGGCGCGCGACAAGCGCCTGCTGCGCCTGCCTTTGATCCTGCCGGCGCAAGCCACCACCTGGCGTCTGCTGGCGCGCGAAGCTGCTGACGCCCGCAGCACGTGGCCGGGCCGCTGACCACCGTCCGCAACCGGCGTGGCCGGCGCGACCGGCGTGTGCTGCTGCTCCTGACCTGGCTGGTCGTGCTGCTGCACGCGGTGCTGCTGCTGGCGCTGCGGCAGTGGTTGCAGCCGCCCAGCCTGCTGCGCGAGATGGCGCCGCCGTTCTACACCCGCAGCATCGTCCCCGAGGTGCCGCCGGCGCCGGTCGTGGCGACCGCGCCAGTGCAGGCACAGCCTGCGCGGCCCGCCAGACCGACGGCGCGCATCAGGCAGCCGCGGCCGCGCGCTGTGCGCCAGGCTGGCAAACGCGCCGAGCCGGCACTGGTGGACGCCGATGTGGTCGCGCAAGACAGAGCAGAGGCGGCCAGCGATCCGGTGGCGCCCGAGCTGCCGGCCTCGACGCCGCTCGCTGCCGCGTCGGAGCCCGAGGCCGTCATGGCGCCACCAGCGCCCGAACCCGGACCGGCACAGGCTGCGGCGCCGCCCGAGCCGTTGGCGGAGCCGGCGCCTGCCGCCACCGACGTCGTGCCGGCCTTTCTCGCCAGCTGGCCGAGCGACACGCGCCTGAACTACCAGCTCGGCGGCTACTACCGCGGCGAACTGCACGGCGATGCGCGCGTGCTGTGGCAGCGCGAGGGCACGCGCTACCACACCGCGGTGGAGATGAACGCCGGCCTGCTGGCGTCGCTCAGCTTCAGCAGCCAGGGCGAGATCACGGCCGCCGGCCTGCGGCCCGAGGTGTACGAGGAAGACGTGCGCGGCCGTCGCCGTGGCGTGCGCATCGGCGACGCGGAGGTGCGCCTGAACAACGGCAACCGCATGCCGCGGCCGGCCAGCGTGCAGGACACGGCGAGCCAGTTCGTCGAACTCGGCCACCGCTTCTCCAGCGGCCAGGTGAAGCTGGAGCCGGGCGCCCAGGTGCATTTCTCGATGGCGCGCCCGGGCGGCATCGACGACTGGGTCTACGACGTCATCAGCGAGGAGACGCTGCACCTGCCGCGCCTGGGGCCGGTGCAGGCGCTGCACCTGAAGCCGCGCCCGCTCGCCAAGCCGCGCGGCCCGATCACCGCCGAGATCTGGTATGCGCCCAGCCTGCAATACCTGCCGGTGCGCATCCGCATCAACCAGGGGCCGGATACCTACATCGACCTGATCGTGGAGACGGTGGAGCAGCGCTGAGCCGGGCTTCCGGCGTCGACCACCGCACGGCCTACTTCTTGCGCAGGTCTACCACCCGCCGTGCCTTGCCGACGCTGCGCTCGATGCCGCCCTCGGGCTTGAGGTCGATCTCGACGCTGCTGCCGATGTAGACCTTGATCTCGTGCTGGAGCAGCTTGGCGGCGGTGCGCGCCTGGATGCCTTCCGGATCCATGCCTGGCGTGGTTTCCACCGTCACCCGCAGGTTGTCCATCGGGCCGTCGCGCGTCAGCACGCACTGGTAGTGCGGCGACAGCTCGGGGCGGCGCAGGATCAGCTCCTCGATCTGGGTCGGGAACACGTTGACGCCGCGGATGATCATCATGTCGTCGCTGCGGCCGGTGATCTTCTCCATCCGGCGCATGGTGCGCGCGGTGCCGGGCAGCAGGCGCGTCAGATCGCGCGTGCGGTAGCGGATGATGGGCAGCGCCTCCTTGGTCAGGCTGGTGAACACCAGCTCGCCTTCCTGGCCGTCGGGCACCGGCTCGCCGGTATCGGGGTCGACGACCTCGGGGTAGAACAGGTCTTCCCAGATGGTGGGGCCGTCCTTGGTCTCCACGCATTCGCTCGCCACCCCGGGGCCCACCACCTCCGACAGGCCGTAGATGTCGACCGCGTCGATGTTCATGCGCGCCTCGATGGCGCTGCGCATCTCGTTGGTCCAGGGCTCGGCACCGAAGATGCCCAGCCGCAAGGACAACTCGCGCGGATCGAGCCCCATGTGCTCCACCTCCTCGGCGATCGCCAGCATGTAGCTCGGCGTGACCATGATGATGTCGGGCCTGAAGTCCTGGATCAGCTGGATCTGGCGCTCGGTCTGGCCGCCGCCGAACGGCACCACGGTCAGGCCCAGCCGCTCGGCGCCGTAGTGCGCGCCCAGCCCGCCGGTGAACAGGCCGTAGCCGTAGCTGATGTGCACCATGTCACCCGGCCGCGCACCGGCGGCGCGGATGCTGCGCGCCACGGCGTTGGCCCAGACGTCGATGTCCTTCTTCGTGTAGCCGACCACGGTCGGCTTGCCGGTGGTGCCGCTGCTGGCGTGGATGCGCACGATCTGCTCGCGCGGCACGGCGAAGATGCCGAAGGGGTAGCTGTCGCGCAGATCCTTCTTGGTGGTGAAGGGGAACTTGGCCAGGTCCGACAATTGCCTGAAGTCGTCCGGGTGCACGCCGGCTTCGTCGAACTTGCGTCTGTAGACCGGCGAGTTGGCGTAGGCGTGCGACAGCGCCCACTTCAGCCGCTGCAACTGCAGCGCGCGCAACTCGTCGATGCTGGCTTTTTCGATCGGTTCGAGGGGAAAGCTGGTGGCGCTCATGGTGTTGTCTCGATCACTGGTTTGTTGTCTTCTGGTATCACCGTGCCGCTGATCTGCGTGCTCTTGCCGCGAAACAATGCCACAGTCTGGCCCTTCTGGTTACTGACGCGGATATCGTAGATGCCATGGCGGCCGGCCAGCGTCTGCTCGACGCCCTCGCTGGTCAGCACGTCGCCGGCGTGGGCCGGCCGCAGGAATTCGATGCTGCAGCCGTTGGCCACGGTGTTGTGGTTGCGGCTGTTGCAGGCGTAGGCGAAGGTGGAGTCGGCCAGGGTGAAGATGAAGCCGCCGTGGCAGATCTTGTGGCCGTTCAGGTGCAGCGGCTGCACCACCATGCGCATCGTGGCGCGGCCCGGCGTGCAGGACAGCAACTCCATGCCCATGGTGTCCTTGGACGCCAGATCGAGCGCGTACATGGACTCGCCGACCCGGCGCGCCAGTTCGTTGGCCTGCGCTTCCGAGAGCTGCGCACCCATCATTCGCCCTTGAACCGTGGCGCACGCTTCTGCAGGAAGGCGTTGACGCCCTCGATGTAGTCGTGCGTGAAACCCAGGCGCGACTGCACGTCGCGCTCGAGGTCGAGCTGCTCGTCCAGGCTGTGCGTGTGCGCGCCCCGCAGCAGGTGGCGCGTGGCCACCAGCGCCTTGGTCGGCATCGCGGCCAAACGCTCGGCCATGGCCTTGGCCGCCGCCACCGCATCCTCGGCAACGTCCCAGATCATGCCCATGGCCTTGGCATGCTGCGCGCCCAGCTTGTCGCCCGTCATGGCCAGCGCCATCGCGCGTGCCAGGCCGATGCGCTGCGGCAGCAGCCAGGTGCCGCCGCTGTCCGGCACCAGGCCGATCTTGCTGAAAGCCTGGATGAAGCTGGCGCCCGGCGCCGCGATGGCGATGTCGCAGGCCATCGCCACCGAGGCGCCGGCGCCCGCCGCCACGCCGTTGACGGCGCAGATCGTCGGCACGCGCACATTGATCAGCCGGCGCGTGGTCGGGTTGAAGGCCTGGTCGATCACCGGGCCCGGGTCGGCGCGGAACATGATGTCGTCGCCGGGGCGGAAGTCGAACTCGGACAGGTCGGCGCCGGCGCAGAAGGCGCGGCCGGCACCGGTCAGCACCAGCGCGCGGATGTGCTTGTTGGCCTCGATCCGGTCGAGCGCCGCCCACAGCTCGCGGTGCATCTGGCGCGTGAAGCTGTTGAGCGCGGCGGGGCGGTTGAGGGTGAGCACGGCGATCGCGCCGTCCTCCTCGTACAGAACGCAGGGTTCCGAGCTTGCTGTCATGGGTGCTTGTCTCCTTGGGGCGCGAATTTACCATTAACCGACCCGATGGTCGGCTAACGGTGAGGAAGTTCATGGGCTGGTTATATAGTGCCAGTCTGCGACCGAACACGACACAAGGAGAACCCCGTGAGCTATGAATTCATCACCGTCCGCACCGAAGGCGAGAAGGTCGGCGTCATCACCCTGAACCGGCCCAAGCAGCTGAATGCGCTCAATGCCCAGTTGATGATTGAGCTGGGCCAGGCGCTGAAGGCCTTCGATGCCGACCAGGCCATCGGCTGCATGATCATCACCGGCAGCGAGAAGGCCTTCGCCGCCGGGGCCGACATCGGCGCCATGGCCACCTACGGCTTCGCCGACGTCTACCGGGACGACTACATCACGCGCGACTGGGAGCACATCCGCTCGATCCGCAAGCCGGTCATCGCCGCAGTCAGCGGCTTCGCGCTGGGCGGCGGCTGCGAGTTGGCGATGATGTGCGACTTCATCATCGCCGCCGACAACGCGCGCTTCGGCCAGCCCGAGATCAAGCTCGGCATCATCCCCGGCGCCGGCGGCACGCAGCGCCTGCCGCGCGCCGTCGGCAAGGCCAAGGCCATGGACCTGGCACTGACCGGCCGCATGATGGACGCCAATGAGGCCGAGCGCGCCGGCCTGGTCAGCCGCGTGGTGCCGCTCGACAAACTGATGGATGAGGCCTTGGGCGCCGCACTGGCCATCAGCGGTTTCGGCCAACTGGCGGTGATGGCGGCCAAGGAATGCGTCAACCGCGCCTTCGAAGGCCCGCTGGCCGACGGCGTGATGTTCGAGCGGCGCCTGTTCCACGCCCTGTTCGCCACCGAGGACCAGAAGGAGGGCATGGATGCCTTCGTCAACAAGCGCCAGGCCGACTTCAAGCACCGGTAAGCACGCGCCTTCAGCGCGCAGGAATCGCCGGGAAATAGCCTATAATTTCGGGCTTCCGGTGGTATAGCTCAGTTGGTTAGAGCGTGGGACTCATAACCCCAAGGTCGGTGGTTCAACTCCACCTACCACCACCAGGCACCGCGCTGCAGCACGCGCGGGCATGGTTTCAAGAAGCCCCGGGCCTCAAGAACTTGGGGCTTTTTTCATGGCTTTTTGAACTCGGCGCTCAGTGGCCGACAAAGCGCGGCTTGCGCTTCTCCATGAAGGCCCGCGGGCCTTCGCGGGCATCCTCACTGCCGAGCACCTCCCGCTTCGCCGCGTCTTCCAGCGCAAAGGCACTGGCCAGTGGCAGCCCACTGCAGTCCCGGGCAGTCCGCCGGACCGCCTGCACGGCCACGGGGCCGTTGCCCGCGATCTGGCTGGCGAGTTCCAGCGTCCGGTGCAGCAACCGGTCGCCGGGCAGCACTTCCGTGATCAGGCCCCATTGCAGCGCCTGCTGCGCCGAAACCATGCGTCCCGTCAACAGCAGCTGCATGGCGGCCGCATGCGGAATCTGGCGCGGCAACCGGGCCATCGAGCCGGCGAAGGGCAGCAGGCCATGCTGGACCTCCGGCAAGCCGAACTGGGCGTGCTCGGCGGCGATGCGGATATCGGTGCCCAGCATCAGCTCGAATCCGCCGGCTAGGCAGGCGCCGTTGACGGCGCAGATCACGGGCTTGCCCAGATCGAAGTTGCGCAGCGACGAGACTTCCATCGTGAGCGGATTCTCGAGCAGGCGTCGATCGAACTCGTCCGCTGCTGCCCGGGCCCCGGTCAACAGCGGCAGGGTCAAGCCCAGGTCGCCGCCAGAACAGAACGCGGCCTCGCCCGTTCCCGTCAGGACCAGCACCCGGATGTCTGGATCGTCCCTGACTTCGATGAACGCGTCGGCCAGTGCGCACAGCAGCTCCGGCGACAGGGCGTTGCGCGCCTGCGGCCGATCGATCCGGATCAGCGCAACGTGGTCGTCGGGGCAATCGAGATGGAGCGTGCCGTTCATCCGGCATCTCCTTCCGATGGGATTGGTCCAGCCAGGCTCCAGCGCAAGGCAAACGGCTTCATGATCGCTGCGACGGCGGCACGGGTTGCCGGGTCGTCGGCACCGTCGAGCGTCACCTGTGGCCCGCGCTTGTCGGTCTTCACTTCGCAGCACACCGTGCCTGCCAGCGAGCGCTCGGCGAGCCTGGTTTCGATCACCTGCTGAATCGCGAGCTCGCGCAGCCGCGGCTTGAAGAGCTTCCCGATCGCGGTCATCGGCAACGCGTCCAGGATGACGATCTGCTTGGGCGCCGCAGGGCGCTCGGGCACGTGCTGTTCGGCGAACGCCAGCAGTTCCGCTGAGGTGGCCGTCGCACCGGGCTTGAGGGTCACATAGGCGATCGGCAGCTCGCCGGCATATTCGTCGGGCGCTCCGACAGCCGCCGCCATGGCGACCTCGGGATGCCCGTGCAGGGCCTCTTCGATCAACAGCGGATCGATGTTGTGGCCGCTGCGGATGATCATGTCCTTGGCGCGGCCGGTCACGTACAGCAGGCCTGCGGCATCCAGGTGCCCGACGTCGCCGCTGTTCAGCCAGCCGCCGTCCAGGAACACGTTGGCGTTCTTCGTCGCATCGGTATAGCCGGGGCTGACGTTGGGCCCCCGGATGCGCAGCTCGCCGTCGCTTCCCGTCGCCAGCGGCGTGCCATCCGCGCCGACGGCGCGCACCTCCACGAACGGGATCGGCAGGCCGACCGAGCCCGGCGTGCGCGGCATCGCACAAGGCTCGATCGCGATCACTCCGCCGCACTCGGTCATCCCGAAGATGTTGCGGACCGGAATGCCGAATCGTTGCTCGAAATCGTCCGCCAGGTCGGTGGGCAGCGGCGAGCCGCCTGTCAACAAGGCGCGGACCCGGGTGATGTCGGTGCCCTCAGCGGATACCGACAGCAAGGCGGACATCACGGTCGGCACCGCCGCCAGCAGCGTGGCCTGCTCGCGCTGCGCAAAGGCCCAGTACTGGCGGACGAAGCCGGGGTTGCGCATGCCGAGCAGCGTGGGCAGGACGACCGTGGCGCCCACCAGAAACATCGACAGACCGTAGACGAAGGAGCCCGCCACGTGAAACAGCGGAAAGCCGTTGACGATGACATCCTGGTCCGAGGCCGAGTACATGCCCGCCGCACCCGCGGCAGCGCAAAGCTGGTTGCGGTGCTGGTGCTGCGCCAGCTTCGGACTGTCGGTGGTGCCGCCGGTGTGAAACAGCGCGGCGATATCGTCCAGGCCGCGCGCTGCGGCCAAGGGCGCATCGCTCTGCGCCGCGACCGCCTGATCGAAATCGATCGCGCCGGTGGTTTCCTCGGTGGCGCCAACGACCAGCACGTGGAGCAACCGTGGGCAGCGCTCTCGAATGCCGGCCACACGGGACCAGATGTCGAGTTCCGGGTTCGGCCCCAGGGCGACCAGCAGGTTCACCTCGGCGGCCTGCAGCAGTTCCGCGATGTGCTCCTCGCCCAGCAGGTAGTTGACGGGGCAGGCGATGCCGACCGCTTCCGCGCCCCACAGGCTGAAGTGGGCCTGGGGAATGGCGGGCAGCAGGAACGCCACGCGAGCCTGCTGCTGGCCGCACAGGGATTGGAACAGGCGCGCGGCGCGGCGGACCTGCGAGACGAATTGCGTGTAGGACCAGCTGTCAGCCGGCTCGTCCAGGTTCGCGCTCCTGATGTACCTGAGCGCGGTCCGGTCCGGGCTGCGCCGTGCCTGGGATTCCAGCGCGTCGAGCACGCTCGCGTACGGCAGCCAGGCGCTGAACGCCTGCGACTCGATGGCCCGAATGTCATCAATGGAGGAAATGCCACGAATGCTCATGCCGGTACCTCTGTTCGACCATTTCCTGCGTCCGGACACCTGCCGCCTGCTTGCAGCCAGCCCTACTTCACGAAGCCGGGCAGCCACAGCGAAATCGCCGGAAACGCCGACAGGATGAGCAGGCGCAGCACGTCGACGCCGATGAACGGGAAAGTGCCCCGATAAATGTCGACCAGGGAGATGTCGCGCGCCAGCGAGTTGATGACGAATACGTTGATGCCCACAGGCGGACAGATCATGCCGAAGGTGACCGCCATCACGATGATGACGCCGAACCAGATCGGGTCGAAGCCGAGCTGCATCATGGCCGGGAACACGATCGGCACCGTCAGCAGGATCATCGCCAGTTCATCCATCACCGCGCCGAGGATGAAGTAGCCGACCAGCACCAGCGCCAGCACGCCGTACTTGCCGACCGGCAGGTTGACCAGGAACTCCAACGATTGCTGGGTGAACTGGGTGATGGTCAGGAAGTAGCCGAACAGGTAGGCGCCGATGACGATCATCATGATCGCCGACGAGACGCGCAGCGTGTCGACCAGCGCGGCCTTGATCTCGCGCGGCCCCAGCCGGCCGCGCAGCAGCCCGAGGATCAGCGTGCCCACCGCGCCGACGCCGGCGGCCTCGGTGACGGTGTAGAAGCCGACATAGATGCCGCCCAGCACGAACACGAACAGGAAGATCGTCGCCCACAGGCCACGCAGCGAACTGAGCCGAGATCCCCAGCTGTGGGATTCTCCACGGGGCAGCAGGTGCGGGTGCCGCCAGGCGATGAACTGCACCACCAGGAAGTAGAAGCCGATCGCCATCAGGCCAGGAATCACGCCGGCCGCGAACAGCTTGCTGATGTCGGTCTCGGTCATGATGCCGTACAGCACGAAGATGACCGACGGCGGAATCATGATCCCGAGCGTGCCGCCCGCCGCGATCAGGCCGGCCGACAGGGCGCCGGAGTAGCCGGCATTGCGCATCTCAGGCAAGGCCACCTGGGTCATGGTGGCAGCCGTGGCGACCGAAGAGCCATTGATCGCGGCAAAGCCGCCACAGGCGACGATCGAGGCCATGGCCAGTCCGCCGCGCAGATGCCCCAGCCAGGCGCGCCCGGCGGCGAACAGCTCGGTGCTCATGCCGGAGCGGGTCGCGAACGCGCCCATCAGGATGAACATCGGGATGATGCTGAGGTTGTAGTCCGTCACCACCGACAGCGGCACGTTGGACAGCAGATTGAGCGCCGGCTTCAGCCCCGACAGCGCCCCGAAGCCGAGCACGCCGACGATGCCCATGGCGACGCCGATCGGCACGCGCAGCGCCATCAGCGCGAACATGCCGACGAAGCCCAGCAGGGCCACGATCTCGCGACTGACGCTCATGACATCACCTGCCGCCTGGCCGTCATGGGCGTTCCGCCTCGGCCGGCATGATGGTGTCGGCCAGGTCGGGTGGATCGCGCCGGGCGATCAGGGCCAGCCGCACCACGCACAGCACCGCCGCCAGCGTCATGCCCGCCGCGGCGACCGCATAGAACCAGGCCAGCGGCAGGCGCAGGTCGCTGGTGCCCTGCGTGCCGGTGCTGCCGACCTTCTGCCACACCATCCAGGCGGTCGGAATCAGCAGCGCCGCCGTGCAGGCCGTGGCCAGGATGTCCAGCGCGCGCTTGCCGCCCGCGCCCACATGCTCCCAGACGATGTCGACGCAGATATGGCTGCCGTAGTAGGTGGTCAGCGCAATGCCCCAGAACAGCGCGATGCCCTGCAGCATGCGGGAGCCGTCGTACCAGTCGGGGATCGACGGGCCGCCCAGATAGCGCAGGGTGACGTTGCCCGCCGTCAGCAAGGCCACCAGCAGCAGGAAGAAGGCGGCCGTGACCTCGGTGACGACCAGCAGTCGCCGCCCCGCGCGGTTGTGCATCAATGGCCGCCCTTGCGCGTGGCCAGTTCCTTGCGCAGATCCTCCAGCGCCTTCTTCGCGTCGACGCCGGATTTGTCGACGGCGGCCGCCCACTGCGCGTAGACCGGCTCGGCCGACTTCTGCCACGCCTGCAGTTGCTGGGCCGATACCGGCACCATGGTGTGGCCGCCGGCCTTGATCATCAGTTCGCGGCCGCTGTCTTCATCGTCGCCCCAGGAGGCGCCGACCTTGGATGCCCACTCGTTGTTGCAATGGTTGTCGATGACCTGCTTCTGTGCCGCGGAGAGCTTGTTGTAGAAGCCCTGGTTCATGGTCCAGGCGAAATTGGACGAGTACATGCGCGTGTCGGTGTGGTACTTGACTGCCTTGTCGATGCCGAAGGTGATGATCGAATGCCAGGGGAACAGGATGGCATCGGCCACGCCGCGCTCGAGCGCGTCACGCGACTCCGGCGCCGACACCTGCACGTTGGTGGCACCCACCGCCGTCATGTATTGCGACGCCGTGCCGTTGGACGAGCGGATCTTCATGCCCTTGAGCTGCTCCGGGCTGTCGATCGGCTTCTTCGAGTGCAGCGTGCCGACGTGCAGATGCGCCAGGCAGAACTTCACGTCCTTCATCTCCTGCGGCGCATAGGCGCGGTACCACTGATCCAGGGCCGCCGAGCCCGGTCCCGGCTTGGCAACCAGGAACGGCAGTTCTCCGGCCGCGAAGATGGGGAAGCGGCCGGCCTGGTAGCCCGGGTTGGCCCAGGTCATGTCGGCGATGCCGTCGCGCGCCATGTCGTAGTGGTCGGCGGCCTTGCCGAGCTGCTGCGCCGGGAACAGCATGACCTTGATCGAGCCTTTCGAGGCGGCCTCGACCGACTTGGCCCACGGTTCGAAGCCGAGCTTGGCCAGCGGGTGTGTCGCCGGCAGCCAGTGGGCGAAGCGCAGTTCGACGGGCTTGTCCTGGGCCGCGGCGCTGCAAGCCATGGCCACCAGGCCGATGGTCGCGCCGATGCGGCCAATGCGGTGCTTGATCGAAACGTGTTTCACGGCGGGTCTCCTGGAGTCGGGGATGAACAAGAAAACGACGTGCGATCTTGCATGCTGGCGCCGGCTTGCGACAGGGTGTTTTCCCCGTGAACCGTCACGTGCAAGACACCCTGGCGGCCGGATCGGCGCGGTGACCGGCGGCGCAACGCCGAAGCACGGGCGCCGCGCCGACGACCGGCTGGCAGCCGATGGGGACAAGCTGTGTCGTGCTGCCCATGCCGGCTCGACTGTGGATGCCCCGCCGCGCCTTGGTTCGGCATCATCGGTACCGGATGATCGGTGAGAAACCGGCGAAAAAAGAGCCCCGTGAAGGGGCTCCAAAGGATCGGTGCGTGACCGCTGCGCCAGCCCCGCAATCAAACCACTGCGTTCGGTTGGCGTCTGTTGCCTGTTGTCCCTGCGGCTACGCGTGCTGATGTGTGACACCGCGATGCTAGGGTCCTCGCGGCGGCTGCACATCCCTGAAATCAGGTATCTTGCTGGCGGCCGCACTCAATGCGCTGGCAGGGGGATGTCCAGCACGGGCTCGTCAGCGATCCGAGGCGCTAGCCTGCCGTGCACGCGGGCCCACAGCAAGGCCACCGATTCGAGCCAGTTGTAGTCGCCGTACCTGGCCGCGCTGAGGCCATTCATGTGGCAGTAACGCAGATCGGTCTCGATGGATGGCCAGTGTGGCGCCAGCTTGTCGATCAGCGCGGCACGCGGCAGCGGCGCCTCGTGTGCGGCTGCGGCATCCGGGCTGTCGGGTGAATCAACGATGGTCGGCCGGGTCTCGTGGTGTTGCTGCAGGGTCACCCACTCGTCGATGAAATGCTTGAGGTGCGATTCCACGAACGAGCGCTGGAGCAGCCCGTCGGCCTCCAGCGATACCATGGTCAGCACCATGCAGTCGGCATCCTGGCAGCACCACAGGTGGCCGGATGCCAGCTCTTGTTCCAACTTCTCCAGCAACGCTGGCCGACTGGCCAGTTGCCGGGTTGCCATTTCCAGCACGCGCTGAACCGCCATGTTTTCCATCCAGACTCCACACACAGCCCTGTGAACCAGTTCCTGGTGGGAGGCGGGCAGGGTGCACCAGCCGTTTCGCGCCCAGTGCCGGCCGCGACGCCTGGCGTCGCGGCTCAGTCTCTGGGTGGCACCAAGTAAGAACTTTGTAGACGCTTGATTTCCAGCAACAGGCCCAGATGCTTTGGCACCCAGGCCGGTATGGCTACACCCTGATTGCGCCAGCGACTGGGGGTATTCCGATGCAGGCCGGTGGCGCGACAAAAATCGCTCACCTTCCAGCCCAGTTCCGCCAGCGCGACGTCTAGTTCTCCGATTCCCATCGACATTCTCTCCCTGAAATCCGGCTGGCCTCTTGATGCCAACTCTGATTACTGTGCGAAATTCTACGATAATGACACCTTACGCAACAAGTGCGTGCATTTGTTTTGATCTTGCGCAGTCATGCGTAGCGCGGCGAGTGGCAAGAGATGGCAACGCGTGTCGTGCAGCGGGTGCTTGTGCGGGCGGACTTGGCGGCCGCCGTGAACGCGTCGTCGTCTGGATGCCTCAGGCGCGACGCCCGTAGATCCAGCCGCGCGACCAGGGCAGCGTGTCCACCGTCTGGCCGGCGCGCCGGCACAGCACTTGGAACAGTGAGATCTCGTCGTTCTCGAATGCCCACTGGCTGCCGACCAGGTACATGCGCCAGATGCGCCAGGTCTTCTCGTTGACCAGCGACTTGAGCCGCTCGCTGCTGGCTTCGAAGTTGTCACTCCAGCACTGCAGCGTGCGGGCGTAGTGGCGGCGCAGGCTTTCGACGTCGAAGGGTTCAAGGCCGCCTTCCTGCATGGTCGTCAGCACGGTGCCGATGTGCGGCAGTTCGCCCTGCGGGAAAACATAGCGGTCGATGAAGCGGCCGCCGCCATGGCTGGTTTCGCCGTTCTGTGGGTCGGTCGAGGTGATGCCGTGGTTGAGCGCCCAGCCACCGGGTGCCAGCAGGTCGTGGATGATGCGGAAGTAGGGTGCCAGGTTCTTCAGCCCAACGTGCTCGAACATGCCGACGCTGGTGATGCGGTCGAACGGGCCGCGGACGTCGCGGTAGTCCTGCATGCGGATCTCGATGCGGTCCTGCAGTCCGGCCGCACGCACGCGCGCGCTGGCTTCGTCGAACTGGTTCTGCGACAGCGTGATGCCGACGCAGCGGGCGCCGAACTGCTGCGCCGCCCGCAGCACCAGCGCGCCCCAGCCACAGCCGATGTCGAGCAGGCGCTGCTCGGGCTGCAGCCGCAGCTTGGTCAGGATGTGGTCGATCTTGTTCTGCTGCGCTTCGGCCAGGGTCTCGTTGCCGTGCTCGAAATAGGCGCAGGAATAGACCATCGCTGGGTCCAGCCACTCGGCGTAGAAGGCGTTGGAGACGTCGTAGTGGTACTGGATCGCCGCGCGGTCGGCATCGCGCGTGTGGCTGACGGCGTCGGCCATGCGCCGGGCGATGCGCCGGACCCAGCCCGGATCGGCCTCGGTGCTGCTGCCGGCCTCGGCCAGGCGATGGGCGATGTCCATGATGTCGTGCGCCTTGCCGCTGACGTCGATGTGGCCTTCGACGTAGGCGCGGCCGAGGTGGTCCAGCGACGGGCTGAGCAGGGCGGCGGCGCCGGCGGCGTCGCGCACGTCGACCGTGACGCGCGGGGTGTCGAACTGGCCCAGGCGCAGGCCGGGGCCATTGTTCCAGCGCACCAGCAGGGGCAGGTCGAAGCGCTGACGCAGGCGATCGGCCCAGGGACTCAGGGCGGCATCGAATGGCGAGGTCGCGGAAAGTCGCATGGCGGGCAAGCTCCTTGTGTCTGGCGCGGCAGCATTCCGGGGTTGCCGCGTATGGCCATTTCAATCGGCTTGCGCGCAAATTACCACGTCTGTGCCACATTTGCACGTCGGCCGTGGGCTAAAGTCATCCTTTTGAAGCCCGGCACTGGCACGGCCGGGAACCCGCAGCCCGGTTTGCGCCTCCCACATCGGATTTAGGTTTTGTCGTTGTCTCTCATGTCGACCTGGCGCTCACTGGCATTCTGGCTGCTCACCCTGCTCGTGGTGGCGTTCGGTTTCGATCGCGCCTACGCCCAGGCTCCGGGGACCAGCAAGACCGAGGTGCGCACCGACCAGGTGCAGGCAGTGCTGCTGGCGCACGCGCCCCAGGGTGTGCCGGTCGGCCTGGCGCCCGAGGCCGCCACCGGCCAGCCGGTCTGGGTCGGGCTGCAGCTCACCCACGCGCCCGACTGGCACACTTACTGGAAGAACTCCGGCGACTCCGGGCTGCCAACCGAGTTGCAGTGGACGCTGCCGCCGGGCGTGATGGCGGGCGACATCGCCTGGCCGCTGCCGAAGAAGATCCCGATCGCCAACTTGGCCAACTACGGCTACGAGGACACCGTGCTGCTGCCGGTGCCCTTGATCATCACGCCCGAGTACAAGCCGGCGCTGATGGCCGACACCATGGAGATCAGGCTGAAGGCGAACTGGCTGGCCTGCCGGATGGAGTGCATTCCGCAGGAAGGCGAATTCACGCTGCAGCTGCCGCTGCACGGCTCCACCGGCCTGCACGGCGCCGCGTTCGAGGCCGCCTTGCGTGCGCAGCCGGCCGAGGTGCCCGGCGCGCACCAGGTCGAGCTGACCGAGGACGGCAGGCGCCTGGCGGTGCGCGTGACCGGCCTGCCGGCCAGCGTGCGCGGGCAGACGCTGGAGCTGTTCCCCGAGACGCCCAACGTGATCGTCACCGCCGCCACCCAGGCCAAGCCGGGCGAGCCGGTGGGCGAGCGCAGCTGGAGCCAGCGCTGGGACGGCGAGGTCTGGACCGCCGATGTGCCGGTCTCGCCCGACCGCGCCGACGCGCCGGAGCGGATGCCACTGGTGCTGGTGGCCGGCGAGCAGGGCTGGCGCGCCGAGGCGCCGGTGCTCGGCAGCTGGCCGGCGCTGGCACAGGCGGCCGTGGTGTCGCCGGCGCTGGAGGCGGCGCTGAAGGCCAATGCTGCCGCTGCAGCCGGTGCGGGCGCCGCGCTGCCGACGACGACCGGCGTGCCGGCAGCCACCTTCATGCTGGCGCTGCTGGGCGCGCTGGTCGGCGGCATGATCCTGAACCTGATGCCCTGCGTGTTCCCGATCCTGGCGATCAAGGTGCTGGGCTTCACGCGGCACGCGCACGAGCAGCGTGCGCAGCGCATCGGCGGGCTGGCCTACACCGCCGGCGTGGTGCTGTCCTTCCTGGCGCTGGGCGCGCTGATGCTGGCGCTGCGCGCGGCCGGCCAGCAGCTCGGCTGGGGTTTCCAGCTGCAGTCGCCGGCCGTGGTGGCGGCGCTGACGGTGCTGTTCACCGTGATCGGGCTCAACCTGGCCGGGGTGTTCGAGTTCGGCCATTTCGTGCCCAGCCGGCTGGCCACGATGGAGGCCAGGCACCCGCTGACCAATTCGCTGCTCACCGGCGTGCTGGCGGTGGCGGTGGCCTCGCCCTGCACGGCGCCGTTCATGGGCGCGTCGCTGGGCCTGGCGGTGGCGCTGCCGGCGCTGCAGGCGCTGGCCGTGTTCGCCGCCATCGGCTTCGGCATGGCGCTGCCGTACCTGGCCGCCAGTTGGTGGCCGGCGGTGGCGCGCCTGCTGCCCCGGCCGGGCGCCTGGATGGAGAGCTTCAAGAAGTTCATGGCGTTCCCGATGTTCGGCACCGCCGTGTGGCTGCTCTGGGTGCTGGGCCAGCAGACCGGCATCGACGGCGCCGGCGCGCTGCTGGCCCTGCTGGTGACGCTGGCGCTGGTGCTGTGGGCGCTGGGCGGCCTGCGCGGGCGTGCACGCGCCATCCTGGCGCCCTTGTCGATCGCGTTCGGCGTCTTCATGGTGGCGGCGATCGGTCCCAACGTGGTCCGCCTGATCGAACCGGCCGAGGCCGAGGCCGGGACCGTGGCGGCGAGCGACGGCGCGCGCTGGCAGCCCTGGTCGGCACAGCGTGTCGAGGCGGTGCTGACGGCGGGGCAGCCGGTGTTCGTTGACTTCACAGCCGCCTGGTGCGTGACCTGCCAGTACAACAAGAAGACCACGCTGGCCAACGCCGAGGTGATCGCCGCCATGGACGCCGCCCGCGTGCAGACCTTCCGCGCCGACTGGACGCGCCGCGACCCGGCCATTACCGCCGAGCTGGGCAAGCTGGGGCGCAGCGGTGTGCCGGTGTACGTGCTGCAGGCGCCCGGCAAGGCGCCGGTGGTGCTGTCCGAGATCCTTAGCGTGGCCGATGTGAAGGACGCGCTCGGCCAGCTCTGAGCCGTCCCGTTGGCCGGCGCGACCACCCCTCAACCATTCCGCACGACGGCAGCGCGCGATCATGAGCGTGAGAAAGCGCAGACAGCAGGCGCGCCGGCGTCATCTGGTGCGGCGCGGCCTGGTCTATTCGCTTTTCCTGGTGGCCGCCATCCTGCTGCTGGGCGGCGTCGGCTTCTGGGCGCTGGATCCGCGCGTGCACAGCCTGCAGGACGGCCTGTGGCTGGCCTTCACGACCGCCGCGACCGTGGGCTATGGCGACGTGGTGCCATCGACGACCCTGTCGCGCGTATTCGCGGTGATCGTGGTGCTGCTGGGGCTGGCGGTGCTGTCGCTGGTGACGGCGTCGCTGGCAGCGATCTTCGTCGAGGAAAAGGTCGAGGAAGAGGAGCGCCAGATCGAGCGTGACCTGATGCAGGAGATCCGCGGCCTGCGCCACCAGGTGGAGGCGCTGCGCGAGGAGGTGCGCTACCTGCGCAACTGCGCCGACGAGCAGATGAACCGCCCGGCCTGAGCCGGCATCCGCTCGGGCCGGGCGGCGTCCTGCCGTCCTACTTGGCGTAGCTGTACACGCCGGTGCCGGTCTTGCGTCCGAGGCGGCCGGCGGCGACGTATTCGCGCAGCAGCGGGCAGGGGCGGTACTTGCTGTCGCCGAACTGCTCCAGGTAGACCTCCATCACCGCCAGGCAGACGTCCAGGCCGACCATGTCGGCCAGCGCCAGCGGGCCGATCGGGTGGTTGCAGCCCAGCTTCATGCCGGCGTCGATGTCTTCCGGCGTGGCCAGGCCCTCGGCCAGCACGAAGAAGGCCTCGTTGATCATCGGCACCA
>NZ_DAOMOQ010000022.1:54906-58332 GCF_035444425.1 Ottowia sp. | reverse complement strand
AGCTTGGCCCTGGCGGCGCCGGTCTCGATCGCCGCCCGCGCGCGGTCGATGCCGGCCTTCATGGTGGACGCCACGCCAGCCGCGTACAGCACCACGCCGGCATTCATGATGACGATGTTCTTGGCCGGCCCGTCCTGGTTGTCGAGCACGCCGCGCAGCATGGCCAACGACTCCTCGGGCGTGGCCACCTTGAGGCTGCGGTTGCTCTGCATCTGCATGCCGAAGTCCTCGGGGTGAATGTCGTACTCGCTGATCTCACCGTCCTTAAGCTCGCCCACCATGGTGGCGGCACCCAGGCTGACCTCGTCCATGCCGTCGCGGCCGTAGACCACCAGCGCATGCTCGGCGCCCAGGCGCTGCAGCGCGCGCACCTGGATGCCGACCAGGTCGGGGTGGAACACGCCCATCACGATGTTGGGCGCGCCAGCCGGGTTGGTGAGCGGCCCCAGGATGTTGAAGAAGGTCTTGACGCCCATCTCCTTGCGCACCGGCGCCACGTTCTTCATCGCCGGATGGTGGTTGGGCGCGAACATGAAGCCGACGCCGGTCTCGGCGACGCTGCGTGCGATCTGCTCGGGCTGGAGGTTGATGTTCATGCCCAGCGCCTCCAGCACGTCGGCGCTGCCGCTCTTGCTCGACACGCTGCGCCCGCCGTGCTTGGCCACGCGCGCACCGGCGGCAGCGGCGACGAACATCGAGCAGGTGCTGATGTTGAAGGTGTGCGAGCCGTCGCCGCCGGTGCCCACCACGTCGACCAGGTGCCGGGTGTCGGCCACCTGCACCTTGTTCGACAGCTCGCGCATCACCTGCGCGGCGGCGGTGATCTCGCCGATGGTTTCCTTCTTCACGCGCAGGCCGGTGGTGATGGCCGCCACCATCAGCGGCGAGATCTCGCCGCGCATGATCATGCGCATCAGGTCCAGCATCTCGTCGTGGAAGATCTCGCGGTGTTCGATGGTGCGCTGCAGCGCCTCCTGGGGGGTGATGGGCATGTAAAGCTCGCTTGGAAGAAATTGGAAGGAAGAACGAAACCGGTCAGCGGCCGGCCGGGGAGTCGGTGAAGGCCAGCCTGACGCCGAAGGCCACGAACACGCCGCCCGCCACGCCGTCCAGCCAGCGCAGCACGCGCTGCAGCGCCCCGGCCCGGCGCGCGGCCCAGCTGGCCGCCAGCGCCCAACCGATGCACACCACCAGGCTGCCGGCGGTGAACAGCAGGCCCAGCGCCAGGAACACCCAGCCTGCGTTCGCAGTACCCGGCGCGATGAACTGCGGCACGAAGGCGAGGAAGAACAGGGCCACCTTGGGGTTCAGCACGTTGGTCAGGAAGCCGCTGCGGAATACGGCGGACAGCGGCAACTCCGAGCCCGTGCCGCAGCCGGCACCGGCCGCGCCGGCACCGACTGCCACCGCCCTGGAAGCATGTCCCATCAAGGCCGAGCGCAGCATCTGCGCGCCCACCCACACCAGGTACAACGCGCCGAGCCACTTCAGCACCGAGAACGCCGTGCTGCTGGCCGCCAGCAGGGCCGACACCCCCAGCGCCGCAGCCGCCACATGCACCAGGCAGCCGGCAGAGATGCCCAGCGCGGCAGCCACGCCGGCCCGCGCACCGGCGCGCACGGCGTTGGCGACGATCAGCATCACGTCGGGGTCGGGTGTCAGGTTCAGCACCAGGCCGGCAGCGAGGAACAGCAGCAGCTGATGGAGGTCGGGCATCGTGGGCAGCTCGCGTGGTCTCTCGATGGCCGTGCTCAGTAGGGTCCCGACGCCGCGCCCGTCGCGTCTTTCAACCCTTCCGGCTGACCGAAGAACGCGCGCACTGCCGCCACGGTGCGGTCGATGCCGGCGGCATCGACGTCCAGATGGGTGACGAAACGCAGGCCGATCAGCCCGGTGGCCAGGATGTTCTGCGCCTGCAGATGCTCCAGCAGCGCCGGGGCGCGGTCACCGGCGACGTCGGCGAAGACGATGTTGGTCGCGGCCGAGCGCACGCTGATGCCTTCGATGCCGCTCAACCCCTTGGCCAGCCGCTCGGCCAGCGCATGGTCGTCGGCCAGGCGCTCGACATGGTGATCCAGCGCATGCAGGGCGGCGGCGGCCAGCAGGCCGGCCTGGCGCATCGCGCCACCGGCCATCTTGCGGATGCGGCGCGCGCGGGCGATCAGCTCGTGCGAACCGCACAGCGCCGAACCGATCGGTGCGCCCAGGCCCTTGCTGAAGCAGACCGAGACACTGTCGAACAGGCCGGTGATCTGCGCCACCCGCTCCAGTACATCCTGTCCCGGTGCGGTCGACGCGACGGCGGCATTGAACAGGCGCGCGCCATCCAGGTGCGTGGCCAGGCCGCGCTCACGCGCCAGGTCGGTGGCCGCGCGCAGGTAGTCGTCCGGCATCAGCTGGCCGTTCCAGGTGTTCTCCAGGCACAGCAGGCGCGTGCGGGCGAAGTGCGGATCGTCGGGCTTGATGGCGGCGGCGATGTCGGTCAGGCTCATGCGACCGGTGGCATCCTGCACCAGCGGCTGCGGCTGCACGCCGCCCATCACCGCCGCGCCGCCGCCCTCGTAGCGGTAGGTGTGCGCGAGCTGGCCAACGATGTACTCGTCGCCGCGCCCGCAGTGCGCCAGGATGCCGCAGAAGTTGCTCTGCGTGCCCGAGGGCATGAACAGCGCTGCCTGCTTGCCGGTGATGGCGGCGATGCGCGCCTGCAGCGCATTCACGGTCGGGTCGTCGCCGAACACGTCGTCGCCCAGCTCGGCGGCTATCATTGCGGCGCGCATGGCCGGCGTCGGGCGCGTGACGGTGTCGCTGCGCAGGTCGACCAGGGGCTGCTGTGACGGGCTCATCATGGCTCCAGGAAGTTCGCCAGCATCGCGTGCCCATGCTCGGTCAGGATGCTTTCGGGGTGGAACTGCACGCCTTCGATGCGCACCACGTGGTCGTAGCCGGTGTGGCGCACGCCCTGGATCTCGCCGTCCTCGCTGGTGGCGGTGATCTCCAGTTCGGGCGGGCAGCTTGCGCGGTCGATCACCAGCGAGTGGTAGCGGTTGACCGTAAACTGCTTCGGCAGCCCGGCAAACACGCCCTGCTGCGTGGTGGTGATGACGCTGGTCTTGCCGTGCATCTGCGCCTTGGCGCGCACGATGTCGCCGCCGAAGGCCGCGCCGATGGCCTGGTGGCCCAGGCACACGCCCAGGATCGGCAGCTTGCCGGCGAAGTGCCGGATCGCGGCGACCGACACGCCGGCCTCGGCGGGCGAGCACGGCCCCGGGCTGATGCATAGGCGCTCGAATTCACCGCGCTGGAACATGGCGTCGAGCTCATCGAGCGTCACCTCGTCGTTGCGCCGCACCGTGACCTCGGCGCCCAGCTCGCCGAAGTACTGCACGATGTTGTAGGTGAAGCTGTCGTAGTTGTCGATCATGAGCA
>NZ_DAOMOQ010000022.1:0-54806 GCF_035444425.1 Ottowia sp. | reverse complement strand
CCGAAGTACTGCACGATGTTGTAGGTGAAGCTGTCGTAGTTGTCGATCATGAGCACGCGCACGCCGGGCCTCAGCTTGTCGCGCAGCTGCTCAAGCGCCTCGGCAACGGTCGCGGAATCGTCCGGCGCGGCGCCGTGAGAAGTCGTCAAGGTGTTCATTCCAGACCCTCCTCCACCAGCTCACTGGCCCGCAGCAGCGCGCGCGCCTTGTGCTCGGTTTCCTTCCATTCCATCTCGGGCACCGAGTCGGCCACCACGCCAGCCGCCGCCTGCACGTGCAGCTGCTGATCCTTGACGATGGCGGTGCGGATGGCGATGGCCAGATCCATGTCACCGGCGTAGCTGAGGTAGCCGCAGGCGCCGCCGTAGATGCCGCGCTTGACCGGCTCGAGCTGGTCGATCAACTCCATCGCGTGCACCTTGGGCGCGCCGGTCAGGGTGCCGGCGGGGAAGGTGGCCTTGAGCACATCCATGTTGCTCATGCCGTCGTTGAGGATGCCCTCGACGTTGCTGACGATGTGCATCACGTGGCTGTAGCGCTCGACCGCGAAGGCCTCGGTCACCTTGACGCTGCCGGTCCTGGCGATGCGGCCGATGTCGTTGCGCGCCAGGTCGATCAGCATGACGTGTTCGGCGCGCTCCTTGGGGTCATTCACCAGTTCCTGCTCGATCGCCTTGTCGGCCTCGGGCGTGGCGCCGCGCGGGCGCGTGCCGGCCAGCGGACGGATGGTGATCTTCTTGCCCTCGGCGGTGTGCTCCTGCCGCACCAGGATCTCGGGGCTGGCGCTGACCACGTGGAAGTCGCCAAAGTCATAGTAGATCATGTACGGCGACGGATTCAGCGAACGCACCGCGCGGTACAGGCTCAGGGGGGATTCGGTGAAGCGCTTGCTGATGCGCTGGCCGACCTGCACCTGCATGAAGTCGCCGCCGGCGATCAGCTCCTTGGCGCGCTCGACCGCGGCCAGGTAATCGGCCTTGGCGTAGCCGCGCTCGGGCGGGTAGCTGGTGGTCGGCCTGACCTGCGGCGCGCTGACCGAATAGCGCAGCTGCTCGCGCAGGTGCTTCACGCGCCGCTTGGCGGCGGTGTAGGCCTCGGGCTGGCCGGGGTCCGCGTAGACGATCAGATACAGCTTGCCCGACAGGTTGTCGATGACGGCGAGTTCCTCGCAGTGCATCAGCAGGATGTCGGGCGTGCCCAGTGTGTCGGGCGGGCAGGTGTTTTCGAGCTTCTTCTCGATGTGGCGCACCACGTCGTAGCCGAAGTAGCCCGCCAGACCGCCGCAGAAGCGCGGCAGTCCGGGGCGCAGCGCGACCTTGAAGCGCTTGTGGTAGGCGTCGACGAAGTCGAGCGGGTTGCCGGCATGCGCCTCGACCACCTGGCCGTCGGTCACGACCTCGGTGCGGGCGTCGGCGCCGAAGCCGCTGGCGCGCAGGATGGTGCGCGCCGGCAGGCCGATGAAGCTGTAGCGGCCGAAACGCTCGCCGCCGATGACGGATTCGAGCAGGAAGCTGTACTTGCCGCCGCCCTGCGCCGCGGCCAGCTTGAGGTAGAGCGAAAGCGGTGTCTCCAGGTCGGCAAAGGCTTCCGCCATCAGCGGGATGCGGTTGTAGCCCTGGGCGGCCAGGCTCTTGAATTCGAGTTCGGTGATCATGAGCGTCAAGCCTCCTGGGCGCTCGGGCAGGGTTGATGGTGTGGTCTCACCCCGCCGGGTTCATCTTCCAAGGTGCGGCGACCTGCGTGAGGCCGCTGCGCTTCTTGCGCCCTTTGCAGGCGCGGTTCACACGTCAGCGCGCTGGCTTGCGCCAGGGCCATGCCCCCTGGGCGGCGATGCCCAGCGGCGAAATGACATTGCGGGAAGACGACATCGCGGCTAGTGTAGCAAAAAGGCCTGCCCGCCTACACGTCTTGTGGCACCCGGCCGCCGCGGCCAACGCAGGCCCGCACGCACAGTGGCAACCTCCCCTTGTTTCCACTAGGAAGGCCGCGCAAACGCAGAGAAACCCCATGTTGATCCGCATCGGCTACGACATCGAACTGGCGCTGACCAGCCCCACCACCCTGCTCGGCGCGCTGCACGTGCATCCGTCGCGCGCGCCCGACCTGCAGGCACCGGAGGCGTTCTCGGTCGAGCCGGCGCTGCCGGTGCGGCACTACCAGGACGTGTTCGACAACACCATCACCCGCATCAACGTGCCCGCCGGCGTCGCCAGCCTGCGCCTGCGCAACCGCGCGGTGGTAGCCGACAGCGGCCGGCCCGACCCGATGCACGCGGACGCGCGCCAGCATGCGCTGCACGAGTTGCCGAACGAGGTGTTCCGCTTCCTGCTGCCGAGCCGCTACTGCGAGGTCGACAGCGCACTGCTGCAGTTCGCCTGGGATCGCTTCGGCCAGTCGCCCCAGGGTTGGCCGCGCGTGCAGGCGATCTGCGACTACGTGCACCGGCACATTCGCTTCGACTACCAGCAGGCGCGCGCCAATCGCAGCGCGCTCGAGGCCTGGCGCGAGGGCGTCGGTGTGTGCCGCGACTACGCCCACCTGGCGCTGACGCTGTGCCGCTGCATGAACATCCCGGCGCGCTACACCACCGGCTACCTGGGCGACATCGGCGTCGCGTCGACATCGGCGCCGATGGACTTCACCGGCTGGTTCCAGGCCTGGCTCGGCGGCCGATGGCACGACTTCGACGCCCGCAACAACACGCCGCGCATCGGCCGCATCGTGATGGCGCACGGCCACGACGCCGCCGACGTGCCGATCACCATGGTGTTCGGCGACAGCCGGCTGAAGCGCTTCGAGGTGGTGACGGACGAGTTGCCGGCCGCAGCCTGAGCCGGACCGGGTCATCCACTGACAGGCGGCGCAGCGCTCACGCAGCGGCGTCGGCCTCGGCCAGGTAGAACCACTCACGCCCGACGTCGGCCTCGGGGTGCGGGAACAGCACGCAGCCTTCGCGCTGCGCAATGACCGGCGTGCCGTCGGCGCGCCAGGCGATCACGTCGCCCGCGTCCACGGCATCGAAGCTGTGCCAGTCGCGCGCCAGCCGGTCCCGCGGCGAGCGACGCAGCACCACTTCGGTCAGGCGCGCGGCCGGGCCGCTGAAGCGCGCCGGCGCCGGCACATGCGCCAGGCCCAGGTGCGCCAGCGCGCCATGGATCGCCTGCTGCGCCACCTCGATCGCCTCCGGATCCTCGTGCTGCCCGCACTCGATGGTGACGGCGTAGCCGCCCTGGCTGCGCATATATTCGTTGGTGCCGATGCCCTCATCGCCCGGCAGCTCGCCGCGCGCCAGGGCGGCGCGGTCGTAGACCTCGAGCCAGCCCTCGACCACCTGCTGCGCCCCCAGCGCGCGCGCCAGCGCCATTTCCTCGGCGGCCCGCGCGAACGGCTCGCGCGGGCCTGGGTTGTCGCGCGGGCCGACCATGGCGAACGGGTCGCCCGGCGTGTGGAAGGAATGCAGGTCGAGCAGCGCATCGTGCTGCGCCAGCAGCGGCGCCAGCCGGCGCGTGATGCGGTCCTCGTAGTCCTGCGGGTCGCCGCGCGGCAGGAAACGGCGGTTCAGGTTGCGCTCGCCCTCGCGCGTGTTGTTCCGGAACGCCAGCGGGTTGGCCACCGGCACCAAGGTCAGGCGGCCGCGGGTCAGCACCAGCCGGCCGTGGGTCAGGTCGTCGATGGCGCGCACGACGGCGTGCGCGCCGCAGACCTCGTTGCCGTGCACGGCGCCCAGCACCAGCAGCGATGGCCCTGGCGCCAGCGCCGCCCAGCTGTGCCAGTGCAGCGACTCGGGGTTGGCGATGGCGCGCTGCAGCAGCGCGTGGCTTGCGCTCACCTTGGTTCCGGTCCTCGTGACGACATGTCGGTCAGGCATTGTGCCGGGCCGCAGCCAGCGCCGCCGCCAGTTCGGCGAGGCTGTCGAAATGGCCGTCGGCCTCGACCTGCTCGATCGGCTGGCCATGGTTGTAGCCGTAGCGCATCAGCGCCACCGGGCAGCCGGCGGCGCGCGCGGCGGCGGCGTCGTTGCTGGAGTCGCCGACCATCAGCGTGCGCGCCGGCGCCGTACCGAGCGCGCGGCAGGCTTCCAGCAGCGGCAGCGGATCGGGTTTCTTGCGCGCGAAGCTGTCGCCGCCGAACACGTGGCCGAAGAACCCCTCCAGCTTCTTCTCAACCAGCAGCGCACGGGCAAACGCCAGTGGCTTGTTGGTCACGCAGACCAGCGGCAGGTCGAGATCGCGCAGGGCCTGCAGGCCTTCGAGCACGCCCGGATACAGCTCGGCAAACCGGCCGTTGATGGCCTGGTAGTGCGACTGGTAGGCGCGCCAGGCCTGCTCGTAGCGTGCTTCGGGCCGGGTCGCCGGGCAGGTGCCGGCATCGTCCGCAAGCGCCAGCTGGCGCAGTTGTTCCGCCAGCACGCTGTGGATCAGGTGTTCGGAGCCCTTGCCGATGGCCATCTCGATGAAGTCGCGCCGCACCGGCGGCAGCTGCAGTTCGGCCAGCATGCGGTTGAGGGCGACCTTGAAGTCGCCCAGCGTGTCGACCTGGGTGCCGTCCAGGTCGACGATGCAGGCGTCGATGGCTTGTGTTAGTTTTCGGGCCGTCATGATGTTGTGACCAAGGAGACAAGCATGAAGTTGAATGCAATCGCGCGCGGCCTGACGGCTTCGGTACTGCTGCTGGCGTCCAGTGCCTTGCTGGCGCAGGACAAGGTGGTGTACCACATCAACAACGCCGCCGCCCAGGCCACCGCCGGACTGCGCAACATCCGCAACCACCTCGACGTGGCGCCGGAAACCAAGATCGTGGTGGTCACGCATGCCGAGGGCATCGACTTCCTGCGCGAGGGCGCCAAGGATCCGAAGAACAAGGACATCGACTACGGCGCACTGGTGAGCGCACTGAAGGCGCGCGGCGTGCGCTTCGAGATCTGCGAGATCACGCTGCGCGGCGCCAACCTGAAGAAGGACCAGTTCACCATGGACGCCGAGTTCGTGCCTTCCGGCGTGGCGCGCATCACGCAGCTGCAGGCGCGCGAGGGCTACGCGTACCTCAAGCCCTGAGCGCCGCCCGAGGCGTCAACGCAGCGCCCGGCGCATGTCGCTGATCACCGCCGTGTAGTCCGGCTGGCCGAAGATCGCGCTGCCGGCGACGAAGGTGTCGGCGCCGGCGTCGGCCACCTGGCGGATGTTGGCGGCCTTGATGCCGCCGTCGACCTCCAGCCGGATGTCGCGCCCGGAGGCCTCGATGCGCTTGCGCGCCGCCTCGACCTTGCGCAGCGCGCTGTCGATGAAGCCCTGGCCGCCGAAGCCGGGGTTGACGCTCATGATCAGGATCAGGTCGATGTCGTCGATCAGCCAGTCCAGCACGTCGAGCGGCGCCGACGGGTTGAACACCAACCCGGCCTGGCAGCCGGCCGCCTTAATCGCCTGCACGCTGCGGTGCGCGTGCGGCGTGGCGTCGGGGTGGAAGCTGATCAGATCGGCCCCCGCCTGCGCGAACGCCTGCGCCAGCGCGTCCACCGGCTGCACCATCATGTGCACGTCCATCGGCACCGGGCTGCCGTCGGCGCGCACCGCGTGCGGCTTGATGGCCTGGCAGATCATCGGCCCGAAGGTCAGGTTGGGCACGTAGTGGTTGTCCATCACGTCGAAGTGGATCCAGTCGGCGCCGGCGGCGATGACGTCCTTGACTTCCTGGCCCAGCCGCGCGAAGTCGGCCGAGAGGATGGACGGGGCGATGCGGTATGTGGGCTTGCTCATGGCAGTCAATTTTCACCGATGCGCCCTGCCTGCCGCAGTCGTTACCATTAGTACATGCCCAAGTACCAGTTCAGCGTCGAGGTCCAGCCGCAGTTCCTGCCCGAGCAGTCGGAGCCGGAAAGCGAGTTGTATGGCTTCGCCTACACCATCACCGTGCACAACACGGGCGAGGTCGCGGCGCAGCTGGTTTCACGCCACTGGATCATCAGCGACGCGCGCGGCCACACCGAGCAGGTCAAGGGCCTGGGCGTGGTCGGCCAGCAGCCGCTGCTGCAGCCCGGCGAGGCCTTCCAGTACACCAGCGGCTGCCGGCTGCGCACGCCCAGCGGCACCATGCACGGCAGCTATTTCTGCGTCGCCGAGGATGGCGAGCGTTTCGAGACCAAGATCCCGCTGTTCGTGCTCGACGCCGGCGGCACCGGCGGCGCCGGCACCCGCGTGCTGCATTGAGCCCGCACGCGGGTCACTCGTCGCCTCCCGCGGCCGCTTGACATGGCAAGCTCGCAACTCGACCTGGTCGAACAGCTGCAGGCGATCGACCCCGAGGCGCCGCCGGCCGAGCGCCACCTGTGGCTGATCAGGCTGCTGGACTGGATCCGCGGCGACAGCGACAACCCCGAGATGGCGGTGGCGCGGGTGCGCATGCTACTCGACGCCGCCGAACTGCGGCCGGATTTCCTCAAGCTGTGGCAGCAATGGTGGGAGGAATTCCTGACCAGCACCGACGCCACCTCGCTGCTGGCCGACCTCGGCTTCGCACCGCGCAGCTCGTTTGCCAGCGAACTGCTGCACCGGCTGGGCCGCAAGCTGCTGCCGGTGGCGCCCGACACCACCGACATCCACGATCTGTTCGGCCTGCTGTTCCCGAGCGAGCGCGACGCCAGATGGCTGCGCGCGCTCGACGAGCGCACGCTGCAGCGCCTGCGCACCGTGCTGTTTCAGGCCGATCCCGAGCAGGGACCGACGCCGGTGCCGAGGTACGCCTTGCGCACGCTGCTCGACGCGCTGGCTCACGCCATCAGCCAGATCAGCGCGGTCGGGCAGTCCAGCGACGTGCGGCTGCGCATGTCGGCGGCGGTCAGCGCCAAGCGGCCCTTCCTCGATCTGCCGATGGTGTTCGAAACCCTGCGCCGGGCGGTGCTGGCGCATGGCCGCCAGAGCGCGCCGGCGCTGGTCGCCAGCGGCCAGCTGCGCGAGCAGCTCGACGCCTGCCGGGCCGCCGCCGCCACCGTCTACACGCACCTGGAGGAGCACGGCATCTCGGTGCACCTCGAGTTCCAGCTGCGCCAGCTGCGCCAGCGCATCATCCGCGTCAAGGCACTGCTGCTGTGCCTGGAGACCGACGCGCCGGCGCAGGCCACGGCGCAGCTGCTGTCGCACCTGGTGCGCGTCAACCACGACAGCCGCAGCCTGGGCGCGCTGCTGGCGAGCAGCACCGAGCTGCTAGCGGCCAAGGTGACCGAGCGCAATGCCGAGACCGGTCAGCACTACATCACGCGCACCACCGCCGACTACCTGCACATGCTGGGCGCGGCCGCCGGCGGCGGCGCGGTGCTGGCCGGCACCACCTGGATCAAGCTGGCCGTCGGCGCACTCGGGCTGGCGGCGTTCTGGACCGGCGTGTGGGCAGGCATCAACTACGCCGTCGCCTTCGTCATCATCATGCTGCTGGGCTGGACCGTGGCCACCAAGCAGCCGGCGATGACGGCGCCGGCCATGGCGGCCAAGCTGAAGAACATGCGCGACGCCGACGGCGCGGAGGATTTCGTCGACGAGGTGGTGTACCTGCTGCGCTCGCAACTGGTCGCCATCCTCGGCAACGTCGGGCTGGTGATGCCGGTGGTGTTCCTGCTCTCGATGCTGCTGGGTTGGCTCGGCTGGGGCCATCGCGCCATGGACCCGATCCACGCTCAGATCATCCTGGACCAGCACGACCCGCTGGGGCCGACGGTGCTGTACGCGGCGGCCACCGGCGTGATGCTGTTTGCGTCCAGCGTGATCGCCGGCTGGGTCGAGAACTGGTTCGTGTTCCACCGGCTTGACTCGGTGATCGCCTACCACCCGCGCGTGACGCGGCGCCTGGGCGCCACGCGCGCGCAGCGCTGGGCGGATTACTGGCGCCAGAACATCTCGGGCTGGGCCGCCAACATCTCGCTCGGCTTGATGCTGGGCATGCTGCCGCCGATTGTCAGCTTCTTCGGCCTGCCGCTGGAGGTGCGCCACGTCACCCTGGTCGCGGGCCAGATCGCCGCCGCCGCGCACGAACTGGGCGCCGAGGTGCTGCGCGAGCCGGACTGGTGGTGGGCGCTGGGCGGCATCGCCATCACCGGCCTGACCAACCTGGCGTCGAGCTTCTGGCTCGCGTTCCGGCTGGCGCTGACGGCGCAGAACGTGCCGGCCGTGGACCGCCGGCGCCTGTACGCGGCGCTGGGCCGGCGCGTGCTGCGCCAGCCGCACACCTTCCTGCTGCCGGTGCGCCTGCGGCCTGCGGCGCCGCAGGCGCCCGCAGCGGCCACCACGGACGCTGCCGGCGATGCCGGTTAGCATCAGGGGCTGTCCCGCAGGCCGCGCGCGAAGCGGCCATGCCCGCACGGGCCCTGCCGGATCCCTTCACGCCCTCGGAGCGGAGACCACACTTTTTGACCGACACCTGGATGCCTTCCTGGGCCGCCCGACTTGAAGTCACCCCCGGGCCGCAGGCGCTCGAATGGGTGCTGCTGTTGACGCTGGCCGCGCTGGCCGGCCACCTGGTGCAGCGCCACACCGGCATGCCCAAGATCATCGGCTATGCCGTGGTCGGCGTGCTGGCCGGCTGGCTCGGCTTCACCGACGCCGGCTGGCCGCTGGCGGGGGTCGGGCTGTTCCTGCTCGAGCTCGGCATCGCGGTGGTGCTGTTCGAGGTCGGCGCGCGCCTGTCCCTGCGCTGGTTCCGCCACAACCCGATGCTGCTGGTGCAGAGCCTGGCGGAATCGGTGCTGACCTATGCGGCGGCCTACCTGGCGCTGCGGGCGCTCGGCCTGGAGGTGCCGGTGGTGCGGGCGCTGGCAGTGATCGCCATGGCGGCCTCGCCGGCGGTGCTGCTGCGCGTGGTGTTCGACCTGCGCGCCAACGGCCCGGTGACCGACCGCGCCATCGCGCTGGCCACGCTGAACACGCTGTACGCGCTCACCATCGGCACCGGCATGCTGCACACCATCGACCGCGGCGAGGGCGCCATGCTGGCCTCGATGCTGTCCTGGGCCGCGGTGCTGGGCATCTCGCTGCTGTTCGGCGCCCTGCTGGCGGCGCTGCTGGCGGCGGCGCTGCGGCTGCTGCACCCGACCAGCCAGGACAGCGCCATCATCATCATGTCGCTGATCGCCGCCTGCGCCACCATCGCCACGCCGCTGGGCGGCTCGGGCCCGCTGGCCGCGCTGCTGGGCGGCATCCTGCTCAAGCAGCTGCACCCGCGCCCCTGGGTCTGGCCGCGCCAGCTCGGCACCGCGGCGTCGATGCTGACCATCCTGATGTTCGTGCTGGTGTCGCTGGTGGCGGCGCAGGCCGACTGGAGCGCCGGCATCACCTGGGCCGCGCTGGTGCTGATCGTGACGCGGCTGCTGGCCAAGGTGGCCAGCCTGCTGCTGACCAGCGCCGGCAGCGGCATGACGCTGCGCAAGTCGTTCTGGGTCGGCATCGCCATGGTGCCGATGTCCTCGGTGGCGCTGCTGCTGACCTCGCAGTTCGTGGTCGCCTCGCACTCGATCGGCGCCCAGGTGGCGGCGATCGCCCTGCCCACCATCCTGGTCACCGAGCTGCTGGGCGCGGTGCTGGTCAGCATCGCGCTGGGCCGCAGCGGCGAGGCCTCGCGCCTGTGGCGCCAGCGCGGCCTGCCGCCAGGCGCCGGGGAGCCGGGCAAATGAGCACCGACGCCCGCCCCACCAGCCTGGAGCCGTTCGGCCAGTCGGCGCCGCTGACGCTCGGCGTCGAGCTGGAGCTGCAGCTGGTCAACACCAGCGACTACGACCTGACGCACTACGCCGACGACATGCTGCGCCTGATGGCGCGGCGTCAGCTGCCCGGCAGCGTGGTGCCCGAGATGACCGCCGGCATGATCGAGATCTCGACCGACGTCTGCCAGACCTCGGGCGAGGCGCTGGCGCAGCTGGGCCAGATCCGCGACGCGCTGGTGCAGTGCGCCGACAAGCTCAACATCGCCGTGGTGGGCGGCGGTACGCACCCGTTCCAGCAGTGGCACCAGCAGCGCATCTACGACAAGCCGCGCTTCCACCAGCTGTCGGCGCTGTACGGCTACCTGACCAAGCAGTTCACCATCTTCGGCCAGCATGTGCACGTCGGCTGCCCCGACGCCGACACCGCGCTCTACACGCTGCACTGCATGTCGCGCTACATCCCGCACTTCATCGCGCTGGCGGCCTCCAGCCCCTACGTGCAGGGGCAGGACACGGCCTTCGACTCGGCGCGCCTGAACTCGGTGTTCGCCTTTCCGCTGTCGGGCCGCGCGCCCTGCGTGCTGAGCTGGGACGAGTTCGGCCGCTACTTCGACAAGATGACCGCCACCGGCGTGGTCAAGTCGATGAAGGACTTCTACTGGGACATCCGCCCCAAGCCCGAGTACGGCACCATCGAGGTGCGCGTGTTCGACACCCCGCTGACGGTGGAGCGCGCCGCCGCGCTGGCCGGTTTCGTGCAGAGCCTGGCGGCCTGGTTCCAGCAGGAGCGCCCGTTCACGCCCTGCGAGGACGACTACCTGGTCTACAGCTACAACCGCTTCCAGGCCTGCCGCTTCGGGCTCGACGCGGTGTACGTCGATCCGCCCAGCGGCCAGCACCTGCCCTTGCGCGAGCACCTGCTGCTGACCATGGAGCGCCTGCGCCCGTTCGCCGATGCGTGCCAGGCCGACGCCGCGCTGGAGCTGCTGCGCACCGAGGTGCGCGAGAACCGCAACGACGCCCGCTGGCTGCGCGAAACCCATGCGCGCGAGCAGCTGCTGGGCGAGGTCATCCGCCAGGCCAGCCTGCGTTTCCGCGGCCGTTGACCCCGGCCGGCCAGGCGCGCCATCCGGGGGCCGCGGCAGCAAACGCCGCGCGCCCATGGAACAATGCCTGCCATGACGCTCCGTATCGGTATCTCCGCCCGCCTGCTGCACAATCCCCCGCCCGGCCTGGGCCTGCCGACCAAGCGCCTGCAGTTCCTGGAAAGCGGCATGGCCAACTGGATCATGTCGCACGGCGTGCTGGCCCTGATGATTCCCTTCATCGACCAGCGCGGCATCAAGCTGCGCAAGCGCCCGCCGCTGCACGATCTGGTCGACAACCTCGACGGCCTGGTGCTGCAGGGCGGCATCGACATCAGCCCGACCACCTACGGTGCCACGCCCTGGCAGGAAAAGGCCGAGTACGACCCGATCCGCGACGAGTACGAGCTGGATCTGCTGCGCGGCTTCATCCAGGCCGACAAGCCGGTGCTCGGCATCTGCCGCGGCTGCCAACTGCTGAACGTGTACTTCGGCGGCACCCTGATCCAGGACATCCCGACCCAATGGCCGGGTGCGATCCTGCACAACGACGTCGAGCGCTACGACAGCCTGGTGCACGAAGTGCATTTCATGCCCGGCTCGCGCCTGTCCGACATCTACGGTTACGAGCCGCGCCGCGTCACCAGCATCCACCACCAGTGCGTCGACCAGCTCGGCAGGGGCCTGGTGCTGGAGGCACGCAGCCCGATCGACCTGGTGCCCGAGGGCATCCGCCACACCGACCACGCCTTCGTCATGGGCGTGCAATGGCACCCCGAGTTCCACCCCAACGCCAGCAACGAGAACGAGCCGGTGCTCGACAGCGGCCCGCTGCTGATGGCCTTCCTCAAGGCAGCGCTGCGCCGCGCCGGCCGCGTGCGCCAGCTGGCGGACCGGGTGGCGCGCGTGCGCGAGCGCGCCAGCGAGCTGGTCGGCCGCTGACAGCCGGGTTGGCGGCGCATGGGCGAATTCGAGCTGATCGAGCGCTTCTTCCGGCGCGGCGCGACCACCACGCCCGCCGGCCCGGTGGCGCTCGGCATCGGCGACGACTGCGCGCTGCTGCAGCCAGCGCCTGGCCAGCAACTCGCCATCAGCACCGACATGCTGGTCGAGGGCCGGCATTTCTTAGAAGACACCGATCCAGCCGCACTCGGCCACAAGGCGCTGGCGGTGAACCTGAGCGACCTGGCCGCCTGTGGAGCAGAGCCGCTGGCCTTCACCCTGGCGCTGGCGCTGCCGCCCGAGCGCGCACGCGACGAAGCCTGGCTGGGCAGTCTGGCGCAAGGCCTGTTCGCGCTGGCCGACGCGCACCACTGCGCGCTGGTCGGCGGCGACACCACAGCCGGGCCGCTCAACCTCTGCATCACCGTGTTCGGCCAGGTGCCGGCCGGCCGGGCACTGCGGCGCGACGGCGCATGTGCGGGTGACGACATCTGGGTCAGCGGCACGCCGGGCCGGGCGCGGCTGGGCCTGCAGGCACTGCGCGGCGAGATCACGCTGACGCCCGCCGCGCTGGCGCTGGCCCGCGCACAACTCGAACGGCCAACGCCGCGCCTGGCACTCGGCCGGACGTTGCGCGGCATCGCCAGCAGCGCCATCGATGTCAGCGACGGCCTGGTCGGCGACCTCGGCCATGTACTCGCTGCCAGCAGCGTCGGCGCCGCCATCGACACCGCCACCCTGGTACAGGTCCTGGCGGACAGCCTGCCAAGCCCAGGCAGCGACCCACACCTGAGCGAAGACGATCTGCGCACAGCAGCGCTGAGCGGCGGCGACGACTACGAACTGGCCTTCACCGCCGCACCCGGCTTGCGCGCGGCCGTGCTGGCGACCGCGCAGGCCAGCGGCACACCCGTCACCCGGGTCGGCCACATCGAGGCGGCGCCCGGCTTGCGCCTGCTGGGCGCCGATGGTCAGCCCATCAGCCCCCACTACCGCTCGTTCGACCATTTCGCCTGAAGACAAGGTCCATCGCATGTCCGCCACGATCACGCTCTACACCCACCCCTGGTCACGCGGCCGCATGGCACGCTGGATGCTGGAGGAATGCGGCGCCGCCTACGAGGTCCAGGCGCTCGACTACGGCGGCAGCATGAAGGCGCCCGACTACACGGCGCTGAACCCGATGGGCAAGGTGCCGGCCATCCGCCACGGCGCCGTGGTCGTCACCGAGGTCGCCGCCATCTGCGCCTACCTGGCCGAGCAGTTCCCCGAGCGACGGCTGGCCCCACCCGCCGACAGCCCCGAGCGGGCCCACTACTACCGCTGGCTGTTCTTCGCCGCCGGTCCGGTCGAGGCGGCGGTCACCGCCAAGTCGCTCGGCCTGCTGGCGCCGGCCGAGAAGCGCGCGCAGGCCGGCTATGGCAGCTACGAGGACGTGATGGATACGCTGGAATTCGCAACCCGGCAGGCACTGGCGCGCGGCGGGCACCTGTGCGCCCAGTTCACGGCGGCCGACCTGTACCTGGCAGCGCAGCTCAACTGGGGCATGCAGTTCAAGACCGTCGAGGCGCGGCCGGCTTTCCAGCAATACGTCGCACCCATCCTGCAACGCCCCGCGTACCTGCAGGCCAATGCGCTCGATGACGCGCTGGCCGCGCAGTTGAAGCCGGGCGCCTGAACCCCGCGACCATGTCACCGATCAACTCGCCACCGGATGACGTCACCGACGTGCAGGCGCGCCCGCTCGGCCCCGATCCAGCGCCTCCTGCCCGCGCACCAGCACAGCCGACACCGCTGGAGCCCCTGTCGCCCGAAGCCGGCCCGCCACCAGCCGGCGCGGTACGCGCCAGCGCCGCCTTCATGGGCGCGCACCCGGCGCACCTGCTGGCCCTGGGCTTCGGCTCGGGTTTGTCGCCACGCGCCCCCGGCACCGTCGGCACGCTGTGGGCCTGGCTGGTCTGGGTGGTGCTGATCGCCGACCTCGCGCCGGCCTGGCAGGGCGTGGTCATCGCCCTGGCGCTGCCGCTGGCGTGGTGGGCCAGCACCGTCAGCGCACGGCACCTGCGCAGCGCCGATCCGAGCGCCATCGTGGCCGACGAGATCGTCGCCTTCTGGATCGTGCTGTGGCTGCTGCTGCCGGCCGGCTTCTGGGCCCAGCTGGCGGCATTCGCGCTGTTCCGCTACTTCGACGCCGCCAAGCCCGGCCCGGTCGGCTGGGCCGACCGCCTGCTGCACGGCGCGCGCGGCTGGCGCGGCGGCTTCGGCATCGTGCTGGACGACCTGGTCGCCGCCTTCTGCACCCTGCTGGTCATCGCCTGGTGGCACAGTTGGTGAACGCCGCCATGCCCGCCGAATCAGTACCTGCCGCCACCAGCACGACCACCGCCCTGGTCGAAGCGCTGGCCGCCGTGCTGCGCCAACGCGGCTGGATGCTGGCCACCGCCGAAAGCTGTACCGGCGGCCTGATCGCAGCGGCCTGCACCGACCTGGCCGGTTCGAGCGATTGGTTCGAGCGCGGCTTCGTCAGCTACAGCAACACCGCCAAGACCGAACTGCTGGGCGTGTCGGCCGCGCTGATCGAAGCGCACGGTGCCGTCAGCGAACCGGTGGCGCGCGCCATGGCCGAGGGCGCGCTGGCGCATTCGAAGGCCCAGGTCAGCGTCGCCGTGACCGGCATTGCCGGGCCCACTGGCGGCAGCAAAGACAAGCCGGTGGGCACGGTGTGGTTCGGCTGGTGCGTGGACGGCCACACGGGCACCGAGATGCACCGTTTCGACGGTGACCGCGCCGCGGTGCGAGCGCAGACGGTGCAATGGGCGCTGCGTGGATTGATGACCCGCTTGCCCAGCACCGGCTGAGCTGCGAGCTTCTGTTGCCTGGCTCGATCCACGCAGCGCCCCTGCTCTCCCCGAGCATTCGACAGGCTTCGCTTAGTTGAGAGTCAGCTTGACCACTTGTCCGTTCGTGCGCTTGAGATAGGTCTCGCTGCCGACCATCCGCACGTCGTTGCAGGCAGATGGCATCGCCCGAAAGTTCTCGAAGCACACCTTCCCGTCTTCGGTACGCCATGTACCCACATCCGAGCGACCGGAGAAATACACGGTGACGGCGTTGCCCTGCTTGGCGTAGTCGGTCCGGATACCGCCTGGGCCACTGAAATTGAACGACCTGCCCTGGAACGCACTCGTGATCTCTGTGGCGGTCGGCGCACGTGCTCCAGCAGGAAACTCCGTGGCCGGCGGCGGGCCAGAGGCACAGCCAGCCAGCAAGGCCACGCACAAGGCGGTCGGCAGCAGATATTTCGATGGTTTCATGATGATCTCCCGGTCATCTGAGGGTCGACGTTTCTGAAGCACGAGGGGCGCGAGTTTGGTGACTACCCCGCGCCCCAGCGTGTCACAGGCCCAGTTGCGACTTCATGGCTGCCCAGGCTGGCCCGTTCAGTCGGTTGGTGACGGTGCGGCGCGCGCTAAGCGACGGCTTGGTCTCGTGGGCACGATAGACCCAGCGGTTGTTCGTGCCGCCCCAGTCGATTTCCGTGTAGAGCACGTTGATCGTCATGACCGTGTCGGGTGCACCCACAAACCGCATCACCGGCGCGCCATGAATGATCTCGATCGTGTAGCTGCCCTCGGCAGTGGCCACGCAGTTGGGTGGATTGGCAAACGTTTGGGTCGCCACATCGAGATCGCACTGGTAATACTGCGCCACACCCGCGGTCTGGCTGCTGGCGGCGCCGAACGCCACGCGCATCGTCTTGTCGACCCCCGTGCCGTTACCGAGACTGAGCGTGTTGGCGCCGGTGGCGAGGTTGACGGCAGAGATCGGGTAGGCCGCCGGCAAGCCTTGCACCGTGGTGGTTCGAGTCTGGGGCAGACTCCTTGACCAAGTGTCGCTAATCATCAAGCCAGGCTCCACGACCACACTGTCGAACTTCATTTCAGCCGAGCCGCTCGGGAACGTGGTGTTGCCCAAGGCTGCCAGCAGGTTCTCCACAGAAGCACCACCTACGTTGATCGAGTTGGAAGGCTGCCCTTGCCAACGGGTGACCAGATCGCCCATGGCCTGCCCCTCGACGCTGCTGACCGTGTTGTAACCGAAGCTGATGCGCGCATCGCACACCGTCGAGCGACTGGGGCTGCCGATAGTGGTAAGAATCTTTGTATCGCGCCCGCATGGCTTCCAGCCCTGGGCGGTCAGGTAGGCCGTGCGGTACAAAGCGTTGGGCGCCCCCCAATCCGGGTGTGCCACGCCATCGGCCTTCCCGGCCCGCGCGTCGGTGATCCAGCGGCCTTCGGTGCCGGCTGTCTTGGCATCAATGTCCAGCGTCTGGAGATAGTAGTTGCCAGCGTCGCCGAACCTGAGATTGTTCAACATCGGCTCACCGGCGGCCACGGCCGCCGACTGATCACCCACTGCCAGCTCAACCTGGTCGCGCAGGGCATTCGCCACCACGCTGGCGGCCGAGCGTGCCGAATCCGGGATGCTCAGAGCCGTGGTCGGCGGGTCGTCCTGGTAGTCGTCGATCTTGGCCGCCGCGATGCCGAGCTGCTTGGCGATGTTGTCGCGCGCCACCGCATCGGTCATGCCAGCGGCCACGCCCGCGTGCAGCAAGGTGGTCAGCGGGTTGATGTTGCCCGTGGTGCCCGCGGGCCGCTTCAGCACGTAGCTGGACGACGTCGCGCGCGCCGCCGGCGCCACCATGTCGACCGCGGTCGTCGATGCGCCTTCGTCGCCCGTCAGCACGGGCGCGATCAACGAACTGGCGGCTAGCTGGGCCAGCGTGACGGCGCTCTTCTCGAAGGTGAGTGAATAGCGGCCGTCCTCGCCGGTGGGGGACGAGGCTGGTTCGCCGGCATCGCACGTGTCGTTGGCGTTGAGATCCAGGCACACCACGACGTTCTTGAGCGTGCTGTTGCGCGCCACCTGACCCGACAGCGTGACGGGTTCAGGCACGGGACTCGGCTCCGGTCCAGGTCCAGGGCCCGGACCTGGCGACTCATCGCTGCCACCGCCGCAGGCCGCCAGGGTCAAGACCATCGCGGCACTGATGGACTGCGCGAGCAGCCGCTTCTTGTAGATGTTCATGGATGCTTCTCCCAAATCGTGGTCGTTGTTCCCTGGAATCGTGGCGATGCCAACGATCCCCGGTCTGCCTGCCGACGGCAGGTTGAGCCAGTGTGGCGAGCCGCGCACGATCTGCCCATACACCGATGGGTGCAGCCGTGGTAGCAGCCGAGCCTCAACTTTGGTTCAGCATCCATGCGCCAAAAGGCCGGTTTCACCCGACGCCGATTGGGCTTATCCTGCGGTTCAGGGATATTGGGAGGCCCAGCGCATGCGCGTCCTGCTCATCGACGACCACTCGCTGTTTCGCCGCGGCATGCGCCTGATGCTGCGCGAACTGATGCCCGAGCTGGACGTCAGCGACGCCGACGGCGTCGAGCAGGCGCTCACGCTGGCGGGGGAATCCTTCGAGCTGCTGCTGCTGGACCTGAACATGCCCGGCGTGAATGGCCTGGATGCACTGGCATCGGTCAAGCATGCCTTCCCGGACAGCATCGTGGTCGTGATCTCGGGCGAAGACAGCGCCAGCCTGATCCGTGACGCGATCGCCGCCGGAGCGGCCGGATTCATCCCCAAGTCGGCCGAACCCGAGGTGATGCACGGCGCCCTGCGCCTGGTGCTCGCGCGCGGCGTCTACCTGCCGCCCGAGGCGCTCGGCACGGCAGCCGATCCCGAACCGGTGTTGCAGGGCCTGAGTCCACGGCAGCTTGATGTCCTGCGGCGCGCGCTCAAGGGTGTTCCCAACAAGCTGATCGCGCGCGAACTCGGGATCTCCGAGGGTACGGTCAAGTCGCACCTGTCGGCCGTGTTTCGCGTCATGAACGTGCGCAACCGGACCGAGGCGCTGTATTCGGCGGCGCGCTACGGCTTGAAGCTGTAGTCCTCGGCACTGCCATGGGCGCCAAAGCGGCCTCTCCGACGCCAGGCACGCCGCCCCGCGTGGGCGAGCCCGGCATCGATGTCCGCATGCTGCATTTCGCCATCAACCAAGCGGTGCGGAATGCCTGGACCGTGGGGGTGATCTGCGCTTTCATCGCGGCCACGGCATTCCGCCACACACCGCACTGGATCACCCTCGCCTGGCTGCTGGCCGTGGGCATGGTCTACGGCCTGCGTGCGTATTGGCTGCGCCCGGCCTGCCGCCTCGAGACCCTGGCCCGGTCGCCCAACCTGTGGCGGCGGCGCTTTCACGTCGTCACGCTGGCGGTCGCGCTGGTGGTCGCGGTCGGGCCCACGCTGGTGTTTCCGACCATGCCCGAGGGTGCGCGGATGTACCTGACCATGGTGCTGTGCTGCTGGCTGGCAGGCGCCATGGCGGTGTTCGGCCCGGTGCCGAAGCTCTACACCGGCTATGCACTGCTGTTCATGGGCGGCACCGCGCTGGGCTGGGTCTGGGTCGGCAGCCCCTACGTCGTCGACATCGTGTCCATGCTGCTGATCTATGCCCTGGTCGTCGCCGGCTTCTGCCAGTCGTTCGGGCGCCTGATCGCCAACGGCATGAGCATCCGGCACGCCAACGAGCGCCTGGTGGTGGAGTTGCGTCAGGCCAAGGAAGCCGCTGAGGAGTCCAGCCGGGCCAAGACACGATTTCTTGCCGTGGCCAGCCATGACCTGCGGCAGCCGCTGCATGCGCTGATGATGCTCAACGGCTTGCTGGGGCGCGTCAACACGGTGGATCAGGCGGCCGAGGTGTCGGGGCAGATGGGACGTTCGCTGCGCAACCTGGACCGGCTGTTCACCTCGCTGCTCGATTTCTCGCGCTTCGACAGCACCGCGGTCGAGCCGGACTGGCGCTGGCGCCCCGCCGACGACCTGATCGAGCTCGCCATCCAGCCGATGCAGGCCGCCGCACAGGCCAAAGGATTGCGCCTGCACCACCCCGCCTCGGACGTCGACCTGCATACCGACCCCGAACTGTTCACGCGCATGCTGCGCAACCTGGTCGACAACGCCATCAAGTTCACCAACGTCGGCGGCATCGACGTGGCGGTCCACCCGGGCACCGGCCAGAGCTGCCTGGTCACGGTGACCGACACCGGTCGGGGCATTCCGGAGAACCTGCGCGAGGAGGTGTTCAAGGAGTACGTCCAGGCATCAGATGACCGCGGTAACAACGGGCTGGGGCTCGGGCTCGCCATCGTGCGCCGCCTGGCGCAAGTCCTGGACATCCAGATCCGCGTGACCGACAACCCCGGCGGCGGCACGCGATTCGAGTTGCATCTGCCTGCCGGCAGCACCCGGCCGCACCAGCCGGCCAGCGAGGATGAAGGCGCCGACCAGGGCGGCCGCGCACCGCTGCGGCCGGTCACCGTGCTGTGCATCGACGACGACCCGGATTCGCTGGACGCCATCGACCAGCTGCTGCGCTCGTGGGGCTTGCGTGTGCGCTGCGCGAGGTCGGCCGACGAGGCACTGGTCGTGGCCAGACAGCAGGCGTCGATCGACGTGGTGCTGAGCGACTACTCGCTCGGCGATGGGCCGTCGGGCAACGAGCTGATCTACCGGTTGCGCGAACTGATCGGCGAAGTGCCCGCCGCGCTGATCAGCGGCGACAGCCGCGCGATGCAGGCACACCAGGCGGGCCAGATCGAGTTTCCGGTGCTGGCCAAGCCGCTGGCACCGGCCGAACTACGTCAGTTGCTGGAGGTGTTCCAGGAGTTCGAGTGACGGCATGCACGGCACGTCGTGCAGCCGCAACGTGGAGGAAGGATCGATGGACGAGCGACTGTCGCGCAGCATGGATGCATTGCGCGAGGCCATCCGCAAGGACCCGGACAAGGTGTTCGAGGTGCTGGTCATCGGCTCCGGCTACGGCGGTGCGGTGGCGGCGCAACGCCTGGCAGAGCGCGGGGTACGGGTCACGGTGCTGGAGCGCGGCCTGGAATACCTGAGCGGCGAGTTCCCGGACGGCCTGGGCAAGGCGTTCGGCCAGATCCGGATCGACAATCACGCGACATCGCAGGTGGTCGGCAACGAAACCGCGCTGTTCGACGTCCGGCTGGGCGACGGCCTCGACGTTCTGGTAGCCAACGCCCTGGGAGGCGGCAGCCAGATCAACGCCAACATGGTGATCGCGCCCGACGACGAGGTGTTCGAGAAAACCCGGCATGGCCGCAGGCTCTGGCCCGGCACCATTGATGGGAAGACGATGTCCGTCTATTTCGAGCAGGCCCGCCATGGCCTCGGCGCCAGCGCCTTTCCAGGCACTTTCGCAGGCGCCGCTGGTCCGCGCTCGACGGACGCGGTGCTGGAAAAACCCCTGAAGGCGCAACGCCTCGAAGAGCTTGCGGCCAGCCTGCAGGATCTCGTCCGGAAGGAAGGCCGGTGCAGCTTCGACGCCAGACCATCCCTGACGGTACGCCATGTCGACACCGCAACCGACAAGCTGCTCGGGCTCGGCAGCTTGCCGTCGGGTGTGTGCGTGGGCTGCGGTGAATGCGTGGCCGGCTGCAACTTCAACGCCAAGCAGACGCTGACGCACACCTACCTGCGTCGCGCCCGCGCCGCCGGCGCAGACTTGTACACCGGCGTGACGGCGCTGCGCCTGTCGCGCGCCGCCGATGGCTGGCAAGTGCACTGCGTCGCCACGCAGGACCGCAAGCACCTGCGCCGTGGCGGCCACGCGCCGGAGCTCGTGCTGCGCGCCCGCAGGGTCATCCTGGCGGCAGGATCGCTGGGCAGCACGGAACTGCTGCTGCGCAGTCGATCACCCACGCTGGTGTTTTCGGCCTGCCTGGGCGAGCGGCTGGCCACCAACGGCGACAACCTGGCCGCTGCCTACCTGACGCAGGAACCGGTGAATGGCATCGGCCAGGGCGCCGCCGGATTCGCGCGCGACGCACCGGGGGTCGGTCCCACGATCAGCGGCAGCATCCGTGTGCGCGACCGCGACGACCTCGAGCGTGAAGTATTGATTCAGGACGCCGCCATTCCACGGGCATTGGCTGGTGTGTTCCACGAATTGATCAGCTCCTACGGCATGCTGGTCCAGTTGACAACGCGGGACATGCGGCCCTCGCGCGGGAACGGCAGGCGTGAACCGTTCGACTGGGCCGCCCTGCAGGCGCGCAGCCTGTCCCACACGCAAGTCCTGCTGCTCATGGGGCACGATGCCGCGTGCGGGCGCATCACCTGGGATCCGCGTACGGACCGCCTGGCATTGCACTACCCGACGCAGGAGAACCAGCGCATCGCAGAAGTGCAGCACGTCTACCTGAATGCCATCCGGGGACGTCACGGCATGCTGCTGAGCAATCCCAGGCTGGAGCCCATTCCCCGAAACCTGGCGCCTCTGCTGGACAACCCGCCACGCGGCCCCAGCTTCTCGGTGCATCCGCTGGGCGGCTGTGCCATGGGTACCGACGTGACGACCGGCGTGGTCGACCATGTCGGCCGCGTGTTCGATCCATGCGCCGGCAGCGCGGCTGCCCATGAAGGGCTCTACGTGCTGGACGGGGCGATCGTGCCAACCTCGTTGGGTGTCAACCCCCTGCTCACCATCACCGCGCTGGCCGAACGCGCCATCGACGTCCTGACCAAGGAGGACATGCTGATCGAGGAGCACGCCAGGATCACGCAACCGGCCACTCCCGGACCCGTGTCGCAACCGCCGATGCGCGACAAGAAAACGTTCGCAGCGGCGCCGCGCCACGTGCCGGTGCGCTTCACGGAAGTGATGCGGTCGACGGTGGCCGGCGGGGCCGTGCGGCGCAAGCGCGGCGAACCCGAGTCCGGCTTCGCATGGCTGCGCGACAACGGCACGTTCTGTCCGGCCGATGCCAAGCTGGTGCTGCACCTGCCGCTACCCAGCATGGAAGCGTTTGCCGCCGACTCGACGCACACGGTGCAGATTCCTCCTCCCAGCGCCGACGTGCACGGGATCATGGCCGACCACGACCGCGCCGAGTTCATCGTGGACGAGGCGGTGCCGGCAAAGATCGAACCGCACCCCAGACAGGTTCCATGGGCACGCATGCAGGTCGTCGGTGGCCGCGTGGAGCTGCTGTCGACAGCGCCCCGAGGCAATCGGTGGCAGCGTTGCGGCACCGTCGCGCGCACGGCAATCACCTGGTTCGTCGTGCGTGGCGCGCGGGACATCGGGAATTGGCTGCGTCGCATACCGACGCGGAGATCAACCACCGGTGCCAGGTCCATCAGGGCCTTGCTTCACGAGATCATGGAATGGGTGGAGCTCGTGGCTCGGATGATCGTGCACGCCAGCGAAGTGCGCACCATGCGGTACACCCTGCACCTGCGCGAACAGGGCCGCCGACTCCCGGAAGGCGTCAGCCACGTGCTGATCGGACGCAAGACCGTCAGCTATGCAGCGAGCTGGGGTGAACTGTTCCAAGCGGTCCTCGACACTTTGTGGCGGGGTCGCCGTCCCGACCCGGAGCCGCGCGCGACCACACCCCAGACATCGGGCACACCGAAGTCGCCAGTGAAGCGCAGGCCACGGCTCGAACGAACCAACGTCTGGCTGTCGCTGTCCGAGCTGCAGGTCGAGGTCTTCGACGGTGACGCACGTCGCGTCGGCTTCGGCACCCTGGGGCTCGATTTGATCGACATGACACGCCTGCACGCCCCGCAGCTCGGATTGCGCGGCAACACGCCAGACGCCCTGATTACGCTGGCCGGATATCCGTTGTGGATGCTGCGCTTCCTGCTCAAGACCCGGTTGCTGGATTTCCGCTACGACTCCCGGCGTCAGGAACGCTTGTCAACCACCGGCCTGGCCGAACGTGACAGCGATCCTGTGACCCCATGGCCCGAGCGTTTCCCCGCCTTGACCGTCGATGATCCGCATCGTCCCGGCACATGGCGCCAGGTCGAGGCGCAGGTTCAGGAGCCGTTCGAGGTGCAACTCTCTGCCAAGGATCCGGACACCAAGGTGCGTCTGCGCATGATTCGGTATCCGGCGACGACTCCGAAGCGTGCCTTGTGCAGGACATCGGGCGTGCACCGGTTCCAGGCGATCCTGCTGATCAATGGCTTCGCGCAATCCACGCTGCCTTTCGTCGCCGAGGAGCTGAAACGCGAACAGGGACACTGCAACATGGCCTCGTGGCTGTACGAGCAGGGTTTCGAGGTGTGGATGCTCGAGTACCGGATCAGCACCATCCTCGACGCCTCGAAACAGGCCTCCACCATGGACGAGATCGCGGCCTACGACATCCCGATTGCCGTGGATCGCGTGCTGGCCCAGCTGCGCAGGGATGCAGGCCTTGCGGCCGATGCGCCCGCACAGATCTACGCGCTGGCGCACTGCGTAGGCGCCGCCTCGCTGGCGATGTCGCTGCTTGGCGGACATCTGCACGACCCGCAGCGTGCTTACGGCAAGCTCGCGGGGGTGGTGTTCTCGCAGATGCAGATGTACCTGGTCGGCAGCGTGAGCGCACAGACCCGGATGCCACTGAGCGCACTCGCCCGCGACGCCCTGGGGATCGATTACTTCCGCTTGTCGGCGACCGAAGGCCACGCGACCGATCTCGAAAGAGCGCTTGACAGCCTTTTCGCCAGCCTGCCGGTTGATGCCGACCAGGAATGTCCGCATGAACGGTCAGGCCTTGACCCCCACCTGGACACCTGCACCTGCAAGCGCATGACAGGCGTCATATCAAGAGTGGTTCACCACGCCAGGATCCTGCCCGAGACACACGAGAAGTTTCCGATCTATTTCGGGCGCGCCAATACCAGCCTGCTGGTGCATGGGTCACGCTGTGTGGAGAACGAACGTCTGGTCAACGCGGATGGCCAGAACGTGTATGTGACCGAGGCGAACATCGCGCGCCACCTCGGTATCCCGATCGCGTTGCTGCATGGCGACGAGAACGCGCTGTTCACGGTGGAATCCGCGAAGCGCACCTACGATCAACTGAGACGCATCCATCCGCAACTGCACGATCGCAAGCTCATTCGGCAGATCATCGCCAAGGAGTTCGCCCATTTCGACTGCACGATCGGAAAAGGGCGCGACATGCAGGTGCAGGTGCTCGACCCGCTGGCCGAGTTCCTGACCGCCGCCTGGGAATACGACGCGTCGGACACTGCGCCAGTGCAGACACGACCGGAGAAGCAGCGACGGCTGGTGGCGCCGCTGACCGGGCCGCTCATCGGCTGGACACGGCCGGCACAGGACCATGACCGGGCCGGGTACCTGGTTCGTGTCTGGATCGAAGTTGACGACGGCGCATCGGATCCGGCGGAGCGAGTCATCACCTGGCTTGGCAACATGTCTGACATGGTGTCGTGGCCGGTGCTGCGGATCCCGTTGACGCAGTGGGAAAGACCACCCGCCGATCCCAGTGGCTGGCAGATGGCACCCAAGGACGGTGCGGCCTATGTCGCCGTCGCTGTCGCCGACGTGTTCGTTGACCAGTCGATGCTGCAGGACGGCCAGCCGATCCGCATCACGATGCTGAGCCGGCACGCCCATGCACCGCTTCCACCGGGCGGGAACTGGCCTCGCGACATCCACGAAAACCTCGCGAGCCAGCAGTGGGTCGGTCAAGCCGAGCCCATGCGAGTGATGAGCGGCACCGCTGCGCCAAGCGGCCTGGGCATCAAGCAAGTCATCGATGCGCCACCCGTCGACCCACCTCAAACTGGAGCTGCCAGCTCGCCCAGGCTCCGTGGCCAAGCCTTGAGCGACAACGATGCCAGGGAAGTTTCCAAGCTGTATGAGACCTTCCGCGAGCAGGAACAGCTCGATCTTGAAACCGCGACGCGTGCCAATCCTGGCACGACCTCGCGCAAGCTGCGCAGCCCGCGCCAGCGGCGCGACGGTCCGACCGCCCAGGTTCGTCTCGAGCCATACGCACTGAAGGCAGGAGCACCCGCATCGCTGCAGTTCGTGGCGGCATCCTGCCGCCATCCCGGCCTGCCCGTCGAACGGTCTCGCGCCAGTTTCACGCTGCTGGACCTCGATCAACGCATGAGCAACGGCGAACTCGCACCCCAGTTCGCGATGATGCTGGGCGATCAGGTCTATGCCGACGCCACTGCCGGCCTCGCCGACAGCCCATCACCGGTGGAAAAAATGACGCTCGCGTACCGGACCGCCTTCGCTGCCGAGGGCATACGTCGCATCACGCAGCGGATTCCGGTCTACATGGCGATCGACGACCATGAAATCATGGATGAATGGTCGGCCGATCTTGCGCTTGCAGGCACCTCAACCTACAAGGAGTCCGTACGGCAGCTGTCCGATGCCGGCATGGCCAGTTTCGCCGCCTACCAGTGGCTGCATTCACCGCGCAATCTCCGCCTGGACAGCCTCGATTACAGCTTCACGGCACCGGACAGCGCCATCTTCGTGCTCGATGCTCGGACGCAACGCATCCGGTTCCCTGCCGATGAGAAGCAACCCGTGCTCTGCAGCCCGCAACAGCTTGAGGCGCTGAAGCAATGGCTCGATCAGGCAGATGACAAGCTCAAGATCATCGCGTGTGGCTCCGTCGTCGTGCCTGGGCTGCACACCCATGACAACGGCGAGTCCGGCCGAACACCTGCGCGCGATGCGGACAACTGGCAACTTGCGCCGCACCAGCGCGCGCAAGTGCTGCACATGATCGCCAGCTCTCAATCCAAGCGCGTGGTGCTGCTGTCCGGTGACTACCACTGCGCCGCGGTTTCAAGCATCGAGTTCAAGCACGCGGATGGAACCCGGCGACGCGCTTGCGCCATCGTGGCGCCGCCGCTTTACGCGCCCTATCCGGCCATCAACGTGCACCCCAAGGAGGTGCGCGCCCACGAATCCATCACACTGGTCGACGGCTGGACGGCGGAAGTCGCGACCGAGGCCTGGGACGGCAACGGCTACGCCGAGATCGCCGCGCTGCCCGCCCCGGATGCCTGCTGGGTCCAGATCAAGCTGCGCCTGGTGCAGTTCGACCGCCGACGTGCGCCCGCATGGTCCACCCGGCAGCGCAGCGTGCTGGTGGGTTGAAGCGGGCGCACGCGCCCGGCCGCGATCAAGCCTACTTGACCGTCACCAGCCGCCAGTCGAGCCGGTTGTCGGCACGGTGCACCACGTCGATGCCCTGCTTCATCGCCCAGGGGATGACCTGGTTGTGCAGCGGCAGGTGCGACACGTCCTGATGCTCCAGGATCAGCGCCTGCTCGATCAGTTCGTTGCGGCGCTTGTGGTCGGTCTCGACCTTGACGCGCTCGACCAGCGCGTCCATCTGCGGGTTGGAATAGCGGCCGACGTTGTAGTTGCCGTCGCCGCCGGCGCCGACGCTGCGCACCAGCGACTGCAGGCTGTACAGCGCGTCGAAGGTCGGCACGCCCCAGCCCAGCATGTAGATGCTGGCCTCGTGGCGCTGGATCATCGGGAAGTAGGTCACCAGCGGCAGCGTGCGCAGCTTGGCCTTGACACCGACCTTGGCCCACATCGCCGCCACCGCCTGGCAGATGCGCTCGTCCGCGATGTAGCGGTTGTTGGGGCAGGCGAAGTCGACCTCGAAGCCGTCCTTGTAGCCGGCATCGGCGAGCAGCTTCTGCGCCGCCGCCACGTTGAAGGGGTAGCGCTGGTCGGCGCGCTTGGTCCAGCCGTTGACCTGCGGCGCGATCAGCGTGCCGGTGTTCTGGCTCAGGCCACGCATCACCACCTTGTGGATCGAGTCCATGTCGATGGCCTGGTAGAGCGCCTGGCGCACGCGCTGGTCCTTCAGCGGGTTCTTGCCCTTGACGCTGGAGCCCACCAGCTCGTCGCGGTGCTGATCCATGCCGAAGAAGATGGTTCGGTTCTCGGGACCGGTCACCACCTTCAGCGCCTTGTTGTTCTGCACCCGCTGCAGGTCCTGCGGCGTCGGGTCGAGCACCAGGTCGACCTCGCCCGACAGCAGCGCCGCCATGCGCGTGGCCTCGGACTTGATCGGCGTGTAGATGATCTCGGTCACGTTGCCGGCCTTGGCCTTGGCCGCGTGGCCCCACCAGTTCGGGTTGTCGACCAGCACCAGGCGCTGGTCGGGCTGCCACTCCTTGACCATGAAGGGCCCGGTGCCCATGGCGTTGCGGTGGGCGTGGCTTTCCTCCTTGGTCTTGATGTCCTTGGGCTCGAGCGAGTTGTTCTTCTCGGCCCAGGCGCGGCTCATGATGCGCAGCTCGGTCAGCTGGTTCAGCAGCACCGGGTTGGGCGACTTGGTGAAGACGTCGATGCTGTCACCGCTGGCCACCACCTTGTCGATGCCCTGGGTGTAGACGTTGTAGTTCGAGGTCTTGGCCATGGCGCGCTCGAGCGAGTACTTGACGTCCTCGGCCGTCAGCGTGCTGCCGTCGCTGAACTTGACGCCCTGGCGCAGCGTGAACTGCACCTGCGTCGGGCTGACCTGCTTCCAGGCGGTGGCCAGCATCGGCTCGAGCTTGAAGGTCTTGCTGTTGTAGTACACCAGCGACTCGTAGATCGCCGCATGCACGCCGTTGCCGAGCGCGTTGTTCTGCGAATGGATGTCCAGCGTCGGGATGTCGCTGGCGCTGGCCCACTTGAAGGTCTTGGCCTGCAGCGGCAGCACGCAGCAGATGGCCATGGCGGCCAGTGCCAGGGTACGGATGTTCATGGTCTATGCTCTTGTGAGGTTGCAAAGCCGTGCAGTATCGGCAAGTTGCACGGCACTCCACAGAGGGAAGTCCCTGAGCCGGAACGGCGGCCGCAGCCATGGTTTGCCGTGAACAAGTTAACAAACATAATTACTTCGGCAAGTGAAAACCCCTAGCAGGCCGGCACGGATCGGAACCCATAATTGCCCGGTTTCAGCGCTGGCAGGACATGACGGATCGCATGAGTTCGGACATCATTTTGGAGACGCGTGGGCTCGTCAAGGAGTTCAAGGGCTTCGTAGCAGTCAATGACGTCAACCTCAAGGTGCGTCGCGGCACCATCCATGCGCTGATCGGGCCCAACGGCGCCGGCAAGACCACCTGCTTCAACCTGCTGACCAAGTTCCTGGAGCCGACCAGGGGCCACATCCTCTTTGACGGCCACGACATCACGCGCGAGCGGCCGGCCGACATCGCCCGCCGCGGCATCGTGCGCTCGTTCCAGATCTCGTCGACCTTCCCCAACATGAGCGTGCTGGAGAACGTGCGCGTGGCGCTGCAGCAGCAGCTCGGCACCGCCTTCAGCTTCTGGAAGTCCGAGCGCACGCTGGACCAGCTCAACGGCCGCTGCATGGAGCTGCTGGACCACGTCGGCCTGGCGCAGTTCGCCAACGTCCCGGCGATGGGCCTGCCCTACGGCCGCAAGCGCGCGCTGGAGATCGCCACCACCCTGGCCATGGACCCCAAGCTGATGCTGCTGGACGAGCCGACGCAGGGCATGGGTGCCGAGGACGTCGAGATGGTCACCGACCTGATCAAGAAGGTGGCCGCCAACCGCACCATCCTGATGGTCGAGCACAACATGGGCGTGGTCGGCAAGATCGCCGACACCATCACCGTGCTGCAGTTCGGCGAGGTCATCGCCGAGGGCCCCTACGAGGAAGTCTCGCACAACCCGCAGGTGCTGGAAGCCTACATGGGCAGCGCCGAAGAAGAGCTGCAGGGCGCCCACGGCTGACGCGAGAATTCCCATGAGCACCGCATCCACCCCCGCCATCTGCCTCAGGGACGTGCATTCCTGGTACGGCGAGTCGCACATCCTGCACGGCGTCAACATCGACGTCATGCCGGGCGAGGTCGTCACCCTGCTGGGCCGCAACGGCGCCGGCCGCACCACCACGCTGCGCGCCATCATGGGCCTGGTCGGCAAGCGCACCGGCTCGATGCAGATCAACGGCGTCGAGACCGTCAAGCTGGCGCCGCACCACATCGCCCGCCTGGGCGTCGGCTACTGCCCGGAAGAGCGCGGCATCATGACCTCGCTGACCTGCCAGGAGAACCTGATGCTGCCGCCGGTGGTGGCCGAGGGCGGGATGAGCCTGGACGAGATCTACGGCATGTTCCCCAACCTGCAGACGCGCCGCAACAGCCCGGGCGGCCGCCTGTCGGGCGGCGAGCAGCAGATGCTGGCGGTGGCGCGCATCCTGCGCACCGGCGCCAAGATCCTGCTGCTGGACGAGATCTCGGAAGGCCTGGCGCCAGTGATCGTGCAGGCGCTGGCGCGCATGATCCGCGAGTTGCGCGCGCGCGGCTTCACGGTGCTGATGGTGGAGCAGAACTTCCGCTTCGCCGCGCCGCTGGCCGATCGCTTCTACATCATGGAGCGCGGCCTGATCGTGCGCGAACTCACCGCCGCCGAGCTGCACGACAGCACCGAGATGCTGCATCAGTACCTCGGCGTGTAGATCGGGTGGACAGATTTTCTTGTGGCTGTAACCTCACTGAAGGAGAGTTCCTTATGAAACGCAAACTGCTGAGCAGCCTGATCGCAGGCATCGGCCTGGTCGTGGCCGGCGCCGCGCAGGCGCAGATCTCGGGCAACGTGGTCAAGATCGGCGTGATGAACGACATGTCGGGCCTGTACGCCGACATCGGCGGGCCGGGCTCGGTGCTGGCCGCCAAGATGGCGGTCGAGGATTTCCAGAAGACCTCCAAGGCCGGCCTGAAGATCGAGGTGGTCTCGGCCGACCACCAGAACAAGCCGGACGTCGGCTCCAGCATCGCACGCAAGTGGTACGACACCGACGGCGTCGACATGATCTCCGACGTGCCGACCTCCTCGGTGGCGCTGGCCATCAACGAGGTGACCAAGGAAAAGGGCAAGGCCTTCGTCAACACCGGCGCCGCCAGTTCCGACCTGACCGGCAAGTCCTGCTCGCCCAACACCGTGCACTGGCTGTACGACACCTGGATGCTGGCGCACGGCACCGGCAGCGCCGTGGTCAAGAGCGGCGGCGACAGCTGGTTCTTCCTGACCGCCGACTATGCCTTCGGCCACGCGCTCGAGCGCGATACCGCCGAAGTCGTGAAGGCCGCCGGCGGCAAGGTGCTGGGCGACGTCAAGGTGCCGCTGAACACGCAGGACTTCTCGTCCTTCCTGCTGCAGGCGCAGTCGTCCAAGGCCAAGATCATCGGCCTGGCCAACGCCGGCGGCGACACCATCAACTCGATCAAGCAGGCGGCCGAGTTCGGCATCGTCAAGGGCGGCCAGAAGCTGGCCGGCCTGCTGGTGTTCCTGCCCGATGTGCACGGCCTGGGCCTGCAGACGGCGCAGGGCCTGCAGATCACCGAGTCCTGGTACTGGGACCTGAACGACGCCAGCCGCGCCTGGGCCAAGCGCTTCGCTGCGCAGCACGGCGGCAAGTACCCCTCGTCCGACCATGCCGGCGTGTATGCCAGCGTGCTGCACTACCTGAAGGCCGTCGAAGCCGCCAAGACCGACGACGGCACCAAGGTGGTGGCCAAGATGAAGGAACTGCCGACTGACGACCCGCTGTTCGGCAAGGGTCAGGTGCGTGCCGACGGCCGCAAGACCCATCCGGTCTATCTGTTCGAGGTCAAGAAGCCGAGCGAGTCCAAGGGCGCGTACGACTACTACAAGGTGGTGCAGACCATCCCGGCCGACCAGGCGTTCCGCCCCATGGACCAAGGCAACTGCCCGCTGGTGGCGAAGAAATAACAGACCAGCCGTTGCTGCTCCATCGAGCAGCGCTACTGCCCGCTGGTGGCCAGGAATTGACAGCGTGTTCCTGGCCACCTTTCGGAGACCATACTTAAAGGAGAGGTCACTATGAAACGCACACTGCTCTACACCATGTTGGCCTGCCTGGGCCTGGCCAGTGCCGGCCTGGCGCAGGCGGAAATCACAGGTAACGTCGTCAAGGTGGGCGTTCTCAGTGACATGTCCGGTCCCTATGCTGATCTGTCCGGCCCCGGCTCGGTGGTGGCCGCCAAGATGGCGGTCGAGGACTACATCAAGGCAGCCGGCTCCAAGCTGAAGGTCGAGATCGTCTCGGCCGACCACCAGAACAAGCCCGACGTTGGTGCCAGCGTCGTGCGCAAGTGGATCGACTCCGAGAACGTCGACATGATTCTTGACGTGCCCACCTCCTCGGTGGCACTGGCGGTCAACGAGATCGTCAAGGACAAGAACAAGATCATGCTCAACTCCACCGGCGGCACGTCCGACCTGACCGGCAAGGCCTGCACGCCCAATACCGTGCACTGGACCTACGACACCTGGATGCTGGCCCACGGCACCGGCAGCGCCGTGGTCAAGAGCGGTGGCGACAGCTGGTTCTTCCTGACCGCCGACTACGCCTTCGGCCACGCGCTCGAGCGCGACACCGCCGCGGTGGTCAAGGCTTCCGGCGGCAAGGTGCTGGGCGACGTCAAGGTGCCGCTGAACACGCAGGACTTCTCGTCCTTCCTGCTGCAGGCGCAGTCGTCCAAGGCCAAGATCATCGGCCTGGCCAACGCCGGCGGCGACACCATCAACTCGATCAAGCAGGCGGCCGAGTTCGGCATCGTCAAGGGCGGCCAGAAGATGGCCGGCCTGCTGGTGTTCATCAGCGACATCCACGGCCTGGGCCTGCAGACCGCGCAGGGCCTGCAGCTGACGGAAACCTTCTACTGGGATCTCAATGATTCCACGCGCGCCTGGTCGAAGCGCTTTGCCGCGCTGCATGGCGGCAAGATGCCGACCATGGTGCAGGCGGGCGTCTATTCCGGCTTGCTGCACTACCTGAAGGCCGTGGATGCGCTCAAGGAAGATGGCGATGGCGCCAAGGTGGTGGCCAAGATGAAGGAACTGCCGACCGACGATCCGCTGTTCGGCAAGGGCGTGATCCGCGCCGACGGCCGCAAGGTCCATCCGGCCTACCTGTTCGAGGTCAAGAAGCCGGCCGAGTCGAAGGGCCCCTGGGACTACTACAAGCTGGTGCAGACCATTCCGGCCGACCAGGCTTTCCGTCCGCTCGACCAGGGCAACTGCTCGCTGGTGGCGAAGAAGTAAGCCCGCAGACGGCAGCAAGCGACCGCAAGGCATAGACGCAGCATGGAAATCTTCGGTATCCCGATCCAGGCCATGATGGGGCAACTGCTCATCGGCCTCATCAACGGTTCGTTCTACGCCTTGCTGTCGCTCGGGCTGGCCGTGATCTTCGGCCTGCTCAACATCATCAACTTCGCCCACGGCGCGCAGTACATGATGGGTGCCTTCGGCGCCTATCTGCTGCTCAACAAGCTGGGGCTCGGTTACTGGTGGGCGCTGCTGATCGTGCCGATCATCGTCGGCGCCACCGGCCTGTTCATCGAGCGCACCATGCTGGTGCGCCTGTACAAGCTTGATCACCTGTACGGCCTGCTGCTCACCTTCGGCCTGGCGCTCATCATCGAGGGCCTGTTCCGCAACGAGTACGGCTCCACCGGTCTGCCCTATTCGATCCCCTCGCAACTGCAGGGCGGCACCAACCTGGGCTTCATGTTCCTGCCGATCTACCGCGGCTGGGTCATCATCGCCTCGCTGGTGATCTGCCTGGCGACCTGGTTCGTGATCGAGCGCACCAAGCTGGGCGGCTACCTGCGTGCCGCCACCGAGAACCCGCAACTGGTGCAGGCCTTCGGCATCAACGTGCCGCGCATGATCACCCTGACCTACGGCTTCGGCGTCGCGCTGGCGGCACTGGCCGGCGTGATGGCCGCGCCGATCTACCAGGTCAGCCCCGGCATGGGTGCCAACCTGATCATCGTGGTGTTCGCCGTGGTGGTGATCGGCGGCATGGGTTCGATCATGGGCGCCATCGTCACCGGTTTCGGACTCGGCCTGACCGAGGGCCTGACCAAGGTGTTCTACCCCGAAGCCTCCACCACCGTGATCTTCGTCATCATGACCATCGTGCTGATGATCCGTCCGGCCGGCCTGTTCGGAACCCAGAAGTAAGCCATGGCCACCGCATCGACCCCCGTTCCCGCCACCGCCGTACCGGCGGCCAGCGCCGCAGCCGACAACCCGGTCGGCCGGCACCGCATCGTCTTCGTGCTCATGGCCGGCTTCTTCGCGCTGGCCCCGTTCATCGGCATCTACCCGGTGTTCATGATGAAGGTGATGTGCTTCGCGCTGTTTGCGTGCGCCTTCAACCTGCTGCTCGGCTTCGGCGGCCTGCTGTCGTTCGGCCACGCCATGTTCATCGGCGGCGCCGGCTACGCTTCGGCCCACGCCGCCAAGGTCTGGGGCCTGACGCCGGAGCTGGCGATCCTGTTCGCCACGCTGTGCGCCGCGATCCTGGGCTGGGTCACCGGCAAGCTGGCGATCCGCCGCCAGGGCATCTACTTCGCCATGATCACGCTGGCGCTGGCGCAGATGGTGTTCTTCTTCAGCCTGCAGGCGCCGTTCACCGGCGGCGAGGACGGCATCCAGGCGGTGCCGCGCGGCAAGCTGTTCGGCCTGATCGACCTGTCGAACGTGACCGCCATGTACAGCTTCGTGCTGGCGATCTTCCTGGGCGGCTTCCTGCTGATCTATCGCATCATCCATTCGCCCTTCGGCCAGGTGCTGAAGGCGATCCGCGAGAACGAGCCGCGCGCCATCTCGCTCGGCTACGACGCCGACAAGTTCAAGCTCTACGCCTACATCCTGTCGGGCACCCTGTCGGGTCTGGCCGGCGCCACCAAGGCCATCGTGTTCCAGCTCGCCTCGCTGACCGACGTGCACTGGGGCATGTCGGGCGAGGTGGTGCTGATGACCCTGGTCGGCGGCATGGGCACCATCTTCGGCCCGGTGGTCGGCGCCGCCATCATCGTCACCATGCAGAACTACCTGGCCCAGCTCGGCGCCTGGGTCACCGTGGTGCAGGGCGTGGTCTTCGTGGTGTGCGTGCTGCTGTTCCGGCGCGGCATCATCGGCGAGATCGGCGCCGCGCTGAAGAAGTCGCTCTGACGGAAGCCAGCGCACACCAGGAAAAAGCGGGCCATCGGCCCGCTTTTTCATTGATCCGCGCCTACTCCACCACCGTGCGCGACTGCTCGCGCAGGTACTGCTGCAGGTAGTGGAACGAGCCGATCGCCTTGCCGGTGCTGCCGCTGCCCTTCCAGCCGCCGAACGGCTGGTAGCCGGGCCAGGCGCCGGTGGTCGCGCCCTGCGGCCGGTTGGCGTAGGTGACGCCGGCTTCGATGCGCTCGTGGAAGTGCGCCACCTCGTCGGCCGCGCCGTAGAAGCCCGCCGTCAAGCCGTAGTCGCTCGCATTGGCGCGCGCGATGCCCTCGTCGACCGAATCAACCTCGCCCACCAGCACCAGCGGCAGGAAGTGCTCATCAATCCAGGCCGCGTCATCCAGCGGCGCACGCGCCACCGTCGGCGCGACGAAGAAGCCGTGCGCCAGCTCGCCATCGGTCAGCCACTGGCCGCCGGCATCGACCTGCCCGACCCGACGCAGGTGCTCGGCCAGGCGCTCATACCGTTCATACGCCGCGCGGCTGATCACCGGCCCCATCCAGTTGGCCTGCTGGGTCGGATCGCCCACCGCGATCTCGTGCGTCAGTTGCACCAGGCGCTCGCGCAACGCGTCGGCCACCGGCCGCTCGACGTAGACGCGCGAGCAGGCCGAGCATTTCTGCCCCGACAGCCCGAAGGCCGAGCGCAGGATGCCCAGCGCGGCGCGCTCGAGGTCGGCGTGGCGGCTGACGATGGTGGCGTTCTTGCCGCCCATCTCGGTGATGCATGGCCGGGGATAGCGCCCTTGCATGGTCTGGCGCAGGATCTGCATGCCGACCGCATGCGAGCCGGTGAAGGTGATGCCCGCCACCTGCGGGTGCTGCACCAGCGCACGGCCGGTGTCGTCGCCACCGGTGACGAAGTTGATCACGCCCGGCGGCAGCCCGGCATCGCGCAGGCACTCCAGCAGCAGCCAGCCCGACAGCGAGGTCTCGGGCGAGCCCTTGAACACCGCCGTGTTGCCGGCCACCAGGGCCGGCCCCAGCGGCCCGCCGGCGAGCGCGAACGGGAAGTTGAACGGCGCGATCACCGCCCACGCGCCATACGGCCGCAGCACCGTGCGGTTGTGGCTGCGGAAGTTCGGCAGCGGGTCGTCCGGCAGCACGCGGTCGAAACCGTCATGGGCCTCCATCTGCTCGCAGTACCAGTCGATCAGGTCGGCCGTCTCCTGCACCTCCCCGATCGACTCCATGCGGTTCTTGCCGACCTCCAGCGCCACCGCGGCGCTGATGGCGTAGACGCGCTGCTCGATCAGGCGCGCGGCGCGCCGCAGCAGCGCCACGCGCTCGCGCCACGGCGTCGCGGCCCAGGCCGGCCAGGCGGCGTGCGCGGCCCGCACGGCGCGATCGACCTCGTCGGCGCCGGCGTCGGCGAAGCGACCGATCAGCCAGTCCTGGTTGATCGGTGAGCGGCATTCCACGAAGCTGCTGCCGGCCACCGGCTGGCCACCGATCCACATCGGCCAGTCCCGGCCCATGGCGTCGCGCCTGAAGCCCTGCAGGGCCGCATCGAACTGCGCATGCAGTTCGGGCGGCGGATTGAACATGGTGGAATAGGTGAGCTTGAACTGCGCGCTGTCGGCCATGAACGTCTCCTGCATTGACTGATGCGGCGAGTCTAGGGCCTGCCGCGGTGCCGCACGATCAGGCGGCCTCGACGTCCAGCGGCCAGGCGCGCGCCAGCATCACGCCCAGCGGTCGCAGTGACCGTGCCAGTCCGAGCACGCGCGCGTCCTTGCTGAACAGGGTGGCGCGCCGCTGCACCGCCAGGTCGATGAACATCTGGTCATCCAGGTCGCGGCAGCGCACCGGAGCCGGCGGCGCCGGATCACAGGGCAGCACCCGGTCATCGAACGCCGCCAGCACCTCATCCTCGTGCAGCGCGGCCAGCGCCAGGCGCGGCGCGACGCGGGGATAGCGCAGCACGCGTGCCAGTTCGGCGCGCATCGGCGGCGTCGCGCACCAGCGCACCCGCCCCGCTTGAAGCGCCGCCTGCAGGCCGGCCACGCGCTCATCGCCAAACACCAGCAGGTCGAGCACGCAGTTGGTGTCGATGACCACCATGGCGGGCGCCGGCGGCACGGTCCCGGCCGCGCGGCTGGCCACAGACGCCCCGGTCCGCACCATGGCTCAGCGCGCCGGCGCGTCCGAACCGGGTCGGCGCGCCGTGAGATCGAAGCGGAACAGGCGGCATTCGATCGGCCCGTTCCACAGCGGCACGCGGCGCGACTCCTTCAGCCGCAGCCGCGCCGGCAGCTTCAGGTCGGGCGTCAGCAGCCAGGCGGTCCAGCCGGCGTAGTGGCTCTTCCAGTGGGCGGCCAGGCGGGCAAAGAACTCGTCGCCGGCATTGATCTCGTCGGCGTCGGTGGCGCCGCTGCGCTGGCGCGCCAGTGTGCCGCCCTGGAACGCCTCGCGCCCGCGCGCTTTCTGCCCCGCCACGCCGGCAGCGGCGATGCGTTCGCCGTAGGGTGGATTCATCAGCAGCACGCCGGGCGTGTCGCTGGGCGGCAGACGCTGGAGCGCATCACCGCCGCGCAACTGCAGCGCGCGCGCCACACCGGCGCGCTCGGCATTGCGCTGGGCGAAGTCGACCATGCGGTGCGCGACGTCGCTGCCGAACACGCGCGGCTCGGCACGCGCGGCCGGCAGCGCTGCCGCCTCATCCCTGATCGCCTGCCAGGCGGCGCGCTCGAACGGCCGCAGGCGCTCGAAGCCGAAGCGCCGCTGGCCGCCTGGCGGCAGACCGAGCACCAACTGGGCGGCTTCGATCACGATGGTGCCGCTGCCGCAGCAGGGGTCGTACAGCGGCGCGTCGGCGACTTGCCGCGCCGCCGGGCGCCACCAGCCGCTGGCGGCTAGCATGGCGGCGGCCAGGGTTTCCTTCAGCGGCGCATCGCCCTTGTCCTGGCGCCAGCCGCGCTTGAACAGGGGCTCGCCGCTGGTGTCGATGTACAGGCTGGCGTCGGTCGCCGTCAGGTGCGCCTGCACCCGCGCATCGGGTCGGCGCGTGTCGATGCTGGGTCGCACGCCACCGGCTTGCGCGCGGAAGCGGTCGGCCACGGCGTCCTTGATGCGCAGGGTGGCGAAGTTCAGGCTCCTGAGCGGGCTGCCCTGCGCGGTCAGGTCGACACGGAAGGTCTGGTGCGCGCTGAACCAGTCCTCCCACCGCACACCGGCAGCCAGCGCGTACAGGTCCTGTTCATCCCGGTAGGGTGCATGCGCCAGTTCGATCAGCACGCGCTGCGCCAGTCGGCTCCACAGGTTCAGCCGCATGGCCGTGCCCGGATCGCCACGTACCCGGACGCCGCCACGCACGGTGAGCAAATCCTGGCCGACCAGACCCGTCAGACCATGCACCTCGTCGGCAAGAAAGTCCTCCACGCCGCCGGCACAGGGAAGAAACAGGGTCAGCGCGGACATGGAACGGCGGCGGCAGGCATCGGCGCCCATTGTCGCAGGCGGCAGCGGACCTGCCTGCATGACGGCGCCGCGCCGCTCAGGCCGGGCCCCTCGGCAGCGTCACGCACATGGTGACGAACGGCTCGTCGTACGCGTAGGAGATGTTGCCGCCGTGGGCATGCGCGATCGACTGCGCCCGGTACAGCCCGAAGCCGAGACCGGCACGCAGGTCATCCTGCGACGCCGACGAGGCTGTGCCGCTGAACAGTTCCGCGACGATGGCGGAATCGATCATCGCGCTGATGTTGCTGATCTCGATCGACACCGCATCCGGCGACCGGTACAGCCGCACCACCACCGACTCGCCAGCCGTGCCGTAACGCACCGCGTTGTCGAGCAGGGCGTCCAGCATGCGCACCAGGCGTGCGCGCTCGCCCAGGACCAGCGGCCGGTCATCCTCGGCATCGCCTGCCGGGACATCGACGAACACCGAGGCACCAGGGTGCTGCGCGCGCACATGTTCGACGCGTTCGACCACCAGCGCCTGCAGGTCGACCGGTCGCCGGTCCGACACCATGCCGGGCTGGCGCAACTCGGCCAGTTCCAGCACCTGGCGGATCAGCAGTTCCGTGTGTCCTTCATGCCCCGGCGCCACCGCGGCACCCGCACCCGCCGGATGCTGCTGCCGCGTCAACGCGGCTTCAACCATGGTTCGGTAGTGCGCCATTTCCGCGCGCCGCAGCGCGACGGAGCGGCTCAGATCGGTCTGCAGCCGGCGCATCGACTCGATCTCGATCTCGCTCCAGGGCTCCGACGTCTCACGCACCGTCTCGCGCCACAACGCAAACGAGCCGGGTGGCGTCAGGCGCGGCCCCGATGGTCCGACGCCGACCTGCTTGTTCGGATCGTGGCCCCAATCCACCGTGGCCACCTGCTCGCGGCGCAGCAGCACCAGCATCGCCTGGCTGGGTTCGTCGTAGCCCAGCGCCAACGCACCGGCCCAGCCGCCCAGCCACGGCCGCAATGACGGAGCCCGTGCCGCCAGCGCATCCGTGGCCAGCACGCGCTCCGGCGGCAGGTGCTCGGCCAGCCAGCGCAGCAGCGGCGCCTGCAGTTCGGCCGGCACTTCCCCGTGCACCTGGACGGCACCGAACTGCGCCACCAGCAGGGCATCGGCACCGAAAGCACGCATGATCTCGGGTGCCTGGCCCGCCAGCACGCTGACAGCACGCGACGCACCCTTGACATCATCCATCAACTGCCCGCGCAGGCGCTCGTGCACCAGGATTTCGGCACCGCGTTGCGCGCCGAGTCGCGCTAACACGTGCGCCGCCAGCAATTCGGTCAGCAGCGCGCAGGTCGAACGCACGCGGTACGGCACCTGGCGCGGCGTGCCGTGATGGCAGGCCAGCATGCCCCACAGGCGACCCTCGACCATGATGGACAGGCTCATCGACGCCGCGACGCCGATGTTGCGCAGGTATTCCAGGTGGATCGGCGACACCGCGCGCAACACCGCGTGGCTCATGTCCAGCGGCTGATCCGCATCCGGCCGACCCTGCACCGCCACCGGCGGCGCGTCCACATCGGCGATCAGCCGCATGGGGCTGATGCTGTACAGGCGCCGAGCCTGCGCCGGGATGTCGCTGGCCGGGTAGCGCCAGCCCAGGTAGGGCGGCAGTTCGGGCCGGCGCTCCTCGGCGATCACGTCGCCCGAATCATCGGCACGGAATCGATAACCCATGACGCGGTCGAATCCAGTGAGCTGACGCACCACGCGCGCCGCCACGCCCATCAGCCCCTCGATCGAGGCCTGCTGGCGGAACAGCTGCACCACGCCATGCAGCATGGTGGCGACGTCGGCCTCCTGCTCGGGTGCGGCTGCCCGGCGCTCGAACTCGACGATCACCGCCGATCGATGGCGGTGCGCGAACACATCGAACACCTGCCCGGCCATGTCGATGACCGCGTGCTGCACCACCACCTGCCCGCCATCCAGCTCGGCATCGCGCGCCATCGCGATCAACTGATGTACCTGCTGCCGGCCTTCGAAATGCGCCGGCAGCAGCGTTTCGCCCAACGCTGGCGCGGCAGCACCGAACCAGAACGGCAGATTGGCACTGGCATGCACCACGCAATCAGCCAGGTCCAGCGCCAGCAGCACGCCGTGCGGCTGGATCAGGCCGGGAATGTGGATCGGCTCCTGGTCACAGTTGGCCAGCGTGACCGGGGGATTGGCCGGCGTCACGGCAGCGCCACCTCGGCCTCGGCGTCGATGCGCTTCAGCAGGCAATCGAACGCCGCCTGCGCGCCGTGGCACGCCGCCGCGGCCAGCGCCGGCGACCATGGCCCGGCTTCCAGTTCGGCCAGGAAGGCGCGCCAGCGCGCGGCGACCTCGGGCGCGCCACCGCCGCGCAAGTGTTCGAGCGGATGCGGGGCCAGCGCCTGGTGCAGGCGCCGATACATCACCTGGCCACCCAATGCGGCACCTTCGATGACGTAGCGTGTTCCGGTATCGAAGGCGGCACGCTCATTCGATTCGACATCGGGCACCGCGCGGCGCGCTGGCGCCGGATGGTCCAGCATCCTCACTTCCGGCAACGGCTGGCCGACCAGCCGCGCCGCCAGCACGGCATCGCGCTCGATGCTGTGGCGCTGCGCGATCACGGTGTCCAGTCTGGCCAGCTGCGGCGCCGCGGACACCCTGCAGTGCAGCCAGTCGCGCAGGATGCACAGGTGGCGCAGGTAGTCGCGCAGATCCGGCGCCGCACGCGCGAGCGGCATGCGGCGATCCACTTGCGCATGCCGCTCGGCGGTCGCGCCGCGCAGCCGCTCGCGCATACCGCAGCGGCCGGACGCCGCCGCGGCAGCCGCCGAGGAAGTTGATTGGCTCATGGGCCGGCTAGTGTAAGCGGGCCAGGCACGGCGGAATCCGCACCGAGCGCGCATGGAACCCGACGCTCGGAGCGCCCCCCGCGCGCTCCGTCGTGCGCGTGCCGCTTCCGTCGTGCCCGCTCGCCTGGTGCCCTATGCCTCGTGCTGGCTCTTGCGCAGGCTGGCCACGGGAATGCGCAGGGCTTCGCGGTACTTGGCCACGGTGCGGCGCGCGCAATCGATGCCCTGCTCCTTCAGCAGCTCGGCCAGCTGGCTGTCCGACAGCGGCCTGGCGGGATCCTCGGCCGCGATGAACTGCCTGATCAGCGCGCGCACCGCGGTGCTGCTGGCGCTGCCGCCGGCCTCGGTGCCCAGCGCCGAGCCGAAGAAATACTTGAGCTCGAAGGTGCCGCGTGGCGTCGCCATGTACTTGGCGGTGGTCACGCGGCTGATGGTCGATTCATGCACAGCCAGTTCATCGGCCAGTTCACGCTGCACCAGCGGCCGCATCGCCAGTTCACCGTGGACGAAGAAGTTGCGCTGGTGCTCGACGATGGCGCCGGCCACCCGCAGGATGGTGTCGAAGCGCTGCTGGATGTTCCGGATGAACCAGCGCGCCTCCTGCAGCCGGGCACTGAGCGCCGGGTGGCCGTCACCGCCCTTGCCGCCGCGCAACTGGGCCGCGTAGAGCTCGTGCACGCGCAGGCGCGGCATCACGTCCGGGTTGAGCTGCACGCGAAACTGCTGCCGCGCGCCGCTGCCCGCCACGCTGACGATGACGTCGGGCACGATCACCTGGCTCTCGGCATCGGCAAACGGCCGGCCCGGCTTGGGCTCGAGCCGCGCAATGGTCTGCATGGCGGCGCGCACCGCGTCCTCGCCCTCGCCGACCAGCGCCGCCAGCCGTTTCGCATCACGCCGGGCGAGCAGTTCGAGGGCACCCGGCAGGGCGCAGATCTTCAGCGCGGTCTGCAGGCACCCCCGCTCCTCGGCGCCGACGTCGCGCTCCGCCAGCCGGCTTTTCAGCTGCAGGCTCAGGCATTCGGCCAGGTTGCGCGCGCCGACGCCGACCGGCTCCAGCGACTGCAGCAGCGCCAGCGCCAATGTGAAGCGGTGCACCAGCTGCTCCAGCTGCTCGAGGTCGTCGTCACCGCCGACCAGCGTGGCGGCCAGCTGCGCGATCGAGTCCTCCAGGTAACCATCGTCGTTCAGCGACTCGATCAGAAAGCCCAGCACCGCAGCGTCTTCCGGCGACAGCCGCAGGGCCAGCGCCTGGCGATGCAGGTGTCCGGTCAGCGACTCCTGCCCATGGGCGCGCTCGCCGGGGTCGAGCCCCTCGTCGTCGAATCCGCCGGCGCGCGCCGGCGCCTCGCCGCCCCACTCGGCTTCATCGACCACGATGTCGACGCTGTCGTCACCGTCCCAGTCATCCGGCAACCCCGTCTCAGGCTCGGGCGCGTCATCGCTGGCGGCAGCGTCCGCAGCCTGCTCCTGGATCCGGTCGCCCTCGCTGACCCGTGCGTCGGCGCGCGACAGGCCGAACTCCTCGTGCGGCGCACTGTCGTCGTCGCGTTCCAGGAACGGGTTGTCGTCCAGCATCTGCTCGATCTCGCTGGCCAGCTCCAGCGTCGACAGTTGCAGCAACCGGATCGATTGCTGCAGCTGCGGCGTCAGGGCGAGATGCTGCGAAACGCGCAGTGACAGGCCGGGCTTCACATCACCCCATCACAGGCGGAAATGCTCCCCAAGGTAGACGCGCCGCACTTCCGGGTTGTCGATGATCTGCTGCGGCGTGCCGGCCGCCAGCACGCGCCCTTCGTTGATGATGACGGCGTGGTCGCAGATGCCCAGGGTCTCGCGCACGTTGTGGTCGGTGATCAGCACGCCGATGCCGCGGCTCTTGAGGAAGGCGATGATGCGCTGGATCTCGATCACCGCGATCGGGTCGATGCCGGCGAACGGCTCGTCGAGCAGAATGAAGCGCGGCTGCGTCGCCAATGCGCGCGCGATCTCGACCCGGCGTCGCTCGCCACCCGACAGCGCCGGCGCCGGTGCGTCGCGCAGTTGGTTCACGTGCAGCTGCTCCAGCAGCTCGGTCAGGCGGCGCTCGATCTCGGCGCGCGGCAAGGCCCTGCCATCGGCGTCCTGCTGCAGCTCGAGCACCGCGCGCACGTTCTCGGCCACGGTGAGCTTGCGAAAGATCGAGGCCTCCTGCGGCAGGTATGACAGTCCGAGCCGCGCGCGGCGGTGGATCGGCATCTGCTCGATCGGCTGGTCGTCGATGCTGATGCTGCCGGCATCGGCGCGCACCAGGCCGACGATCATGTAGAAGGACGTGGTCTTGCCGGCGCCGTTGGGGCCGAGCAGGCCGACCACCTCGCCGCTGTTCACATCCAGCGAGACATCGTGCACCACGCGGCGCGCGCCGTAGTTCTTGCGCAGGCCGCGAATCGTCAGCCGGCTGGTGCCGCGCGCCGGCGGCGCACTGCCCGCTGCGGACGCGGAAGCAGCCGGCACCGCCGTGGCATCGCTCACTGCCCGGATCCCGACGGCAGCGCCGGCGTCGGCTGCAAGGGCAGCGCCGCCGGGGCGGCCGGCGACGCGCTGCCCGCGCCACCACCGCCGCGCGGCGCCAGCACCGCGCGTACCCGGCCGCCAGGCGCGGCCGACGGCGCGCCGGATGAGCGCGGCGTGCCGTCGACGGTGTAGACCTCGGAGGTGTTGTTGTAGACGATCACCGCGCCCATCACCTCGTCCAGCACCTGGGTACCGGCCAGCCGGCGCATCTCGGCGCGGCGCAGAAAGCGCACCGTGTCGGCCTTGCCGTCGTACTCGATCGTCTCGCCCTCGCCTTCGATGAATTCGTTCACGCCTTCGCGCTTCTGGCGGAAGAAGGCGCGCTGGCCCGGCTCGGCCACCATGGTGCCGAACTGGTTGCCGGCCGCGTCCTGCCGCACGTCCAGCCGCGCGCCACGCATCACGATGCTGCCTTTGGTCACGACCACGCGACCGGTGAAGGTGGACAACTGCTTCTGGTCCTCGTAGCGCAGCGCGTCGGACTCGATGTTCATCGGCTTGTCGCGGTCGGCGCGCTCGGCCCAGGCCGGCAAGGCCAGAAACAGGCACAGCGCCAGCAGGCTGCAACGGCCGTTGCGCGAGGAATGGATGGGCTTCATGGGCGGCACAATTCTTGCTGTCTCATTGTAAGCGTGGGCCTTGCGCAGCCAGCAAAAAGCCCGCCGAAGCGGGCCATCCGCGCGCAGGCCCAGGAAGCCTGCGACCGCCGGGATCTCACCCGCGCTTGCGCTCCTGCTCGATCAGGCCGTTGGTGAGCTGGATCATGCGCTGGAAGCCGCCGGCCATGGAGCCGTCGGTGTAGTAGCGGCCGGCCACGCCGAGCGCCGGCGTGCCCTCGACCTGGTAGGCCTCCTGCAACTGCACCGCACGGCGCAGCTTGGTGGCGACACCGAAGGACTTGTAGGCCTCCTCGAACTTGGCGCGGTCGACGCCCTGCTCGGCGATCCAGGGGAACAGCACGTCGGGCTGGTTCAGGCGCTTGCGCTGGGCCTGCAGCGCGTCGAACACCTTGGCATGCAGGGCATCGACCTGGCCGAGCGCCTCGAGCGCGTAGTAGATGCGCTGCAGCGGCTCGAAGCTGCTCTGGAAGCCCACGTGCACCATCCGCACCGCCACGTCCTTGGGCGCGGACTTCTTCCAGGCGCTGAACATGGGCTCGAAATTCTTGCAGTGCGAGCAGCCGTAGGAGAAGAACTCCACCACCTCGACCTGACCGGCCGGCGCCTCGACCGGCGCGCGCTCCTTCAGTTCCGTATAGCCCTTGCCGGACTGCGCCCACGCGGGCGAGGCCAGCATGCCCGGCAGCGCCACCAAGGCGCTGCCGAGCGCGAATTCACGACGTTTCATCTTGATCTTCTCCGCAACAAACTTACCCATCATGGAGCCGGCCCTGCCCCTGGAAGTTCCACCGGCCACGCCGATCAGCGCTGCACGCGCACCAGCGCCGAGTCGAAGCCATTGCCGTCCAGGCGGTCCTTCACGCGATCCGCCGCATCCTTGTTCTGGAACGGCCCGACGCGCACCCGGTAGACCGTGCGGCCCGATTGCTCGCGCTCGGTCACGCGCGCTTCCACGCCCATCAGCGACAGGCGCGCCCGCTGGGCCTCGGCGTCGTCGGGCGAGCGGAACGCGCCGGCCTGCACGAAATAGGTGAAGGGGTCCGGCGCCGGCGCCGCAGGCCGGGCACCGGCGCGCGCCGCGGCGAAGTCGCCCAGCGGATCGGACGAGGATGGCGGCGCGGCGGCCGGCGCGCTCGGCTGCGCGCCCGGACGCGGCAAGGGCTTGGCATCGGCGCTGCGCGCTTCCACCGGCGCGGTCGTCGCCACGCGCGGTTCGGCCGGCTTCACCTCGGCCGGTGCCGGCATCGGCGCGCGCGGGCTCGGTTGCGCGGTTTCCACCGGCGCCGGAATCGGCGCGGGATCCGGAGCGGGCGCCACCGTGACCGGCGCCGGCGGGCTTGGCCGGGCGCCGGCCTTGCTGCCGAGCGCCGCGTTCGGATCCCAGTCGCGGTTGCGCTCGGCTTCGGCCGCGTCCTGGCCGCCGCTGCGCGAGGCATTCTTGTTGACGAAGGGCACCGGCACCTTGGCGACGTAGATCGCCACGCCCAGCGCCAGCGCCAGGCCCGCCATCACCCCCAGGATGATGCCGAGGACAGTGCCGCCGCGCTGGCGCCGCCCTGCCCGGGTCGCTGCGCGACTGGCTCCGGAGCAGGTCGTGCCGGCCGGCGCCGCTGGCCTAGCCTCGGCAGCCGCTGGCATCGCCTGTTCTGCGGCCTTCGGGCTGCCGGACTGGGTGCGCTGCGGGTCGTTGGAATACAGAAGCATGACGGGATAACGCTTTACATCTTGTTCGGGGCCGACACGCCGAGCACCGACAGGCCATTGTGCAACACCTGAGCGGTCGCCGCGACCAGGGCCAGGCGGGCGGTCCTGAGCGCTTCGTCATCGACCAGGATGCGCTCGGCGTCGTAGTAGCTGTGGTAGCTGGCAGCCAGTTCGCGCAGATAGAAGGTGACGTCGTGCGGCGCGAAATCGCTGGCGGCGGCGGCCAGCATGCCGGGGTACCTGGCCAGTTGCAGCATCAACGCCTGCGTGGCCGGCGTGTCGAGCGGCGCCAGGTCGGCGTCCTGCAGCGTCGCCACCTCGCCGCCCCAGGCCTCGAGCACCGAGCAGATGCGCGCATGCGCGTACTGCACGTAGTACACCGGGTTGTCGTTGTTCTTCTGTACCGCCAGGTCGACATCGAAGGTGTACTCGGTATCTGGCTTGCGGCTGAGCAGGAAGAAGCGCACGGCGTCGGCGCTGGTCCACTCGATCAGGTCGCGCAGCGTGACGTAGCTGCCGGCGCGCTTGCTGATCTTCACTTCCTCGCCGCCGCGGACCACGCGCACCATGGTGTGCAGCACGTAGTCGGGATAGCCGGCCGGGATGCCGACGTCCGCCGCCTGCAGGCCGGCGCGCACGCGCGCGATGGTGCCGTGGTGGTCGGTGCCCTGGATGTTGATCGCCTTGGCGTAGCCGCGCTCCCACTTGGCGATGTGGTACGCGACGTCGGGCACGAAATAGGTGTAGCCACCGTCGGACTTGCGCATCACGCGGTCCTTGTCGTCGCCGTAGTCGGTGCTCCTGAGCCATAGCGCGCCGTCCTGCTCGTAGGTCTTGCCGGCGTCGATCAGCCTTTGCACCGTGGCCTCGACGCGGCCGGAGCTGTACAGGCTCGACTCCAGGTAGTACTCATCGAACTTCAGGCGGAAGGCCTGCAGGTCCTTGTCCTGCTCGTGGCGCAGGTAGGCGACGGCGAACTGGCGGATGCCGTCCAGGTCTTCCACGTCGCCGCTGGCCGTGAAGCTGCGGTCGTCGGCCTGCACGGTCTGGCCGGCCAGGAAATCCTGCGCGATGTCGGCGATGTAGTCGCCGTTGTAGGCCGCCTCGGGCCAGCCGGCATCGCCCGGCTTCAAGCCCTTGGCGCGCAGCTGCACCGAGGTGGTGAGCGTGTCGATCTGCACGCCGGCGTCGTTGTAGTAGAACTCGCGGTGCACCCGCCAGCCTTGGGTTTCGAACAGCCTGCAGATGGCGTCGCCCAGCGCCGCCTGGCGCCCATGGCCGACGTGCAGCGGCCCGGTCGGGTTGGCGCTGACGAACTCGACCATCATCTTCTCGCCGCGATCCGGCCGCCGCCCGTAGCCGGCCTGCTGCGCCAGCACCTCGCGCACCACCTGCTGCTTGGCGGCGGCTTTCAGGCGGATGTTGAGAAAGCCCGGCCCGGCCAGCTCGATCGCGTCGACCCAGCGCCGGAACGCCGGCGCGGCCTCCAGCGCCGCCTTGAGCTGCTCGCCCAGCGCACGCGGATTCGACTTCAGCGGCCTGGCCAGCTGCATCGCCGCCGTGCAGGCGAAGTCACCGTGCGCGGCCTGCTTGGGCGACTCGAACGCGGCCTTCTCGCCGGCACCGGGCAATACCTTATCCAGCTCGGCCGCCAGCGCGGCGAGCAGTTCATTCTTCACGACTTGCATCGGCGGATTTTAGGCGGCGCGCCGGCGGCGCCCGCGGGTTGACCGGGGGGCAGGCGCTACCCGAAGCCGCGCGCCAGGAACACCGCCGGCAGCGGGATCACCGCCACCAGGTGGGTGGCGATCATCACCAGCCGGCGCGCGCCGGTCAGTTCGGCCTCCGACGGCAGGCTGCCGTTGGCATCGAAGCGCGCCTTCCAGCGGCGGTATTGGCGCGTCGGGCCGATCTGCAGCAGCGCGGCGACCAGGAACAGCGTCAGCTTCACGTGCAGCAGCGGATTGCTCCAGTACCAGGCGCTGCCCTTGGCGCCCCAGTAGATGCGCGCCAGCGCGCTCGCCAGCACGGCGGCGGTGGCGATCCACAGGATCAGGTCGAGCCGCACCATGCGCGGCACCGCGGCGGCGTTGAACCAGTCGCTGCGGCACATCACGGCCTGCGCGGTGGCGAACACGATCCAGCCGATGAAGGCACTGATATGGAAGAAGGCCAGCAGAGGTTCCAGCATGGCGCGATCGTACCGCCGCGCGGCGCGGTTTCAGACCAGGCGGCGCCAGAAACCCGGATCGGCGTAGCGCTCTTTCAGGTAGTCGACCCACAGCCGCACGCGCAGCGGTGCGTGGCGGGTGGCGTGCGGCAGCACCACGTAGACGCCATTGGGCGGCGCGGCGAAGTCCTCCAGCACCGGCACCAGCAGGCCGGCGGCAATCTCGTGCTCCACCTCCCAGATGCTGCGCCAGGCGATGCCGTGGCCGGCCAGGCACCAGTCATGCAGCACCTGGCCGTCGGAGCAGTCGAGTGGGCCGCTGGGGCGCAGGTGGATCAGTTCGTGCTCGGCGTCGGTCGGCACACCCGCGCCTGCCAGGGCGCGTTCGTCGTTCCGCCCATGGGCGGTTCGCGGAACGCGAAACGCCCAGCCCCGGGTCTGTGAGGCATCGCTGGACAGCACCAGGCAATCGTGCTGCGCCAGATCACGCGGATGCCGCGGCCGACCGCGCCGGCGCAGGTAGGCGGGGGTGGCCACCGCCAGCCGGCGGTTGTCGGCCAGGCGGATGCTGACCAGCGTCGAATCCGGCAGGTCGCCCACGCGCACCGCACAATCGTAGCCCTCGCCGGCGACGTCGATCACGCGGTCGGACAGGTTGAGCGAGATACGCAGGCGCGGGTGCGCGGCATGGAACGGCGGCACCAGCGGCGCCACGTGGCGGCGCCCGAAGCCGGCCGGCGCGGTCACGCGCAGGTGTCCGCTGGCCTGTACGCCGCCGGCCGACACGCTGGCCTCGGCGCCCGCCACCTCGGCCAGGATGCGCTGGCAGTCGTCGAGGAAGGCCGTGCCCTCGTGCGTCAGCGCCAGGCGGCGCGTGGTGCGCACCAGCAGCTTCACACCCAGATGCTCCTCCAACGCGTCGAGGCGGCGGCTGACCACCGCCGGCGCCACGCCCTCGGCGCGCGCGGCGGCGCTTAGGGAGCCGCGCGTGGCGACCGAAACGAAGGTCTCGAAGACCTTGAGCTTGTCCATGCGCCAGGATTATCCGCAGCCCAGGTCGCCGCACGCGTCAGTGCCAGGCGCGCGGCGACGACGGCGACTGCGGTCGCTCACGTCGTCGTCAGGCGCGACTTGATGAAGCCGGTGGTGCCGTAGCGCGTGACGCGCCGGTACAGATCCGCCGTCAGCTGGCGCACCATGCGGGCGTAGGGCTCGACCAACTCGGGCACGATGCCGAAGTGGTCGTAGTTGACCACGGTGTCGACGCGCTCGCCGAACGGCTCCAGCAGCGCCCGCACCGCGGTGTCGATGGCCAGGATGGTGGCCGAGGAATTGACCTGCAGGCCCGAGAAGTCGACGTGCAGCACGCGCGCGTCGCGGTCCAGGTGCAGGCGTTCGCCCAGCGGGCGCTCGAGCAGCTGGGTGCGCAGGCCGAGCGCCTCGGGCCGGAACAGGCGCTCGTCCATGGTCTTCAGCTCGGCGGCGATGCGCGGCCTGAACGACATGTGCGCCAGCACGTCGCGCTGCAGCTCGATGCCAGGCGCGATCTCGACCAGCTCCAGCTCGCCGCCCACGCCATTTTCCGCCGGCACCAGGCGGAACACCGCGCGCTCGGTCACGTACAGCACGCGCTGCCCGCGCCGCACCGCTTCGGCGCCGCTGAAGCTGCGGTGCTCGACCTCGCGCACGAACTTGCGCGCACCGCCCTCGCGCACGATCGCCAGCCGCCCGTCATCCAGGCGCAGTTCCAGCTGGCCGGCGGTGAAGGTGCCGACGAACACCACCGTGCGCGCGTTCTGGCTGATGTTGATGAAGCCGCCGGCGCCGGCCAGGCGGGCGCCGAACTTGCTGACGTTGAGGTTGCCGTGGCTGTCGGCTTGCGCCAGGCCCAGCACGGCGATGTCCAGGCCGCCGCCGTCGTAGAAGTCGAACTGGTAGGGCTGGTCGATGATGGCCTGCGGGTTGACGGCGGCGCCGAAGTTCAGGCCGCCGGCCGGCAGGCCACCGACGACGCCAGGTTCGGCCGTGAGCGTCAGCAGGTCGATGATCTGTTCTTCCGCCGCCACGTTGGCCACGCCCTCGGGCATGCCGATGCCCAGGTTCACCACCTGGTGCGGGCGCAGTTCCAGCGCCGCGCGGCGGGCGATGACCTTGCGCTCCGACAGGCCCATCGGCGACAGGCGGTCGATCGGCACCCGGATCTCGGCGGCGAAGGCCGGGTTGTAAGGCTCGGCGAAGGTCTGCTGGTGGTGCGCCGGGTCCTGCGCCAGCACCACCGCATCAACCAGCACGCCCGGCACCTTGACCTGGCGCGGGTGCAGGCTGCCGCGCTCGGCCAGGCGCTCGACCTGGGCGATCACCACGCCGCCCGAGTTGCGCGCCGCCATGGCGATCGCCAGCGCCTCCAGCGTCAGCGCCTCGCGCTCCATGGTCAGGTTGCCGTCCGGGTCGGCGGTGGTGGCGCGGATGATGCCGACGTGGATGGGGAACGCCTTGTAGAGCAGGAATTCCTGGTCGCCAAGCTTGAGCAGCTGCACCAAGTCCTCGGTGGTGCGCGCGTTCAGCTTGCCGCCGCCGTGGCGCGGATCGACGAAGGTGTCGAGGCCGACCCGCGTCAGCGTGCCCGGCTTGCCGGCGGCGATGTCGCGGAACAGGTGCGTGATCACGCCCTGCGGCAAGTTCCAGGCCTCGATCTGGTTGTCGACCGCCAGCTTCTGCACCTTCGGCACCAGGCCCCAGTGGCCACCGATGACGCGCCTGAGCAGGCCGGCGTGGCCGAAGTGGTTCAGTCCACGCGTCTTGCCGTCGCCCTGCCCGGCGGCATAGACCAGGGTCAGGTCGCGCGGCTGGCCCGAGGCCAGGAAGCGCTCTTCCAGCGCCACCGCCACACCCTCGGCGAAGCCGATGCCGACGAAGCCGCCGGTCGCCACCGTGTCGCCGTCATGGATCAGACGCACCGCCTCGGCGGCGGTGACGATCTTGTTCTTGTACGGGCTGTGGTGCAGCTGGTAGGGGTCGAAACCGGGCATGGCGGGCCTCCTCGTCGGGCGGGGTTCGAGCCGCAGCATAGCCGTGGCGCACGGCCGGGCCGGCACCACGCAAGCGATCATCTTTGCTGCTTACGCAAAAGTAATTCATTTATTTAGGTATTTTTCACCCAAAACAAATCGAATACCATGTTTCCAAGTGGGGCGCGCTGCGCCCTGCCCGACCAATTCCACGAACCCGAGAGGACCGCCATGAGCACACGCACCAACGTCCACGACCTGCAGGTCGCCACCGAGCTGTACGACTTCATCAACCAGGAGGTGCTGCCCGACGTCGGCGTGGCGCAGGAGGCCTTCTGGCGCGGTTTCTCCGGCATCGTGACCGAGCTGGCGCCGCGCAACCTGGCGCTGCTGGCCGAGCGCGAGCGCCTGCAGGCCGAGCTCGACACCTGGCATCGCGCCAACCCCGGCCCGATCCGCGACATGCGCGCCTACCGCGCCTTCCTGGAGGGCATCGGCTACCTGGTGACGCCGCCGAAGAAGGTCAGGATCACCACCACCAAGGTCGATGCCGAACTGGCCGTGCAGGCCGGCCCGCAGCTGGTGGTGCCGATTCTGAACGCGCGCTACGCGCTGAACGCCGCCAACGCGCGCTGGGGCTCGCTGTACGACGCGCTGTACGGCACCGACGTGATCGCCGAAACCAAGGGCCTGGAGAAAGGCGCCAAGTACAACCCGAAGCGCGGCGCCAAGGTGATCGAGTGGGCGCGCCACGTGCTGGACCGCACCGCGCCGCTGAAGAAGGGCTCGCACCTGGATTCGACCGGCTACGTGGTACGCGATGGCGAGCTGGTGGTCAAGCTCAAGGGCGGCAAGAGCAGCAAGCTGCAGGAGGCCAGCCAGTTCGTCGGCTACCAGGGCGAGCCGAAGGCGCCGTCGTCGATCCTGCTGCTGCACAACGGCCTGCACATCGACATCCAGATCAACCCTGCCTCGCCGATCGGCAAGAACGATCCCGCCGGCGTCGCCGACGTGGTGGTCGAGGCCGCCGTGTCGACCATCCTCGACTTGGAGGACTCGGTCGCCTGCGTCGACGCCGAGGACAAGGTGCTCGGCTACCGCAACTGGCTCGGCATCCTGCGCGGCACGCTGACCGAGAGCTTCGAGAAGGGCGGCCAGATGATGACGCGCGGGCTCAACCCCGACCGCGTCTACACCGCCGCCAACGGCAAGCGCAGCGTCAAGCTGCACGGCCGCTCGCTGATGTTCGTGCGCAACGTCGGCCACCTGATGACCAACCCGGCGATCCTGTACAAGGCCGCCGACGGCGCTACCCGGGAGATCCCCGAGGGCATCCTGGATGCGGTGGTGACGACGGCGATCGCCATGCACGACCTGCAGGGCAAGGGCGCGAACGGCCTGCGCAACTCGCGCACCGGCAGTGTCTACATCGTCAAGCCGAAGATGCACGGCCCGGCCGAGGTGGCGTTTGCCAGCGAGCTGTTCGGCCGTGTCGAGCAGCTGCTGGGCCTGAAGGACAGCACGGTCAAGCTCGGCATCATGGACGAGGAGCGCCGCACCAGCGTCAACCTCAAGGCCTGCATCGACGCCGCGAAGTCGCGCGTGGCCTTCATCAACACCGGCTTCCTGGATCGCACCGGCGACGAGATGCACAGCTGCATGCAGGCCGGTCCGGTCTACCGCAAGGGCGACATGAAGAGCAGCGCCTGGATCCAGGCCTACGAGCGCAACAACGTCGTCGTCGGCCTGGCCTGCGGGCTGCGTGGCAAGGCCCAGATCGGCAAGGGCATGTGGGCCATGCCGGACCTGATGAAGGGCATGCTGGAGCAGAAGATCGGCCACCCCAAGGCCGGCGCCAACACCGCCTGGGTGCCCAGCCCGACCGGCGCCACCCTGCACGCGCTGCACTACCACCAGGTGCTGGTGAGCGAGGTGCAGAAGGCGATGGAGGCCGAGCTGGCCAAGACCGACCCCGAGGCGCTGCGCGACGAGCTGCTGAGCGGCCTGCTCAGCATCCCGGTGGTGCCCGAGGCCAAGTGGACCGCGGCCGAGAAGCAGCAGGAACTTGACAACAACGCCCAGGGCATCCTCGGCTACGTGGTGCGCTGGGTCGACCAGGGCGTGGGCTGCTCCAAGGTGCCCGACATCCACCACGTCGGCCTGATGGAAGACCGCGCCACGCTGCGCATCTCCAGCCAGCACATGGCCAACTGGCTGCTGCACGGGGTGGTCAGCGAGGGTCAGGTGCGCGCCACGCTGCAGCGCATGGCAGCGCTGGTCGACCAGCAGAACGCGGGCGATCCGCTGTACCGCAAGATGCACGGCAACTTCGACAAGTCGGCTGCCTTCCAGGCCGCCTGCGACCTGGTGTTCAAGGGCATCGAGCAGCCGAGCGGCTACACCGAACCGCTGCTGCACGCCTGGCGCCAGAAGGTCAAGGCGGGCGCCTGATCGCTATCGCCGAACAGCACCAAACCACGGCGCCCACGGGCGCCGTTTTCTTTTGGTCTATGACCGTGCAAGCGGTAGCAACTCGACAGGTACCATCACACCTCACATCACGCATCAAGCTGTCAAGCCACGCATATGAACGAATGGGGATTCACTGGTGAAGTCAAGAGCTGGATCGATCAGATCGCCAAGCTCAATTCCCATCTTCCTTTCGCTGGCGCCAGGATCGAATCCGTTGGCCAAGGCTCGCAAAAACGGCGAGACCTGACACTGATCGACCGGAACGGCGAAGCGATCATGACCGGCGAGGTCAAGCTTCCCGACGCTCCTGACGGCGGAAGCCCATACCGCGCAGAAGTGGTCAAAGATGCACAACAGAAAGCGTTGCGCGCTGGCGTCAAGTTCTTCTTTACCTGGAACGTAAACGAGTGCGTGCTGTGGGAGACGGCGACTGCTGGCGCAGGACTGAAAGACCGCGCCTACGAACGTTGGGCCGTGGCAGCCTTGACCAACCGGGTTCAACTGGAGGCTGCCGCCGTTCAGGCCAAGATTCATGAATGGCTGGTCGTTTTCTTGCATGAAGCGGCCCGGATACTGAAGTCCGGCAGGGTAGGTGGGGGGCGTACTCCCGACGTCAAGTTTGTTGAGGCTCTGGAATCCGCACTCACTGTGCCGATTCGACACACTTACGAAGCCTTGGCCAAGCGCTATGTAAGCAACCACAGCTTCAAGCGCGACCTCGATCAGTGGATGGTGTCGCTCGGCTGGACCGTGGTAAGCGATCTAGAAGGGGTGCACGACCTGCTGGAGCGTGCGGCCAAATTCGGTTGCTACCTGTTTGTCAACAAACTGGTTTTCCACGAAGCGCTGCTGAAGAAATACGGCAGGACCCTGGCGCCACTGAATGCACAACCAGAAATCACTACCGGCGACGACCTGCAGATGCGCTTGCAGCACTTCTTCGCAGAGGCCAAGCAGGTCACAGGAGACTACGAAACCATCTTTGGAGATGACCCCAAAGACATGGGACGCCGCATCCCGTTCTACGCCGATGCCGCTGTGCAAGGTTGGCGCAGCCTGATCGACCAAATCCATGAATTCGATTTCTCCAAGCTCGACTACGAAGTAGTGGGCAGTATCTTTGAGCGTCTGATCGGGCCGGAGGAGCGCCACAAGTACGGCCAGTTCTACACGCGCGTTGAAGTGGTGGACCTGATCAACAGTTTCTGCATCCGCTCCGGCGACGCCAAAGTACTCGACCCGGCCTGTGGCGGAGGAACTTTTCTGGTGCGCGCCTACGCTCGCAAGAAGGTCTTGGCCGAGAACCGTCACCACCGGGATTTGCTGACCGACGTCTACGGCATCGACGTTTCCCAGTTCGCGGCGCATCTGACGACGATGAACCTGGCCACCCGTGATCTGGTGGAGGATGAGAATTACCCACGCATCGGGCGCTCGGACTTCTTCAACGTGCTGCCCGACTCACCTTTCGTGAAACTGCCGCAGAAACTGAAGTCTGAAGGGCTTGGAGTCAAGTACCAGAACATCTCAATCCCGCCGTTGGATGCCGTGATCGCCAACCCGCCCTACGTGCGACAGGAAGACATCCCTCGGGCCCAAAAGAAACCAAAAGATGGGGGACCTGAGTCGGGCACCAAAGAGTTCTACCGCCGCCGAGTCGAACAGATGGCCAAGGCACAGTTGCCTGGCCGCTCAGACCTGCACTGCTATTTCTGGCCACACGCATCCATGTTCCTCAAACAGGACGGCATGCTCGGTTTCATCACATCCAGTCAGTGGTTAGATGTGGAATATGGCTTCCATCTGCAACGCTGGTTGCTCAAGAATTTTGAGATTCTGGCTGTTCTGGAGAGTCCGGTCGAACCGTGGTTCGTGGGCGCGCGGGTAGCAACCACGGTAACGATTGCAAGGCGCTGTGACAACGCGGCGAAGAGGGCGGCGAATACGGTTCGTTTCGTCCAGCTGAGAAAGCCGCTGAGCGAACTGCTGGAACACGATGGCACCACCTTGGGCGCTGTGCTGGCAGCCGACGCGCTGCGCGACGAAATCCTGCAAGTCGACGAAGACGTGACTCACAGCCGGTACCGCGCCCGCTTGGTAAACCAGGGCTCGCTCTGGCAAGAAGGGGTGGAACTGGGCCGCATCATTCGTGGCGCGAACACCGTTGGAGATGAACCGGACGCTGAAGACACCTCCGACGAAGATTCGGATACAGCCGGATCACTGAATGATTACTACGGCGGCAAGTGGGGCGTCTACGTAAGAGCTCCGGATCTTTGGTTTGTGGTCTTGACCCCATCCCACGGACAGGTATTGGCTTGATGCTCAAGCGTTCAC
>NZ_DAOMOQ010000021.1:0-59801 GCF_035444425.1 Ottowia sp. | reverse complement strand
AGCACATGGGCATGCCGTTCGACCGCAACCCTGACGGCACCATCTACCAGCGCCCATTCGGCGGCCATACCGCCAACTACGGCGAGAAGCCGGTGCAACGCGCCTGCGCCGCCGCCGACCGCACCGGCCACGCCATGCTGCACACGCTCTACCAGCAGAACGTGGCGGCGCGCACCACCTTCTTCGTCGAGTGGATGGCGCTCGACCTGATCCGCGACGCCGAGGGCGACGTGGTCGGCGTCACAGCGATCGAGATGGAGACCGGCGACTTCTACGTGCTACACGCCAAGACGGTGGTGCTGGCCACCGGTGGCGCCGGCCGCATCTTCGCCGCCAGCACCAACGCCTACATCAACACCGGCGACGGCCTCGGCATGGCGGCGCGCGCCGGCCTGCCGCTGCAGGACCTGGAGTTCTGGCAGTTCCACCCCACCGGCGTGGCCGGCGCCGGCGTGCTGCTGACCGAGGGCTGCCGCGGCGAGGGCGCGATCCTGATCAACAGCGAGGGCGAACGCTTCATGGAGCGCTATGCGCCGACGCTGAAGGATCTGGCGCCGCGCGACTTCGTGTCGCGCTCGATGGACCAGGAAATCAAGGAAGGTCGCGGCTGCGGTCCGAACAAGGACTACGTGCTGCTGAAGATGGACCACCTGGGCGCCGACACCATCCACAAGCGCCTGCCCTCGGTGTACGAGATCGGCATCAACTTCGCCAACGTCGACATCACCAAGGAAGCCATTCCGGTGGTGCCCACCATCCACTACCAGATGGGCGGTGTGCCGACCAACATCCACGGCCAGGTCAGCATCCCGAAGGATGGCGACCCGCTGGTGCCGGTGCACGGCCTGTACGCGGTCGGCGAATGCTCCTGCACCAGCGTACACGGCGCCAACCGCCTGGGTACCAACTCGCTGCTCGACCTGCTGGTGTTCGGCAAGGCGGCCGGCAAGCACATCATTGCCAACCACTCCGAAGGCGCGCACAAGCCGCTGCCGGCCGATGCCGCCGAACGCTCGCTGGAGCGCCTGGCGCGCCTGGAAGCGGCCGGCGACGGCGAGTACCCGCAAGCCATCGCCAACGACCTGCGCATGACCATGCAGACACATGCCGGCGTGTTCCGCACCCAGGCCACGATGGACGAAGGCGTGGCCAAGGTGGCAGAGTTGCGCGAGCGCGTCAAGGGACTGGGCCTGCAGGACCATTCGCGCGTCTTCAACATGGCGCGCCAGGAGGCGCTGGAAGTCGAGAACCTGATCGAGGTGGCGCAGGCGACCATGGAGTCGGCGGCAGCGCGCAAGGAATGCCGCGGCGCCCACACCGTGGTCGACTACGAGCACGAGGCCGACCACCCCACCGCACCGCTCGGCCGCGACGACGTCAACTGGCTGAAGCACACGCTGTGGTTCAAGGAAGGCAACCGGCTCGAGTACAAGCCGGTGCGCATGAAGCCGCTCACCGTCGACACGGTGGCGCCGCAGGTCCGCACCTTCTGAGCATCCAGGCCCGCATTCGGAGAATCCATCCCATGGAAAAACGCACGTTCAAGATCTACCGCTACGACCCCGACAAGGATGACAAGCCGTACATGCAGACGGTGGACATCGAGCTCGAGGGCAACGAGCGCATGCTGCTCGACGCGCTGATGAAGCTCAAGGCGCAGGACCCCACGCTGTCGTTCCGGCGCTCGTGCCGCGAAGGCGTGTGCGGCTCGGACGCCATGAACGTCAACGGCAAGAACGTCCTGGCCTGCCTGACCAACCTGCGCACGCTGCCTGCTACCATCACGCTGAAGCCGCTGCCCGGCCTGCCGGTGGTGCGCGACCTGATCGTCGACATGACGCAGTTCTTCAAGCAGTACCACTCGATCAAGCCCTACCTGATCAACAACGATCCGCCACCCGACACCGAGCGCCTGCAGTCGCCAGAGGAGCGCGAGGAACTGAACGGCCTGTACGAGTGCATCCTGTGCGCCTGCTGCTCGACCGCCTGCCCGAGCTTCTGGTGGAACCCCGACAAGTTCGTCGGTCCAGCCGGCCTGCTGCAGGCCTACCGCTTCATTGCCGACAGCCGCGACCAGGCAACCAGCGAGCGCCTCGACAACCTGGACGATCCCTACCGCCTTTTCCGCTGCCACACCATCATGAACTGCGTGGACGTGTGCCCGAAGGGCTTGCTGCCGGCCGCCGCCATCAGCAAGATCAAGGAGTTGCTGGTTCGTCGCGCCATCTGAGCGTGTGCCTGCAACGCCCGGGCGCGCTCCTGCAATGACCGACCAACGCATCGACGCGCGCGCGCTGGACCGGCTGAAGTGGCGCTGCCGGCGCGGCCTGCTGGAAAACGACCTGCTCATCGAACGCTTCTTCAAGCAACACGAAGCCGGACTCACCACCACCCAGGCCGATGCGCTGACCCGCCTGATGGACCTATCGGACAACGATCTGCTCGATCTGCTGCTGCGGCGGACCGAGCTTGGCGACGAGCTCGATTCACCCGCCGTGCGCGAGGTGGTCGGCCTGCTGCGCCCACCGGCGCGCTGAGCCGTCCGCCCTGCCCGCCCACAGTCAACCCTCAAGGAACCACGACATGAAACTAGCCGACAACAAAGCCACGCTGTCGTTCTCCAACGGCAGCCCCGAAGTCGAACAACCGGTCTACCAAGGCACCATCGGTCCCGACGTGATCGACATCCGCAAACTGTATGCGCAGACGGGGATGTTCACCTACGACCCGGGCTTCATGTCGACGGCGTCGTGCCAGTCCAGCATCACCTACATCGATGGCGACAAGGGCGAACTGCTCTACCGCGGCTACCCGATCGAGCAACTGGCCGAGAAGTGCGACTACCTCGACACCTGCTATCTGCTGCTGAATGGCGAGCTGCCCGATGCTGCGCAGCGCAGCGAGTTCCACAAGCTGGTGCTGCAGCACACCATGGTCAACGAGCAGATGCAGTTCTTCCTGCGCGGCTTCCGGCGCGACGCGCACCCGATGGCGGTGCTGACGGGCCTGGTCGGCGCGATGTCGGCCTTCTATCACGACTCGATCGACATCCACAACAAGGAACACCGGGACATCGCCGCCATCCGGCTAATCTCCAAGATGCCGACCCTGGTCGCCATGGCGCACAAGTACGGCGTCGGCCAGCCCTACCGCTACCCGCTGAACAAGCTGAGCTACGCCGGCAACTTCCTGCACATGATGTTCAGCACGCCGTGCGACGACTACCAGGTCAACCCGGTGCTCGAGCGTGCGATGGACCGCATCTTCATCCTGCACGCCGACCACGAGCAGAACGCCTCGACCTCCACCGTGCGCCTGTGCGGTTCCTCCGGCACCAACCCGTTCGCAGCCATCTCCGCCGGCGTGGCCTGCCTGTGGGGTCCGGCGCACGGCGGCGCCAATGAAGCCGCCCTGAACATGCTGGAAGACATCCAGAAAATGGGCGGCGTCGCCAAGCTGGGCGAGTTCGTTGCCCAGGTCAAGGACAAGAACTCGAACGTGCGCCTGATGGGCTTCGGCCACCGCGTCTACAAGAACTACGACCCGCGCGCCAAGCTGATGCAGCAGACCTGCGACGAGGTGCTGAACGAGCTGGGCCTGCACAACGACCCGCTGTTCGCGCTGGCCAAGGCGCTGGAGAAGATCGCGCTGGAGGACGAGTACTTCGTCTCGCGCAAGCTCTACCCCAACGTCGACTTCTACTCGGGCATCGTGCAGCGCGCCATCGGCATTCCAGTCAAACTGTTCACCGGCATCTTCGCGCTGGCCCGCACCGTCGGCTGGATCGCCCAGTTGAACGAGATGATGAGCGACCCCGAATACAAGATCGGCCGCCCACGCCAGCTCTACGTCGGCCCCGCTCGCCGCGACGTGCCCTGACCCTGCCCGCGCTGCGCTGGACGCGGCGTGTCACCGAGCGAACCCGCCCCTGTGGCGGGTTTTCTTTCGCCTGCTGAGGCATCGCAGCCGCACGTGTCGCGGCCCGGATGATCTTCGGGTGGCGTGGTTGACGGGCTGCGCGGGCAGGCCTCAACTTCCGCCCATGTACTCCAGCGCGAACAGCGGCACCTCGGCCTGGCGGCTCAGCCAGACGCCGCCGCCGAGCTCCAGCATGTGCTCGCGCAGGCCGCGCCGGTACAGCGCGGCGCGATGGCGGAACTGGCGCGCGTCGGTCAGTTCCTCGTCGATGACATCGCGTTCATAGTCCTCGCGCGACACTGCCTCGATGTACAGCGCCCCGCGGCTCAACCGGCCCAGATTGGCCAGCGCGCGCCGCAGATCCGGCGGGTTCAGGTAGGGCAGCACGCCCTGGCAGATGACCAGGTCGAACGGCGTGCGGGCGGCGTAGTCGATCACCGAGCCGTGCTCCCAGCCATAGCGCTGGCACAGGTAGTCGCTGATCTCCACGCCGTGGTAGCTGGCGCCGGGGAAGTGCCGGGCGATCAGTTCCCGCCACAGGCCGATGCCGCAGCCCATGTCCAGCACGCGCCGCACCGGCAGGCGCAGGTACTGCAGATACGCGGCCAGGAAGGCGCTCAGGCGCTCCGCGTGCGCGGCGTCGACCACGCGGGTCTTCTTGTTGAAATAGAAGCGCTGGTAGTAGGCTTGATCGAAGGTGGCCGCGGGTACGGATTGCATGCGATGGCGTGGGTGAAACAGGGACAGGCGCCGGATGCGCTCGCCCACCATAACGCAGTCGCGCCCGACACCCTGCAATGCTGCACTGGCGGCGCCGGTCGCCTGGCGGAAACAGATCGCGGGCGCAGCCAGTTCCCTCGCGCGGCCTCGACGCTTTCCAAGCACCACCGCACCCTCAGCCATGCCCACCCATTACCCTGGCCATCGTCATTGAAGATGTCTTGACATCGGATTACTGAGAAAATCACGTTGATCCATCGTCAAACGAGATACCCGCCGCCTCCCGTCGTGAAACCCACCGAACGCAGCTTCGCCCGCCGCATCGACCTGACGTCGCTGCAGCTGTTCGTCGCCGTGTGCGAGGCCGGCAGCATCGGCCGGGCGGCGGAGCGCGAATTCATCGCCGCCTCGGCCATCAGCAAGCGACTGGCCGATCTGGAAGGCGCGCTTGGCACCGCCCTGCTCTACCGCCATGCGCGCGGCGTCGACCTGACGCCGGCCGGGCAGAGCCTGCTGCACCACGCGCGCAGCGTGCTGTACGGGCTGGAGAAGATGCAGGGCGAGCTGAGCGAATACGCCGAGGGCGTGCGCGGTCATGTGCGTGTGCACGCCAGCATCTCGGCGATCGTGCAGTTCCTGCCGGAAGACCTGGGACGCTTCGTGCGCCTGCACCCGCAGATCCGCATCGATCTGGAAGAACACCTGTCCAGCGACGTGGTGCGCGCGGTGCAGGAAGGCGCGGCCGACCTGGGCATCTGCAACGCCAGCGCCCTGGCATCCCATGGCTCGGCCCCGCAGGTGCAGCCTTACCGGCACGACCGGCTGGCGCTGGTGGTGCCTGCAGCGCATGCACTGGCCGCGCAGGCCGCGATCGCTTTCGAGCACACGCTGGACCAGGATCACGTCGGCCTGCATGCCAACAGCTCGATCGCCCTGGCCATGCACCAGGCCGCGCTGCGGGCCGGGCGCCAGATCCGCCTGCGCATCCGCGTCACCGGGCTGGATGCCATGTGCCGCATGATCGACAACGGCCTAGGCGTCGGCATCATGCCAATGCGCGCGTTCGAGCTGATGCACGGGGCCGGCGAACTGCGCGCCGTGCCGCTGACCGATGCCTGGGCGCAGCGCGAGATCAGCCTGATCGCGCGCGACTTCGACACCCTGCCGGTGACCGCGCGCACCCTGGTCGATCACCTGCGTGCCGAAACCACGCCAACGGCTGGCGCGGCATAGAATTTGAACCCGAAGAGAATCACGCCATGACTGCAAGAACCTTGTACGACAAGCTGTGGGACGACCACGTCGTCCACACCGAGGAAGACGGCACCGCCGTGCTCTACATCGACCGCCACCTGGTGCACGAAGTCACCAGCCCGCAGGCCTACGAAGGCCTGCGCCAGGCCGGGCGCAAGGTGTGGCGCACCAGCTCAGTGGTCGCCACGGCCGACCACAACACGCCAACCACCGGCTGGGAGCGCGGCTACGACGGCATCGAGGACCCGATCAGCAAGGAGCAGATCACCACGCTCGACGCCAACATCAAGGAAGCCGGCGCGGCGGTGTACTTCCCGTTCCTGCACCAGCGCCAGGGCATCGTGCACGTGATCGGCCCCGAGAACGGCGCCACCCTGCCCGGCATGACAGTGGTCTGCGGCGACAGCCACACCAGCACCCACGGCGCCTTCGGCGCACTGGCGCACGGCATCGGCACCAGCGAGGTCGAGCACGTGCTGGCGACGCAGACGCTGCTGGCCAAGAAGGCCAGGAACATGCTGATCAAGGTCAATGGCCAGGTCGCGCCCGGCATCACCGCCAAGGACATCGTGCTGGCCATCATCGGCAAGATCGGCACCGCCGGCGGCACCGGCTACACCATCGAATTCGGAGGCGACGCCATCCGCGCGCTGTCGATGGAAGGCCGCATGACGGTCTGCAACATGGCGATTGAGGCCGGCGCGCGCGCCGGCCTGGTGGCGGTCGACGACAAGACCATCGACTACTTCAAGGGCCGCCTGCTGGCGCCGGGCACCGACCGCGCCACCGGCAAGTTCGTCGGCGGCCCCGAATGGGACCAGGCGGTGGCGTACTGGAAGACGCTGCACTCCGATCCCGACGCGAAGTTCGACGCCGTGGTCGAACTCGATGCCGCCAAGATCGTGCCGCAGGTCACCTGGGGCACCAGCCCCGAGATGGTGACCGGCATCGACGGCCGCGTGCCGGATCCCGACAAGGAAAAGGATGCGAGCAAGCGCGGCGCCATCGAGCGCGCATTGACCTACATGGGGCTGGAACCCAACAAGGCCATGAGCGACATCCACATCGACAAGGTCTTCATCGGCAGCTGCACCAACAGCCGCATCGAGGACCTGCGTGAGGCCGCCGCCCTGCTGAAGAAACTGGGCCGCAAGACAGCCCCGAACGTCAAGCTGGCCATGGTCGTGCCCGGCTCAGGCATGGTGAAAAGCCAGGCCGAGACCGAAGGCCTGGACAAGATCTTCACCGCCGCCGGCTTCGAATGGCGCGAACCCGGCTGCAGCATGTGCCTGGCCATGAACGCCGACCGGCTGGAGCCGGGCGAGCGCTGCGCCTCCACCAGCAACCGCAACTTCGAAGGACGCCAGGGTACCGGCGGCCGCACCCATCTGGTCAGCCCGGCAATGGCCGCGGCGGCCGCCGTGCACGGGCATTTCGTCGATATCCGTGCGTTTTCGTGATGCCCGGCAACGGGCCCTTGCATCAAGGAGATGTGAGATGTTGAAGAAAATCGCAGCTGCCCTGGGCACTCTTGCCTTCATCGCCAGCCTGAGCGCCTGCAACACCGTGCAAGGTGTCGGCAAGGACGTGCAGAAGGCCGGCTCCGCCGTCGAGCAGGCCGGCAAGAAGTAAGCCGCCCCGCTCTTTCCTCATTCAAACTGGCCGCGGGGCTGCTCGCCCCACCTCGCGGCATGCAGCGCCATGGAAAAATTCACTGTCCACCAGGGTCTCGTCGTCCCGCTTGACCGAGAAAACGTCGATACCGATGCCATCATCCCGAAGCAGTTCCTGAAGTCGATCAAGAAGACCGGCTTCGGACCCAACCTGTTCGACGAATGGCGCTACCTGGACCATGGCGAGCCCGGCATGGACCCGGCCACGCGCCGGCCCAACCCCGATTTCGTGCTGAACCAGCCGCGCTATGCCGGCGGCTCGATCCTGCTGACACGCAAGAACTTCGGCTGCGGCTCGAGCCGCGAGCACGCACCATGGGCGCTGCAGCAGTACGGCTTTCGCGCCATCCTGGCGCCCAGCTATGCCGACATCTTCTTCAACAACTGCTTCAAGAACGGCCTGCTGCCGGTGGTGCTGACGGAGAGCGCCATCGCTAGGCTGTTCGACGAGGTCAACGCCTTCCCCGGCTACCGGCTCACCGTGGACCTGGAGCGCCAGGTGGTGGTCAAACCCGATGGCACTGAAATCAGCTTCGACGTGCAACCCTTCCGAAAGTACTGCCTGCTGAACGGCCTCGACGACATCGGCCTGACGCTGAAGCACCAGGACAAGATCGAGGCCTTCGAGGCCAGCCGACTGGCTGCCAAACCCTGGCTGGCACGTACGCTGGCTCCCTGATCACCCAAGAAATCCGAACGCGAAGAACGCCAAGGTTTCGCGAAAAGCGCGAAAGAGCCTTTTCTCGTTTCTCGTGTTCTTCGCGCACCTTTCGCGTCCTTCGCGTCCGGCTGTTTGATGCAGCCCTTTCAACCGCACAAAGCCCATGAAAATCGCAGTTCTTCCCGGTGACGGCATCGGCACCGAGATCGTCGCCGAAGCCGTCAAGGTCCTCAAGGCACTGGACCTGAAGTTCGAACTGGAACAGGCGCTGGTCGGCGGAGCGGCCTACGACGCGCACGGCCATCCGCTGCCCGAAGCGACCCTGAAGCTCGCCAAGGACGCTGACGCCATCCTGTTCGGCGCCGTCGGCGACTGGAAGTACGACAAGCTGGAGCGCGCGCTGCGTCCCGAGCAGGCCATCCTGGGCCTGCGCAAGCACCTGGGCCTGTTCGCCAACTTCCGGCCCGCGATCTGCTACGAGCAGCTCACGCACGCCTCCAGTCTCAAGCCCGAGCTGGTGGCGGGCTTGGACATTCTGATCATCCGCGAGCTCACCGGCGACATCTACTTCGGCCAGCCGCGCGGCCGCCGCGTGGCGCCGGACGGGCACTTCCCCGGCGCCGAGGAGGCCTTCGACACCATGCGCTACACGCGCCCCGAGATCGAGCGCATCGCCCGCGTCGCCTTCGAGGCTGCACGCCAGCGCAACAAACGCGTCACCAGCGTCGACAAGGCCAACGTGCTGGAGACCTTCCAGCTCTGGAAGGACGTGGTAACCGAGGTGCATCAGGACTACGCCGACGTGCAGCTCGACCACATGTATGTGGACAACGCCGCCATGCAGCTGGTCAAGGAGCCGAAGAAGTTCGACGTCGTCGTCACCGGCAACATGTTCGGCGACATCCTCAGCGACGAGGCCGCCATGCTGACCGGCTCGATCGGCATGCTGCCCTCGGCCTCGCTCAACGACAAGAAGCAGGGCCTGTACGAGCCCAGCCACGGCAGCGCGCCCGACATCGCCGGCAAGGGGCTGGCCAACCCGCTGGCCACCATCCTGAGCGCGGCCATGATGCTGCGCTTCTCGCTCGGCCAGCCCGAGGCCGCCGACCGCATCGAGGCAGCCGTCAAGAAGGTGCTGGCGCAGGGCCTGCGCACGCCGGACATCTGGAACGAAGGCACGACCAGGGTCGGCACGCGCGAGATGGGCGAGGCGGTGGTCAAGGCACTCTGATCGGCGCCAGTCCGGCAGACACAGCACCCATGTCGACACCACCGAAGATCCTCGCCTTCGACGTCTTCGGCACCGTGGTCGACTGGCACGGCTCGATCGTGGCCGAGATGACACGCCTGTATCCGCAGGTCGATGGCGATGCCTTCGCACGCGCCTGGCGCGACGGCTACCAGCCGGCGATGGCGCGCGTCAGGTCAGGCGAACTCGGCTGGACCAGGATCGATGAGCTGCATCGGCTGATCCTGGACGGCATCGCGGCCGACTTCGGCCTGCAGCATCTGCCCGAGCACGAACGGCGCCAGCTCAACCGCGTCTGGCACCGGCTCAACCCGTGGCCGGACGTGGTCGAGGGTCTGACGCGACTGAAGCGCAGGCACGTCCTCACCAGCTTGTCCAACGGCAACATCGGCCTGCTGACCAACATGGCCAGGCATGGCGGCCTGCCCTGGGACTGCGTGCTGTCGGCCGAGGTGTTCCGCGCCTACAAGCCCGATCCGCGCGTGTACCTGGGTGTGGCCGAGGTGTTCGACGTCGCGCCCTGCGACGTCATGATGGTGGCCGCGCACCAGGATGACCTGGCCGCGGCGCGCGCCTGCGGCCTGCAGACAGCCTATGTCGAGCGCCGGCTGGAGTTCGGCGCCGCGCACCCCAAGGACGTGTCACCGGACCCGGCCAACACGCTGCACGCGCGCGACTTCATCGACCTGGCAGACCAGCTGGAACAAGAACCGCGGCCGTCAGCGGCGTGACCAGCACGGGCCGCCGCAGTCGCTGAAACAGCGAGCGGCTCAAGCCGAATCGGATTCGGGCGCCTGTTGAAGCATCCGTTCAGGGCTGCCCTGGGCCCGATCCGCAGGGCGTCGGACTGTCATGGCCACAGACCAGCAGGCGCAGCACTGCGGGGTTGCTCCAATGGCCGTTGTGCGCCTTCGTCGGCGCGGCGAAGAGCCCCAGCACGGAAACGGCGTTGCGCACCGGCACTTCGATGACATCAAGCCGTTCTGCTATCGGCTCGCCCCGACTCAACAGCCGATACGAGAGCAGGTCGTTGCGGTCGTTGAAACTGATCACGCGCACCGGGTGCGTCGCCCGCCGGGCCGGGACTTCCGGCGTCGACCGCATGAGAAAGCGCGCCAGACTGCTTTGCAGCGCCGTCGGCCGGCTGCCGGTGCGCCCGCCTTCCGCGCCGACGCCAGGCTCCGACAGCTCCAGCGCCTGCCTTGCCAGGTGCAGGATCGGCAACTGGTTCGCGAACATGAAGACCAGCGCCGTGCGGGCACTGGCGCGATCGACCGCCGCGCTCGCGATCGCGTCGGGCTGCTGCAGATCCGCCAGCGCATCGAAGGTGAGCGTGCTGCCCAGGCTTTCGGTGACGAAGACCAGCGGGCGCTGCAGCGGCAGCTCGCGCACGGCGGCCGCGGCCTCATCGCGGCTGCGCGGTGTGGCGTCGAGCCGTGCCGGGTCGAGCGCACGCAGCACGGCGCCCTGCATGCGTGCCACCATCTCGGCGTGTGCCACGCCCGAGAACACCATCGCGTCGGCCAGGCAGTCGTCCAGCAGGCGGTCCTTGAGCAAGGCATTGACCAGCGCCCGACCCTTGGCCTCCGATGGGTGGTCAGCGGCCTCCGACTGGGGCTGGCACAAGGGCGAGGCGTGCGTCTGGTCATAGCACAGACGCCGCTTCAGGCCCTGAGTGAGCGGCGACCAGACGATGGCGCTGGCGCGCACCGTGCCGCGCTCCAGATTGAACGTACGGCGGTGGATCGCGATACCGTCCTGCTGGCCCTGTTCCGCCCCGGTCGGTGGCACACCCAGCGCCATGCCCAACCGCAGGAACGCCTGGTGCGACCAGCGCTGTTCCGGCTCGTTCTCCATGTCCCGCGTGCACATGCCGTGCACCAGCAGCACGTCCACGTCGTCGGGGCCGAGCAGTTGCGCCAGGCCGTCAAACGCCGGCGAGCGGTCTTTGGCCGCCTCGGGGGCGCCCGCGAGGCCGGCGCAGCCAGCCAGGCCAAACACGGCCGCCAGCAGCAGGAGATGAAGTCGTCGCATGCCCACCCTCCTCGACCGGCGCGCTGCCAGCCACAGCAGCTGTTGTATCAGCGCCGCATCCGGCTACGCAACCCATGGCCGGGGGATGGCCGGCACCGGCGCCATATAAGCTATGATTTTCGTAGTGATGGAGCGTGCCTTTTCTTGGATCCATGCCGAAGACCCTCAATCACTGCGGAGAAATCGCACACGGCGCCCGGGCCCTGCAACCGCACTGTCAGCCGGCGTAAGCCCGCTCCATTACAATGGGTGCCACCATGAACGTCTCTGATCGCTTCGATCCCACCGCCGCGGCCGGTGCGTCGCAGGCTCTGGCGTTCATCGCACCCCGCATTACCACGACCACCAAGAAGGGCTGACCAGCCCAGGTTCGTCGTGCGCGCCGCCTTCCGGAGCCAGACGAGCCCGGCAGGTCAGACAGTTTTCACATTGTTTGAAAGGCGCGAAAGAAAATGAAAGTCGGTAACCTTGTAGGCCTCGTCGGCTGGCGCGGCATGGTCGGCTCGGTCCTGATGGACCGCATGCAGGACGAGCGAGATTTCGACCTGATCGAGCCGATCTTCTTTTCCACCAGCAATGCCGGCGGCGCGGCCCCGGCGATGGCCAAGAACGAGAAGACGCTGAAGGACGCACACGATATCGAGGCGCTGAAGGCCTGCGACATCATCATCACCTGCCAGGGTGGCGACTACACCAACGAGGTGTTCCCGAAGCTGCGCGCGGCCGGCTGGAAAGGCCACTGGATCGATGCCGCATCGGCACTGCGCATGAAGGATGACGCCGTCATCATCCTCGACCCGGTCAACATGCCGGTGATCGAGAACGCCCTGGCCAAGGGCGGCAACAACTGGATTGGCGGCAACTGCACCGTCAGTTGCATGCTGATGGGCGTGGGCGCGCTGTTCAAGGCTGGCCTGGTCGAGTGGATGAGCACGCAGACCTACCAAGCCGCCAGCGGCGGCGGCGCCCAGCACATGCGCGAGCTGCTGGCCCAGTTCGGCACGCTGAACCACGAGGTGCGCGACCTGCTGGCCGACCCGACCAGCGCCATCCTGGAGATCGACCGCAAGGTGATCGGCCGCCAGCGCACGCTGGGCGACGCCGAGAAGGCCAACTTCGGCGTGCCGCTGGGCGGTTCGCTGATTCCCTGGATCGACAAGGATCTGGGCAACGGGGTCAGCCGCGAGGAATGGAAGGGCATGGCCGAAACCAACAAGATCATGGGCCAAGGCGACGGCTTCGATGCGCCCGCGGTGCCGGTGGACGGCTTCTGCGTGCGCATCGGCGCCATGCGCTGCCACAGCCAGGCACTGACCTTCAAGCTCAAGAAGGACGTGCCGGTGGCCGACATCGAGGCCATGATCGCAGCCGACAACGAGTGGGTGAAGGTGGTGCCGAACAACCGTGACGACACCATGCGCGACCTGACGCCGGTGGCGGTGACCGGCACGCTGAACATCCCGGTCGGCCGCATTCGGAAGATGGCGATGGGTCCCGAGTACGTCGGCGCATTCACCATCGGCGACCAGCTGCTGTGGGGCGCTGCCGAGCCGCTGCGCCGCATGCTGCGCATCCTGCTCGACGCCTGAACGCCGCCCGCCATCGGCCACAGCCCGGCGCGACTCCGGACGCGACCGGGCTGATTCGTTTCTGCCGGTAACAGACGGGTCGTGATGCCCGTGCCGCGCCACGCTGCGCGCCGGCAGGCGGGATTTCAGGGATACCATGCGCGCATGACTAGGATGACACCGATGGCACAGGGAGAACACGGGCAGCGCGGCGCATGGCGCCGGTCGGCACTGGCAGCCGCCAGCGCACTGGCGCTGATGGGCGTTAGCCTGGACGGACAGGCGCTGGTGCTGGGCGCGGTCGCGATGCGGTCCTCGCTCGGCGAGCCGCTGCGCGCCGAGATCGAGGTGCCGCAGATCAATGCCGACGAGGCGGCTTCGCTGCAGGCCTCAGTCGCCTCGGCCGACACCTTTCGCGCCATCGGCGTGCCGTACACACCCGCCCTGTCGGGCGCGCGCGTGAGCCTGCACCGGCGCGCCAACGGCCAGGCCTACCTGCGCGTCGCCGCAGACCAGCCGGTGAACGAGCCGGTGATCGGCCTGGTCATCGAAGCCAACTGGGCCAGTGGGCGCATCGTCCGCCACTACACCATGCTGGTCGATCCGCCGGGCCGCGCGGCGGCGGCGCCGGTGCTCGTCACACCGCCACGGATCGCCGCGCCGGCAACGGCGCCGGCCGCCGCACCCCGGTCGACGCCGGCACCCGCGGTGGTGCAGGCACCACCGGCAAGCCGCGAACCCGTTGCCACCGCTCCTGACCGCTCGGCTCGCCCGGCCCCGGCGCGCGCGACCGTCACGACGCCGGCGCCCGTCGCCGATGGGGTACGGCAGGTCACCGTGCGGCGCGGTGACACCGCCTACCGCATCGTCTCCGCCCATGCGCCCGAAGGCGTCTCGCTGGACCAGATGCTGGTGGCGCTGTTGCGCGCCAACCCCAGCGCCTTCATGCGCGGCAACGTCAACCGCATGAAGGCCGGCGCGGTGCTGACCATCCCGACCGCCGAACAGGCAGCCGCCGTGCCGCAGGATACCGCGCAACGTGCCCTGCGAACACACAGCCGCGACTTCCAGGCCTACCGGCGCAGCCTGGCGCAAAGCGCGCGGGCAACACGTCCGGCCGCGGCCGAACGCAGCGCCGCCGGCAGCGTGCAGACCGAGCTGCGTGATGCCGCCGCACCGGTGCCGAGCCAGGACCGGCTGACGCTGTCGCGCGACCTGCAGTCGGCCGACAAGGAAGCCGCATTGGCGGCCGCGCGCCAGGCCCAGGCGCAAAGCGAACAGGTCGCCAAACTGAACCAGAACATCAGCGACCTGGCGCGGCTGCAGAGCGAGGCGGGACAGGCGCCTGGCGCCGCGGCGGCAACCGTGCCAGCGTACGCCGCCAGCAGTTCATCCCCAGCCGAATCGGCCGTGACCCCAGTTGCAGCGGCACCGACGGCACCGGCGGCAGACGCCGAGGCAGCCAGCCCGGCTGCCGAACCCGCAACCACGACCAGTTCTGCAGCAGCACCCGCCGCAAGCCCTGCCGAGAAGGCCACACCCGTGGCCGCCGAAAACCCCTCGCTGCTCGATTCGCTGCCGGGCTATCCGCAACTGCTGTGGGCTGGTGCCGGCCTGCTGGCCCTGCTGGCGGCCTGGGGCTTCGTGCGCACCCGTCGGCGCGAGAGCGATGCCGCAGCAGCGCCCACGCCACCGTTTCTGGGGCCGCAACCCGCGGCCGACCGCCATGCCGGCCCCGATGGCGTGCGCAATGCGGGCGCTGTGACGCCGCCGGGCACCGACTCCGGCCAGGCCGCTGTCGCGTCCACCGCCGAGCCACCAGCCGTGCTGCCGGCCGCGGCCGCCGCGGCGATCCTGGCGCGGGATCGCGAGTTGGATGCCGAACAACGGCTCAAGGACGCCATTCGCGCCGAGCGCGGACGCGTGCCCAACCACCTGAAGCTGGCCGAACTCTACGCCCAGCGCGGTGATGCGCTGGCGCTGGAAGCCATCGCGGTGGAAGCCTACGACATCACCCAAGGCGAAGGTCCGGACTGGCAGGAGATCGCCCGCCTGGGCCAGGAACTCGATCCTGGCAACAAGCTGTACCTGATCGGTGGGCCGGCGCTCGCGGCCGCGGCTGTCCTGCCCGCTGGCAAGAGCCTGGACGAGCTCTACGTGTCGCTGGACCTCGATTCCGACCTGGGCGCACCGGCACCTGGCGCAAGCACCGAGCCCACGCTCATGCCGCTGGACTTCGATCTCGACCTCGATCCGGGCGACCCCACGCACAGCGCCGCAGCGGCGCCGACCGCACCCACCGAGCCCAACCTGCCGCCGCTGGACTTCGATCTCGACCTGGATTTCGCGTCGGACTCTGAACCCACGCCGATCCCGAGCACCGCCAGCAGCACACCAGCGGCCGAGCGCCTCGATTTCGGCACCATCGATTTCAAGCTGGACGACGATGCCGGGCTGGCGACGGCAGGCGTGGCGGCGAGCCTGGCCGGCAGCAGCCCGATCAGGGATTTCGATGACGCCCTCGCTGCCAAGCTCGAACAGGCACGCCGGCACCAAGCCGATGGCGACCTGGACGCCGCACGCAGGCTGCTGGCAGCACTGGTCGCCGAGGCGCCCGCCGGCAGCGTCAAGGCCGAAGCCGAACGGCTGCTCACCGACCTGGGCTGATCGCCTGACCGACGGCCGGACGCCGGCGTTGATCGTCGGCGCGCGCGCCACGCCGCTGCGGCGACAATGCAGGCCGTGAGAATCGCGCTCGGCATCAGCTACCTCGGCACCGCCTACCAGGGCTGGCAAAGCCAGCCCTCCGGACGCACTGTCCAGGACCGGCTGGAGCGGGCCCTGGCCGAGTTCAGCACCCAGCCGGTGTCGACGCTCTGCGCCGGCCGCACCGATGCCGGTGTCCACGGCCTGATGCAGGTGGTGCACTTCGATACCCCGCTGCGCCGCGAACCCTTCTCCTGGGTGCGCGGCACCAACCGCTTCCTGCCGGCCGACATCGCGGTGCAATGGGCGCAAGCCGTGCCGGACACCTTCCACGCCCGCGCCAGCGCGCTGGCACGGCGCTACGCCTACGTGGTGCTCGAATCCCCCGTGCGGCCCAGCCTGGAAGCCGGCCGCGTCGGCTGGGTGTTCCGGCCGCTCGATGACGCGGCCATGCGGGCGGCGGCGGTGCACCTGCACGGCGAGCACGACTTCAGCTCGTTTCGCGCCAGCGAATGCCAGGCGCTGTCGCCGGTCAAGGATCTGCGCCGCATCGAGATCACGCGCCGCGGCGCCTACTGGCGCTTCGATTTCGAGGCCAGCGCCTTCCTGCACCACATGATCCGCAACATCATGGGCTGCCTGCTACAGGTCGGCCAGGGGCTGCAGGCGCCGGACTGGCTGCGCGAGGTGCGCGAGGCGCGTAGCCGAGACGCCGCCGCGCCCACCTTCGCGGCCGACGGCCTGTACTTCCTGGGTCCGCGCTACGAGCCGCACTGGGGCCTCCCCGAGCGCAGCGCGGCCTATGATTGGTTACCATGAACAAGGCCCCCACGCTTCCTGCTGCGCATCGTGCGCTGCCCCCCGAGGGGGCGCTCGCCGCCTCGGGGCGGCCCAGCGGCGGCTCGGAGGCCCCCACGCTTCCTGCTGCACATGGTGCGCTGCCCCCCGAGGGGGCGCTCGCCGCCTTGGGACGGCGCGGCGGCAGCGCGGTCATCGTTTCGCCGCGCACCCGCATCAAGATCTGCGGTCTGACGCGCGAGCAGGACGTCGATGCCGCCGTCGCCGCCGGGGTGGATGCGATCGGCTTCGTGCTCTACCCGCCCAGCCCGCGCTACGTCGCACCCGGGCGCGCAGCCGAACTGGCACGCCGCCTGCCGCCGATGCTGACGCCGGTGCTGCTGTTCGTGAATGCGCGGGCTAACGACATCCTGGCTGCCAGCGCGGGCGTGCCGGGGGCGACGCTGCAGTTCCACGGCGATGAATCGGCCGCCGAGTGCGCTGCCATCGCGGCACACTGCGGCCGCCCGTTCTGGCGCGCGGCGCGCATTTCCCCACGGGCAGCCGAGCCATTCGACTTGGTAAACTTCAGCCACGACTATACAGCCGCCCAGGCCATTCTGCTCGACGCGGAAACACCCGGCTTCGGCGGCGGGGGAAAGACATTTAATTGGTCACGCCTGCCACCAAACGTACCCGCTCACCTCGTCTTGTCTGGTGGGCTCGCACCTGCAAACGTGAGCGATGGGATCGCCGCATTGCGCGGGCGGGGCTACTCGCTCGCAGTTGACGTTTCCTCCGGCGTCGAGGCCGTTGGCCCGGACGGCAAGCCCGTGAAGGGCATCAAGGACGCCGACAAGATCCACCGTTTCGTCGCCGCCGTGCGTGCGGCGGACGCCTCAGTTTGATGAATCCATGATCGATTACCAGCAGCCCGACGCGAGCGGGCATTTCGGCCGCTACGGCGGCAGCTTCATCAGCGAGACGCTGACCTACGCCATCAACGAGCTGAAGGACGCCTACGCGAAGTACCAGCACGATCCGGACTTCCTGGCCGAATTCCGCTACGAGTTGGCGCACTACGTCGGCCGACCGTCTCCCGTCTACCACGCCGCGCGCACCAGCCGTGAACTCGGCGGTGCGCAGATCTACCTCAAGCGCGAGGATCTCAACCACACCGGCGCGCACAAGATCAACAACGTGATCGGCCAAGCCATGCTGGCCAAGCGCATGGGCAAGCCGCGCATCATCGCCGAGACCGGCGCCGGCCAGCACGGCGTGGCCACGGCCACCATCTGCGCGCGCTACGGGCTCGAATGCGTGGTTTACATGGGCAGCGAGGACGTCAAACGCCAGTCGCCCAACGTCTACCGCATGAAGCTGCTCGGCGCCACCGTGGTGCCGGTGGAGTCCGGCAGCAAGACGCTGAAGGACGCACTGAACGAAGCCATGCGCGACTGGGTCGCCAACGTCGACAACACCTTCTACATCATCGGCACCGTGGCCGGGCCGCACCCCTACCCGATGATGGTGCGCGACTTCCAGAGCGTGATCGGGCGCGAATGCCTGACGCAGATGCCCGAGCTGCTGGCAGCGCAGGACATCGCCGCCAGCCATCCCGACGTGGTGGTGGCCTGCGTCGGCGGCGGCAGCAACGCCATGGGCATCTTCTACCCCTACATCCCGCACGAGGGCACACGCCTGATCGGTGTCGAGGCGGCCGGCGAAGGGCTCGACAGCGGCAAGCACTCGGCCAGCCTGCAGCGCGGCTCCAGCGGCGTGCTGCACGGCAACCGCACCTACATCCTGCAGGACGACAACGGCCAGATCACCGAGACGCACTCGATCAGCGCCGGTTTGGACTACCCCGGCGTCGGCCCCGAGCATGCCTGGCTCAAGGACACCGGTCGCGCCGAGTATGTGGGCGCCACCGACGCCGAGGCGCTGGCCGCCTTCCACCACCTGTGCCGCACCGAAGGCATCATCCCCGCGCTCGAATCCAGCCACGCCATGGCCTACGCGATGAAGCTGGCGCCGACCATGCGGCAGGACCAGTCGATCCTGGTCTGCCTGTCAGGCCGCGGCGACAAAGACATCGGCACCGTGGCCGACCTCCATGGCGCCGAGGTGTTCGACCGCCCGTCGATGCGTGGCCACGTGGTCAAGGGCGCGCCGCGCGCGCTGGGGGTCAAGCCATGAGCCGGATCCAGACCACCCTGGCCGCGCTGCAGGCGCAGGGCCGCAAGGCGCTGATCCCCTACGTCACCGCCGGCTTCCCCTATGCCGACATCACGCCGGCACTGATGCACGGCATGGTCAATGCGGGCGCCGACATCATCGAGCTGGGCGTGCCGTTCTCCGACCCCAGCGCCGACGGCCCGGTGATCCAGAAAGCCGGCGAGCGTGCGCTGGCGCTGGGCATCGGCCTGACCCAGGTGCTGGTCATGGTGAAAACCTTCCGCGACAAGGACATGGTCACGCCGGTGGTGCTGATGGGCTACGCCAACCCGGTCGAGCGCTACGACCAGAAGCACGGCGAGGGCGCCTTCATCCGCGATGCCGCCGCCGCCGGCATCGACGGCCTGCTGATCGTCGACTACCCGCCCGAGGAATGCACCGCGTTCGCCGCCGCGCTGCGCGCCGCCGGCATGGACCTGATCTTCCTGCTGGCGCCGACTTCGACGCCCGAGCGCATGCAGCAGGTGGCCGACGTCGCCAGCGGCTACGTCTACTACGTCTCGCTCAAGGGCGTGACCGGTTCGGGCACGCTGGACACAGCCGAGGTCGCCGCCATGCTGCCGCGCATCCGCGAGCACGTGCAAATCCCGGTCGGCGTCGGCTTCGGCATCCGCGACGCCAAGACCGCCCGGGCCATCGGCGAGTCGGCCGATGCCGTCATCATCGGCAGCCGGCTGATCCAGGTCATCGAGACGCAGCCGCACGAGCGCGTGGCCGCTGCCGCGATGGACTTCCTGCGCCCGATCCGCGCCGCGCTGGACGCATAATCGCGCTATCACTCAAGGAGCAAACCATGAGTTGGCTGGAAAAGCTGCTGCCGCCGAAGATCCAGAAGTCGGAATCCTCCGAGCGTCGCCAGATGCCCGAGGGCCTGTGGGTCAAGTGCCCCGAGTGCGACACCGTGCTCTACAAGACCGACCTGGAAGGCAACCAGAACGTCTGCCCGCACTGCGGCCACCACCACCGCATCGGCGCGCGCGAGCGGCTCAACGTGTTCCTCGACAACGAGGGCCGCTACGAGATCGGCCAGGAGGTGCTGCCGGTCGACGCGCTGAAGTTCAAGGACAGCCGCAAGTACCCCGAGCGGCTCAAGGAGGCGCTGGAGAATTCCGGCGAGACCGACGCCCTGGTCGTCATGGGCGGCGCCGTGCACTCGATCAGCGTGGTGGCGGCGGCGTTCGAGTTCGACTTCATGGGCGGTTCGATGGGTTCGGTGGTCGGCGAGCGCTTCGTGCGCGGCGTCGAGACCGCGATCGAGCAGAAGGTGCCCTTCATCTGCTTCACCGCCACCGGCGGCGCACGCATGCAGGAAGGCCTGCTGTCGCTGATGCAGATGGCCAAGACCAACGCCTCGCTCACCCGGCTGGCCAAGAAGGGGCTGCCCTACATCAGCGTGCTCACCGACCCGACCATGGGCGGCGTGTCGGCCGGCTTCGCCTTCGTCGGCGACGTGGTGATCGCCGAACCCAAGGCGCTGATCGGCTTTGCCGGCCCGCGCGTGATCGAGAACACCGTGCGCGTGAAGCTGCCCGAGGGCTTCCAGCGCGCCGAGTTCCTGCAGACCAAGGGCGCGATCGACTTCATCTGCGACCGGCGCGAACTGCGGCAGAAGATCGCCCGCATCCTTGCCATGCTGCAGCGCCAGCCCGCCGACGCGGTGCAGTAGGCTCGGCGGCCGCCCGCCGCGCTACACACGCTACAGGCCGGCACCGGCCAGCAGCGCCGAGCCGAGCAGCCTGGCCTGCAGGGAGCCCAGCACGATGCTGACCACCTGCAGGCCGATGATCAGCACCAGCGGCGACAGATCCAGCCCGCCGATCAGCGGCACCACGCGGCGCACCGGCGCCAGCAGCGGCTCGCACAGGCGCTCCAGCACGTCGGAGATGAGCGAGGGGCTCTGCGTCCACGACAGGATCGCCGCGATGATCACCAGCGCCGTGATCACCGACACCGCCAGCTTCGCCACGCCCAGCAGCGCCAGCAACGGCAGGACGGTCCAGCGCGCCTGGCCGAGCATGCCCATCAGCGCCGCGTACTGCAGCAGCTTCAGCAGCCACGCGGCCAGCAGGCTGGCGCCGTCGAGCTTGTCGCCGGGCGGCAGCACACGCTGCAGCGGCAGCACCAGCCAGTCGGTCAGCGCCTGCACCAGGCGCCCGACCGGATTGCCCATCGACATCCGGCGCCAGCGCATGTACAGCCGCACCAGCGCGGCGCCCCCGATCAGGGTCACCGCCACCTCGAGCAGAAAAGTCATCACTTGGTAGAGCATGGGTATTCGCGCTCTGCGTCGCCTTGGCCCGGTACGGATCTCGACCGGGCCAGCCAGCAGCGCACGCGTGCGATGATAACGAGGCCGCTTGACATGGATCATCCCCAAGCCGAACCTTGGCACCGCTGTGTCACCGTGGACGTCCCCATGAGCAACGACCCACCTCCCGACGAGCCACTGCCGCTGTTTCCGCTCGGCACCGTGCTGTTCCCGGGCGGGCTGCTGCCCTTGCAGGTGTTCGAGGTGCGCTACCTGAACATGATCGGCCGCTGCCACAAGATGGACCAGCCGTTCGGCGTGGTCGCGCTGGCGCAGGGTCACGAGGTGCGCCAGGCGGGCGCCGCCGAGGAGCGGCTGCACGAAGTCGGCACGCTGGCCCGCATCACGCGGCTGGAACAACCGCAGGCCGGGCTAATGCTGATCGAGTGTCGCGGCGCGCAGCGCTTTCGCATCGAGCGCTCGAGCCGACTCAAGCACGGCCTGTGGGTCGCCGACATCCGCCTGTTGCCCGATGACCCGGCGGTGCAAGTGCCTGACGACCTGCGCCACGTCGCCGAAACGCTGCGCCAGTTCCACCAGCGCCTGCGCGAGCGCACGCCGATCGCACCGCCGGCGCCCGACAATGCCGACTACAGCGACTGCGCCTGGGTCGCCAACCGCTGGTGCGAACTGCTGCCGCTGCCGCTGATGACACGGCAGCGGCTGTTGGCGCTGGACAACCCCCTGCTGCGGCTAGAACTGGTGGCCGATCTGCTGGCCCGGGCCTCGATCGGTTCCGGCGCCGCTTGAGCGCGCGCTCGCAAGCAACACCGCTGCTCGCAGCTACCCGCGCGCTGGCGGGCGGAACTCGGGCACCAGCCGCGCCAGCCCCGTGCGCACTAGGTCTGCGTCCGGCGCCCAGCCGAGCGTGGTAATCCAGTCCTCGATGCGCCCCGCCGCCTCCACCGGCGCCGGCGCGACCTTGGCCACGCGCAACTTGGCATGCGGCGTCGCAGCGCTGGTTTCATCATCGGCCAGCAACTCCTCGTACAGCTTCTCGCCCGGGCGCAGGCCGGTGAAGGCAATCGGCACTTCGCGCTCGCTCTGGCCCGACATCCGGATCAGCAGCCGCGCCAGGTCGACGATCCTGATCGGCTCGCCCATGTCGAGCACGAAGATCTGGCCTGAGCGTCCCATCAAACCGGCCTGCAGCACCAGCTGCGCGGCCTCGGGAATAGTCATGAAGTAGCGCACGATCTCGGGATGCGTCACGGTGACCGGCCCGCCCTGCTCGATCTGCGCCGTGAACAAGGGCACCACCGAGCCGCTGGAACCCAGCACGTTGCCAAAGCGCACCGAGACGAACTGCGTCGCCGGATAACGGCCGGCCAGCGCCTGCACCAGCTGTTCCGCCAGCCGCTTGCTGGCGCCCATCACGCTGGTCGGGTTCACCGCCTTGTCGGTCGAGACCAGCACGAAGCGCGCCACCCCGGCCTCGCCAGCGGCCCGCACGGCGTTCAGCGTGCCCAGCACGTTGGTATGCAGCGCCTCGATCTGGTTGTCTGCCTCCATCAGCGGCACGTGCTTGTAGGCCGCCGCGTGCAGCAGCACCGCCGGTCGGTGCGTCCGCACGATGGCGCGCAGCCGGTCCGCATCGCGCACGTTGGCGGTGTAGTAAATGCCTTCCAGTGCAGGAAAGCTGCGCTGCAGCTCCTGCTCCAGGCGGTAGCTCGCGTACTCGGACACGTCCACGCAGACCAGCCGCGCGGCGCCGAAGCGCGCCACCTGGCGGCACAGCTCGGCGCCGATCGAGCCGCCGGCACCGGTCACCAGCACGGTCTGACCGCTGAACAGCCCGGCCAGACCCTGCTCGTCCAGCTGCACCGGAGTCCGGCCCAGCAGGTCCTCCAGCCGCACCTGGCGCGGTGCCGGCACGGCGCCCGGACGCAGCAGTTCGTCGGCCGAGGGCAGGGTCAGCAGCTTCAGCTCGGCGGCTCCCGACCAGCGCAGCATCAGTTCACGCCGCAGTGCCGCGCCCGGCGGACTGGCGAGCAGCAGCGTGCCGACCCGCTGCTCAGCGGCGATCCCGGCCAGCGCGTCGGGCGCGCCCAGCACCGGCACGCCATGCAGCGTGCGGCCCACGTCCTGCGCCTGCGGCGAGACGATGCCCGTCACGCGCCAGCCGCTCACGCCCTTGAGCGTGCGCAGGGTGTGGTCGGCCTCCTCCAGCGTGCCGGCGATCAGCAGTGGCTGGCGCGGGCCCGGCGGCAGCTCCTGCACGCGGGCACGCTCGGTCAGCGTGCGCCAGGCTGCGCGTGCGCCGGCCAGCAGCACCAGGGCGAGGATGCCGCCGATCGGGAACACCGAGCGCGGAAAACCCTCGATGCGCAACCCCATCACCAGCGCCGTCGTCAACACCAGCCCCAGTGCCACGCCTGCCGCCAGCTGGCGCAGATCGGCCAGGCTGACGTAGCGCCACGACTGGCGCGGCACGCGCGCCAGCGCCAGCCCCAGCGCCATGCAGCCGAGCGCGATCGGCGTGGTCAGCAGCGCGTGGCCGAGGTATGGCGGCGGCAGTTCCAGATTGAAGCGCAGCCAGAACGCCGCCCACCAGGCCAGGGCGATCAGCGGCAGATCGACCAGCCAGCTCTTGCTGACCAGGTTGTGGCGCCAGGTGCTCAGCATGCCGGCGCCCCGCGCTGCGCCCGCCATGTCGTGCACGTGTCGCAGCTTGCACACCGGTTCATCGCAGCACCGCCCGCGCGGTATCGAGCAGGATGCGCAGGTCGCCGACGACGCTGTGCCGCTCGACGTAGTCGATGTAGTAGCGCTGCTTGACCGGCATGATGGCCTGCACATAGGTCTGCTCCGGGTCGTCGCTGGCCGCCAGCAGGCGCTCCTCGTCGCGGAACTCGATCGCCGCGCGGTCGGTGATGCCGGGGCGCACCGACAGGATGCGCTGGCGCACATCGTCCGGGTACAGCGCCATGTAGCGCGGCACCTCGGGGCGCGGCCCGACCAGGCTCATGTCCCCCTTCAACACGTCGATCAACTGCGGCAACTCATCCAGCTTGGTGCGCCGCAGCCAGCGCCCGGCACGCGTGATGCGTGCATCGCCCGCCGCCGTCAGCTGCGGTCCGCTGGCGTCGTGCAGCCGCATGGTGCGGAACTTGTGGATGCGAAACAAGCGTCCGCCCAGCCCGACGCGCTGCTGCCGGAACAGCGCCGGCCCCGGCGAGTCGAGCCGAACCCACAGCGCCAGCAGCGCCATCAAGGGCAGCGCGAGCGGCAAAGCGAGCACGGTCAGCACCAGATCCATAACCCGCTTGCCGGCCTGCCGCTGCGCCAGCGCCGCATTCATGCGGGTCGCCGGTAGACATGCAGCAGCACCGCATGGCGACGTGCCCACGGCGACAGCACGCAGTCGAGCAGGAACAAGCCGTCGTCGATCCGGCGCCCGAGCCAGCCGAGCCGGGTCGCGGCCGAGCCGACACTCAGCACACCGAAGCCGTAGCAGGCATCGGCCGGCGGGAAATCCTCGTGGCGAAGGAAACGCCAGCCATTGCGGCGCGAACCCAGCCGCGTCAGCAACGGCTCGAGCGCGGTGCGTCCGTTGTCCAGCGTCACCAGCAGCCCGCCCGGGTTCAGGTGCGCCTGGAGCCCCTCGATGGTGGCATGCACATCGCTGATCGACGAGTCGTGCATGCGGTGCAATCCGCCGAGCACGGATTTCAGCACGATCAGATCCCAGCACCCGCTGAGCGCCCGCGCGTCCTGCCGCGTGTAGACGACACGCTGGCGCTCGTCGGCGCTCAGCACGCGTGCATTCAGCGCCTCGATCGCCGGCAGCATCGCCGCATCGTGCGCCGAGCATTCCACCCGTTGCGCCAGGTCCAGCAGCAGCGGCGCCAGCGACGAGCGCGAGCCGGCGCCGATCTCGAGTGCCTCACGCAGCTGCAGGCCCGGATGCGCGCGCACGAAATCCAGCCACGGCCGCGACCAGGCGCGCGCGCTCCAGCCGAAGCAGGCCAGGCGTGCCCGGCTGGCGCCGACCGGATCACGGCGCAGCAGCCCCCGGCCGGCACCCGCGGGTGATCCCGGCAAGACGCCGCTCATCGCACCACCGCCTTCAGCGCCGCGATCACGCGCGTCTGCTCGTCGTCGCTCATCGCCGTGAACAGCGGGATGCTGAGCATGCGCTGGTAGGCCTGCTCCGCCACCGGAAACTGCTCCGGCGTCAGGCGATAGCGATCGCGCCAGTAGGGCTGGCGGTGCAGCGGCACATAGTGCACGCTGGTGCCGATGCCGGCCTCGCTCAAGGCCCCGATCACTCCGTCACGCGTCACCTTGGCATCCTCGCGCAGGCGGATCACGAACAGATGCCAAGCGTGGGTCTCGCCGGCCGGCGCATCGGCGGGCAGCAGCAGCGGCAGACTCTTCAGCTCGTGCAGGTAGCGCGCCGCCAGCTGCCGGCGGCGTTGCACGAAGGTCGGCAGGCGCGCCAGCTGCACCCGCCCCAGCGCCGCCGCGACGTCGGTCAGGTTGTACTTGAAGCCGGGCGCGATGACCTCGTAGTACCAGGCCGGGGTGCGGCTGGAAAAGCGGTCGAAGGCATCGCGGCTGATGCCGTGCAGGCGCATCACGCGCATGCGCGCGGCAAGCCGCTCGTCGCGCGTCACCACCATGCCGCCCTCACCGGTGGTGATGGTCTTGTTGGCGTAGAAGCTGAACACCGACGCCGCGCTCGGCAAGCTGCCGACCAGCCTGCCACCGTGCGTGGCGGGCAGCGCGTGCGCGGCATCCTCGACCACCTGCAGGCCGTTGCTGCGTGCCAGCGCGAAGATCGCGTCCATGTCGCAGGCCAGACCGCCGTAGTGCACCGGCAGGATGGCGCGGGTGCGCGGCGTGATGGCGGCGGCGATGCCCGCCGGGTCGATGTTGAGCGTGACCGGATCGACGTCGACCAGCACCGCGTCCGCGCCCAGGTAGCGCGCCACCTCGACCGTGGCGGTGAAGGTCAGCGTCGGCGCGATCACCTCGTCGCCGGCGCCGACGCCGATCGACTCCAGCGCCAGGTGCAGGCCCGCCGTGGCCGAGTTGACTGCGACCGCGTGCACGCCGCCACCCAGGCAGGCGGCGAATTCCTGCTCGAACGCGCGGGTCTCGGGTCCGGTCGTCACCCAGCCCGAGCGCAGGGCGCGCGCCACCGCCTCGACTTCAGCGTCGCCGATGTCGGGGCGTGCGAAGGGCAGGAACGGCGGGTTGGCGTCGGTCATGGAGCCAAGTCAGGGAATGCAACGCACGGCGGTGGATCAACGGCTCATTTTCGCCGACGCACCCGTCACGCGCCGCCCGCGCAGCAGATCCAGCAGCCCGCGCCAGCTACCGAGGCCGTAGCCGAGTTGATACGCGGCAATCACCGGCGGCAGCCGCAGCAGCACACTCGCCGACCTCTCTCTTGGCGCCTGCAGTGCTGCAAGCACTGTCGCCGTCGCCAGATAACCACCATAGGCCAGCGCCAGGCCGGCCAGCGGCCAGCGCCACCACGGCAGCAGCAGCAGAGCCAGCGCGATGGCCGCCACGAAGGCCGCCGGCACCAGTTGCCGCAGCGAGCCCGGTTGCCCGTGCTTGCGCATCACGAACGGCCGCCAGTAGCCGTACTGGAACTGCTGGCGGAACAGCTGCCGCAGCGAGCCGCGCGGCGTGTAGGTGGAGCGGATCGCGCTGCTCTGCCAGATGCGCCCACCCTGCAGGCGGATGCGCAGGTTGTGCTCATCGTCCTGGTTGCGCACCAGCTGCTCGTCGAAGCCGCCGAAGCGCTCGAGGCTGGCGCGCGGCCAGCAGCCGAGGTAGACCGTGTCCACCTCGCCCTCGTAGTCCAGGTCACGCGAGCGCGCACCGCCGACCACCCAGCGCGACTGGAAGGCCGCCGCGATGGCGCTTTGCATCGGCGTGTGGCCGACGGCCCGCCACGGACCGCCGACGTTGTCGGCACCGCTGCGCTGCAGCGCCGCCAGGCATTGCCCCAGGTAGTCGGGCGCATAGCTGCTGTGCAGGTCCAGCCGCGCCAGTACCTCGCCGCGCGCGGCAGCAATGCAGCGGTTGAGGCCGCTGGAGACGATCAGATCGGGGTTGTCCAGCCAGCGAAAGCGTGCATCACGCATGCACCAGTCATCGAGCCGATCGCGCGTGCCGTCATCGCTGCGGCCGTCGGCGATCAGCACCTCCAGCTCGACCCCGGGCGGCAGCTGCTGCGCCGCCACGCTCTCGCAGAACGGCCCGATATGCGCTGCCTCGTTGCGACAGGGGGCGATCACCGACAGCAGCACTCAGGCCACGCCCTTGCTGCCCAGGCAGCGGAAGAAGTAGTGGTAGCGGTGCATCGGGAACACCCCTGCTTCGACACGGCCGAAATGCCGCCGCATGCGCGCGATCAGGGCCGAGCGGCGCGTCGCCCATTCGGAATGGATCTCCCAGTAGTGGCCGTCGGTGAGCCGGCGCCGGTTGGGGATGCGCACGCCCAGGCAGACGTCGACGAAGCGGTTGTGCAGTCCGAGGCGGCCGCTGAAGCCCAGCCAGGGCCAGTGCCCCGGCAGCGAGATGAAGGCGTTGCGCGCCAGGCCGGCGAGCGTGCGCAGGTTGTCATCCAGTTGCGCCAGCGGCATGTGCTCGAGCACCTCGCAGCACGACACCACGTCGAACGGGCGCGTATCCGTCAGCTTCTGCGGCAACTCGGCCAGCGGCGCCACGATGTCGGCACCCAGCCCCGGATTGATGTCGGCCGTCACCACCTCGATCCCGCTTTGCCGCAGATAGGTCGAGACGAAGCCGTTGCCGATGCCCACTTCGAGCACGCGCCGCGGCATGAAGCCATGGATCTGCAGCACCTGGAATGACAGCGAATGCAGGTGCTCGGGCGTGAAGTTGTGCGCCGCGATGTAGAACTCGCGCGCCAGTGAGGCCTCGCGCGCCGCGCCGACGTTGCCGTGCCTGCTCATGAAGTCCGCATCATCCGTTCGTGTTCATGCGCGATTGTCACCCTGAACACCGCCCTGCACCGCCTGCCAGCTGGCCCACAGGTAGCCCAGGTAGATGCCGGCCGCGACCAGCGTGTAGCCCCAGGCCACCGTGGATACGCCGCCACGCTGCACGCCCCACCAGGCCGCACCCAGGGCGGCGAGGAACAGCAGCGACTGGCCCAGCAGGTTCAGGCCGACCCAGCCACGCCAGGCAAGCAGGAAAGTCACCGGGCTGATCGCCAGCCGCAGCAGGCCCAGCGCCAGCAGCACCCGCGCCGCCTGCACCAGCTCCAGCCCCTGCGGCGCGAAGAACCAGGCACACAGCGGCACGGCCAGCCAGGCGAGCAGATGCACCGCCAGCGATCCGCCCACCAGCCAGGGCAGCACGCGCGTGACCAGCGCCCGCGCCGCCGCCCGGGTGCGGGCGGCAACCACGCGCGTGCGCAAGGCGTCGGCCAGGGCCGGCCCCAGCAGGCTGGTCGGCAGCATGGCGATGCGCAGCGCCAGCGCCATCACACCCGCGGCCACGTCGCCCGCCAGCACACCCACCACCAGCACCTGGCCGTGGTTGGCGGCGGTGTTCAGCATCAGGCTCGGCCATTCGGCGCGCACGAACGGCCAGCGTGCACGGGCTGCACGCCGCAACCGCCGCCAATCGCCCGGTGCTGGCGCACCCCGGCTGCCGCGATGGCGCCGGCGCAGCACAAGCCAGACCAGCCAGGCCGCCAGCGGCACCGACCACACCACCGCATCGAAGCGCGGCGAACCTGCCAGCAGGGCCTGCAGGGGCAGCATCAGCAGCGCCGGCCCGGCGCGCACGGCGGCGGCCGGCACCACTGCGCCCGCGCGCACATGGCGCGCCGCCAGCACCTGCAGCAGGGCCAGCGGCGTGATCGCCAGGGCGCCGGCCGGCAGCCACATCGGCGCCCAGCCCAGCCACCAGGCCGGCAGCGCCAGCGCCGCAGCCAACGCTCCAATCGCCCATGCCAGCCGCTCGGCCAGCACGAACAGCGGCTGGGCCAGTCCCTCGCGCCGCGCCAGTTGCGCCGCGTAATCGAGCCGCAGACCGGCCGCCAGGCTGCCGATCAGCGCCAGCACCAGCGCCTGCCCGAGCGCGCCGAACGCCGCCGCGCCGGCCAGCGCCGTCACCAGCCAGGCGCTGGCGAAGTAGGCCAGATGCTGCGCCGCCGTCCACGCCACGGCGGCGCCCAGCCAGCGCCGCAGCGGGCCTAGCACGCGCTGCATGCAGTGCCCGGCCGCACGCAGGCACGACAATGCGCGCCCAAGACAGCGGCAAGTAAAATCATGGGTTTGGCTGGCGTCATGGCTGGCCATTTATTTTCCACTGAACCGTCATGTCCCAGGAACCAAGCCCCGCCGCCGAAGCGCCCGACGAGAACAAGCTGATCGCCGAGCGGCGCGAGAAACTGCGCAGCCTGCGCGAGCAGCAGGCCGGTGGCGGTGGCGTGGCATTCCCGAACGACTTCAAGCCGCGCGACCGCGCCGCCGCCCTGCATGCGGCGCATGGCGACGCCGACAAGCCGGCGCTGGACGCCGACATCGCCGCCGGCAACAAGATCAAAGCCAGCGTGGCCGGCCGCATGATGCTCAAGCGCGTGATGGGCAAGGCCAGCTTCGCCACCTTGCAGGACGCCACCGGCCGCATCCAGATCTACGTCGCCCGCGACGACGTCGGCGAGGCCGACTACGAGGCCTTCAAGCACTGGGACCTGGGCGACATCGTGGCCGCCGAAGGCCATTTGTTCAAGACCCGGACCGGCGAGCTGTCGATCCACGCCAGCCGCATCCGCCTGCTCACGAAAAGCCTGCGTCCGCTGCCGGACAAGTTCCACGGCATGCAGGACCAGGAGCTGAAGTACCGCCAGCGCTACGTCGACCTGATCATGGACGAGGCCGCGCGCGAGCGCTTCCGCGCCCGCAGCGCGATGCTGGGCGCGATGCGCAGCTTCATGACCGGCCATGGCTTCATGGAAGTCGAGACGCCGATGCTGCACCCGATCCCGGGCGGCGCCAACGCCAAGCCCTTCGTCACGCACCACAACGCGCTCGACCAGCGCATGTATCTGCGCATCGCGCCCGAGCTGTACCTGAAGCGCCTGATCGTCGGCGGCTTCGAGCGCGTGTTCGAGATCAATCGGAGCTTCCGCAACGAGGGCATCAGCGTGCGGCACAACCCCGAGTTCACGATGATGGAGTTCTACGCCGCGTACTGGAACTACCAGGACCTGATGGATTTCACCGAGGCGCTGATCCGCGACAGCGCGCAGCAGGCGGTCGGCACGCTGCAGCTGAGCTACCAGGGTCGCGAGATCGACCTGGGCCAGCCGTTCAAGCGCATGACCATCCGCGAGGCGCTGCACGCGCACACCGACATCGGCGCCCATGTGGACGACGCGGCCGAGCTGACGCGGCGGCTGAAGAAGCTCGGCCTGACAGAAGAGAAGGACCGGCTGTCGCAGCGCAGCCTGGCCAGCCTGCAGGTGATGTACTTCGAGGAAGAGGTCGAGCAGCACCTGTGGCAGCCGACCTTCATCATGGAGCACCCGACCGAGATCAGCCCGCTGGCACGCGCCAACGATGCGCGGCCCGAGGTGACCGAGCGCTTCGAGCTCTACATCACCGGCCGCGAGATGGCCAACGGCTTCTCCGAACTGAACGACGCCGAGGACCAGGCCGCGCGTTTTGCCGCCCAGGCCAGCGCCAAGGACGCCGGCGACGAGGAAGCCATGTTCTACGACGCCGACTTCATCCGCGCGCTGGAATACGGCATGCCGCCCACCGGCGGCTGCGGCGTCGGCATCGACCGCTTCATGATGCTGCTGACCGACAGCCCGAGCATCCGCGACGTGATCCTGTTCCCGGCGCTGCGGCACGAGGCCTGACACCCTGCCCCGAGGCGCTGTTGCGCCTCCTCCTCATCAAAGGGGTCAGGTCACGCCCTTCCGCGCAAGCGCTGGACCAGGAGCTTCGATCGATCGGATCGCCTGCATCGAGCCGCGCCCGCGCACCAGTTCGAGCGCAGTCAACCCTTCAGCGCCGGGAAATCGTCCTCGAAGTATTCGTGCTCGGCGCGGCTGCCCTCCTGCCGCGCGTTCTCGCTGGTGCGCATCTCGACGCGCCGGATCTTGCCGCTGATGGTCTTGGGCAGCTCGGTGACGAACTGGATGCGGCGCACGCGCTTGTACGGCGCCAGCTTCTGGCGTGAGAAGGCAAAAATGGCCTCGGCCAGCTCGGCGCTCGGCGTCTCGCCGGGCAGCAGCGTCAGGAAAGCCTTGGGCACCGCCAGTCGTACCGGATCGGGGCTGGGCACGATGGCAACCTCGGTCACTGCGGGGTGCTCGATCAGGCAGCTTTCCAGCTCGAACGGACTGATGCGGTAGTCGCTGGCCTTGAACACGTCGTCGGCACGGCCGACGAAGGTGATGTAGCCGTCGGCATCGCGCGCGGCGGTGTCGCCGGTACGGTAGCAGCCGCCGCGCATGACCTCGGCGGTCTTCTCCGGGCTGTCCTCGTAGGCCGTCATCAGGCCGAGCGGGCGCACGGCGAGCGTCAGCGACACCTCGCCCTCGCCGGCCGGCTGGTCGTCCAGATCCAGCAGCACCACCTCGTAGCCAGGCAGCGGCCGTCCCATGCTGCCGGGCTTGATCGGCAGGCCCGGCGGGTTGCCGATCTGCGCCGTGGTCTCGGTCTGGCCGTAGCCATCGCGCAGGGTCAGGCCCCAGGCACCCTGCACCTGGTCGATGATCTCCGGGTTGAGCGGCTCGCCCGCGCCGATCACCTCGCGCAGGCTGAGCCGGCCCTTCCATGCGCTCAGGTCTTCCTGGATCAGCATGCGCCAGACGGTGGGCGGTGCGCACAGGCTGGTCACCTTGTAGCGCTCCAGCACGCCGAGCAGCGCCGGCGCCGAGAAGCGCGCGTAGTTGAAGATGAAGATGGTGGCGCCCGCATTCCAGGGTGCGAAGAAGCAGCTCCAGGCGTGCTTGGCCCAGCCGGGCGAGGAGATGTTCAGGTGCACGTCGCCCGGCTGCAGCCCGATCCAGTACATGGTGCTCAGGTGCCCGACCGGGTAGCTCTGCTGCGTGTGCAGCACCAGCTTGGGCTTGGAGGTGGTGCCGCTGGTGAAGTACAGCAGCAGCGGGTCATCGGCCTGCGTCGGGCCGTCGGGCGTGAAGGTCGTCGCGGTCTGCACGCTGCCGCTGAAGCTGAGCCAGCCTTCGATCGCGGCGCCGACCGTGATGCGCGTGTAGTCGCCGGGCAGATCGGCGAACTTGGCCGCCTGCTCGCTGGCGACGACGACGTGCCTGACGCCGCCACGCTCCAGCCGGTCGCGCAGGTCATCGGTGGTGAGCAGCATGGTGGCCGGAATCATCACCGCGCCCAGCTTGATGCAGGCCAGCATCAGTTCCCACAGCGCCAGCTCGTTGCCCAGCATCATCAGCACGCGGTCACCGCGCTTGACACCGGCGCCGCGCAGCCAGTTGGCGACCTGGTCCGAACGCGCACTCATCTGCGCGAAGCTGCGCTTCAGCTCGCTGCCGTCCTCGCCGACGATGTGCAGGGCGGTGGCCTCATTGCCGCGCGCCATGACGTCGAAATGATCGAGCGCCCAGTTGAACTCGGTGAGCTGCGGCCAGCGGAAATCGCGGTAGGCGGTGTCGTAGTCGGTGCGGTGCTGGAGCAGGAAGTCGCGCGCCTGGATGAAGGCAGCATGGGCAGTGGCAGCCATGGATCGTCTCCGGTGGTAGGTGGTCGTCAACCAAACCGCCACGCCGACCGTGGCGCGGCGGTCTACCAGGGCATCTTAGCCGCGTCGCCCGCGTGCGCTCGCATGCGACGCAGACATCAGCCGGATTTCTTGCCTGGCATCAAGCCGCAGCGGCATCATGGCCGACTGTTCGGGGAAGCCGTCAGCCAGCCGGATCGTCGCGCGCCCCGGCCTTGTCCCGGGCGGCTGGCACCTCGCGCCAGGCCACGTCCTCGACACCGGTCGGCCGCGCCGCACCGGTGGCGCTCGCCGCATCGGCACGCGGCGTGCTGCTGGCATCCGGGCGCTGCGGCCAGCGCTGGCGCGTCAGTTCGCGGTAGCGGCGCCACAGCACGGTGACGGCGGCCGGACGCCCGGTGAACACGCTGGCCACCAAGCTGACGACCACCATCACGACCAGCCAGACGGCCAAGCTGAGTGCGAACACCAGCGCCATCGCGGCCAGTGTCACCCACACCAGCAGGCCCAGCACGCGCGCCATGACGCGCTCGAAAGCCCCGCCACCAGCGGATGATGGCGGCGGCAGTTGACGAAAAAACATACCGTTCATGTCCAGTGAGAACGTGGATGACACGGAAAGTTCGGTCCGTTTGTCACCACTTCAAGTCGGCTTAAGGAATCAGCGCGAGCGCGTGCAGGTAGTCCGGCGAGCGCATCAGCTGCGCCCAGTCCGGCGCCGCCTGGCGCGGCAGCAGCGCCTGCCGGCGCAGGTCGCTGGCGGCGGACGGCGTCCACGCACCCTTGATCTGCGCCTCGGCCAGTCCGTCGATCACCTCGTCGATCACGCCGCCGTCGCCGAGCGACTGGTTGCACAGCAGCGTGAGATCGCAGCCGGCCTGCAGCGACGCCAGCACCGCTTCGACCGGCGTCACGGTGCGGCCTTCGACGTGGCGCGCGGCTTCCATGCTCAGGTCGTCGGTGAAGATGGCGCCGCCAAAGCCCAGGCGCCCGCGCAGCACGGCCTGCAGCCAGCGCGCCGAATAGCCGGCTGGGCGCGCGTCCACCTTCGGATAGACCACGTGCGCTGCCATCACCGCGTCCAGCGCAGCGCTGAGCCAGCCATAAGGCGCGCCGTCATCGGCCAGGATGGCCTTGAGCGAGCGCGTGTCGCGCGGCAGCGCCACGTGCGAGTCGGCCACCACCCAGCCATGACCAGGGAAGTGCTTGGCGCAGCTGCTCATGCCCGCACGCAGCAGCCCGTGCGCGACGCTCTTGGCCAGCAGCGTGACCACACGCGGATCGGCGTGGAAGGCACGGTCGCCGATGACGCGGCTCCGCGAAACGCCGGGCCATCCCAGATCTCCCGCGCCCGTTCGGGCGGCAGACTGCCTGCGCGCGGGCATGGCGGCATCGATTGGCCAGTCCAGATCCAGCACCGGCGTGAACGACAGATCCACCCCGCAGGCACGCAACTCGGCTGCCAGCACGTAGCCGCAGGCGGTGGCCGCATCCTGCGCGCGCATCGCATCGCGCATCCACAGCTCGCCCAATGCGCGCATTGGCGGCAGGTGGGTGAAGCCGCCGGTGCGAAAGCGCTGCACGCACCCGCCTTCGTGGTCGACGCAGATCAGCAGATCGGGACGCAGGCGCTTGATGGCGGCGGTGAGCTTCGTCAGCTGCTCGCGGCTTTCCCAGTTGCGGGTGAACAGGATCAGGCCGCCCACCAGCGGATGCGCCAGGCGGCGACGGTCGTCATCACTGAGCGCGGTGCCGGCGATGTCGATGATCAGGGGAGCGTGCTGCATCGTGGGGATTTCGCTTTGGATGAGCTTCAACAGCCTCGAGACCGTACGCAAAGGACGCAAAGGTTTCTCAGGAAACGTGAAAGTAGACCATTCGATCTTCTTCTTGAGTTCCTTGCGTGCTTCTCGTGGCTTTTCGTGACTATCGCGTCCTTTGCGTTCGGCTGTTCAAGCCTCGAAGTATGCGGCGAATCCCGCCAGCGTCAGCGCGGCAACTGCTCCACCACGCAGAAACTCGCCGCGTACTCGCTCTCGTCGGTCACGCTGATGTGCGCGGTGAGGCCGCGTGCCTCGAACCAGTCCTTCAGCCCGCCATGCAAGACGATCACCGGCTCGCCGCTCGGCCGGTTGGCGATCTCGCACAGGCGCCAGTGCATGGGCATGCGCATGCCCAGGCCGATCGCCTTGCTGAACGCCTCCTTGGCGGAAAAGCGCGTCGCCAGGTAGCGCAGCCCGCGCTCGGGCCAGCGTGCGCTGCGGCGGCGCCACACCACCAACTCGCCCTCGCTCAGGATCTTCAGCGCGAAGCGCTCGCCATGGCGCTCGAAGCTGGCGCGGATGCGGCGGATGTCGCAGATGTCGGTGCCGATGCCGTGGATCATGGCGCGAGCTGATCCGGAGCTGCGCCAGCACCCCGGCCCACAGGTTCCGCACCTGGCGTCATGCGGTGAACGCCGCCTCGATGCAGTGCAGGTAGCCGCGCACGGTGGCCTCGTAGCCCAGCTCCAGCGCGTCGGCGATCAGCGCGTGGCCGATCGACACCTCGGCCACGCCCGGCACTGCGCGCAGGAAGGGCGTCAGATTGTCGCGGCTCAGGTCATGGCCGGCGTTGACGCCCAGCCCGGCTGCCAGCGCCGCGCGCGCGGCAGCCGCGTAGCGGTCCAGTTCGGCGCGGCGTGCCTGTTCGTCACCACCCGACCAGGCGGCGGCGTACGGTTCGGTGTACAGCTCGACCCGGTCGGCGCCAAGCTCCCTGGCCAGCGCCATCAGCTCGGGAACCGGGTCCATGAACAGGCTGACCCGCACGCCAAGCGCCCGTACCTCGGCCACCAGGGGCCGCAGCCGATCACGCACTGCCGCATCGCCGAGCGACCAGCCGTGATCGCTGGTGAACTGGTCCTCGCTGTCGGGCACGAAGGTGCACTGGTCAGGCCGCACGGCGCGGATGAAGCCCATCAGGTTCTGCGTCGGATTGCCCTCGATGTTGTATTCGCGGCCAGGCCAGTCCTTCATCAGCGCGGCAAGTTCGCGCACATCGGCCGCGCGGATGTGGCGCTCGTCGGGCCGCGGATGCACCGTGATGCCGTGCGCGCCGGCCCGCAGGCAGATCTCCGCCGCGCGGGTGACACTTGGAATGCCGAGGTGGCGCGTGTTGCGCACCAGGGCGACCTTGTTGACATTGACCGAAAGCTGGGTCTTCTGGGAGATGTTCACGAGAGGGCCTGCAAATCCATCATCAGCTGGCGCGTGCGCAGCGTGCCGATGCCGCAATGGTAGTGGAGCAGCTCGCGCAGCTGCTGGCGCAGATGGCCACGCGCCTCGCCCGGCAAGCCCGCGACCGCATGCAGGGTGGCGACGAACGGCGCCTCGTCCTGCACGGCCTCGGCCAGCGCCTGCCAGTGCGCGCCGATCAGCCAGGCGTCGTCATCGGCATGCGCCGCGCGCACACCGGCCTCGGCAAGCAGGCGGTAGCGCCCCTGCGCCGACACGGGCGTCAGGGTGAGCGTCTGCAGATCAAGCGCCGGCAGCTGGCCGGTTTCGCGCAGCAGCAGCAGCTCGAACGCGCGCAGCGCGGCGGCGTGCAGCACTTCACCGCGGTCGGTGGCCAGCACGTGCACCAGCGCCGCATAGGCATCGAACAGGCGCGGATGCGCGTCCTCGCGCGCCAGCAGGCGCAGCAGCAACTCGTTGGCGTAGTAGCCCGACAGCAGCGCGTCGCCGGTCGGCATGACCTCGCCGCCGCCCCACTCGGCGCCCTTCAGCGTGCGGATCTCCCCGTCGCCGCTCCAGTTCAGCGACAGCGGCTGCAGCGGCAGCAGCACCGAACGGAAGTTGGACGACGGCCGCTTGGCGCCCTTGGCCACCAGCGCCACGCGGCCGTGCGCACGCGTGAAGGCTTCGACGATGATGCTGGATTCGCTCCAGTCGTAGTGGTGGAGCACGTACCCCGGCTCGTGCGCAACGCGTCTCAGCTCAGGCTCCAACGGTGGGGCTGCGCAGCAAGCCCCGAAGAGGACTGCGGAGTAGGTCATGCCAGCGGACGCCGCGGAGCTGGCTTTGCCAGGCTGCTGGCGTCGTCCCCCTGGGGGGAAGCCGCGTCAGCGGCTCAGGGGGGGGCCTATTCATAGCCGAAACTGCGCACCCGGGCCTCGTCATCGGCCCAGCCCGAGCGCACCTTGACCCAGAGCTCGATGAACACCTTGCAATCCATCAGCTTTTCCAGTTCCTGCCGCGCCTCGGTGCCTATGCGCTTGAGGCGCTCACCCTTCTCGCCGATGACCATCGCCTTGTGGCCGCTGCGTTCGACCACGATGGTGGCGGCGATGCGCAGCAGGCGACCGTGCGCCTTGCTCTTTTCTTCCTTGAACTGGTCCACCACCACGGTGGAGCTGTAGGGCAGCTCGTCGCCGGTCAGGCGAAACAGCTTCTCGCGCACCACCTCGCCGGCCAGGAACCTCTCGCTCTTGTCGGTCAGCTCGTCCTCGCTGTACCACCAGGGTTGCTCGGGCAAGTAGGCCTCGCAGATCTTGAGCAGCTTCTTCACGTCCTTCGGCTGCTTGGCCGACATCGGTACGAACTCGCTGAACGGAAAACGCGCCTGCATGTCGCGCAGCCAGGGGGCGATCTCGGTGCGCCGGTGCACGTTGTCGAGCTTGTTGGCCACCAGCAGCACCGGCGTGCCCTCCTTCAGCAGTGCCAGCACCTTGGCATCACCGAGCGTGAAACTGCCGGCCTCGACCACGAACAGGATCAGGTCCACGCCGTCGATGGCACCGAGCACCGTGCGGTTCAGCGACTTGTTGAGCGCGGCCGAGTGCTTGGTCTGGAAGCCCGGCGTGTCGACGAACACGTACTGCGTGCCGCCGCCCTGTCCGTCGGCCAGGGTGCGAATGCCGGTGATGCGGTGGCGCGTGGTCTGCGCCTTGCGCGAGGTGATGCTGATCTTCTGCCCCACCAGGGCGTTCAGCAGGGTCGACTTGCCGACGTTGGGCTTGCCGACGATGGCGATCAGGCCGCAGCGCTGGGCGCCGCCATCGGCGGCTTCAGCCGGCTCGGCCGCGGCGACTGAATGGCTCGACTTGCTCATGCGTTCGGTCGCTGGTCAAGCGCCTGCAGCATGGCCGCAGCGGCGGCCTGCTCGGCGGCGCGACGCGACGCGCCCTGGCCCAGTTGCCGCAGGCCCAGCGTGGCCACCGAACACGCGACCTCGAAGGTCTGCCGGTGCGCGACACCGTGGATCTGGGTCACCTCGTACTGCGGTAGTGGCATCTTTCGCCCCTGCAACCATTCCTGCAAGCTGGTCTTGGCGTCCTTGGCGGCGGCCGACAGCGCCGGATTGATCTGCACCCCGTCGAACAGGCGGCGCACCAGGGCGCTGGCGGCATCATAGCCGGCGTCCAGGTAGACCGCGCCGATGATGGCTTCCAGCGCATCGGCCAGGATCGACGGCCGCCGCTGGCCGCCCGAGCGCAACTCGCCCTCGCCCAGCCGCAGCAGGGGCGGCAGGTCCAGCTCGACCGCCAGCCGGTGCAGGCTGTCTTGGCGCACCAGCTGGGCGCGCACGCGCGACAGGTCGCCCTCCGGCAGCTCGTCGAGCGCCTCGAACAACATGTGGGCCACGCCCAGGTTCAGCACCGAGTCACCGAGGAACTCGAGCCGCTCGTTGTGGTCGGCCGAGAAGCTGCGGTGCGTCAGCGCCAGCTCGAGCAGGCCGGGGCGCGCGAACTCGTGGCCGAGCCGCGCCTGCAGGGCTGCGAGCGCCGTCGGCGCCCGCCGCGAAGGTGACGGCGGCTTGGTCAGCGCTCAACCACCCTTGGACGAACCGCGGTACTTGATCACCAGGTAGGCCGGGCCGAACAAGGGGATTTCCTTGTCGTAGGCGAAGCTGACCACCATCTGGTCACCCTGGCCGGAGATCTCGAGGTCGCGGCCGGCGATCGAGGAGATGTAGTCGACCGATGCCGAGCGGTCGAACGCCGCACGCACCGCCGCCACGCCGCCGGCTCCGGCCGCCTTGTCGACCGCCTTCTGGATCGCCATGTATTCGGTCGCCGTGGGCACCACCCGCGCGCCGACGATGCCGATCAGCGCCAGCAGCACCCCCAGCAGCAGCAAGCCGAGCAGCGATATGCCGCGCTGCGACATCCGACTCCTGATCTCCATCCCTGCCTCCCAGCCCTTGTCAGTTGAACGAGCCGATGCGCTTGAGGTCGCCGAAGTTCATCCAGACGAAGAACGCCTTGCCGACGATGTTGGCGTCGGGCACGAAGCCCCAGTAGCGCGAATCCAGCGAATTATCGCGGTTGTCGCCCATGACGAAGTAGTGCCCTTCGGGCACCTTGCAGCTCACGCCCTCGATGCTGTAGGCGCAGCCGTTCTTGTACTTGAACTCATCCGCTCCGGCGACGAAGGCGGGGCGCCGGCCATCGACGATGATCCGGTGGCGCTGCTCGCCCAGCTGCTCGTTGAACTGCTTGAAGTACTCCATCGACGACTCGTCGAAGAAGTCGGAGGCCGGCGTCTGCGCCATCGGCTGGCCGTTGATGCTGATCCGCTTGTTGATGTAGGCCACCTCGTCGCCCGGCAGGCCGACTACGCGCTTGATATAGTCCACGCTGGGCTTGGGCGGGTAGCGGAACACCACCACATCGCCGCGCTGCACCGGGTTGCCGGCGGTCAGGCGCTTGTTGATCACCGGCGCCTTGAGGCCGTAGGTGAACTTGTTGACCAGAATCAGGTCGCCGATCAGCAGCGTCGGAATCATCGAGCCAGACGGGATCTTGAATGGCTCGAACACGAACGAGCGCAGCAGGAACACGATCAGGATCACCGGGAACAGCCCGGCCGTCCAGTCCAGCCACCAGGGCTGCGCCAGCATGCGCTCGCGCGTGGCGGCGGCGTCGCTCTCGTCGACCCGGGTGATGCCTTGCGCCGCCAACTCGCTGCGGCGCTGGTCGAGCTGGCCTTGCAGCACCTGCGCCGCCGCGCGCCGCCGGGGCAGGAACACGAAGCGCTCGGCCAGCCAGTACAACCCAGTGACCAGCGTGGCCATGAACAGCAGCAGCGCGAAATTGCCCTCGATGGCGCCGACGTACCAGGCGGCGCCGTAGCCGAAGAAGGCTGCCAGGACGACAGCGGTCAGCAGCGGCATCAGTCCTCCACCTGCAGGATCGCCAGGAACGCCTCTTGCGGCACCTCGACCGAACCGATCTGCTTCATGCGTTTCTTGCCCGCCTTCTGTTTTTCCAATAGTTTGCGCTTGCGGGTGATGTCGCCGCCATAGCATTTTGCCAGCACGTTCTTGCGCAGCGCCTTGATGTTCTCGCGCGCGATGATGTTGGCGCCGATCGCCGCCTGGATGGCGACGTCGAACTGCTGCCGGCTGATGATCTCGCGCATCTTGGCCGCCACCGCGCGGCCGCGGTACTGCGCCTGGCTGCGGTGCACGATGATCGACAGCGCGTCGATCTTCTCGCCATTGAGCAGGATGTCGACCTTCACCACGTCGGACGGTCGGTACTCCTTGAACTCGTAGTCCATCGACGCGTAGCCGCGGCTGACGGATTTCAGCTTGTCGAAGAAGTCGAGCACGATCTCGCCCAGCGGCAGCTCGTAGGTCAGCATCACCTGGCGGCCGTGGTACTGCATGTTCATCTGCACGCCGCGCTTCTGGTTGGCCAGCGTCATCACCGGGCCAACGTAGTCCTGCGGCATGTACAGGTGCACGGTGACGATCGGCTCACGGATCTCGTTGATCTTGCCCTGATCCGGCATCTTGGACGGGTTCTCGACCATGACGACCTCGCCGTCGGCCTTCTCGACCTGGTAGACCACGCTCGGTGCGGTGGTGATCAGGTCCTGGTCGAACTCGCGCTCCAGCCGCTCCTGCACGATCTCCATGTGCAGCAGGCCGAGAAAGCCGCAGCGGAAGCCGAAGCCCAGCGCCTGCGACACCTCGGGCTCGAAGTGCAGCGAGGCATCGTTGAGCTGCAGCTTCTCCAGGCTGTCGCGCAGCTGGTCGTACTGGTTGGCCTCGGTCGGGTACAGGCCGGCGAACACCTGCGGCTGGATTTCCTTGAAGCCCGGCAGCGCCTTGTCCGCCGGGCCCAGGTTGTTGGGCAGCTTCTTCTCCAGCGTGATGGTGTCGCCCACCTTGGCCGCCTTCAGCTCCTTGATGCCGGCGATGATGTAGCCGACCTCGCCCGCCTCCAGCGCCTCGCGCGGCTGCTGCGCCGGCGTGAACACGCCCAGGTTGTCGGCGTCGTAGACGCTGCCGGACGCCATCATGCGGAAGCGCTCGCCCTTCTGCAGCCGGCCATCGACCACGCGCACCAGCATCACCACGCCGACGTAGGCATCGAACCAGCTATCGATGATCATGGCGCGCAGCGGCGCATCGGGCTTGCCGCGCGGCGGCGGCACCTTGGCGACGATCTGCTCGAGCACCTCGTCGATGCCCATGCCGGTCTTGGCCGAGATGGCGATCGCCTCGCTGGCGTCGATGCCGATCACGTCCTCGATCTCGGTCTTGGCGTTGTCGGGATCGGCCTGCGGCAGGTCCATCTTGTTGAGCACCGGCAGCACCTCGACGCCGAGCTCGAGCGCGGTGTAGCAGTTGGCCACTGTCTGCGCCTCGACACCCTGCGAGGCATCGACGACGAGCAAGGCACCTTCGCACGCAGACAGCGAACGCGACACCTCGTACGAGAAATCGACGTGGCCCGGCGTGTCGATCAGGTTGAGGTTGTAGACCTGGCCGTCACGCGCCTGGTACTGCAGTGCGGCGGTCTGCGCCTTGATGGTTATCCCCCGCTCCTTCTCGATTTCCATCGAGTCCAGCACCTGCGCGCTCATCTGGCGATCCGACAGGCCGCCGCAGCGCGAGATGAGCCGATCGGCCAGCGTCGACTTGCCGTGGTCGATGTGCGCGATGATTGAGAAATTTCTGATGTGGTCCATCAAGGGATGCGGGCAAGTATCTGAATTGGCGCGAGACGCACATGAAAAAAGGGCGCGTCAACGATGCGACGCGCCCTCAACCAACAATCTATGGCAACTGCGATAGTTGGGACTTCATTGTAGGCAAAAAGCGGCTGGATCCCAGCCTTGCAACCGAACTCCCCTGTCGTCGTGACGCGGCGGCGAATGTTTTATCTACAGGTTATCAACAGATTCAAAAAGACAACACGGGGAAAGCTGTGGGCGCGCTGTGGACTTCCAGTGGATTGCGCGGCCGCATCCCACCATGTGGGCCGAATGCGCATTCTTATTACCGTCAACCGCCTCAGAAGACCGCCAATTCTATCCAAACTCGTATGTAACCGACCGACCGATCTCCGACGCACCGGCGGGGAGCTTCCGTCGCCAGTTACCAACAGTTACTGTGTCGAAAAAGCCCCGCTACTGCTTCGGGCCAGGGGCGTCGACCCAAGCCAGATCCAGGCGTGCAGAAACCACGAGTTTCCGCTCGACAGCCTGACGACCCAGCACGCGGCACGAGAAACAAAAAAACCCGCGAGCTGACGCTGACGGGGTTTCTCGAAAATCCGGCCATTCGGCGCCGATCTCTCTTGCATCGACGCTTGGCGGAGACGGAGGGATTCGAACCCTCGATGAGGCTCTACACCCCATACTCCCTTAGCAGGGGAGCACCTTCGGCCACTCGGTCACGTCTCCAGCGAAGGGTCGCATTATGCCATCGCGGGCGCCGGCTGGTCCAGGTCGAAGGCGCGGTGCAGCGCGCGCACGGCGAGCTCCAAGTATTTCTCGTCGATCACCACCGACGTCTTGATCTCGCTGGTGGAGATCATCATGATGTTGATGCCCTCCTCGCTCAGCACACGGAACATCTTCGACGCCACGCCGACATGGCTGCGCATGCCGATGCCGACGATGCTGACCTTGCAGATCTTCGGGTCGCCGATGACGTCGGCGGCGCCGATCGCCGGTGCCACCGTGTCCTTGAGCAGATCGACCGTCTTGGCGTAGTCGTTGCGGTTGACGGTGAACGAGAAGTCGGTCTTGCCGTCCTTGCTGACGTTCTGGATGATGACGTCGACCTCGACGTTGGCGTTGGCCACCGCGCCCAGGATCTGGTAGGCGATGCCCGGCATGTCGGGCACGCCCAGCACGGAAATCTTTGCTTCATCACGGCTGAAGGCGATGCCGGAAACAACGGCGCGTTCCATGTGTTCGTATTCCTCAAAAGTGATCAGGGTGCCGGACTGGGCTTCCTCGGCGATGTCGATGTCCCACGGCGTGAAGCTCGACAGCACGCGCATCGGCACCTTGTACTTGCCGGCGAATTCGACCGAGCGGATCTGCAGCACCTTGCTGCCGAGGCTGGCCATCTCCAGCATTTCCTCGAAGCTGATGGTGTTCTGGCGCCGCGCCTCGGGCACGATGCGCGGATCGGTGGTGTAGACGCCATCGACGTCGGTGTAGATCAGCGCCTCATCGGCCTTCAGTGCCGCCGCCACCGCCACCGCCGAGGTGTCGCTGCCGCCGCGGCCCAGGGTCGTGATGTTGCCGCCCTCGTCGATGCCCTGAAAGCCCGTGATGATGACTACCTTGCCGGCGTCCAGGTCGGCGCGCACGCGGGCGTCGTCGATGCTGTCGATGCGCGCCTTGGTGTAGGCGTTGCTGGTGCGGATCGGCACCTGCCAGCCGGCGTAGCTGACCGCCGGCAACCCCTCGGCCTGCAGCGCGATGGCCAGCAGCGCCGACGAGGCCTGCTCGCCGGTGGCGGCCAGCATGTCCTGCTCGCGCCAGTAGTCCTGGGTCGGCTTGGCCGGCGCCAGTTCCTTGGCCAGCGCCAGCAGGCGGTTGGTCTCGCCGCTCATGGCGCTGGGCACCACCACCATCTGATGGCCGGCGCGCGCCCACTTGGCGACACGCTTGGCGACCTGGGCGATGCGCTCGGTCGAGCCCATCGACGTGCCGCCGTACTTGTGAACAAACAGTCCCATGAGAGTCTTGTCGAGAGATCCGGCCGCGCCCCCTGCGCGGCCGGCAAACCGGCAATTTTAGCTTGTGCCTGTGCCGCCATTGCCAGGCCGCCACAGCAGCCGGTCGCCGTGCCGCTCGGCATGGCCGAGGCCGACCTTGAGCCGGATGCGGTGCCCGCGCGTGCGGCAGGCGGCGATCTGGGTCAGCAGTTCGGTCAGCTGTGCGCTGCTGGGCGTCTGCCCATGCATGCTCGCCAGCCAGTGGCGCAGCAGGTTGGCCTGGCGGGCCATGGACAGCGCCTGCAGCGCCTCGATCCGTGGTGGCGTGCCGACGGATTGCAGATCCTGTTCGGCCAGTTCAGTCAGCAGTTGCTGCGCCTGCGCCGCATGTTGGGCACTGCGCGTGAAGGTGGCGCGAAACTGCGGGAACGCCGCTTCCAGCGCCGGCAGCAGATCGGCGCGAATCCGGTTGCGCGTGTAGCGGGCGTCGACGTTGGTCGGGTCGTCGATCCAGCGCTCGTCGCGCGCGCGCAGCCAGGCGCGAATGGCCGGTCCGGGCACCTGCAGCAAGGGGCGGCGATAGGCCATGCCGTCACGCTGCCACTGCGCCGGCATGGCCGCCAGGCCCCGCAGGCCGGCACCGCGCGACAAGGCCAGCAGCATGGTTTCGACCTGATCGTCGGCATGCTGGGCCAGCAGCACGGTACGGATCGGCTGGGCGGCACGGCTGGCGTCGGCCAGCGCGTCGAAGGCTGCGTAACGGTGCTGCCGGGCCGCGTCTTCCGGGCTTTCGCCCGGCGCATGGCGCGCATCGACGCGCCGCACCTGCAAGGGCACCTCCAGGCGCGCGCACAGCCCGGCGCAAAACCGCTCGAAATCATCAGCGGCCGCCTGCAGGCCATGGTGCACATGCCAGGCTTGGACCTGTCCCGGCCAGCGCTCGACGCAGGCCAGCAGCAGCGCGGTCGAATCGGCGCCGCCGCTGAGGGCCACCGCCAGCGGCAAGGCCGGCGGCAGCGCGGCAAAAGCGTCCATTGCGGCGTCGAGCAGCGCCGGGCGCTCGGCGGCCGATGGCGCGGGAACGGGAGGCAAGGCATCCATGACGGTGTTCACGCGGCATGGTAGCCGTTGGAAAGTTCACGGTTCTGCACGGCCTTGTCATCCGCCCATGCACCCTCACGTTATGAACTGAGGCAACCGTGGTGGTTGCACGCACGGCAGACTGGAGGTCTTCACATGTGGAAACTGGGCCGGATCATCGCGATGTTCCGCAAGGAACTGCTGCTGGCGTGGGCCGTGCTGCGCGACCCACGCACGCCGAATGCGGCCAAGCTGACCACGATCCTTGCCGTGCTGTACGTGATCAGTCCGATCGATCTGGTGTCGGACTTCATCCCCATCCTCGGCTGGCTGGACGATGGCGTGATCGCCTACCTGCTGCTGCAGGCCGCGTTCAGGTTCCTGCCGCCGGAGTTGATGGCGGCGCTGCGCAGCAAGGTCGAGACGCGCGTGCGGCCGGTGGGTGGTTGAGCGCTCGGCGTTGATTCGGGCAGATCGCGTCGAGCGCAGCGAAACCCGACCGGACGGCGCCAACGAACCAGGGCCGTTCGTTGGGCTTCAGTTCAATCACCACCAACCTGCGGGCTGGCAGTCACGCCGAACGCTCAACGCTGAGCCTCCGGGTCAGCGCTCGGCCTTGGTGTCGTTGAAGCGGCCGTAGCTCATCAGCCGCTCGTAGCGCCGGTCCAGCAGTTCGCGCGGCTTCAGGTCGCTGATCTGCCGCCAGGCATCCGCCAGTCCGCGCTTGAGAAAGGCCGACATCTGGCGCGGGTCGCGGTGTGCGCCGCCCACCGGTTCGTTGACGATCTTGTCGACCATGCCCAGCGCCTTCAGGCGGTGCGCGGTGATGCCCAGCGCCTCGGCCGCGTCCTGCGCCTTGTCGCTGGTCTTCCACAAGATCGAGGCGCAGCCCTCGGGGCTGATCACCGAATAGATCGAGTACTGCAGCATCAGCACCTGGTCGGCCACGGCGATCGCCAGCGCACCGCCGGAGCCGCCCTCGCCGATGATGGTGCTGATGATCGGCACCTCCAGCTGCGCCATCTCGTAGATGTTTCGCCCGATCGCCTCGCTCTGGCCGCGCTCCTCGGCGTCGATGCCCGGGAACGCGCCGGGCGTGTCGACGAAGGTGAACAGCGGCAGCCTGAACTTCTCGGCCGTCTTCATCAGCCGCAGCGCCTTGCGGTAGCCCTCGGGCCGCACCATGCCGAAGTTGCGCAGCGTGCGCTCCTTGGTGTCGCGGCCTTTCTGGTGGCCGATCACCATGCAGGCGTTGCCGTTGAAGCGCGCCAGCCCGCCGACGATGCTCTGGTCGTCGGCGAAGTGGCGGTCGCCGTGCATCTCGACGAAGTCGGTGAAGCAGTCGCGCACGTAGTCGAGCGTGTACGGCCGCTCCGGATGCCGCGCGATCTTGGTGATCTGCCACGGCGTCAGGTCGGAGTAGATGTCCTTGGTGAGCCGCAGGCTCTTCTTGTCGAGCTGGTCGATCTCCTCCGAGATGTCGACCGCACTCTCGTTCTGCACGTAGCGCAGTTCCTCGATCTTGTTTTCCAGCTCCGCGATGGGCTGCTCGAAATCAAGAAATGTCCGTTTCGCCAATATCGGCTCCTTGGTGTCGAATCACGCGGCAATGTTAGCGGATGTGGCTCCCTCCGCTGGCGGCAACTGCTTTCTCATCACCGGAAAGTCGATCCCAGGCAGCCGAACGTCGCCACTCCCCGAAGTCAAGCGGCCGCGGAGCAGGCCATTCCAGCGACAGCCGTGCGCGGACCCGTGCCGCGCACTGGCTGTGTCCCCCTTCCCGCAGAGAGAAGGGGGAAGCCGCGTGAGCGGCTCAGGGGAATGCGCCCTTAATACGCCACCGGCAACGGCTCCAGCGAGCGCCACATGTACCAGGTCGCCACGCTGCGCCAGGGCGCCCAGGCCTCGGCCACCTCGCGCGCATCGCTGCGACTGACCGGCTCGCCGGAGAAATAGTTCTGGCTGATGCCCTTGATCAGGCCGGCGTCGTCCAGCGGCAGCACGTCCGGGCGCAGCAGATGGAACATCAGGAACATCTCGGCGGTCCAGCGGCCGATGCCACGGATCGCCACCAGTTCGGCGATGATGGCCTCGTCCTCCATCGCCTGCCATTGCCCGGCATGGATGTGCCCGTCGGCGAAGTGGCGCGCCAGGTCCACCAGGTACTCGACCTTGCGCGCCGACAGCCCGGCGGCGCGCATGTCGTCCACCTTCAGCTTGAGCACGCTGGCCGGCGTCATCCGGCGTTGCAGCGCCTCGAAGCGGTTCCACACCGACTGCGCCGCCTTGACCGAGATCTGCTGGCCGACGATGGAGCGCGCCAGCGTGACGAAGGCATCGCCGCGCGACTCCAGGCAGGCATCGCCGAACTGCGGGATCAGTCGCTTCATGACGCGGTCGCGCCGCGCCAGGTGCTCGCACGCCTCGGGCCAGTAGCCGGGCGTGACGATCTTGACGGCGGTCTTCCTCGTGGTTGCCATCACCGCCCTGCCGATCCGCGGGAAGCCGGCCCGATCAGGCCAGCCGGCATCACTGCGCTACCTCCCAGGTGGTGCCAGCCGCCGAATCCTTCAGCGCGATGCCGGCAGCCAGCAACTCGGCGCGGATGCGGTCGGCTTCTGCGAAGTCGCGCGCCTGCTTGGCCGCGGCGCGGGCATCGATCTGCGCCTGGATCGCCGCCTCGTCCAGTGTGCTGCCGGCACGCAGGAAGGCCCTGGGATCATCCTGCAGCAGGCCGAGCGTGCCGCCCAGGCTTTTCAGCAGGCCGGCGACCCTGGCATCGCGCGTGCGGTTGGCCTCGGCCGCCAGTTCGAACAGCACCGCCACCGCTTCCGGCGTGCCGAAGTCCTCGTCCATCGCGGCCTTGAAGCGCGCGGCGAAGGGGTCGGCCCAGTCGATCGCCACATCAGCCGCCGGCACCGCGTCCAGCGCGGTGTAGAGCCGCTTCAGCGCGGCGCGGGCGTCCTGCAGGTGCACATCGCTGTAGTTCAGCGGGCTGCGGTAGTGGCTGCGCACGATGAAGAAGCGGATGGTCTCGGCGTCGAAAGCTTGCAGCACCTCGCGGATGGTGAAGAAGTTGCCGAGCGACTTCGACATCTTCTCGTTGTCGATGTTGACGAAGCCGTTGTGCATCCACACCTTGGCCAGCGGCACGCCGTCGGCGCCCTCGCTCTGCGCGATCTCGTTCTCGTGGTGCGGGAAGATCAGGTCGGCGCCGCCGCCATGGATGTCGAAGGTCTCACCCAGCAGCGCGCAGCTCATGGCCGAGCATTCGATATGCCACCCGGGCCGGCCGAGGCCGTAGGGGCTGTCCCATTTGGCACCCTCGGGTTCGGTGGGCTTGGCCGACTTCCACAGCACGAAGTCGAGCGGGTCCTGCTTGCCTTCGCTGACCGCGACGCGCTCGCCGGCCTGCAACTCGTCGAGCGACTTGCCCGACAGCTTGCCGTAGCCGGGAAACCTGCGCACCGCGTAGTTCACGTCGCCATCACCGCTCTGGTAGGCCAGCCCCTTGGCCTTGAGCTTGCCGACGATGTCCAGCATCTGCGGCACATAGTCGGTGGCGCGCGGGTCGTGCGTCGGGCGTTCGATGCCGAGGGCGTCGAAGTCGCGATACATCTCGGCGATCATGCGGTCGGTGAGCTGGCGGATGGTCTCGCCATTCTCCACCGCGCGACGGATGATCTTGTCCTCGATGTCGGTGATGTTGCGCACGAAGGTGACCTGGTAGCCGCTGCTTTTCAGCCAGCGCTGCGCGATGTCGAAAGCCACCGCCGAGCGCGCGTGGCCAATGTGGCACAGGTCATAGACGGTGATGCCGCACACGTACATGCGCACATGACCGGGCTCGATCGGCGAAAAGTCTTCCAATGCACGCGTCAGCGTGTTGTAGATGCGCAAAACCATGGAACAGCGGTTGGTGGCAGGCAGCGCTGGGGCGCGCCCGGCCGTCGGCGTTAACGGGAAATCCTGCGATGCCGCAGAGCCTTGCCAGAAGGCCTGCTTGGCTACAATGAACCTCAGTATATGACGCTGCCCGGACTCGGCAAGCACCTTCCGACAGGATGGGTGCGACGCCGCCCCGGGCGGTTCCACAGTCGATGAATCACCCCCCGACACCCTCACGATGGCGCGCGCGCCGACTGCTGCCGGCGCTGATCGCCTGTGGCCTGTGGCTGGCGGCGCCGGCGCTGGCGCTGGCCGACGAGTACGCCGAGGTGCAGCGCCTGCAGCGCGCCGGCCAGACCAGCGAGGCGCTGGCGCGTGCCGACCAGTACATCGGCACCCATCCGCGCGACCCGCAGATGCGCTTCATCAAGGCCAATGTGCTGAGTGCCTCCGGGCGCGGCGCCGAAGCCCAGGCGTTGCTGCAGCAGCTCACGCTCGACTACCCGGAACTGGCCGAACCCTGGAACAACCTGGCCGTGCTGCATGCCGGCAAGGGGCAGCTCGACCTGGCCCAGCAGGCGCTGCAGGCAGCACTGCGCATCAACCCCGACTACGCCACCGCGCTGGAGAACCTGGGCGACGTCCAGCTGCGCCAGGCCATCCAGTCCTACGAGCGGGCGCGCCGGCTGGACGCCGGCAATGCACGCCTGGCGCCCAAGATCGAGTCGCTGCGCGGCGCGCTGAGCTTGACGCCGAAACCCGGCGGCTGAGCCGGGCCCGCAGCCTGCCGCACGGGAACTTGTGACACCCGGCAGGCCACCAAATCCTTTTCGTTCCAGGAGTCGTAACGCATGTCCATGTCAAGAAGAACGCTGTCGCGCCTGGCAGCCACCCTCACCGCCACTGCCGCGCTGGGCACCGCCCTGCCCGCCTTCGCCGCCGACCCGCGCGTGAAGTTCGTCACCAGCGAAGGCGAGTTCGTGATCGAGGTCTATCCCGACAAGGCGCCCAAGACCGTGGAGAACTTCCTGCAGTACGTCAAGGACAAGCACTACGACGGCACCATCTTCCACCGCGTCATCCCCAGCTTCATGGTGCAAGGCGGCGGCTTTGACAAGGATTACAAGCAGAAACCCACCCGCCCGGCGATAAAGCACGAAGGCCGCGACGCGCTGGCCAAGGGCCTGAAGAACGCGCCCGGCACCGTCGCCATGGCGCGCACCGGCGATCCGCACTCGGCCACCGCACAGTTCTTCATCAACGTGGTGGACAACAGCCGGCTCGACCCGGTCATCATTCCCGACGGCGACCCGGTGACCTTCGAGTTCCAGGGCCAGACCCACAAGGACATCCCGCGCAAGAACGTCATCAACCACCCGCAGCTGTACGGCTACACCGTGTTCGGCAAGGTGGTCAGCGGCATGGACACGGTGGAGAAGATCCGCAATACGCCGACGGGCAAGGGTGGTCCGTTCCCGACCGACGTGCCGCAGAAGCAGGTGGTGATCGAGTCCGCAAATATCATGTGATCCCCCCTGAGTCGGCCTGACGGCCGCCTTCCCCCCAGGGGGACGCGCGCAGTGGCCGGGGGGACCCCGGCCACGCCCGCGCTGGAACAGTCGTCGCGGCGCCGCCGCGACTCCCTTCACGTCAAACAACCAACAACGCTTTCATCATGGCCAATCCCCAAGTCGAACTGCACATCAAGAACCACGGCGTCATCACGCTGGAGTTGGACGAAGCCAAGGCGCCCAAGTCGGTCGCCAACTTCCTTGGCTACGTCAACAGCGGCCACTACGACAACACGGTGTTCCACCGCGTCATCAAGAACTTCATGATCCAGGGCGGCGGCTTCGAGCCCGGCATGAAGCAGAAACCCACGCAGGCGCCGATCACCAACGAGGCCGACAATGGCCTGAAGAACGACGTCTACACGGTGGCCATGGCGCGCACCAGCGACCCGCACTCGGCCACGGCGCAGTTCTTCATCAACGTGACCGGCAACGACTTCCTCAACTTCAAGGCGCCCACCGCGCAGGGCTGGGGCTACGCCGTATTCGGCAAGGTGACGAAAGGCCAGGACGTGGTCGACGCCATCAAGGCCGTGCCGACCACGCGCAGCGGCTTCCACGACGACGTGCCGCGCGAGGACGTGCTGATCGAGAAGGCGGTGGTGGTCGGCTGACGACCGCCTCCGCGTCCACCCCATGACGGCCGTGCCCCGGTTCGCCGCGCTGGATGCGCCGGCGCGCTGGCGCACGGTCGATTTCATTTCCGATCTGCACCTGAAGGCCGAGGAGCCCGACACCTTCGAGGCCTGGGCCAGCTACCTGCGCCACGTGCCGGCCGACGCCGTGTTCATCCTGGGCGACCTGTTCGAGGCCTGGGTCGGCGACGACTGCGCCGTGCCCGGCAGTTTCGAGCACCGGTGCGCACAGGTGCTGCACGCCGCCAGCACCACCGCCGAGTTGTTCTTCATGCACGGCAACCGCGATTTCTTGCTCGGCCCCGACTTTCTCGCGCACTGCGGCATGCGTGAACTGGCCGACCCGACGGTGCTCGGCTTCGAAGGGCGGCGCTACCTGCTGACGCACGGCGACCTGCTGTGCACCGACGATCTCGACTACCAGCGATTCCGCCAGCAGGTGCGCACCGAGGACTGGCAGCGCGCCTTCCTGGCCCGTCCGCTGGCCGAGCGCCAGGCCGCGGCGCGCCAGATGCGCGCGCAGAGCGAGCAGCACCAGGCCGCACAAGGCGTCTACGCCGACGTGGATGCCGAACTGGCGCGCAGTTGGCTGGTCGCCGCCAGCGCCACCACCCTGATCCACGGCCACACGCACCGGCCGGGCGACCATGTGCTGGGCCAGGACGCCAGCGGCCAGCGCCTGGTGCGCCGGGTGCTGAGCGACTGGCACGTGACGGCCGACGAGCAGCGCGCCCAGGTGCTGCGCCTGAGCGCCGACGGGCTGCAGCGTCTCGCACCCGAGCCGCGCGCATGAATCGCGCGCCTGCGGTAGCCTGACGCGATGCTCAAGACCTTCAGACGCTGGATGCACCGCGCCACCGGCGGACCGACACCGATCCCCGATGCGCTGTGGCAGGCAACGCTGGCGCACTACCCTTTCCTGGCCCGGCTCGGAGTCGATGAGCGACAGCGCCTGCACCGGCTGGCCACGCATTTCCTCGACCGCAAGGAATTCATCGGCGCGCACGAACTGGAGATCACCGACGAGATGGCGGTCGCGGTCGCTGCCCAGGCCTGCCTGCCGCTGCTGCACCTGGGCCCCGCCGAGACGCCGGAAGACGCGCTGCACTGGTACGACGACTTCGTCGGCATCGTGATGCACCCCGACGCCGCGCTGGCGCGCCGCCAGGTGATGGACGACGCCGGCGTGCTGCACCACTACGACGAGGTGCTGTCGGGCGAGGCCATGCAGCACGGCCCGGTGATGCTGAGCTGGCCCGCCGTGCAGAGCGCCGGGGCGCACGCCGACGCCGGCTACAGCGTGGTGATCCACGAGTTCGTGCACAAGATGGACATGCAGGACGGCGGCCCCGACGGCGCGCCGCCACTGCCGCGCGGCTTCATGGGCGCCACCAGCGCGCGCGAGGCGGCGCGCCACTGGGCCGCCACCTGGGCGCCCGCCTATGCACGCTTTCGCGAGCAACTCATCATGGCTGAGCGCTTCGGCGCCCCCGCGCCCTGGCTCGATCCCTACGGCGCCACCGCCCCGGCTGAATTCTTTGCGGTCGCGTGCGAGGCGCACTTCGTCCAGCCGGAACGCTTCGCGCAGGAATTTCCCGAGCTGGCGCGGACGCTACGGGCGTTTTTTCGGCAGGGCTGAAGCTGTCCAGAACGTCCGCACGCAAAGATCGCGAAGGGGTGGCGGAAGTCGCGAAAGCACGTGGACCGACATGCGAAGCACCGCCCACCGATCGTTCGAGAGGCGGCTTCACCCCTCTGGCTTTGCCTACCTTCTCTTGGCGGGACAGGAGAAAGCAGATTGCCGGTCGGGGCGAAGTCCCGGCCAGCGACGCATCCAGTGGATCACACGGGCATCAATGCCCGTCTGCGCCTGAGGAAAGCCATGTTGGGATCCGCCGCTCCCGCAAGGTGACTGATCAGCCGATCAGGCCACTTAGGCGGTGCGCCGCTTCCACCACCGGCGCCACGTGGTCTTCTGAATAGCGCTGCGACGGCATGCTCAGGGTGATGGCCCCTGCCAGCCGGCCGTCGCGCTGGAACACGGGCGCCGAGATGCCAGCCAGCTCCGGCGTGCGGTCGCCGATGGCCGCGTAGTAGCCCTGCTCGCGGATCAGCGCGCGCAGCTCGCGCCCGGCGGCCGACCCGCGTGCCTCACCCGGCGCCGGTTCGCTGAAGGCCTGCAGCACGCGCCCGCCCGCGCCCCGGTCCGCCGGCAACACGTCACCGGCGCGCACGTGGTCGCGCACCAACTGCGGCGAATCGACGCGGTACAGGCACAGGCGCAGCCATTCATCGCCGCGCCGCTCACGCACGTGGAACGCCGCGCTCTCGCCGGTCTGCTCGACCAGCGCGCGCAGCATCGGCACCACCACCGCGCCGAGCGAGAACGAGGCCGTGTACAGGCCACCCAGCCGCGCCAGTTCGGCGCCCAGCCGGTAGCGCCCGTCGTCCTGGCGCTGCATGAAGCCGGCGTGCTCCAGCGAGGCCAGCAGGCGCAGCACCGTGCTCTTGTACAGGCCGGTGCGCTCGGCCAGTTCGGCCAGCGACAGGCTGGTGTCGCCGTCGCCGAATACCGACAGCAGCGTCAGCGCGCGGTCCACGGCGGCGGCACCACCGGCGGCGGCACGCTGGTCGGCCAGCGAGGGGGTCTGGGCTTTGCGGGGCATCTGGAAGCGTGCGCAATCCGGTCATGCGACCGGCGACTGCGCATTGTGGCCGAGCAGGCGGCTTGACAGCCCACAGCCACGATCCGATAATTCTATCTATCAGATTATTATTCTGTCTACCAGAATTTAAGAGAAGACCGTCGTGCCGTCGCCATCCAGCACCCATTCAGTCCTGATCAGCGAAGTCGGTCCACGCGACGGCCTGCAGTCGGTCCAGACCACGATGCCCACCGCCGACAAGTTGCGCTGGATCGACGCACTGATCGCAGCCGGCCTGCGCGAGATCGAGGTCGCGTCCTTCGTGCCGCCGCGCCTGCTGCCGCAGATGGCCGACGCGGCCGAGGTGGTGCGCCAGACGGTGGTGCGCCACCCCGGCATCACCGTCATGGCGCTGGTGCCCAACCTGCGTGGCGCCGAGGCGGCGATGGCCGCCGGCGCACACAAGCTGACCCTGCCGGTGTCGGCCAGCCATGCGCATTCGCTAGCCAATGTGCGCTGCACGCCCGATGAGATGGTGGGCAAGCTGCACGCCATCTGCCGCCTGCGCGACGAGACCGCGCCGCATGTGGCCATCGAGGCTGGCATCTCCACCGCCTTCGGCTGCACGCTGCAGGGCCAGGTGGCGCAAGACGAGGTGATCCGCATCGCCGTCGCCTGCGCCGAGGCCGGTGCTGGCGACGTCGGCCTGTCCGACACCACCGGCATGGCCAACCCGGCGCAGGTGCGGCGCCTGTTCACGCGCCTGCGCAGCGAACTGGGCGAGAAGGCCGGCGCCGCCCACATGCACAACACGCGCGGCCTCGGCCTGGCCAACTGCCTGGCCGCCTGGGACGTCGGAGTGCGCACCTTCGACAGCAGCCTGGCCGGCCTGGGCGGCTGCCCCTACGCGCCGGGCGCGTCGGGCAACGTGGTCACCGAAGACCTGGTGTTCATGTTCGAGGCCATGGGCATCGACACCGGCGTCGATCTCGAGCGCCTGCTGGCCGCGCGCGCACCACTGGCCGCCGGGCTGCCGGGCGAGCCGTTGTACGGCATGACGGCCGAGGCCGGCCTGCCCAAGGGCTTCGCCTGAACGGCCGGCAACGATCCGAGCTTCATCCACCCTACACGAACGAACCGATTCCATGCTGCCCCTCGACAAGATCCGCGTCATCGACCTGACCAACGTACTGGCCGGTCCGTTCTGCGGCTACCAGCTGGCCCGCATGGGCGCCGAGGTCATCAAGGTCGAGAACCCCAGGGGCGGCGACCTGGCGCGGCGCCTGGGCGCCGATGCAGAGATGGTGCGCCAGGCCATGGGCGCGTCCTTCGTCGCCGTCAACGCCGGCAAGCAGTCGGTGGCGCTGGATTTGAAGGACGCGCGCGGCAAGGCGCTGTTGCTGGAGCTGGTCGAAAGCGCCGACGTGCTGATCGAGAACTTCCGCCCCGGCGTGATGCAGCGGCTCGGGCTGGACTACCCGGTGCTGACCGCGCGCAACCCGCGCCTGGTCTATTGCGCGATCTCGGGCTTCGGCCAGACCGGCCCCTGGGCCGGGCGCCCGGCCTACGACCAGATCGTGCAGGGGCTGGCCGGCGTGATGAGCGTCACCGGCGATGCCGACAGCGCGCCGCTGCGCGCGGGTTTCCCGATCAGCGACACCGTGGGCGGCCTCACCGCCGCGTTCACGGTCTGCGCCGCGCTGGTCGAGCAGCGCGCCACGGGCCGGGGGCGCCGCATCGACGTTTCGCTGCTGGAATCGACGCTGGCCACCATGGGCTGGGTGGTGTCCAACTACCTCAACGCCGACGCGGTGCCGACACCGATCGGCAACGAGAACTTCACCGCCGCGCCCTCGGGCACCTTCCGCACCGGCAACGGCCCGCTGAACATCTCGGCCAACGAGCAGAAGCAGTACGAGACGCTGTGCGATCTGATCGGCAGCCCCGAGCTGAAGACCGACCCGCGCTTTGCCGAGCGCCAGTCGCGCAAGCAGCACCGCGAAACGCTGCGCGCGCTGATCGAGCAGCGCCTGGTCATGCGCGGCGCCGCCGAATGGGAGGCGCTGTTCAACGCGCATGGCGTGCCGGCCGGCCAGGTGATGAGCGTGCCGGCCATCCTGGCGCAGCCCCAGCTGCGCGAGCGCGGCTTTGTCGAGTCGCTGCCGATGCACGGGCCGGCGGGCCAGCCGCTGCGCGTCACCCGGCCTGGCTTCCTGCTTGACGAGGCGCTGCCGCCGCCGTCGAGCCCGCCGGTGCTGGGCGCCGACACCCGCCGCTGGTTGCGGCAGCTCGGTCGCGACGAGGACGAGATCGCGCAACTGCACGCCGCCGGCGTGATCGGGCTGGCGCCCGACACGGCAGCTACGCCGACCTGACCGGCGCCGGCCAGCCCACCCGCACGCGCAGGCCACCCAGCTCGGGGCCGCGGTCCAGCTCCAGGCGAAGCTCGTGCAGGCGCGCGAGGCGCCGCACGATCGACCAGCCCAGGCCGCTGCCGGTCTGACCGCTGCCGAGGACGCGGAAGAAGCGCTCGCCCAGCCGCGCCATGGCCTCGTCGTCCAGGCCGGGGCCACTGTCCTCGACCGTGAGCAAGGCGCCCTCGCCCGCCGCACCTGGTTCGACGACAACACGCGCCGTCGCGCCCTCAGGGCTGTAGCGCAGCGCGTTGTCGAGCAGGTTGCGCAGCAGCACCGCCAACAGGGTCGCCCCCATCGGCACCGGTACCGGCTGCGCCGGAGACTCGAACACGATGCGCTGGCCGCGCGCCGAGGCGACGGGCTGCAGTTCGCGCACCTGCTCGGCGGCCAACGCGACCAGGTCGGTCGGCAGGCTGCGCGCGGGCGTGCCGTCGGCGGTATCGGCTTCCAGCCGCGCCAGTTGCAGCAGCTGCTCGACCAGGTGGGTGGCACGGTCGCAGCCGGCGATGGTGGCCGCCAGCGCCTGCGCGCGCCCGGCATCATCGTGCGCGCCCTGCGCCACCTGGGCCTGCATACGGATGGCAGCGATCGGCGTGCGCAGCTCGTGCGCCGCGTCGGCAGTGAAGCGGCGCTCGCTGGCCAGGTGCGCACCGACGCGCTCGAACAGGTCGTTGAGCGCGCGCACCAGCGGCCGCACTTCGGGCAGCACGCCCGCTTCAGGCAACCGGTCCAGTGCCTGCGGCTGGCGCGCGGCTACGCTGCGGCCCAGCTGGCGCAGCGGCCGCAACGCACGCCGCACGCTCCACCAGATGCCGGCGGCCAGCAGCGGCAGCGCCAGCAGCAACGGAATCAGCGACCCGCGCAGGCTGGCCAGCAGCACGTGGCGGCGCGCCGAGACATGCTCGCCAACATGGATCACATCCTTGACCCTGCCGTCCTCGCTGCGCGTGGTGGTGAATACGCGCCAGGCGGTGCCGTCGATGCGCTGGTCCGACAGGCCGCGTGCATCGGACGCCGCCAGCGGCAACTCGGGCGCATCGACCGAGCGCGCGCGCAGGCGGCCCTTGTGCCAGATCTGGAACGCCACGCGCGACTGGTACTTGTGCAGCAGCACCGGCGCCTGCACCAAGGCATCGTCGTCGTCGGCGTCATCGACCTCGCCGGTGGCCAGCAGCGCGGCGGTCTGGGCCAGGTGGGCGTCCAGCAGTTCGTTCAACTCATGCCGGGTGACGAACCAGGCCATCGCCACCGTGGCGGCCCAGGCCAACAGCACGAAGCCGAGCACCATCGCCGTCAGGCGTTGGGCCAGCGACCAGTTGCGGCGCGCCATGCTTCGCTTCGGGCTTCAGGCTGCGGGCCGGCGCGCGATGTAGCCGACCCCGCGCACGGTCTCGATCAGCTCGGCGCCGAGCTTGCGGCGCAGGTTGTGGATGTGCACCTCGACCGCGTTGCTGCTGACCTCGCTGCCCCACTTGTACAGGTGCTGCTCGAGCTGCTCGCGCGACAGCACGCGGTCGGCGTTCAGCACGAAGACGTGCAGCAGGTCGAACTCGCGCAGCGACAGCTCGACCAGTTCATCGCCGCGCCAGACCTGGCGCGCGGCCGGGTCCAGCGTCACCGCGCCGAGCGCCAGCCGCGTCTGCGGCACGCCATGGGCACGCCGCACCAGCGCGCGCAGCCGCGCCGCCAGTTCGCCCAGGTCGACCGGCTTGACCAGGTAGTCGTCGGCGCCGGCGTCCAGCCCCTCGATGCGCGAGGGCACGGCGTCGCGCGCGGTCAGCACCAGCACCGGCGTGCGGTTGCCGCCCTGGCGCGCCGCGCGCAGCACGTCCATGCCGTCCTGGCGCGGCAGGCCGAGGTCGAGCACGAGGGCCTCGTAGTTGCCGGTCAGCAGTTCGCGCTCGGCGGCGACGCCGTCGCGCACCCAGTCAACGGCAAAGCCGTGCTGACCCAGGCCCGCCTTCAGGCCCGAGCCGAGCAGATCGTCGTCTTCAGCCAGCAGGATGCGCATCTCGAGTCAATCATCGTCCAGGTGCAGCGATTGTGCAGCCTGGGCATCATCCATGGGCGCCGGCGCGGTTTGCCATTGCCAGGTCCAGAACGCCAGCACCGTGGCCAGCAGCAGCGCGGTGAGGCCGGCGAACGAGCGCTTGACCAGGTCCGGCCCCGCGCCCGCCATGCGCCCGGTGATCATCGGCGTCAGCAGGTTGCGCCGCCGCAGCAGCGACAGCGCCAGCACCGCGGCGATGTGCGCCAGTGCGACGACCAGCATGCCGTCGCCCAGCAGCGCGTGCAGATCTTCCAGCCACTCGGCATCGATCCACTCCTGGTACAGGCCCAAGCCGCTCAGCGTCAGCGGTGCGATCACCAGCAGCAGCAAGGCGATGCTGGCCGCCAGCATCAGGTTCTGGCCCTGGCGCCAGTCGATGCGGCCACGGACGGCCGACTTCAGCCAGGCCGGCCCACGCTGCAGCTTGCACCACAGCACTGACAGGCGCGCAGGACGCGGCCCGAACAGACCCCACAGGATGCGCGCCACCAACAGGCCAGCCAGCGTGTAGCCGAGCGTGACGTGCACCAGCCGCCAGCGCTCGCCGTCGGCGGTCAGGTAGGCGCCCAGGAAACTCAGCGCCAGCAGCCAGTGCATCGCGCGCGTGGGTGCATCGACCACGCGCCGGCTTGGAGCCTTCGCAGGCAGACCCGTGGTGGAGATGGTGCCTGCGGCCATGGATTCAGCAGCGTTCATGGTCGGTACCCGTCCTTGAGAAGATCACTTGGGGATGCGCACGCCGTCGTCATCGAAGTCGCCGCGCTCGGCATCCGCATGACAGGCCATGCAATTGGCGGCGCTCTTGATCGACTGGCGCCGGAACACGCTGGGCGCGATCTCGCGGTGCTCGCGCACGAACCAGCGCGTGCGCGTGATGCGGTCCTCGGGCGGCGCGCTGTCGGCGCGGGCACGCCGACCCTGGGCGGCGTTGGCCTGCAGCCAGTCGGACAGCTCCTTCACCACCGCGGGCTCCAGCGAGGCGTCGCTGCCGTAATGCTGTTCCAGGCTGTTCATCATGCGCCGCCATGACGCCGCCGGCAGCAGGCCGGGCGGGAAGGCCATGTGGCAGCCGGCACATTCCTGCGTGTAGGCCTTGGGCACCTGGGCCGGCATGCGGGCGCCCTCGTCATCGGCACGTGTCACCAGCGGCAGGCTGACGGCGACGCAGAACAGGGCGGGCAACAGGGTGCGGTGATGGGTTCGCATGACTCGACACTCCTTTCAGGGTTTGAGGCTCAGCAGGTAGGCCATCAGGTCGGCCTTCTCGGCCGCGCTGCACTCGCGCGAGAACACGTCCTTGCAGTTGCGCTTGAACCACTTGTCGACCTTGGCCTGGTCGGTGAAGCGCTCGGCATTGAAGGCCGGCGCCAGCGTGTCGATCGGCTTGCCGGTGCTGGCGTGGCGCGCCGCCTTGGTCGGCGGCTGGCCATGGCAGGAGGCGCAGCTCAGCTCGTTGCCGGCCTTGGTGTTGAACAGTTTCTGCCCGCGCGCCGCATCGGCGGGAGCACCGGCCGCAGCCTGCCAGCGCTGCAGTTGCGCGCTGGCGCTGGTGCCCTGGGCGAACGCGCCCGGCGGCAGCACCAGCGTGGCCAACAGTGCGGCAGCCATGCCGACGGGCCGAAATAGAACCATGAGCTTCTCCTGGCCGGCCTGCGATTCGGCCGGACGGGTTCATGATCCCCAGCGCACCTGAAGGCGGTCTTACTCATAAGTCAGTAATATAGGCGACACTTGGATGCTTGAAGAACGAGCGAA
>NZ_DAOMOQ010000020.1:0-62272 GCF_035444425.1 Ottowia sp. | reverse complement strand
TGTTCGGCATCGGCAACCTGCCGACCGGCGACAAGGACCCGTTCGCGCTGCGCCGGCATGCGCTGGGGGTGATCCGGATGCTGGTGGAGAAGGACCTGCCGCTGGACATGCCCGCGGTGGTCGACCAGGCGGCGCAGGCGTTCGGCGCCCTGTTGCCCGACGCCGCCAGGAGCAACGAGCAGTTGCTGCAGTTCTTCTACGAGCGCGTGAACGGCTACCTGCGCGAGCACGGTGCCAGCGCCCAGGAGGCCGACGCCGTGATCGCGGCGCGCCCGATGTGGGGCGAGTTCCCGAAGGCGCTCGACGCCGTGCGTGCCTTCGCCACGCTCCCCGAAGCCCCGGCGCTGGCCGCCGCCAACAAGCGCATCGGCAACATCCTCAAGAAGGCCGGTGACGCTGAAGCCGTGGTCGATGCGCACGTGAGCGAACTGCTGCTGCAGGAGCCGGCCGAGAAAGACCTGTACGCGGCCATGCAACGCATCGTGCCGCGGGCCGACGCGCAGTTCGAAGCCGGTGACTACACCGCCTCGCTGCAGACCCTGGCCGCGCTGCGCGCGCCGGTCGATGCCTTCTTCGACGGCGTCATGGTCAACGCCGAGCAGATGGAGCTGCGGCTGAACCGCCAGGGCCTGCTCAAGACCCTGCACCAGGCCATGAACCGCGTGGCCGACCTGTCGCGACTGGCGGCCTGATGCCTACGCCTGCCGGTGGCGTGCCGGCCGCGGGCGGCACGCGCACCGCCTGGCTGCTGTTCGCACCGCCGCTGGCCGCGCTCGGCCTGCGCTGGTGGCTGCGCGCGCGCGCCGAGCTCGATCCATCCTCCTGGCAGGCGCTGCGCGCCGCCGGCGATGCCCCGCTTGAGTCCGGCCTACTGCTTTGGCAGGCCAGCCAGCCGTTCCTGATCGCCGTCACCGTGCTGGCGCTGCTGGTGCTCGGCACCTGGGTGCTGGTGCGGCGTTTCGGCTGGCGCCGTGTGCGACCGGTTGCCGCCGCGGCCTGGATCGTGCTGTGGGCGGCACTGGCCGGCGCCGCCGGCCTGCAGCACGTCAACCGCGTGGCGCAGCAGGCGCTGCCGGTGCAGACCGCGACCGTGCTGCAGGTGCGTCCGCAGCCGCCAAGCGAGCGCGGCCCCGGCGGCGCCGAGGTGCTGCTGCGCCTGCCGGGTTTCGAAGTGCCGCAAAGCGTGCTGCTCGAGCTGGCCGACGCGGCCGCGCTGCCGCCCGGTTCGCGCTTGCAACTGGCATTGGCGCGTGGCCGTTTCGATGGCGATTACGTGATCGGCTGGCGGCCAGCGCCGTGATAATCGGGTCACCATGAAACTCGTCATCGTCGACCGCGACGGCACCATCTGCGTCGAGCGCGAGGGCTACATCCAGACGCCCGACGAATGGGAGCCGCTGCCGGGCGCGCTGGATGCGATCGCACGGCTCAACCACGCCGGCTACCACGTGGTCATCGCCGCCAACCTGCCGGGACTCGGGCGCGGGCTGTTCGACATGGCAGCGCTGAACGCCATCCAGGCCAAGATGAACAAGCAGCTGGCGGCGGTCGGCGGGCGCGTCGAGGCGATCTTCTACTGCCCGCACGCGCCCGACGAGGGCTGCAGCTGCCGCAAGCCGCTGCCGGGGTTGTTCCAGCAGATTGGCGAACGCTACAAGATCGACCTGCGCCAGGTGCATGCGGTCGGCGACAGCGAGCGCGACATGCAGGCCGCCGCCGCCGCCGGCTGCGTGCCGCACCTGGTGCTGACCGGCAACAACGCACCGGCCCGGACCGATCCGCTGCCGCCGCAGTTTCCGCCCGGCACGCGCGTGCACGCCGACCTGGCGGCGTTCGCCAGCGACTTCATCGCCGAGATGGAGGCGCTGCAAGCCGCCGAAGCACAGGAAGCCGAAACCAGGCTCGAGAAGACGCCGGCCGCCGCGCCGCCGCGCCCGGCTCAAGCTATAGAATAAATAGCTGATGGCGCCCGGCGAGATGGCCCCGGCCGCCGCAACAAGCCCATGAATCTGATCCGCTCCGTGCTGCACATGCTGTGGATGGTCGTCACGGTGATCCCGTGGGCCACGGCGGTGGTGATCGTCTCGCCCTTCGTCAGCAGCACCCGGCTGTACTGGATCTGCGCCGGCTGGCTGGCCACGGCGGTGAACGGCGGCACCTGGATCCTGGGCATCAGGAACCGCGTCAGCGGCCTGGAGAACCTGCCTGCCGGCGAGAAGGATCCGGCGGTGCTGCTGGTCAAGCACCAGTCGACCTGGGAGACCTTCGTCATGCCGACCATCATGCCGCATCCGCTGGCCTACGTGTTCAAGCGCGAGCTGCTGCGCATCCCGTTCTTCGGCTGGGCCATCGGCCGGCTCGACATGATCCACATCGACCGCGGCCGCCGCACCGAGGCCTTCAACAAGGTGGTGGCGCAGGGCCACCGGCTGATGGCCGAAGGGGTCTGGGTCATCATGTTCCCCGAGGGCACGCGCATCCCGCGTGGCGAAAAGGGCACCTACCGCACCGGCGGCACGCGGCTGGCGATCGAGTGCGGGGCGCCGGTCATCCCGATCGCCGTCACCAGCGCGAAGTGCTGGCCGCGCAAGGCCTTCGTGAAGCAGCCGGGCATCGTCGACATCTCGATCGGCAAGCCGATTCCCAGCCTGGGCCGCAAGCCCGGCGAGCTGATGGCCGAGGCCGAGGCCTGGATCGAGTCCGAGATGCTGCGGCTGGACCCCGAGGCCTACCCGGACGGGCGCGCGCGCCTGTCGCGCCTCAAGCCCGGCGGGGGCGACTGAGCGGGTGCACGGCGTGCTGCAGCTGGTGCTCGACCTGTTCGGCGATGCGGCGCCGGCGGCACCGGGTCGGCCGGCTGGCCGTCTGCCAGCTGCGCCCGGTTACGGATCGGGCAGCGCGGCGACGCCTGCCACGGCACCGCCGGTCGAGCCGCCAACAGGGGCGGCGGCGCCGGAACCAGTGCTGGTGCTGCCGCAGGCCTTGACGCCGGCGCGCTTCAGCCACCCGCGCGCCAACCGCGAGATCGCGCTGGGCCGTGCGCAGGTCGCCTACGAGTTCCGCCGCGGCCAGCGGCGCACCATCGGCTTCACCATCGGCGCCGACGGCCTGGTGGTCAGCGCGCCGCGCTGGACCTCGCTGACCGAGGTCGAGGCGGCCCTGCGCGCGAAAGAAGGCTGGATCGTCGCCAAGCTGGACCAGGCGCGCATCCGGCAGGCGCGGCTGGAATCGGCGCGCATCGAATGGCGGGAAGGCGCCGGCATTCCCTTTCTCGGCGAGGAGCTCATCCTGGTGCTGGACCCGCGCCAGCGCCACGGCCGTGGTGGTGCGGTGCTGGCAGCGGCCGCCGATGCCCTGCCGGGTGTGCCGCGCCAGGCGCTGCACGTGGGCCTGCCGCAGGACGCCACGCCCGAGCAGTTGCGTGATACCTGCCAGGCCTGGCTGATGCGCCAGGCACGGCGCATCTTCACCGCCCGGCTCGACCATTTCGCGCCGCAGTTGGATGTGCGCTGGCAACGGCTCGGGCTGTCATCGGCCGGCACGCGCTGGGGCTCGGCCAGTGCGGACGGCTCGATCCGCCTGAACTGGCGCCTGGTCCACTTCAGCCAGCCGGTGATCGACTACGTGGTGGTGCACGAACTGGCGCACCTGCGCGAGATGAACCACAGCCCGCGCTTCTGGCAGCACGTGCAGGCGGTGCTGCCCGACTACGCCGAGCGGCGCAGCACCCTGCGCGAACAGCTGCTGCCGCGCTGGTGAGCAACTGGACCGTGCGGCGGCAGGCGTGGCGCCGGGCCTGAATTCGAGCGCAAGCCGCGGGACGCGCAGCCGGTCAGGCTGGCCTACAGTGGCGCCATGATGCAAGACATGTCTCCCGTCGATGCCGATCCGCGCTGGGCCGCGGTGCTGGCGCGCGATCGCGGCGCCGACGGCCGCTTCGTTTACGCGGTGCGCACGACCGGCGTCTGGTGCCATCCCAGCAGCCCGTCGCGCCGGCCGCGGCGTGACAATGTCGAGTTCTTCGACACGCCGGCGGCAGCCGAGGCGGCCGGCTACCGGCCGAGCCGCCGCCGCGGGCCAGAGGCAGCGCACGCCGCGCGCATTGCCGCCGCGTGCCGGCGCCTGGATGCCTGCGTGCGGGCCGGCGAGGCGGTGCCGCCGCTCGCCGATCTGGCGCGCGAGGCGGACTTGAGCAGCGCGCACTTCCACCGGTTGTTCAAGGCCGCCACCGGCCTGACGCCGTCGGGCTGGGCGCGAGCGCAGCGGGCCGGCCGCGTGCGCGAGGTGCTGCCGCGCAGCGGACGCGTGGCCGACGCCGTCTACGACGCCGGCTTCGGCGCCAGCAGCCGCTTCTATGCGCAGGCCGGGCAGGCGCTGGGCATGGCGCCGGCCGACTTCCGTGCCGGCGGGCGCGGCCAGACGATCCGCTTCGCCGTCGGCCAGTGCGCGCTGGGCGCGATCCTGGTTGCCGAAAGCGCGCGCGGCCTGTGCGCCATCGCGCTCGGCGACGACGCGGAGGCGCTGCTGCGGCAGCTGCAGGACCGCTTCGGGCAGGCGCGCCTGATCGGCGGCGACGCCGCGTTCGAGCGCCGCGTGGCGCGGGTGATCGGCTTTGTCGAGCAGCCGTCGCTGGGGCTCGAGCTGCCGCTCGACCTGCGCGGCACGGCGTTCCAGCAGCGCGTGTGGCAGGCGTTGCGCCAGGTGCCGGCGGGCAGCACGGTCAGCTATGCCGACATCGCGCGGCGCATCGGCCAGCCGCGTGCGGTTCGGGCGGTGGCGCAGGCCTGCGCGGCGAACCAGCTGGCGGTGGCCATCCCCTGCCACCGCGTGGTGCGCAGCGATGGCGCCCTGTCAGGCTACCGCTGGGGCATCGACCGCAAGGCCGCGCTGCTGCTGCGCGAACGCGCGGCGGCACGCGAGCCGGCGACGGTGCGCTGCTGAAACAGCGCGGATCGGTGCGGCTCAGTTGGTCGCGGCGAAGCGCCAGATGCCCTGCGCGTCGCGCTCGCGCCTGAGCTGGCCAGCGAACCACAGCCGGTGCAGGTGCGCCACCGCCTCGCCGAGCGCGAAGGTGGTCTGGTGCAAATCGAGCGGACGCCGGAACAGCACCGGCAGCACGTCGTAGGCGCTCACCGGCCGGATGCGCGCGGCCGCCATCACCTCGTCCAGACGCTCGCGGTGGTGCTCATGCAGTTGCCGGATGCGCGTGTGCAGTCCGGTGAAGGGCTTGCCGTGCGAGGGCAGCACCAGCACGTCGGTGGGCAGCGGCAGGAAGCGGTCGATCGAGTCGAGGAACAGCGTCAGCGAATCGGCCTCGGGCTCCATCTCGTAGACGCTGACGTTGGTCGAGATGCGCGGCAACACCATGTCGCCGCTGATCAGGATGTTCAGCGCCTCGCAGTACAGCGCCATGTGCTCGGGTGCGTGGCCGTAGCCGGCGATGCAGCGCCAGGCCTGGCCGCCGATGGTGACGGTGAGCCCGTCCATCAGGCGTGCATAGCTGGGCGGCAGCGCCGGCACCAGGCCGCTGTAGTAGCTCTTGCGCTGGCGGATCTGCTCCAGGTCGGCCTCGTCCTGCATGCCGTGGCTGTGGAAGTGGCCGGCGAGCCGCTCGCCGCCGAAGCTGTTGACCACCTGGCTGGCGTGGCGCGCGGCCATGTAGTCGGTGCCGCTCATCCACAGCGGGGCATCCCATCGCTCGCACAGCCAGTGCGCCAGGCCGACGTGGTCGGGGTGCATGTGGGTGACGATGACGCGCAGGATCGGCAGGCCGTCCAGCTCGCCGGCGAACACCTGTTCCCAGTCGGCGCGCGATTGCGGGTGGTCGATGCAGGTGTCGACCACGGTCCAGCCGTCGCGGCCGCCGATGCGCTCGCGCAGCAGCCACAGGTTGATGTGGTCGAGCGCGAACGGCAGCCCCATGCGCAGCCACTTGATGCCCGGTGCCAGCTCGATCGCCCCTCCGCGTGGCGGCAGGCGCTCGGCCAGGGGGTAGTGCAGGGCGCGTTCGAGTTCGGCGGCGAGGGACATGGGGCGGGCGGCGCGGGAATGCTGCGGTAGGATGGCGGGCGGATTGACGCATACGTCAATCGAAAGCCCATTCTATGAAGGAGGCGCCTGGCGCGCGCGTACCTGCGCGACAGCGGCTTGACCATCGTGGCCACCACCTATTCCATCGGCGACCTGGCGCGTGAGTTCGACCTGACGCCGCGCGCCATGCGCTTCTACGAGGACATGGGCCTGCTGCAGCCCGGGCGCAGCGGCCCCGGCGGGCGCCAGCGCGTATATTCCAACCGCGACCGCACGCGCCTGAAGCTGACCCTGCGCGCCAAGCGCCTGGGCCTGTCGCTGAGCGAGGCCAGGGAGCTGATCGACATGTACGACAGCCCGCGCGACACCGGCCCGCAGCTGCGCAAGTTCCTGCAGGTGCTGGCCGGCCACCGCGCGCAGCTTGAGGCCCAGCAGGCCGAGTTGCAGGCCACGCTGCAGGAGATCGGCGAGCACGAGAAGGAGGCGCGCGCCTTGCTGGCGCGCCTGGAGCGGGCGCCGGCGAAAAAGGCCCGGACCAGGCCAGAATTTGATTGACGTTTACGTAAGCGTCAATCAAAATCACGGGTTGCCATGAACACCACCACCCAGTCGATCCACGAGCGCGTCGCGCTCAGCTTTGCCCGCCAGGGCATGATGCAGCACATGGGCGCCGAGTTGCGCCGGGTCGAGCCCGGCCTGGTCGAGATCTGGCTGCCGTACTCCGACAAGGTGACGCAGCAGCAGGACGGCTTCCACGGCGGTGCCATGGGCGCGGTGGCCGACATCGCCGGCGGCTACGCCGGGCTGACGATCACGCCCGAGGGCATGGAGGTCGTCACCGCTGAATACAAGATCAACTTCCTCGGCAGCTACCAGGGCGGTGCGCTGCGCGCCATCGGCCGCGTGGTGAAACCGGGCAAGCGCCTGATCGTCTGTACTGCCGAAGTCACCCACATCGCCGATGATGGCAAGCAAGGCCCGTGCGCGCTGATGCAGCAGACGCTGGTGCCGGTGCCCAAGACCTACTGATTTCATTCAAGGAGACACCCCATGAGTAACCTGCCCGGCCTGGACTTCCAACTCGGCGAGGACATCGACGCCCTGCGCGACGCCGTGCGCAGCTTCGCCGAAGCCGAGATCGCGCCGCGCGCCGGCGAGATCGACCGCAGCGACCAGTTCCCGATGGACCTGTGGCCCAAGATGGGCGAGCTCGGCGTGCTCGGCATCACCGTGCCGGAGCAGTACGGCGGTGCCGACATGGGCTACCTGGCGCACATGATCGCGATGGAGGAGATCAGCCGCGCCAGCGCCTCGGTCGGCCTGAGCTACGGCGCGCACTCCAACCTGTGCGTCAACCAGATCAAGCGCAACGGCACCGAGGCGCAGAAGCAGAAATACCTGCCCAAGCTGATCAGCGGCGAGCACGTCGGCGCGCTGGCCATGAGCGAGCCGGGCGCCGGCTCCGACGTCATCAGCATGAAGCTCAAGGCCGAGGACAAGGGTGGCTACTACCTGCTCAACGGCAGCAAGATGTGGATCACCAACGGGCCGGACGCCGACACCATGGTGGTCTATGCCAAGACCGAGCCCGAGCTGGGCGCGCGCGGCGTCACCGCCTTCCTGGTCGAGAAGGGCATGAAAGGCTTCTCGACCGCGCAGAAGCTCGACAAGCTCGGCATGCGCGGCAGCCACACCGGCGAGATGGTGTTCCAGGACGTCGAGGTGCCCGAGAGCCACATCCTGGGCGGCCTGAACCAGGGCGCCAAGGTGCTGATGAGCGGCCTCGACTACGAGCGTGCGGTGCTCGCCGGCGGCCCCATCGGCATCATGCAGGCGGTGATGGACAACGTCATTCCCTACATCCACGACCGCAAACAGTTCGGCCAGAGCATCGGCGAATTCCAGCTGGTGCAGGGCAAGGTGGCCGACATGTACACCGTGCTGCAGGCCGGTCGCGCCTTCCTCTACACCATCGGCAAGAACCTCGATGCGCTGGGCGCCGCCCACGTGCGCCAGGTGCGCAAGGACTGCGCCTCGGTGATCCTGTGGACGGCCGAGATGGCGACCAGGATGGCCGGCGACGGCATCCAGCTGTTCGGCGGCAACGGCTACATCAACGAATACCCGCTCGGCCGCCTGTGGCGCGACGCCAAGCTGTACGAGATCGGCGCCGGCACCAGCGAGATCCGCCGCATGCTGATCGGGCGCGAGCTGTTCGCCGAAACCATGTAAAGTTTGAGCACGTGCGGCGCTCGCCGCACGTTGTTGCCCTGCCGTCTGAGCGGGGCAGCCCAGCGTCAGACGCGGCCGTATGGCGCACACCAATCAATGCCAACGTCCCAGGAGAACATGCATGGGGATCCGCTCCGAGTCGGAAGAACGACTGGATCATCTGTTCAAGAACAACCGCCAGTGGGCCCATGACATCGAGGCGGCGCAACCCGGCATCTTCCAGCGCCTGCTGAACCAGCAGGCGCCCCAGCACATGTGGATCGGCTGCTCGGACAGCCGCGTGCCGGCCAACGAGATCGTCGGCCTGTACCCGGGCGAGGTGTTCGTGCACCGCAACATCGCCAACGTGGTGCTGCCGACCGACCTGAACTGCCTGTCGACCATCCAGTACGCGGTCGACCAGCTGCGCGTGGAACACCTGATGGTGGTGGGCCACTACGGCTGCGGCGGCGTCAAGGCCGCCATGCAGGGGTTGCGCGTGGGCCTGGTGGACAACTGGTTGCGCCACATCGCCGACATCCACGAGCGACACCTGCCCCTGATTGACAGCCTGCCGGCCGAGCACCGCTTCGACGCGCTGTGCGAGATCAACGTGATCGAGCAGGTGGCCAGCACCGCCCGTACCACGGTGGTGCAGGATGCCTGGCGCCGCGGGCAGCCGGTGACGGTGCACGGCTGGATCTACGGTCTCAAGGACGGCCTGCTGGTGGACACGCAGATGCGCGTCCGAGACGGCCAGGAGCTGGCGGCCAGGTATGCGTCGGCGATCGAGTACGTGGCCCAGCGTCCGCGCTGAGGATGCGAAGCAGCCGATAAGGCAATCAGACGAGGCGGCCCCGACGTGATCTACCGGCTGAACGAACCCGCGCTGTTCCTGGTGTGCCTGCTGCTGGCCGCCAGCATCATGGCGCTGGCCACACTGGCGATCCTGCCGTTTCGCCGCGGCGAGGCGAGGCACAGGCCCAGCCTGCTGCCGCCGCCGTTCATGACCGCCATCGTGTTCCCCGCCGCCATCGTGATGGGTCTGCTGGTCAATGACAGCTGGAAGCGCTTCATCGACGCGCAGGACACGGTGCAGCAGGAGTCGGCGCTGCTGCAGCTGTTCCACGTCTACCACAAGCGCCTAGCCGAGCCGTTCCGCACGCCGATGGGCGCCGCCATCGAACGCTACGAGCAGGTGCAGATCCCGGAGGACTGGCGATTGTTCAGGCTCGGCAAGCGGCCCGCGGCCGACGACGGCCTGGGGCCGATCCTGGACCAGATCGACGTCTGGACGGATGACGCGCACGGCGTCCCGGAAGCGCAGCAGACCAACCTCGAACGCATGCGCAACGGGGTGATGGAACTGCGCGAACTGCGCGCCAAGCGCAACCTGCTGTCCGAGGGCCGGATGGACTGGCCCAAGTGGCTGGTGGTGTTCTGCCTGCTGTTCACCTGCACATTGACCATGTCGGAGATCACGCTGCACATGCGCTCGGCCTACCTGACCGCTGCACTGCTGTTCGTCCTCGGCAATGGCTCGGTGCTCTACCTGCTGGCGACGCACGAACGGCCGTTTGCCGGTGGCGCCTCCGTACAACCGCCCATGGTGCACGCGTTGCTGGCGCCAGCCGACGCTGGCACGGCGGCGCCCGTGCCCGCGCCCGCCACGCGTTGAAGGATCTATCGTCATGCCCGATTCCCCCGTCCCCAATCCCCGCGCCCTGCGCAACCTGCTCGACAACAACCGCGCCTGGGCCGAGCGCGTGGAGCGCCAGCAGCCGGGCTTCTTCAAGGAACTGGCCCAGCAGCAGCATCCCAAGTACATGTGGATCGGCTGCTCCGACAGCCGGGTGCCGGCCAACCAGGTGATCGACCTGGCACCGGGCGAGGTGTTCGTGCACCGCAACGTGGCCAACGTGGTCACGCACTCGGACCTGAATGCGCTGTCGGTGATCCAGTTCGCCGTCGATGCGCTCAGGGTCGAGCACATCATGGTGGTCGGCCATTACGGCTGCGGCGGCGTGCTGGCGGTGCTGCGCCAGGAGCGCATCGGCCTGGCCGACAACTGGCTGCGCCACGTCAACGACGTGCGCATGCGCCAGCGTGGTCGCCTGATGCATTTGTGCGGCAGCGCGCAGGAAGATGCGCTGTGCGAGATGAATGTGATCGAGCAGGTCGGCAACGTGGCGCAGACCAACATCGTGCAGGACGCCTGGAAGCGTGGCCAGTCGCTCAGCGTGCACGGCTGGTGCTACGGCCTGAAGGACGGCGTGGTGAAGGATCTCGGCGTCACCATCTCGGGACCCGATGAGGTGGTCGACGTGTACCGCGCGGCCATCAAGCGCTTTCCGCGCGGCGACGCGGATGACCAGGCGGCGCCGGGGACGGCGCAGGACTGAGCGCCGTGCCGCGCCAGGCCCTCGATTCGCCGCTGGCGCACGACATCGCGCAGGCGATGATCGACGGCTTCAACCGCCACTACATCCTGTTCCGCACTGAAAGCGCGCGCGCCAAGCACCGCTTCGAGACCTGCGACTGGCTCGGCCAGCAGCGCGCCCAGCGCGAGCGCATCGAGTTCTACGACCTGCGCGTGCGTGAATGCCAGCGCCGGCTGGAGCGCGAGTTCAAGGCCGGCGCGCAGCCGATGGCGGTGTGGCAGCAGGTCAAGCTGCTCTACATCGGCATGCTGCTGCGGCACCGCCAGCCCGAGCTGGCCGAGACCTTCTTCAACTCGGTCACCACCCGCATCCTGCACCGCAGCTACTTCCACAACGACTTCATCTTCGTGCGCCCGGCCATCAGCACCGAGTACATGGAGACCGACGATCCCCGGGCCAAGACCACCTACCGGGCGTTCTACCCGGCGGTCGAGCAGCTCGCCGACACCGTGCGCACGGTGCTGGAGTCGTTCGGCCTGCACTGCCGCTTCGAGGATCTGGCGCGCGACGCGAGCCTGGTCGCCGATGCCATGCGGCGCGAGCTGGGCGAGAGCCGCCAGCACCCGAACTTCCAGCTGCAGGTGCTGACCAGCCCGTTCTACCGCAACAAGGGCGCCTACCTGGTCGGCAAGCTGATCAACGGCTTCCGGGAACTGCCGTTCGCGCTGGCGCTGCTGCACCGCGAGCCCGGCGTGCTCCACGTCGACGCGGCGCTGTTCGGCGAGGAGGACCTGGCGATCCTGTTCAGCTTCTCGCGCGCCTACTTTATGGTCGACATGGAGATCCCGTCGGCCTACGTGCAGTTCCTGCGTGGCCTGATGCCGCGCAAGCCGCGCGCCGAGCTCTACAACGCGCTCGGTCTGGCCAAGCAGGGCAAGAACCTGTTCTACCGCGACCTGCTGTGGCACCTGCGGCACTCGACCGACCGCTTCCGCATCGCGCCCGGCATCAAGGGCATGGTGATGCTGGTGTTCGACCTGCCGAGCTACCCCTACGTGTTCAAGATCATCCGCGACTGGTACCCGGCGCCCAAGGACACCACGCCCGAGCAGGTGCGCGGCAAGTACCACCTGGTCAAGCGCCACGACCGCGTCGGCCGCATGGCCGACACCATGGAGTTCTCGTCGCTGGCGTTCCCGCGCGCGCGCTTCGAGGACGAACTGATCGCCGAGATCGAGCAGCTCGCGCCGAGCCAGCTGGAGGTTTCCGACCGCGACGGCGATGGCCGCACCGAGGTCATCATCGGCCACGCCTACATCGAGCGGCGCATGATTCCGCTCAACCTGTACCTGCAGGAGGCCTTCGACGCCGGCGAGGGCGACCTGGTGGCCGGGGTGCAGCTGGAGCGCGTGGTGATCGAGTACGGCAACGCCATCAAGGACCTGGTGGCGGCCAACATCTTCCCCGGCGACATGCTGTGGAAGAACTTCGGCGTCACGCGCCACGGCCGGGTGGTGTTCTACGACTACGACGAGATCGAGTACATCACCGACTGCAACTTCCGCCGCGTGCCGCCGCCGCGCACCGAGGAGGACGAGCTGAGCGGCGAGATCTGGTACAGCGTCGGCAAGCACGACGTGTTCCCCGAGACCTTCGGTCCCTTCCTGCTCGGCAACCCGCGCGTGCGCGAGGCCTTCATGCGGCATCATGCCGATCTGCTGGACGTCGATTTCTGGCAGCGCAACAAGGAGCGCATCCAGCGCGGCGAGGTGCTGGATTTCTTCCCCTATGGCGCGCACCGGCGTTTCGGTGTCGCGGGCGGTGGCCACGCCGACGCGGCGCCAGCGCCGTCCGCGGCCGGCACGCCGGCGTCTGCGGCAGATCAAGCCGCGGCCAGCACCGGCGTGGGAGAGTCGTCAGAGTAGGCGCCGAGCCCGCCTGCGCGGGCCGCCAACCGGTTTCATTTGCACATCACTGAAGGAGAACACCATGTCCGATCCCATCGTCATCGTTTCCGCCGCCCGCACCCCCATGGGCAGCTTCCAGGGCGATTTCAGCAACCTGGCCGCGCACGACCTGGGCGGCGCGGCGATCAAGGCCGCGGTCGAGCGCGCCGGCATCAAGCCGGAGCTGGTCACCGAGGTGCTGTTCGGCAACTGCCTGATGGCCGGCCAGGGCCAGGCGCCGGCGCGCCAGGCGGCGTTCAAGGGCGGGCTGCCCAAGAGCGCGGGCGCCGTGACGCTCAGCAAGATGTGCGGCTCGGGCATGCGCGCGGCGATGTTCGCGCACGACATGCTGGTGGCCGGCTCGCACGAGGTGCTGGTGGCCGGCGGCATGGAGAACATGACGGCCGCGCCCTACCTGCTGCAAAAGGGCCGCGGCGGCTACCGCATGGGGCACGACCGCGTGTTCGACCACATGATGCTCGACGGCCTGGAGGACGCCTACGAGGCCGGCCGCAGCATGGGCACCTTCGGCGAGGATTGCGCCGCCAAGTACCAGTTCACGCGCGAACAGCAGGACCAGTTCGCCATGACCAGCGTGCAGCGCGCGCAGAACGCCATCAGGACCGGGGCCTTCAAGGCCGAGATTACGCCGGTGACCGTGAAGGACCGCAAGGGCGAGCGCGTGGTCGATACCGACGAGGGCCCGGGCAAGATCAACCCCGAGAAGATCCCGACCCTGAAGCCCGCCTTCAAGAAGGACGGCACCATCACCGCCGCCGCCAGCTCCAGCATCAACGACGGCGCCGCCGCCATGGTGCTGATGCGCGAGTCGACGGCGAAGAAGCTCGGCTGCAAGCCGCTGGCGCGCATCGTCAGCCATGCCACGCACGCGCAGGAGCCCAACTGGTTCACCACCGCCCCCATCGGCGCCAGTGAGCAGGCGCTGGCCAAGGCCGGCTGGAAGGTCGACGACGTCGACCTGTGGGAAGTCAACGAGGCCTTCGCCGTGGTGCCGATGGCGCTGATGCACGACCTGAAGGTGCCGCACGACAAGGTCAACGTCAACGGCGGCGCCTGCGCGCTGGGTCACCCGATCGGCGCCAGCGGCGCGCGCATCATGGTGACGCTGATCCACGCCCTGAAGGCGCGCGGCCTGAAGAAGGGCCTGGCCACGCTGTGCATCGGTGGCGGCGAGGCGACGGCGGTGACGCTGGAACTGGTCTGAGCCCGGGCGCCGCAAGCCGCCAGACCTGGGCGGGCGCGGCGCCTGGCGGATTTGCAGTAAGGTCGGCATCGACATGGCCACCATCCTCATCATCGGTGCCTCGCGCGGCATCGGCCTCGAACTGGCGCGGCAATACGCCGCCGCCGGCGAGCGCCTGATCGCCACCGGGCGCAGCGACGACAGCCTGCAGGCGCTGCGTGAGCTGGGTGCCCAGGCGCTGCGCCTGGACGTGGCCGATCCGGCCAGCATCAGCGGCCTGGCCTGGCAGCTCGACGGCGAGCAGATCGACATCGCGCTGTACGTGGCCGGCATCACCAGCCACGGCAACGCCACGCAGCCGCCCACCCAGGCCGACTTCGACGCCGTGATGCGCACCAACGTGCTGGGCGCCATGCAGGCGCTGGTGCAGGTGGCGCCGCTGCTGGCGCCGGGCGGGCGCTTCGGCTTCGTCTCCAGCGTGATGGGCCGCATCGCCACCGTGCCGGACAGCCGCGCCTGGCTGTACCGCACCAGCAAGGCGGCGCTGAACATGGCGGTGGCGTCGGCGCAGCACGACTACCCCGATGCCATCCTGGTCTGCCTGCACCCCGGCTGGGTGCAGACCGACATGGGCGGCGGGCAGGCGCCGGTGACGCCCGAGGCCAGCGCCACCGGCCTGCGCCAGGTGATGGCCGGCCTGACGTCGGCCGACCGCGGCGCCTACATCCAGTACGACGGACAACGCTTCGACACGTGGTGAAAGAATGAAATCCCCCCTGAGTCGCCTGCGGCGCCTTCCCCCCAGGGGGACAACGCCAGTGGCCGGTGCAAGCCCGGCCACGGCGTCTGCTGGCATGGCCTGCTCCGCGGCCGCTGGATTCTTTGTGCTTTGAGCGCTGCGGGTGGAGCCCGGCGCGCTGGATGATTGATATGTTGCTGACCCAAGACCAGGAAATGATCCGCGACGCCGTGCGCGCCTTCGCACAGGAGCAGCTGTGGCCGCACGCGGCCCGCTGGGACAAGGAGCACAGCTTTCCCGAGGAGGCGCACCGCGGCCTGGCCGAACTCGGCGCCTACGGCATCTGCGTGCCGGAGGAATACGGCGGCGCCGGGCTCGACTACCTGACGCTGGCGCTGGTGCTGGAGGAGATCGCCGCCGGCGACGGCGGCACCAGCACGCCGATCAGCGTCACCAACTGCCCCTACAACGCGATCCTGATGCGCTACGGCAGCGAGCAGCAGAAGCAGCAGTGGCTGGTGCCGGCGGCGCGCGGCGAGATGCTGGGCGCCTTCGCACTGACCGAGCCGCACGTCGGCAGCGATGCGTCCAGCCTGCGTACCACGGCCATCAGGGACGGGGGCGACTACGTGCTGAACGGCGTCAAGCAGTTCATCACCAGCGGCAAGAACGGCCACGCGGCGGTGGTGATCGCGGTCACCGAGAAGGCCGCCGGCAAGCGCGGCCTGTCGGCCTTCATCGTGCCGACGCACCGGCTCGGCAACACCGGCTGGGTGGTGGCGCGCGTCGAGGACAAGCTGGGCCAGCACTCCAGCGATACGGCGCAGATCAACCTGGAGAACTGCCGCGTGCCGGCCGCCAACCTGATCGGCGAGGAGGGCGAAGGCTACAAGATCGCGCTGTCGGCGCTGGAGGGCGGGCGCATCGGCATCGGCGCGCAGGCGGTCGGCATGGCGCGCAGCGCGCTCGAAGTCGCGATCCAGTACGCCAAGGAGCGCGAGGCCTTCGGCACCGCCATCTTCAACCACCAGGCGGTGAGCTTCCGGCTGGCCGAGTGCGCGACGAAGCTGGAAGCCGCGCGCCAGCTGATCTGGCACGCCGCCAGCCTGCGCGACGCCGGCCGGCCCTGCCTGAAGGAGGCCGCCATGGCCAAGCTGCTGGCCACCGAGACCGCCGAGGCGGTGTGTACGGCGGCGATCCAGACCCTGGGCGGCTACGGCTACGTCAGCGACTTCCCGCTCGAGCGCATCTACCGCGACGTGCGCGTATGCCAGATCTACGAGGGCACCAGCGACGTGCAGAAGATCATCATCGCGCGTGGCCTGTAGCCGGACCCGGATAGGATGCGGGTCTGGCGCGGCGTCGACTCGCTTTCATTGACACACGGGCAGTAGCGGCCCGGTCACGACGCCAAGCCGTCAGAAGGCGCGATCTGCATGCGAATCATCATTCTCGGCGCTGGCCGCGTAGGCGAGAGCGTGGCGGAAACCCTGGTGTCGGAGGCCAACGACATCACCGTGATCGACCCCGATCCGGAGCGCCTGCACCTGCTGGAAGAACGCCTGGAGCTGCGCGGCGTGGCCGGCAACGGCGTGCAGCCCTCGGTGCTGCGCCACGCCGGCGCCGCCGACTGCGACCTGTTCATCGCCTGCACGGCGCTCGACGAGACCAACCTGGTGGCCTGCAAGATCGCGCACGACGTGTTCGGCATCCCGACCACCATCGCGCGCCTGCGCTCGCCCGAGTTCGTGCAGGGCGACAAGCTGCTGGAAAAGGACGGTTTCGCGGTTGACCGCGTGATCTGCCCCGAGGCCTCGGTCACCCAGACCATCCACCAGCTGATCGAGTACCCCGAGGCGCTGCAGGTGGTGAAGTTCTCGCAGAGCGAGGCGCACCTGGTGGTGGTGCGGGTGTCGGCCGACAGCTACCTGGCCGGCCACACCATCGCCGAGTTCCGGGCCCGCAAGCGCGACGTGCCGATGCGCATCGTCGCCATCTACCGGCGCGACCAGGAGCTTCCGGTGGCGGCCGAGACCCGCCTGCTGGCAGGCGACGAGGTGTTCGTGCTGACCGGGCGCGAGAGCGTGCGGCCGGCGCTGCACGCCATCGGCAACCCGGACCGGCCGGTGCGCCGCGTGATGATCGCCGGCGGCGGCAAGGTCGGCCTGCGGCTGGCGCGCGGCCTGGTCGGCCAGTGCGAGGTCAAGATCATCGAGGCCAACCGCAAGCGCTGCGCCTACCTGGCGGCCGAGCTGCCACCCGACATGCTGGTGCTGCAGGGCGACGGCACCGACGAGGAACTGCTGCTGGACGAGAACGTCGCCGACATGGACCTGTTCATCGCCGTCACCAGCGACGACGAGGACAACATCCTGTCGAGCATGCTGGCCAAGCGCATGGGCGCGCGGCGCGTGATCGCGCTGATCAACCGCCGCGCCTATGCCGACCTGCTGCAGGGCAGCACCATCGACATCGCGATTTCGCCCGCCAACGCTGTCATCGGCGAGCTGCTGATGCACGTGCGGCGCGGCGCCGTGGCGGCGGTGCACAGCCTGCGCGGTGGCGCCGCCGAGGCGCTGGAGGGCGTGGCCTACGGCGACGCCAAGACCTCGCACCTGGTGGGCCGGCGCATCGAGCAGATCAAGCTGCCGGTCGGTGCCCGCATCGGTGCGATTGTGCGCGGCGTCGGCGCCGATGCGCGCACCGTGGTGCCGGCGCACGACACCGTGATCGAGACCGACGACCACGTGATCATCTTCCTGCCCAACAAGCGCATGGTGCGCGAGGTGGAGAAGCTGTTCCAGGTGCGTGCAACGTTTCTATGACCCCCGGCGTCAATCCTCCACTGAGTCGCCTGCGGCGCCTTCCCCCGAGCGGGACCACGCTGGCGTTCGGATCGCCGAGCCCGGCCCCGGTGTTCCGGTCTGGCCTGTTCCGCGGCCTCCGGATGCTGCCGCAGGGCTGGCTGCGCAGTCCCGCGAAGTGGCACCTGGATGCGGGAGCGGCCAAGGCTGCTTGCACAGCGGCATCCGATCCTCGTTGAACCCATGACGCGCTTCGCTCCCGCCTTTCTGGTGCTCTCGTGGGTCGTCATGGGCTTCTCGCTGGCCTTTTTCGTGCCGATGGCCTGGGACTGGTTCGGCGAGGGCGGCACGCATGTGCGGGTCTGGACCTGGTGCTTTGCGTTCACGCTCGCCACCGGCGCCTGGCTGTGGCTGCGCAACCGGCACGCCAACCGCGAGCTGACGGTGCGCGACGGCTTCCTGCTGGTGACGCTGGTGTGGGTGGTGCTGCCGGCCTACGCGGCGCTGCCGCTGCTGTTCACGGTGCAGGGCATCAGCTTCACCGACGCCTACTTCGAGGCCATGAGCGGCCTCACCGCCACCGGCGCCACGGCGCTGGCGGGACTCGATCTGCTGGCGCCGTCGATCAACATCTGGCGCTGCTTCCTGCAGCTGATCGGCGGCCTCGGCATCATGCTGCTGGCGATCGCCATCCTGCCGTTCCTGGGCCTGGGCGGCGCGCAGCTGTACAAGGCCGAGATGCCCGGCCCGATGAAGGAGCAGCGCCTGACGCCGCGCCTGGCCGAGACCGCGCGCGGCCTGTGGGGCGTGTACTTCGTGCTCTCGCTGGGGTGCTTTCTGGCCTACCGCTGGGGTGGCATGAGCTGGTCGGACGCCTTCATGCACATGTGCACCACGGTCGGGCTGGGCGGCCTGTCCTCGCACGACGCCAGCTTCGGCTACTGGAACTCGCCGCAGCTGGAGTGGAGCGCGGTGCTGTTCATGCTGCTGGCCGGCATCAGCTTCGCGCGCTACTTCCTGCTGTGGCGGCAGCGCTCGCTGGCGCCGGTGGCCAAGGATGCCGAGGTGCGTGCCTACTTCGTCACGCTGCTGGTCGCCACGCTGCTGGTCACGGCGATGCTGCTGATCGAGCAGGTGTTCGAGGATTTCCCGACCGCCATCCGCCAGGCTGCGTTCCAGGTCATGTCGGTGGCGTCCACCACCGGCTACGCCACCACCGACTACCTGCTGTGGCCGTCCTTCATCCCGGTGCTGCTGCTGTTCCTGGGCTGCTTCGTGTCCTGCGCCGGCTCGACCGGCGGCGGCATCAAGATGGTGCGGGTGCTGGTGCTGCTCAGGATCGCCCAGCGCGAACTGGTGCGCATCGTGCATCCGCGCGTGGTGTACCCGGTGGTGCTGGGGCGTTCGGTGGTGCCACCCGACGTGATCAGCGCCATCATGGCCTTCATGCTGATCTACGGCGGCACCATGATCGGGCTGACGCTGCTGATGCTGGCCTCGGGGCTCGACGTGGTGACCGCCTTCACCGCCATCGTGGCCTGCCTGAACAACATCGGCCCCGGCATGGGCAAGGTCGGCCCGGCCGGCAACTACGCGGTGCTGAGCGACTTCCAGATCTGGCTTTGCTCGCTGGCCATGCTGCTGGGACGGCTGGAGCTGCTGTCGGTGATGGTGCTGTTCACGCCGCAGTTCTGGAAGCGGTAGATTCGGCGCAGACCCGATCAGGAACAAGAGGACACAAGGAGACACCGATGCCCATCACCAAGGGATATCGCGCCCTGGTCGCCGAGGCCATGGCCGAGATCACCACCTACAGCGTCGAGCAGGTGCGCCAGCGCATCGGCGACCCGGCCGTGCAACTGGTCGATATCCGCGATGTGCGTGAGCTCGAGCGCGAGGGCACGGTGCCGGGCGCCGTCAACGCGCCGCGCGGCATGCTGGAGTTCTGGGTCGACCCCGAGTCCCCCTACTACAGGCCGGTGTTCGGCGACGAGGGCAAGGAATACATCCTGTTCTGCGCCGCGGCCTGGCGCAGTGCGCTGGCGACCAAGGCGCTGCAGGACATGGGCATGACCAACGTCGCGCACATCGAGGGCGGTTTTTCCAACTGGCGCAAGCAGGGTGCACCGGTGGAAAGCTACGAAGCACACCGCGCGCGCCGCGGATCCGGCAAGTCTTGACGGCGCACCGGTTGGCGAGCACGGTTACAGCCTGCCCTTGCGGCCGGCCGGGCGAACGCGGCAGGCCATTGCCCTACGAGGCGTGCTGCGGCCGCTACCTCGATCACTGGGATGACTGCCCCGCCCCGGACGCCGAAAGCCTGATGCGTTCGCGCTATACCGCCTTCGTGCGCGGGCGGGCGGACTACCTGCTGGCGACCTGGGATGTCGCCGACCGGCCGCCGTCGCTGGAGCTCGACCCGGCCACCCGCTGGCTCGGCCTCGAGGTGCGCGAGGTGAAGAACCTGGGCCTTGATGCCGCCGAGGTCGAATTCATTGCCCGCTATCGGGAAGCCGGGCAGGCCGGGCGCGCCGTGCGCCTGCACGAGCGCAGCCGCTTCCGGCGCGCGGGCGGGCGCTGGCTGTACGCCAGTGGTGCGATGCGGGAGCGCAAGACATGATGTTCGAAGCCGTGCTGTTCGATTGCGATGGCGTGCTGGTCGACAGCGAACGCATCACCCACGGCGTGCTGCGCGATCTGCTGGCCGAAAGCGGCTGGGACATGCCGATCGAGCAGTGCATGCACCACTTCATCGGCCGCACCGTGCGCAGCCGGGCGGCGCTGATCGAGTCGCGCACCGGCCAACCGCTGACCGATGCCTGGATGAAGACCTTCTACGACCGGCGCGACGAGCAGCTGCATGCGCGCCTGCAGCCGATCACCGGCGCGCTCGAGGCCGTGCAGGCCGCGCATGCGCTGACCGGCGGCCGCATCGCCTGCGCCTCCGGCGCCGACCGCGGCAAGCTGGAGCTGCAGCTCGCCAAGATCGGGCTGGCGCCCTGGTTCGGCCCGCACGTGTTCAGCGGCCACGAGCTGCCGCGCACCAAGCCGGCGCCCGACGTGTACCTCGCGGCCGCGCGTTCGGTCGGCGTCGCGCCCGGGCGCTGCCTGGTGATCGAGGACACGCCGACGGGCGTCACGGCCGGCGTCGCTGCTGGCGCCACCGTGTGGGGCTATTGCCCGGCGGGATCGGATGGCCAGACCTTGCGCGAGGCTGGTGCGCTGCGCCTGTTCGAGCGTATGGGCGATCTGCCGGCGCTGTGGCGCGGGGGCGCGCCGGGCTGACGGTGCCGGAGCGCTGCCGTGTCCGTCAAGGCGCTGGCGGCTCGGCCTGGGCGCGCCGCAGCGCTTCCGGCGTCTGGCCGGTCCAGCCTCGATAGGCGCGGATGAAGCTCTTGTCGTTGTCGAAGCCGACCGCGCGCGCCACGCGCGCCAGCGGCAGCGGCGTGCGCAGCAGCAGCTCGGTGGCGCGTGCCTGGCGCACCTCGTTCTTCAGCGCCTGCAGGCTGCTGCCCTCGCTGCGCAACTGGCGGTGCAGGGTGCGCGGCGACAGCCCCAGCTGCGCCGCCAGCGAGTCGGCGGTGTGCGCGGTGCGCGGGCGCTGCAGCAACTGGCGCAGGCGCGGCGCCAGCAAGGCCTCGCGCCGGTAGGGCCAGACCATGATCGGCAGCGCGCGGCGCAGCATCTGGTCCAGCGCAGCGCCGTCGCGCCGCAGCGGCGTGTCCAGCCAGTGGGCGTCGAAGCACAGCGCGGCCGGCGCCGCGCCGAAGCGCAGCGGCCCGGGAAACAGCCGCGCCACCACGTCGGCATGGGGCAGCGCTGCGAACGGAAACTGCGTCAGCTGCGGCGCGATGTGGGCATCGACCCACCAGCAGGCCAGTCCGTGCAGGTTGCGCAGCAGTGACAACAGGGCGAACTCGCGCAGCGCGCCGAGATCGCGGTGTTCGGTGATCTCGACGCGGGCCTGTGCGCCGGCGGTCTTCAGCGTCAGCGTCACGTCCTCGGTCAGCAGCCCGTGGTGGCGGCACCAGCGCCGCAGCGCCAGGCCCAGCGTCGGCGCGCTGATCGAGGCGCGTGCCAGCATGCCGTAGCTGCCCCAGGGCAGGCGGCGGCTGAACCAGCCGGGGGCCTCGTCGTCCAGCTCCTGCATGGCGGCGGCGCACAGGCGCTCGAACTGCAGCGCGGTGACGCGGCGGCCACCATGTCGGGTGTCTATTGGCGCGATTTGTGCCTTGCGCAGGGCCCCACCCGGATCCATCCCGCGCCGTGCGTAGGCCAGCAGGATCGCCCGCACGAAGGCCATTGGCGTGCGGGCGGACGCGGACGAACCAGGGCTGGCGGCGGCGCGGGCGGACATGGGCGCAGTATGGGTGAAATGGCGTGATTTGCAACCCGTCTGGCACCACCTGCACGGTGTCGCGGGCTATGCTCGTGCCACATGCGCGCGTTAGGATGGCAGGCGCGCCGATACATGACGACTCAAGGAGGCAAGCCGGATGAGTACCCCTCTCACGCACAGCCACACGCGCGGCCGTACCGATACACCGCTGATCGAGCAGACCCTGGGCGCTTTCTTCGACGCCATGGTGGAGCGCTTTCCGGAGCGCGAGGCGCTGGTCGTGGTGCACCAGGGGCGGCGCTACACCTACCGCGAACTGCAGACCGAATCGCGCCGCCTGGCCAGCGCGCTGCTCCGGCTGGGCCTGAAGCCGGGCGACCGCATCGGCATCTGGTCGCACAACAACGCCGAATGGGTGCTGATGCAGCTGGCCACCGCCATGGCGGGGATGGTGCTGGTCAACATCAATCCGGCCTACCGCACGGCCGAGGTGGAATACGCGCTGAACAAGGTCGACTGCAAGGCGCTGGTGGTGATGCCGCGCTTCAAGACCAGCGACTACCTCGGCATGCTGCGCGAGTTGGCGCCCGAGTGGGCGCACGCGCGCGCCGGCCAGCCGCTCGAATCGCAGACCTTGCCGCATCTGAAACACGCGATCTGGATCGACGTCCCCGGTGAGGGCGCCGACGAGTCGGGCTTCATGCGCTTCTCCGAGCTGATGAAGACCGGCGACCCGCAGGATGCGCGCCTGGCCGAGGCTGCCCGGCTGCTGCACAACAGCGACGCCATCAACATCCAGTTCACCAGCGGCACCACCGGTTTCCCCAAGGGTGCGACGCTGACGCACCGCAACATCCTCAACAACGGCTTCTTCATCGGCGAGGCGATGAAGCTCACCGAAGAGGACCGCCTGTGCATCCCGGTGCCGCTCTACCACTGCTTCGGCATGGTGCTGGGCAACCTGGCGGTGCTGACGCATGGCGGTTGCATCGTCTACCCGAACGACGCCTTCGAGCCGCTCAGCGTGCTGCAGACGGTGCAGGACGAGAAGTGCACCGGCCTGCACGGCGTGCCGACCATGTTCATCGCGGAGCTCGACCACCCGCGCTTCGCCGAGTTCGACCTCGGCACCCTGCGCACCGGCATCATGGCCGGCAGTCCGTGCCCGATCGAGGTGATGAAGCGCGTGCAGCGCGACATGAACATGGCCGAGGTGACGATCGCCTACGGGATGACCGAGACCAGCCCGGTGAGCTGCCAGAGCCAGACCGACACGCCGCTGGACAAGCGCGTGTCCACCGTCGGCCTGGTGCAGCCGCACCTGGAGGTGAAGATCGTCAACCCCGAAACCGGCGAGACGGTGCCGATCGGCACCACCGGCGAGCTGTGCACCAAGGGCTATTCGGTGATGCAGGGCTACTGGGGCGACGAGGCGCGCACGCGCGAGGCCATCGATGCCGAGGGCTTCATGCACACCGGCGACCTGGCGACCATGGACGAAGAGGGCTACGTCAACATCGTCGGCCGCAGCAAGGACATGGTGATCCGTGGCGGCGAGAACGTGTATCCGCGCGAGATCGAGGAGTTCCTCTACCGCCACCCCAAGGTGCAGGACGTGCAGGTCGTCGGCGTACCGGACCAGCGCTTCGGCGAGGAACTGTGCGCCTGGATCATCGTTAAGCCCGGCCAGAGCCTGGATGAGGTCGAGGTGCGCGAGTTCTGCAAGGGCAAGATCGCGCACTACAAGGTGCCGCGCTACATGAAGTTCGTCGGCGAGTTCCCGATGACGGTGACCGGCAAGATCCAGAAGTTCAGGATCCGTGAACTGATGCAGGAAGAGCTCGGCCTGACCGAAGCCAAGACGGCCTGAGCGCCGGCGCTCGGCACGCGATCCCGCCCCAAGACCAACAGCAAAGGTGCTTCATGCTCGCCATTGAATCCAAGCTCAACCCGCGTTCGGCGGAATTCCAGGCCAATGCCGAGGCCATGCGCAAGCTGGTCGAGGACCTGAAGGCGCAGGTGCGGCAGGTCGGCCTCGGTGGCGGCGAGGCGGCGCGCAAGAAGCACATGGACCGCGGCAAGCTGCTGCCGCGGGTACGGGTGCAGATGCTGCTCGACCCCGGCACGCCCTTCCTCGAGGTGGCGCCGCTGGCGGCGCTGGGCATGTACCCCGACCGCGACGGCAGCGACAGCGCGCCGGGCGCCGGCGTGGTGGCAGGCATCGGGCGCGTCAGCGGCGTCGACTGCATGATCGTCTGCAACGACGCCACGGTGAAGGGCGGTTCCTACTACCCGATGACGGTGAAGAAGCACCTGCGGGCGCAGGAGATCGCCGAGGCCAACCACCTGACCTGCATCTACCTGGTCGACTCGGGCGGCGCCAACTTGCCGACGCAGGACGAGGTGTTCCCCGACCGCGACCACTTCGGCCGCATCTTCTACAACCAGGCCAACATGAGCGCCAAGGGCATCCCGCAGATCGCGGTGGTGATGGGCAGCTGCACCGCCGGCGGCGCCTACGTGCCCGCCATGAGCGACGAGACCATCATCGTCAAGAACCAGGGCACCATCTTCCTGGGCGGCCCGCCGCTGGTGAAGGCGGCCACGGGCGAGGTCGTGAGCGCCGAGGATCTGGGCGGCGGCGACGTGCACACGCGCCTGTCGGGCGTGGCCGACCACCTGGCCGAAAACGACATGCACGCGCTGGCGCTGGCGCGCCTGGCGGTGTCGCGCCTGAACCGCAAGAAGAGCTACCACGGCGCGCTGCAGGCGCCGGTGGCGCCCAAGTACGCCGCCGAGGAGCTGTACGGCGTGATCCCCACCGACACCCGCAAGCCCTTCGACGTGCGCGAGATCATCGCCCGCGTCGTCGACAACTCCGAGCTGCACGAATTCAAGGCGCGCTACGGCACCACGCTGGTCTGCGGCTTCGCCCACATCGAGGGCATGCCGGTTGGCATCGTCGCCAACAACGGCATCCTGTTCGGTGAGAGCGCGCAGAAGGGCGCGCACTTCATCGAGCTGTGCTGCCAGCGCAAGATTCCGCTGGTGTTCCTGCAGAACATCACCGGCTTCATGGTCGGGCGCAAGTACGAGAACGAGGGCATCGCGCGCCACGGGGCCAAGATGGTCACCGCCGTGGCTACCGCCAACGTGCCCAAGTTCACCATCATCATCGGCGGCTCCTTCGGTGCCGGCAACTACGGCATGTGCGGCCGCGCGTACTCGCCGCGCTTCCTCTGGATGTGGCCCAACGCACGCGTCAGCGTGATGGGCGGTGAGCAGGCCGCCAGCGTGCTGGCCACGGTGCGGCGCGACGGCATCGAGGCCAGGGGCGACAGCTGGAGCGCCGAGGAGGAGGAAGCCTTCAAGGCGCCGATCCGCGAGCAGTACGAGGTCCAGGGCCACCCCTACTACGCCACCGCCCGCATCTGGGACGACGGCGTGATCGATCCGGCCGACACCCGCCGCGTGCTGGCGCTGGGCCTGTCGGCGGCGCAGAACGCGCCGATCCCGGAAGTGAAGTTCGGCGTGTTCCGCATGTGAGCCTGCCGGCGTGAATGCACACCGCCACTTCGCCATGCTGGCGCGCTACAACGCCTGGGCCACGCAGCGCGTGCTTGACGCCGTGGCGGCGGTGGGTGAAGCCGATTACCGGCGCGACGTCGGCCTGTTCTTCAAGAGCTTGCACGGCACGCTCAACCACCTGCTGGTGGGCGAGCACCTGCTGTGGTTCCGCCGCTTCGCCGAAGGCGTGTCGCCCAGGGTTGTGCTCGACGAGGAGGTCGAGCCGGATCGCCTGCGCCTGGCCGCGCGCCTGGGCGAGGGCGCGGCGCGCTGGCAGCCGCTGATCGAGGGTTGGCCGGCCGCGCGCTTCGACGCCACGCTGGACTACACCACCACCAGGGGCGTTGCCGTGTCGCTGCCCTTCGCCGCCACGCTGGCCCACGTCTTCAACCACGGCACGCACCACCGCGGCCAGATCAGCGCGGCGCTCACCGCGTTCGGCCAGCCCGCGCCGGTGCTCGACCTCGTCACCATGCTGCAACAGGAACCCGTCCAGCCATGACCCAAGCCGTCCGCATCTCCACCCAGGGCCAGGTCGCCACCGTGGTGCTCAGCCGCCCCGACGTGCGCAACGCCTTCAACGACGAGGTGATCGCCGAGCTGACCCACGCCTTCAGCCAGCTTGGCGACGATGCGCGGGTGCGCGCCATCGTGCTGATGGCCGAGGGCCCGGCCTTCTGCGCAGGCGCCGACCTGAACTGGATGCGCCGCATGGCCGACTACTCGCGCGAGGAGAACGAGCAGGACGCCGACAAGCTGGCCTTCATGCTGCGCACGATCTATGAATGCCCCAAGCCGACCATCGCGCGCGTGCAGGGCGACGTCTACGCCGGCGGCATGGGCCTGGTGGCGTGCTGCGACGTGGCGGTGAGCGTCGACAGCGCCAACTACTGCCTGAGCGAGGTCAAGCTGGGCCTGATCCCGGCCACCATCGGCCCCTACGTAATCCGCGCCATGGGGCCGCGCGCGGCGCACCGCTACTTCCTCACCGCCGAGCGCTTCGATGCCGCGGAGGCACACCGCATCGGCTTCGTGCACGAGGTGGTCGCCGCCGACCGGCTGGATGCGGTGGTCGACCAGTGGGTCAAGGCCTTCATGGCGGCCAGCCCGAATGCCATCAAGGAGTGCAAGAAGCTGGTGCAGTACGTGGCCGACCGCGACATCACGCGCCTGTTGATCGACCACACGGTGAAGGCGATCGCCGACATCCGCGCCTCGGACGAAGGCAAGGAAGGCGTGCAGAGCTTTCTGAACAAGCGCAAGCCGGCCTGGGTGCAGGGCTGAGATGGACATGAGGCCTGACCGCTGCTGGCGTCCGCGCGGCGATGGGGCCATCGTGGGCGGCCATGCATGACGCTGCCGTCATCGCTCCACCGCGGCCGGGCGCCGGCCGCCCGGCCGCGGCGTCAGCCTGCGGGCCGGCGTGCGCGTTGTGCGGGCGCGGGCAGGCGCGTGTGTCCTTCCGCTCACTTCGATAGGCGGGGCGGGGATGGAAGAGCTGATCCAGCAATTGGTGCAGTGGCTGCACGCCATGGGCATCCACCCGAGCCGCGAGGCGGCGGCGGCTGTGGGCGAGGCGGTGGGCCAGGCCGGTGCGGCGGTGGGTGGCGCGGTGGCGCCGGTGGTCGCCAAAATGGACATGCCGGCGCTGACCGCGCTGGCGGCGGCGCTGGGCTGGGCCAGCGGCTTCCGGCTGTACGCCGTGGTGTTCCTGACCGGCGCCATGGGGCTGGCCGAGTGGATCCCGTTGCCCGAGGGACTGAAGCTGCTGGAGCACCCGGCGGTGCTGGCCGCCAGCGGCTTCATGCTGCTGGTCGAGTTCTTCGCCGACAAGATCCCGTGGATCGACAGCCTGTGGGACACGGTGCACAGCGTCATCCGCATTCCCGCCGGCGCGCTGCTGGCGGCCGGGGTGTTCGGCGCCGATTCCGCCACCATGGGCCTGGTTGCCGGCATCCTGGGCGGCTCGCTGGCCGCCACCTCGTTCGCCACCAAGGCCACCACGCGCGCCGCCATCAACACCAGCCCGGAGCCGGTCAGCAACTGGCTGGCCTCGTTCTTCGAGGACGGGCTCGCCGTGGGCGTGATGTGGCTGGCGACGCAATACCCGCTCACCTTCGGCGTCGTGCTGGCGGTGATGTTCGTGATTTCCGTGCTGCTGCTGATCGTGCTGTGGAAGTTCCTGAGGCTGGTGATCGCCAAGCTGAAGGACTTCTTCGGTGGCAGCGCGCCAGCCTCCGGCCATGCCTGATGAATTCCTGAGGAGAAGACCGTGTTCAAGAAAATCCTGATCGCCAACCGCGGCGAGATTGCCTGCCGCGTGGCGGCCACCGCGCGCCGCCTGGGAGTCAAGACCGTGGCCGTGTATTCCGACGCCGACGCGCACGCCAAGCACGTGATGGCCTGCGACGAGGCGGTGCACGTGGGCGGCAGCGCGCCCAAGGACAGCTACTTGCAATGGCGGCGCATCATCGACGCCGCCAAGGCCACCGGCGCCGAGGCCATCCACCCCGGCTACGGTTTCCTGAGCGAGAACGAGGACTTCGCCCAGGCCTGCGTCGACCACGGCCTGGTCTTCATCGGCCCGCCCGCCAGCGCCATCAACGCCATGGGCCTGAAGGCCGAGTCCAAGCGCCTGATGGAAGCCGCCGGCGTGCCGCTGGTGCCCGGCTACCACGGCGCCGACCAGGATCCCGAACTGCTGCGCAAGGAAGCCGACCGCATCGGCTACCCGGTGCTGATCAAGGCCAGCGCCGGCGGCGGCGGCAAGGGCATGCGCGCGGTCGACAAGTCCGAGGACTTCGCCGCCGCGCTGGAAAGCTGCAAGCGCGAGGCCATCAACAGCTTCGGCGATGACGCGGTGCTGGTGGAAAAATATGTGCAGCGCCCGCGCCACATCGAGATCCAGGTGTTCGGCGACACGCAGGGCAACTACGTCTACCTGTTCGAGCGCGACTGCTCGGTGCAGCGGCGCCACCAGAAGGTGCTGGAGGAAGCCCCCGCGCCCGGCATGACGGAGGAGCTGCGCGAGCGCATGGGCGAGGCGGCGGTGGCGGCGGCGCGCGCGGTGAACTACGTCGGCGCCGGCACGGTGGAATTCATCGTCGAGCAGCCGGGCGGCTACGACAAACCGGAAGACATGAAGTTCTACTTCATGGAGATGAACACGCGCCTGCAGGTCGAGCACCCGGTGACCGAGGCCATCACCGGGCAGGATCTGGTCGAGTGGCAGCTGCTGGTGGCCAGTGGCGAGCCGCTGCCCCTGGAGCAGGCGTTCCTCGACATCGGTGGACACGCCATCGAGGCGCGCATCTGCGCCGAGAACCCCGACAACAACTTCCTGCCCGCCACCGGCCAGCTCGCCGTGTACCGCAAGCCGCCGGCGGCGAGCTTCGAGTTTGACGAGGTGCGCATTGACGACGGCGTGCGCGAGGGCGACGCCATCAGCCCGTTCTACGACTCGATGATCGCCAAGCTGATCGTCTGGGGCAGCACGCGCGAGGAGGCGCTGGGCAAGCTCGACGCCGCGCTGGCGCAGGTCCATATCGTCGGCGTGCAGACCAACGTGCAGTTCCTGCGCCGCGTGCTGGCGACCGAGTCGTTCAGCCAGGGGCGGCTGGACACGGCGCTGATCCAGCGTGAATCCAGTCAACTGTTCGACCGCGACCCGATCGGCCTGCCGATGGCGGTGGCCGCCGCCGTGGCGCAGACCGTGCTGGCCGAACGCGCCGCCGAGACCCACGACCCGTTCAGCCGCAGCGACGGCTTCCGCTCGCACGGCGTGGCCATGCGCCGCATCGACCTGGAGTACGCCGGCCAGCCGGTGGTGGCCAAGCTGCGCTACCTGGACGACGGCCTGCAGCTGCAGGTCGACAACGGCGAGCCAACGCCGATCTCGTTCACGGCGCAGCCCGACGGCCGCATCGACCTGCGCTATGGCGGCGACCGCGAACTGGTCCAGGTCTACGCGCGCGGCGAGGTGGAGCACATCTTCGGCAGCCGCGGCGCCACCGCCATCACCGAGCTCGACGTGCTCTCGCACTCGGCCGAGGGCGCTGGCGAGGGCGGCCGCCTGACGGCGCCGATGCCGGGCAAGGTGGTGTCGATCGCGGTCAAGGCCGGCGACAAGGTGACCAAGGGCCAGCCGCTGGCGGTGATGGAAGCGATGAAGATGGAACACACCATCGCCGCGCCGCAGGACGGCGTGGTGCAGGAGGTCTTGTATGCCCCTGGCGACCAAGTGGCCGAAGGTGTTGAACTGCTGACCGTGGTGGCATCATGAACCCCTGATCAATCCGGTGAGGATGGGAGGGGGACATGCACGACAAGATCGATCGGCCTGCGCGGCGTCCGCGCCTGCTGCTGAGCCTGGCGGTGCTGGTGTTGGCTGCCGGCTGCGCCAGCATGACCGAGGAGGAATGCCGCAGCGCCAACTGGCATGCGCTCGGCAACACCGACGCGCACACCGGCGAGATGCTCGACTACGGCGCCGAGCGCGCCAAGAGCTGCAACGAGAAGGGCGTTCCGGCCAACATGGCCGAATGGCGACGCGGCTGGGAGCAAGGCCGGCGCGAACTCTGCACGCCGGCCAATGCCACGGCCTGGGCGCAACGCGGCCGTGATTACCCGATCGGCCTGTGCCCGCCCGAACTGGAGCCGGCCTTCCTGTCGGTCTACCAGCCGGCGCGCGAGCGCCACCGGTTCGAGAAGCACGTCCGCGACCTGGAACGGCAGATCGACGAGCGCTCGCGCAAGCTGAACGACGTGGAGCGCGAGTTGCGGCACCGCAGGGATCTGTCGCCGCAGCATCGCGCCGACCTGGAGGCGCGCCGCCGGACGCTGGAGCGCGAGATCCGCCGCCTGCACGAGCGCCTGCGCACCGACGCGCTGCTGCGGATGTCGCGCTGACACTGCGGCTTGATCCGAGCGCATGCGCATCCTGCTGTGCAATCGCGATGATCGTCCGGCCGATGCCTGGCTGAGCGAGCTGCGCCAGGCGCTGCCTGAGGCGCACATCGAACCCTGGCAGCCCGGCCTGCCGCCGGACTACGACGTCGCGCTGGTCTGGTCGCCGCCGCAACGGTTGTTCGACGAACAGCCGCAGCTCAAGGCGGTGTTCAACCTCGGCGCCGGGGTCGACAAGCTGCTGGCGCTGCGCCTGCCGCCGGCGCTGCAGCTGCTGCGGCTGGAGGATGCCGGCATGGCGGTGCAGATGGCCGAGTACGTCGGCCACGCGCTGATCCGGCACTTCCGCGAGTTCGACCATTACCAACGCCAGCAGCAGGCGGCCGACTGGAGCCAGCGGCCGTTGCGCTCGCGCGCCGACTTTCCGGTCGGCATCATGGGCCTGGGCGTGCTCGGCGCGCGCGTGGCGCAGGCGCTGCAGCAGTTCGAGTTCCCGCTGCACGGCTGGAGCCGCAGCGGGCGCGATCTGCCCGGCGTGCGCTGCTTCGCGGGCGATGACGAACTGGAGGCGTTCCTCGCCGCCACGCGCGTGCTGGTCTGCATGCTGCCGCTGACGCCGGCCACCCACGGCATCCTGAACCGCGCGCGGCTGGCGCGGCTGCAGGCCGGCGCCTACCTGATCAACCCGGCGCGCGGCGCACTGGTGGTCGAGGACGACCTGCGCGCGCTGCTCGACAGCGGCCACCTGGCGGGCGCCACGCTGGACGTGATGGTCGAGGAGCCACTGCCGCCGCAGCACTGGCTGTGGGCGCACCCGCGCGTCACGCTGACGCCGCACATCTCCGGCATGACCGTGCGCGCCGACACCGTGCGCCAGGTCGCCGAGGGCGTGCGCGCGCTGCAGCGCGGTGAGCAGCCCAGGGGCCTAGTGCAGCGCGCACGGGGCTACTGAGCGTGCCGCCGGGCACGAGCGTGCCAGCCTGGCGCCGAGCCGCTAAACTGGGCCGTTGCGACCTGATACGGGACAGCGTTCAAGAACATGAAAACCGTTCGGGCCGAGCCTGTCGAAGCCCTGCGTACAGTCTGCACTTCGACAAGCTCCGTGCGAACGGGTTTCCCCGCCGTCGAGAGCTGACCGGTATGAGAGAACCCGAGCCAAGAGAGAAGCCATGAGCCTGCCCACCCGCGTCAAGATCATCGATGTCGGCCCGCGTGACGGCCTGCAGAACGAGAAGCAGCCGGTGCCGGCGGCGGTCAAGATCGAGTTGGTGCACCGGCTGCAGGACGCCGGCCTGAAGGAGATCGAGGTCACCAGCTTCGTCAGTCCCAAGTGGGTGCCGCAGATGGCCGACGCTGCCGAGGTGCTGGCCGGCATCCGGCGCCGGCCCGACGTGCGGGTCAGCGTGCTGACGCCGAACATGAAGGGCTTCGAGGGGGCGCTGGCTGCCGGCGTCGACGAGATCGTGGTGTTCGGTGCCGCCAGCGAGGCCTTCAGCCAGAAGAACATCAACTGCTCGATCGCCGAGAGCATCGAGCGCTTCGCGCCGGTGGTCGAGGCCGCGCGCGCCAACGGCATCGCGGTGCGCGGCGCCATGAGCTGCACCGTGGGCTGCCCGTACGAGGGCGAGATCGCACCGGAGAAGGTGGCCTACCTGGCCGGCCTGATGAAGGACATCGGCGTCGAGCGGGTCGACGTCGCCGACACCATCGGCGTCGGCACGCCGCGCAAGGTGCAGGCCGCCATCGAGGCGACGCTGCAGCACTACGGCATCGACCAGGTCAGCGGGCATTTCCACGACACCTACGGCCAGGCGCTGGCCAACACGCTGGCGGCGCTGGAACTGGGCGTGTGGAACTTCCAGTCCTCGGTCGCCGGCCTGGGTGGTTGCCCCTACGCCAAGGGCGCGACCGGTAACGTGGCGACGGAAGACGTGGTGTACCTGCTGCACGGCATGGGCATCGATACCGGCATCGACCTGGACAGGCTGATCGACGCCGGGGCGTTCATCAGCGACTTCCTGCAGCGCAAGAGCGGCTCGCGCGTGGCGACCGCGGTACTGAACAAGCGGGCAGCATGAAGAGCACCCCCCTGAGTCGCTGCGCGCCTTCCCCCCTCTGCTGCGCGAGGGGCGACAACGCCGATGCCCGGCTTGAGTTGGGGCATGGCGTTCGCTGGCTTGGCCTGCTCTGCGGCCTTCGGATGTCGAATCATCGATCTGGATCGAGGATTGACTCATGAACACTTCACTTGAGTCGAAATCCTTGCCTGAAGGCGTGCGTCGGGTCACCGCCGCGCTGCAGGACGCCGGGCACCCGCATGCGCCGCTGATGCTCGACGACGCGGCGCGCACCGCCCAGCAGGCGGCCGATGCGCTCGGCATCGTGGTCGGCCAGATCGCCAAGAGCATCATCTTCCGCCGCAAGAGCGACGGCGCGGCGGTGCTGGTGATCACCAGCGGCGACCGGCGGGTCGACGAGCAGCGGGTCGAGGCCCTGGTCGGCCCGCTCGGCCGCGCCGATGCCGACTTCGTCAAGGCCCGGACGGGTTTTTCCATCGGCGGTGTTGCGCCGGTGGCGCACGCCCAGCCGCCGGTGACGCTGATCGACCGCGAGCTGTTCCGCTTCGACGAGATCTGGGCCGCGGCCGGTCATCCGCACGGCGTGTTCCGGCTCAAGCCGGCCGATCTGGAGCGCCTGACCGGCGCGCCGGTGGCCGACGTGGTGCAGCGCAAGGTCTGAGGCTGGCATGAGAGCTTCCAGCGCGGCGCCCACGGTCAGCTGGATCGACTTCGATCCAGACCAGGGCGCGGCGCCGGTGCCCTCGCCCTGCATCCAGGTCTGCCGCATCAGTGCGCGCACCGGTTGGTGCGAGGGCTGCCAGCGCAGCCTGGACGAGATCGGCGCCTGGAGCGCTCTGGACGAGGCCGGCCGGCGTGCGGTCTGGCGCCGCATCCGGGCCCGGCGCGAGCGCGAGGCGGGTTCGTCATGAAGCGCATCGACTGCTACCTGGATTTCATCTCGCCCTACGCCTACCTGGCGTTCGAGCAGCTGCCGCGTGCGCTCGAAGGCCTGGGCTATGAGGTGACCTACCGGCCGGTGCTGTTTGCCGGCCTGCTCAAGCAGCATGGCCAGCTCGGCCCGGCCGAGATCGCGCCCAAGCGCGACTGGACCTACCGCCAGGTACTGTGGCTGGCGCAGCAGCACGGCATCGCCATGCAGCTGCCGGCGGCGCACCCGTTCAACCCGCTCGGCCTGCTGCGCCTGGCCTGGGCCTGTGCGCGCCAGGGCGCGCCCAGTCGCTACGTGTGCGAGACCATCTTCCACCATGTCTGGCGCTCCGGCGCCGGTGCCGACGATGCCGCGCGGATGGCGGCGCTGAGCCAGGTGCTGGCGCCGGCGCGTGATCCGGCCGGCGACGAGGCCAGGCAGGCGCTGCGCGACGCCACCGACGCGGCGCTGCGGGCCGGCGTGTTCGGCGTGCCGAGCTTCGTGGTCGATGGCCGCCTGTTCTGGGGTTTCGATGCGCTGCCGATGCTGCGCGCCCAGCTGGCCGGCGATGCGGTGCTGGACAAGATCTGGCAGGCCGCCGACCGCGTGAGCCCGGGCATCCGGCGCCGCGCCCCCGATTGATCCGTTGCACGAGCCGCCCCGCCCATGCCCAGCGCCTTCAACTTCAACGCCTCGCCCTTCGACTGCCTGACGCAGGATCAGCAGCGCCTGGTGCGTGACAACCTCGACGTGGCGTACTTCCGCCCGGGCGAGGTGCTGCTCGACGTCGGCGCGGCGCCGACGCACCTGTTCGTCATCATCAAGGGCCACGTCACCCAGTTCGACGGCGCCGAGATCGTCACCGTCTACGGTCCGGACGACTGCTTTGACGGCCGCGCCCTGGTCGCCGGCAAGTCCTCCAGCCGCTTCGTCGCCGCCGAGGAGGTGGTGGCCTACGAGCTGGCGCGCCAGACGGTGAAAGACCTGATCGCCGCCAACGCCACCTTTGGCGCGCTGCTGTTTTCCGACCTGGGCCAGAAGCTGTCGGCGCTGGGCGAGCGGCGCCACCAGAACGAATTGATCGCGCTCAACACCGCGCGCGTGGAGCAGGCCTTTCTGCGCCCGGTGCAGATCGTCGACGCCGACACCGACATCGTGTCGGTGGTGCGGGTGTTCCACGAGAAGAAGACCAGCAACGTGCTGGTGCGCGACAACAGCACCGACCCGCCGCGCCTGGGCATCTTCACCGCCACCGCGCTGCACAAGGCGGTGCTGCGCGGCACGCCGCTGGATCAGATGCCGGTCGGCTCGCTGGCCAACTACCAGCTGATCACGGTGCAGGCGCAGGACCAGGTCGGCGACGCGCTGGCGCTGCTGCTGCGGCATGCGATCCACCGCGTGGTGGTGATGGATCGCGGCGAGGTGCGCGGCGTGCTGGAGTCGCTCGACGTGTTCGCCTTTCTGTCGAACCACTCGCACCTGATCGGCATGCAGATCGACGCCGCCGAGACGCTCGACGAGCTGGCCGATGCGGCCGGGCGCATCACGCCGATGATCGGGCGCATGGTGCGCAGCGGCACCCGCGTGCCGCTGGTGGCGACCATGGTGCGCGACCTCAACGCGCGCCTGTTCGCGCGCACCTGGGCGCTGATCGCGCCGCCCGACCTGGTGGCGGCCAGCTGCCTGTTCGTGATGGGTAGCGAAGGCCGCGGCGAGCAGCTGCTGAAGACCGACCAGGACAACGGCCTCGTCTGGCGCGACGACTACACGCCACCGGACGACCTGCAGGCCATCTGCGACCGCTTCTCGGCGGCGCTGGCGAGCTTCGGCTACCCCGAATGCCCGGGCCGCATCATGGTCAACAACCCGCAGTGGCGCATGAGCGCGGGCGACTTCGCGCGCACCGTGCGGCGCTGGCTGCTGATGCCCGAGGCCGACAGCCTGATGAACCTGGCGATCTTCCTCGACGCCCACGCGGTGGCCGGCGATGCGCGCCTGCTGGAGGGCGTGCGTGAGGGCCTGATGGCGTTGGCGACCGACAACGACGCCACGCTGGCGCGCTTTGCCGCCGCCATCGACGCCTTCGGCAGCAGCGACGGCTGGTGGAACCGGGTGCTGGAGCTGGCCGGCGCCGACGCCGAGCGGCTGATGAACCTGAAGAAGGAAGGCATCTTCCCGCTGGTGCACGGCGTGCGCAGCCTGGCGTTGGCGCACCGGCTGCGCGAGCAGTCCACGGTCGAGCGCATCCAGGCGCTGCAGGCCGCGGGCGAGCTGTCGGCGGCGACCGCGCGCGAACTGGGCGAGGCGCTGCGCGTCTTCATGGGCGTGCGGCTGGAGGCCGGGCTGATGGAACTCGACCGTGGCCAGCCGGTGTCCGGCGTGGTCGATATCAACGCGCTCAGCACCGCCGAGCGCGACCTGCTGAAGGACGCGCTCGGCGTGGTGCGCCGCTTCAAGGCGCAGCTGCGCCACCGTTTCAAGCTGAGCGCGGTCTGAGGTGGCTTCGTCCGGCCTGATCGACCGCTGGCGCGCCGCCCTGACACGGGCCTGGCGGCTGCGCCAGCTCAAGGACCCGGCGTTCCGCCCCCTGTTCGACGCGCCGCCGCCCGACGAGTGGGTGGCGATCGACTGCCAGACCACCGGGCTGGACGTCCGGCGCGACGAGATCATCGCCATCGACGCGGTGCGCATCCGCGGCCGGCGCCTGCTGACCAGCGAGCGGCTGGAGTTGCTGGTGCGGCCCGAGCAGGCGCTCTCGCCCGAGCTGATCCGCGTGCACCGCTTGCGCGAGCAGGACGTGGCCGCCGGCCTGGCACCGGCGGAGGCAGCACGGCGCGTGCTGGCCTTCATCGGCGCGCGGCCGCTGGTCGGCTACTACCTCGAGTTCGACGTCGCCATGCTCGACCGGCTGGTGCGGCCTCTGATCGGCGTCGGGCTGCCGCAGCCGCGCATCGAGGTGTCGGCGCTGTACTACCGGCACAAGTTCCGCCAGCTGCCGCCGCACGCGCAGCAGGACAACGTCGGGATCGACCTGCGCTTCGCCAGCATGATGGCCGACCTGGCGCTGCCCTGGGGCGGCGATGCGCAGGCGGCGCCGAGCGAGGCCGTGATGGCCGGGCTGGCCTTCATCAAGCTGCGCGCGCTGGCCGGCGAATGAGGCCTGGCAACTGGCCTGGCGCCGCGCAGGCACGAAGGCATGAAAAAACCGGGCCGAGGCCCGGTCTTTCGATGGCGCCGCCGACTGCGGGTCGGCGTGGGGTGTACAGGCTCAGTGGCCCGACGCGCCCGAAGCACCCAGGCCGGTTTCCGAACGCACCTGCTGCGCCGGGAACGCGGCGCGCTCCTTGGCGGCCTGCGCGCTGCGGTCGAGCAGCGAGAAGATCCAGATGCCGAGGAAGCCGATGGTCATCGAGAACAGCGCCGGCGAGGTGTAGGGGAACCAGGCCGAGCCCTTCGGGTTGCCGAGCGTGGCTTCCCACACCGAGGGCGAGAACAGCGTCAGCACCACCGAGGAGATCAGGCCCAGGAAGCCACCGATCACCGCACCCTTGGTGGTGCAGTCCTTCCACAGCACCGACAGCAGCAGCACCGGGAAGTTGGCCGAGGCCGCGATCGCGAAGGCCAGTGACACCATGAAGGCGATGTTCTGGCGCTCGAACAGGATGCCCAGCAGCACCGCGATGACGCCCAGCACCAGGGTGGTGATGCGCGACACGCGCAGTTCCTTGGCGCTTTCGGCCTTGCCCTTCTTGAACACGGTCGAGTACAGGTCGTGCGACACCGCCGAGGCGCCCGACAGCGTCAGGCCTGCGACCACCGCCAGGATGGTGGCGAAGGCCACCGCCGAGATGAAGCCGTAGAACACGTTGCCGCCGACGCTCTTGGCGACCAGCACCGCCGCCATGTTGGCCGTGCCGGCACCGCCGTGGATCACGCCCTTGGCGGTGTCGGCGAACTCGGGGTTGGTGAGCACCAGGGTGATGGCGCCGAAGCCGATGATGAAGATCAGGATGTAGAAGTAGCCGATCCAGGTGGTGGCCCAGAACACGCTCTTGCGCGCTTCCTTGGCGTCGGGCACGGTGAAGAAGCGCATCAGGATGTGCGGCAGGCCGAGCGTGCCGAACATCAGCGCCATGCCGAAGGAGATCGCCGAGATCGGGTCCTTGATGAAGCCGCCCGGACCCATGATCGCCAGGCCGGCCTTGGCTGCGGCGGTGGGGTCGGCACCGCCGTTGGCGGCGATCTCGGTGCGCACGCGCACGCCCTCGGCGAACAGCGCCTCGGGGCTGAAGCCGTACTTGGCCATCACCATGAAGCCCATGAAGCTGACGCCCGACAGCAGCAGCACGGCCTTGATGATCTGCACCCAGGTGGTGGCCGTCATGCCGCCGAACAGCACGTAGATCATCATCAGCGCGCCCACCAGCACCACTGCGATCCAGTAGTCGAGGCCGAACAGCAGCTTGATCAGCTGGCCGGCGCCGACCATCTGCGCGATCAGGTAGAACGCCACCACCACCAGCGTGCCGCTGGCGGCGAAGGCGCGGATCGGCGTCTGCTGGAAGCGGTAGCCGGCGACGTCGGCGAAGGTGAACTTGCCCAGGTTGCGCAGCCGCTCGGCCAGCAGGAAGGTCAGGATCGGCCAGCCGACCAGGAAGCCGATCGAGTAGATCAGGCCGTCGTAGCCGTTGGTCATCACCGCCGCCGAGATGCCGAGGAAGGAGGCCGCCGACATGTAGTCGCCGGCGATCGCCAGGCCGTTCTGGAAGCCGGTGATGCCGCCGCCGGCGGTGTAGAAGTCGGCTGCCGACTTGGTGCGTCCGGCGGCCCACTTGGTGATCCACAGCGTGGCCACCACGAAGGCCGTGAACATGATGATCGCGGTCCAGTTGGTGGCCTGCTTGGCGGCCACGCCGACGTCGCCGCCGGCGGCCCAGGCACTGCCGGCGCCCAGCAGGGCGAGCGCGGCCAGGGTATTGCTGATGGTCTTCATTTGGTCGCGTCCTTCAGGATGTCGCGCGTCATGGCGTCGAACTCGGTGTTGGCGCGCCGCACGTAGATGCCGACGATGACGATGGTGAACACGATCACCGCCATGCCGATCGGGATACCGATGGTGGTGACGCCGCTGCCCATGGGCAGGGCAAGGAATTCCTTGTCGAAGGCGATCAGCCCGATGTAGCCGTAGTACACGACCAGCATCATGATCGCGAGCGTCCAGCCATAGCGGTTGCGCTTGGACTTCAACTCGTGGTACTTGGGGTTGCGCTGGATGCGCTCGACGACCGAGTCCGCGTTGGAGGTGGTCATGGTGGTTTGTCTCCTGAAGGGTTGAAGGCCACTGACGCAGCAGTGTGGGCAGCAGCCAACAGCAATTTTTAAATCGCCCACTGACCGTCTACTTACGTGAGGGTTATCCCTTGAAAGCGGCGCCGAAACCGTTCTCAGTCAGAAACCTGTAAGCGGGAATCGAAAGATGGCACTGCGCCGTGCCGGCCGGGCCGCGGCGGCGCTTGTCTGGCAGCACGGCGGTGGCAAACCGGTGTGTCGTGCCATCTGTGTTCAACCAAGCCGGAGCCATGTCATGCCTGTTCAAGTGCCTGCATCCGGCATTTTCTTGCCGACGTGCTGAACCGCATCCGTCCAGGATGCCGGCCTGCCGGCAGCGAATCGGGGCGCCGGTTTTCCGGCGTATTCGTGGAGCGCCGCCACCGATGATGGCTGCGTGCCCGCGCTGGTTTTCGGTGCCGTCACAAAGGGCAGGATCACCTGACCGGGCGGATCAGGCGCCATTCGGCAAACTGCCGTGCAGCGCGGCGACAGGCAACTCGGAATCGACACCGGGTTGCCAAGACAGGTCCCAGGGAGTGTGTAACTTTTCTTTAATCATGCAAGGAGATGCTCTAACCAATATTTTTCATGTCCCAGCTTGGTGGCTGCACATGCCCTGCCGTTCCAGCGTGCAATACTGAAGTGCGAAGGTGGATCAAGCCGGCAATGATTTGGTCTTCCCATTCGGAATCAACACTCCCGCCCGAAACACAGCCGGGCAGGAATAACAGGAGATAACATGCCGAAAGAACTTACAGAAAGAGATCACGCATATTGGCGTGCCAACGTGAAATTAATCAGCTTTTGTTTAATCGTCTGGGCTTTGGTGTCCTATGGATTCGGGATTCTGCTGCGCCCCATGTTGAGTGGTATTTCGGTTGGCGGCACCGATCTGGGTTTCTGGTTTGCGCAGCAGGGTTCGATCCTGACGTTCCTGTTCTTGGTCTTCTTCTACGCCTGGAGAATGAACAAGCTCGATAAAGAATTCGGCCTGGAGGAGTGACCATGGATCAGTTCTGGATCAACTTCATCTTCGTCATCGGCTCGTTCGTCGTCTACACCTGGATCGCGGTCTGGGCCCGGGCCCGGACCACGCGCGAGTTCTACATCGCCGGCGGCGAGGTCAACCCGGTCATCAACGGCGCGGCCACGGCGGCCGACTGGCTGTCGGCGGCGTCCTTCATCTCGGTGGCCGGCCTGATCTCGATCGGCTACGTCAACTCGGCCTTCATCATGGGCTGGACCGGCGGCTACGTGCTGCTGGCCACCCTGCTGGCGCCCTACCTGCGCCGCTTCGGCTCCTACACGGTGCCCGACTTCGTCGGCAAGCGCTACGCCAGCAAGAGCGCGCGCGTGGTGGCGGTGCTGTGCCTGGTGGTGATCTCGCTGACCTACGTGATCGGCCAGATGACCGGCGCCGGCGTGGCGTTCGCCCGCTTCCTGGAGGTCAAGTCCGACACCGGGCTGCTGATCTCGGCGGTGGTGGTGTTCGTCTACGCGGTGCTGGGCGGCATGAAGGGCGTCACCTACACCCAGGTGGCGCAGTACATCGTGCTGATCCTGGCCTTCACCATCCCGGCGGCCTACCTGTCGATGATGATGACCGGCCACTTCCTGCCGCAGACCGGCCTGTTCGGCGAGCACCTGGCTTCCGGCCAGCCGCTGCTGCAGAAGCTCAACGAGGTCGTGCGCGACCTGGGCTTCCAGGACTACACCGCCGACGTCAGCAACAAGTGGAACATGTTCCTGTTCACGCTGACGCTGATGGTCGGCACCGCCGGCCTGCCGCACGTGATCATCCGCTTCTTCACCGTGCCCAACATCCGCGACGCCCGCTGGTCGGCCGCCTGGGCGCTGGTGTTCATCGCGCTGTTCTACACCACGGTGCCGGCACTGGCCGCGATGTCGCGCCTGAACCTGATCGAGACCATCTACCCGAACGGCACCAAGGCGGCGCCGCTGGTCTATGACGAGCGTCCGCAATGGGTGAAGAACTGGGAAGAGACCGGCCTGCTGAAGTTCGAGGACAAGAACAACGACGGCCACATTCAGTTCTACAACAACGCCAACAAGGAACTGCCGACCCAGGCCGAGCACGCCAAGACCTGGAACGGCAACGAACTGTCGGTGAACAACGACATCCTGGTGCTGGCGCTGCCCGAGGTGGCCAACATGCCGCCCTGGCTGATCGGTCTGATGGCGGCGGGCGGGATCGCGGCGGCGCTGTCGACTGCATCCGGCCTGCTGATGGCGATATCGTCGGCGGTCAGTCACGACTTGTTGAAGAACACCTTGATGCCGCATCTGTCGGAGAAGCAGGAACTGCTCAATGCACGCTTGGCGATGGTCGGCGCCATCGTCATTGCCACCTGGCTCGGGTTGAACCCGCCAGGCTTTGCGGCGCAGACGGTGGCCCTGGCCTTCGGCATGGCGGCGGCGACGATATTCCCGGCCCTGGTATTGGGGGTTTTCGTCAGCCGCATCAACTCCAAGGGCGCGACGGCCGGCATGCTGGCCGGTGGCCTGGCGACCGTGTCGTACATCTTCATGTACCTCGGCTGGCTGTTCATTCCGGGCACCAACAACTTCCCGAATACGCCCGAGCACTGGATGCTGGGAATCTCGCCGCTGTCCTTCGGCGTCATCGGTGCCGCGATCAATATCATCACCTCGGTGGTGGTATCGAACGCCACCGAGAAACCAAGCGAAGAGCTGCGTGCCATGGTGCGCCGGGTGCGTTATCCGTGATGCGTGTCTGATTTGATACGCTGAGTTCCAGGTGGGCTTTCGAACAGAAAGCCCACTTTTTTCTCCGGAGCAAGATAAAAGATGATTTGGCACCTGTTTGCCGTGTTGATCATGGCGGTATGCATGGGAGGTGCTGCGTTTGGGCTCAGGCGCTTGACGCGTGGCAAAGTGCCCAAATGGACGATTCCCGTCGCGGCAGCGGCCGGCATGATGGGTTATCTGGCCTATTACGATTACAGCTGGTATGCATTCAAGCTCAGCCAGTTGCCTGCGGGCACCACGGTGATTGCGGAAAAGCGCGATCAATCCTTTCTCAAACCCTGGCGCTACGCTTATCCGGCGGTCAGCGCATTCACCATCCTGGACGGAAAATTCTCCAGCAAGCTGCAGGATCACCAGGTGCTGGTGGAATATATCGAATACACCTTCCGCGTCGACCCGATCGACGGGCTCGATACGCAGGCCTTCGTGCTGAACTGCAAGACCCTGGAGCGGGTGCCCATCGATCCAAAAGAGCGCCGAGCTGCGGGTGCGGTGGAAAAAATCAGCGCGCAGGACGCGATCTATCGGCAGGCGTGCCGCTGATCGGCCGCGGTGAATGGCGTGCCGGCGTGCGCCGCACTGGCGTCTGGTTTGCGCAACAGACTTTTTTGGGTAGCATGCCAAGAGGCGCCGGCGTGACTGGGGTGGCGGCACTCCGGATCCGGCCGCAAGCACGGACCGGCTCGCAGCCTGCCTGCGAGCGCGGCTGATACGGGACAGGAGGCTGCGACCATGGGGAAGATCAAGCTGACGGAGCGCCTGCTCGGGCTGTTCGTGCTGGGCGGCCTGCTGCTGAACTTCCCGCTGTTCAGCATCTGGGATCAGGATGCGTTCGTGCTGGGCTGGCCGCTGCTGCCGACCGCTGCCTTCGTCATCTGGCTGCTGATCATCGTCGCGCTGGCGCTGCTGATGGAGTTGCGCGGCGCCGCCAGCGGCGAGCCGGGCGAAGACGAGCAGGCCCAGCGCCCCTTGCAGTTGGATCGCTAGGCGATACCCGTGCCGCTGGTCGAACCCATGAGCACGGCGCTCGTCCTGACGGTGTCGCTGGCCTATCTTGCGCTGCTGTTCGTGGTCGCCTACTGGGGCGACCGGCGTGCCGCCCAAGGTCACTCGCTGATCAGCAGCCCCTGGACCTACGCCCTGTCGCTGGGCGTGTACTGCACAGCCTGGACCTATTTCGGCAGCGTCGGTCGGGCGGCCAGCGGCGGGCTGTGGTTCCTGCCGATCTACCTGGGGCCGACGCTGGCGATGGTGCTGGGCTGGATGGTGCTGCGCAAGATCGTGCGCATCGCCAAGGTGCAGCGCATCACCTCGATCGCCGACTTCATCGCCAGCCGCTACGGCAAGAGCCGGCTGCTGGCCGTCAGCGTGACGCTGATCGCCATCGTCGGCGTGGTGCCCTACATCGCGCTGCAGCTGAAGGCGGTGTCGGCGGCCTACGGCCTGCTGACCCATCCCGGCGTGGCGGAATCGAGCAGCCAGGTGCCCTGGAGCCGCGACGGCACCTTCTACCTGGCGCTGGTGCTGGCCGGCTTCACCATGATCTTCGGTGCCCGCCACCTGGACACCACCGAGCGCCACGAGGGCATGGTGGCGGCGATCGCCTTCGAGTCGGTGGTCAAGCTGATCGCCTTCCTGGCGGTCGGCGTGTTCGTGACCTACTGGCTGTACGACGGCTTCACCGACATCTTCACGCGCGCCCGGGCGCTGCCGGAGCTGCGCCAGCTGATGCGGCTGGAGCAGGGCGCCGCGTTCGCCTGGCCGCAGTGGTTCACCATGATCTTGCTGGCCATGCTGGCGGTGCTGATGCTGCCGCGCCAGTTCCAGATCATGGTGGTCGAGAACGTGCACGAGCACCACCTGCGGCGCGCCAGCTGGGTGTTCCCGGCTTACCTGCTGGCGATCAACGTGTTCGTGCTGCCGATCGCGCTCGGCGGCCTGCTGTACTTCACCGGCCAGGACGCCAACCCCGACAACTTCGTGCTGTCGCTGCCGCTGGCGGCGGGCCAGCAGGCGCTGGCGCTGTTCGTGTTCATCGGCGGCCTGTCGGCGGCCACCGGCATGGTGATCGTCGAGAGCATCGCGGTATCGATCATGGTCAGCAACGAGCTGGTGCTGCCGCTGCTGCTGCGCTGGCGCGCCGTGCTGGGCGAGGGCATGGCCGACCTGACGCGCATCCTGCTCAACATCCGGCGCGTCACCATCCTGCTGCTGCTGCTGTTCGGCTACGCCTACTTCCACATCGCCAGCGAAGCCTACGCGCTGGTCAGCATCGGCCTGATCAGCTTCGCCGCCGTGGCGCAGTTCGCACCGGCGGCGCTGATCGGCATGTACTGGCGCGCCGGCACCCGGCTCGGCGCGCTGGGCGGGCTGTCGGCCGGCTTCGGCATCTGGGTCTACACGCTGATGCTGCCGTCCATCGCCAAGTCCGGCTGGATGGGTGACGCCTTCGTGCGCGACGGCCCGGGCGGCATCGGCTGGCTCAAACCGGAGGCGCTGTTCGGCCTCACCGGCCTCGACGCGCTGACCCATTCGCTGTTCTGGAGCCTGCTGCTCAACGTCTCGGTCTACGTGGCGCTGTCGCTGGCGCGCGAGCCGTCGGCGCGCGAGACCAGCCAGGCGCTGATCTTCGTCGACGCCGGCAGCCGCAGCGGCGGCGCCACGCCGGTGTTCTGGCGCGGCGAGGTCCGGGTCGAGGACCTGCGCCAGCTTTGCGAGCGCTTCTTCGGCTACGAGCGCGCGCGCGCCATGATCGACGAGTACGCCGCGCGCTGGGGCCAGGAGGCCGCCAGCCGCGCCGATGCGCGCTTCGTCAGCTTCGTCGAGACCAAGCTGGCCGGCGCCGTCGGCGGCGCGTCGGCGCGGGTGCTGGTGTCGTCGGTGGCCAAGGAGGAGCCGCTGACCACCGACGACGTGCTGAGCATGCTGGAGGAGGCCTCGCAGCTGCGCGCCTACTCGCGCGCGCTGGAAGAGAAGTCGCGCTCGCTGGAGGAGGCCACCGCGCGCCTGCGCGAGGCCAACGAGCAGCTCAAGAGCCTGGACGTGCTGAAGGACGAGTTCATGTCCTCGGTGACGCACGAGCTGCGCACGCCGCTGACCTCGATCCGGGCGCTGGCCGAGCTGATGCTCGACGACCCGGACATGCCGCTGGAGCAGCGCCAGCAGTTCACCGGCATCGTCGTCACCGAGACCGAGCGCCTGTCGCGCCTGGTTAACCAGGTGCTCGACATGGCCAAGATCGAGGCCGGCAGCGTCGAGTGGCAGGATGCCGCGGTCGACATGCGGGCGCTGGTGCTGCAGGCGGCGGAGATCACGCGCGAGCTGTTCCGAGAGCACGGCTGCCAGCTCGAGCTGGCCGTGCCGGAGCCGCAGGCGCAGCCGGCGCCGCTGGTGCACGCCGACGCGGACAAGCTGCAGCAGGTGATGCTGAACCTGCTGTCCAACGCGGCCAAGTTCGTGCCCCGTGGCTCCGGGCGGGTGCGGCTGGCGCTGCAGGTCGGCGCGGCGGATCTGACGGTGTCGGTGACCGACAACGGCCCGGGCATCTCGGCGGCGGATCAGCGAGCCGCCTTCGACAAGTTCCGCCAGGTCGGTGATCCGCGCGAGCGCCGCCAGGGCACCGGCCTGGGCCTGCCCATCAGCCGCCAAATCGTGGAACACTATGGTGGCAGCATCGGTGTGCGCTCGACTCCCGGGCAGGGCGCCACCTTCCATTTCACGCTGCCGCTGGCGCCGCCGCAAGACCGGCAGGAAGGGGCGCCGGCGCTGGAGGACGAGACGACATGACGCACAAACTGCTGGTGGCCGACGACGAGCCGAATATCGTCATCTCGCTGGAATACCTGATGAAGCGCGAAGGCTACAACGTGCTGGTGGCGACCGACGGCATCCAGGCGCTGGAGATGATCCAGCGCGAGCGTCCTGCGCTGGTGCTGCTGGACGTGATGATGCCCGGCAAGACCGGCTTCGAGGTCTGCCAGGAAGTCCGCGCCGATGCCTCGCTGGACGGCGTGCGCATCCTGATGCTGACCGCCAAGGGGCGTGAGAACGACGTCAGCAAGGGCCTGGCGCTGGGCGCCGACGGCTACATGACCAAGCCGTTTTCGACCCGCGAGCTGGTCGAGAAGGTGCGCAAGCTGATCGGGGCAGCCAGTTGAGGAACCGGCGCCTGCTGCTGTTGCCGCTGGTGCTGGTGGCGCTGGTACTGGCGCTGTGGCTGGCGCTGACGCTGGGCATGGTGCAGCTGACGCTGGACGAGCCCGGCCGGGTGCAGTTCGCCGAGCTGCTGACGCCGCGCATCTCGCTGTTGGTGCTGGCCTGGCTGATCGGGGTGCTTGCCGTGATGGGCGCCCTGATGAAGTGGTGGGTGCCGCGCGTGGCGGCGCTGCCCGAGCTGGCCGAGCAGACCCGGGCGCTGGTCAACGCCACCGAGCCGCTGCAGCTCAAGACCCACCCGGCCGCCGAGCGCCAGGCGTTGATCGAGGCCATCAACGACCTGGCCACGCAGCGCGACGGCCTGCGCGGCGACGTCGCCGCCCAGGTGGCGCAGGCCAGCGCCAGCGTGCGGCAGGAGCGCAACCGGCTGGCGGCGCTGATGGCCGAGCTGACGCAGAGCGTGGTGGTGTGCAACCGCGACGGCCGCATCCTGCTCTACAACAACCGGGCCCGCATGCAGTTCCGCGCGCTGTCGAGCGCGCCGCAGCTGACCGGCGGCGCCGAGCTGATCGGCATCGGCCGCTCGATCTACGCGGTGTTCGACAAGAAGCTGGTCGAGCACGCGTTGGAGACGGTGCAGCAGCGGCTGGCGCGCGGCGCCCAGCACCCGGCGGCGCAGTTCGTCACCAGCACGCGCGGCGGCCAGTTGCTGCGGGTGCAGATGGCGCCGGTGACCGACACCGCGCAGGATGCCGCCGGGCCGCCCGAGCTGAGCGGCTTCCTGCTGATGCTCGACAACATCACGCGCAGCTTCGACGAGCAGACCGCGCGCGACCGCCTGCTGTACGGGCTGATCGAGAAGAGCCGGTCCTCGCTGGCCAGCACCCAGGCGGCGGTGGAGATGCTGGGCTACGACGACCTGGAGCCGGCGATGCGCGAGCGCTTCCTGGCGGTGCTGCGCGACGAGGCGGCGACCATGAAGGCCCACATCGATGAGGTGGCCCACAAGTCGTCACGCAACCTGCACACGCGCTGGCCGCTGGACGACATCCGCGGCCTCGAGTTCGTCGACGTCGCGGCCAAGCAGATCGAGGCGCAGTGCCGGCTGCCGGTCACCATCGAGGCCGCCGACCCGGCGCTGTGGCTGCGGCTCGACAGCTTCTCGATGCTGCAGGCGCTGACCTACCTGGGCGAGCGCCTGGCTGGCGAGTTCCAGCTGCGCACGCTGGCGCTGCGGCTGGCGCCGCAGGGCGGGCGCGCGCAGCTCGACTTGGTGTGGACCGGCCACGCCATGAGCACCGAGACCGTGATGAGCTGGGAGCTGGACCCGATGCGCATCGGCGGCGAGGCTTCGCCGATGTCGGTGCGCGAGGTGCTGGACCGGCACGATGCCGAGATGTGGTTCGAGCGCGACCGGGTGCGCCACCAGGCCTTCTTCCGCTTCCTGCTGCCGCTGGCCAGTGCCCAGGACGAACTCGACATGGACATGGTGCAGGCGGTGGAGAGCCGGCCCGAGTTCTTCGACTTCGACCTGTTCGGCGCCGCCGCCGGTGCCGGCGAGCTGGACGAGCGCCCGCTGGGCGAGCTGACCTACACCGTGTTCGACACCGAGACCACCGGCCTCAGCCCCTCGGGCGGCGACGAGATCATCCAGATCGGCGCCGCCCGCGTGGTCAACGGCCGGCTACTGCGGCAGGAATCGTTCGAGCAGCTGGTCGATCCGGGGCGCGACATTCCGGCCGCCGGCATCCCGATCCACGGCATCACGCCCGAGATGGTGGCCGGCCAGCCGCGCATCGAGGAGGTGATTCCGGCGTTCCACCAGTACGCGCAGGACACCGTGCTGGTGGCGCACAACGCGGCCTTCGACATGAAGTTCCTGCAGCTGCTGGAGCAGCGCACCGGCCTGGCCTTCCACCAGCCGGTGCTGGACACCCTGCTGCTGTCGGCCGCGGTGCATCCGAACCAGGAATCGCACCGGCTGGAGGCCATCGCCGAGCGTTTCGGCGTCACCGTGCTGGGCCGCCACACCGCGCTGGGCGACGCGCTGGTGACGGCCGAGATCCTGATCAAGCTGATCCCGCTGCTCAGGGACATGGGCATCACCACCCTGGGCCAGGCGCGCGCGGCGGCGCAGAAGACCTATTACGCGCGGCTCAAGTACTAGGGGGGTCCGGCGTTCGGCATTGGGCGTGAGAACCGGCGCACCGCTGCGCAGCCGCCAACGCGCGCTGCGCTCAAGCTCCGCTCAGAAGCCGGCCTGGTAGCGCTGCGCCAGTACCGCCTGCAGCTTCTGCACCACGCCGAAGGCGTCGCGCAGCGTGCCGCGCTCGAAGCTGGAGAGTTCCTCCAGTTTCAGGTGGTTGTCGGGCGGCTGGCCGTCCGCGATCTGGCGCGTCTGGTGATCGATGCGCAAGCCGGCGATGAATTCCAGCGCGTCGACCAGGTCGCGCGCGGATTGCGGGCTGACCTCGCCGCTCTGCGCCGCCACCTCCAGCCGGTCCTGCGTGTTCACCGGCGCCAGCCCGCCGGCCAGCGCGTAGATGCGGGCCAGGTCGACGATCGGCACCACGCCGCCGTGCTTGAGATCCACGCTGCGCGGATGCTCGCCGCCGCGGCTGACGGTGATCTGCCCGAACAGGCCGAGCGGTGGGCGCTGCTTCAGCGCGTTGCTGACCATGTGGGCCAGGAACAGGGTGTGGCCACGCGTGCGCCCCAGCACCTCCTGGCGCAGGCCGTCGAGCAGATCGGTGTCGCCGTGCACGGCGCGCAGGTCGAAGAACACCGAGGTCAGCATCAACGCCATCGGCTCGGGCTTGTTGATCCACTGGGTGAAATACTGCTGCCAGCGTGCCTTCGGCTGGCGCCACTTGTCGGTCATCGCCATGATCTCGCCCGGGCAATGCACGTAGCCACAGGCGTCCAGTCCGTCGCAGACCAGCTTCGAGAAGGCGCGGAAGTACTCGCCGTGCTGCTCGGCGCGGTAGTCGTCAGACAGCACCAGGCAGTTGTCCTGGTCGGTGCGCGCCGCCTGCTCCATGCGCGCCTGCGAGCCGGCGGCGACCCACGCGTAGGGCACCGGCGCCGGCCCGAGTTGCCGCTCGGCCAGCTGGATCAGGCGCACGGTGAAGGCGTCGGTGACCGAGGTGATGATGTGGCCGGTGCTGTAGGCGCTGGTCTCGGCCTTGGCCAGGCTGCTTTGCAGGTCCTTGACGCGGCCGCTGCAGGCCACCAGGCCGGCCAGGTCGGGCTGCTGGTAGATGTCGCTGGTCAGGTAGACCGCCGACGGGCTGTGGTAGAGAGTCAGGTCGGTCGCGGTGACCATGCCGACCAGCCTGGCGCCGTCCAGGATCGGCGCATGGTGCACGTTCTGCCGCGCCATCAGCACCATGGCGTCGAACACCGAGTCGCGCGTCTGCAGCGTCAGCGGCGCCAGCGTGGCGATGTCGGCCACCGGCCGCTCGGTGTCCAGACCGGCCGCCAGCACGCGGCTGCGCAGGTCGCGGTCGGTGGCCAGGCCGAACAGCTGCTCGTCCTGCGTCAGCAGGATCGACGATACCTTGGCCTCGGCCATGCGCCGGGCCGCCTCGCGAATGCTTTGCGCGCGGTCGATGCTGACTGGCGTGCGCTTGATCAGGCTGGCGATCGGCTGCGTCATGATGTTGCCGGACTGCGCCGTGGCCGCACGCGGGCGGGCGCGTGGCAGCCGCGGAACGGCCGGCAGCAGCGGCAGCAGCCGCGGGTTCGCCTGCACCAGCTCGCGCAGCCTGTCGACACCCAGGAACAGCACCTCGCTGGGCGCGGTCGCCACGGCGTGCAGCGCGTCGTCGTACTCGAGCGCGGTGGCGCCGGCGCCGAACAGTTCATGCGGCCTGAGCGGCAAGTGCCACACGGCGTCCGGATCGACCAGATCGACGCCGCCGGACAGCAGCCAGCCCATGCGCTCGGGCATTTCGCTTTCGGTCAGCACGATCTCGCCGCTGGCGAAATGCTGGTACTGCCAGTGGGTTGCCAGCGCCAGCCGCTCGCCCTCGGGCAGCAGGCCGAACACGCGGTGGGCCGCCAGCAGGGTGGGTATGTCCAAAGCTTGCATGGCGCAACCTATGCCGGAGTGGATCGGGAAGCGGTGACAGCACCGCCGGGGTGGGCACCTGCCGGGTGCCGGACCATTGTCGCAGAGCCCACCTAGAATTCTGGCCCAGCCCATGAACACACCGTCCTCGCCGCCCGGCCTGATCCGCATCCGTGGCGCGCGCCAGCACAACCTCAAGAACCTCGATCTCGATATCCGCACCGGCGAACTGACGGTGGTGACGGGCCCCAGCGGCTCGGGCAAGTCCAGCCTGGTGTTCGACACCCTGTACGCCGAAGGGCAGCGGCGCTACGTCGAGACCTTCAGCGCCTATGCGCGCCAGTTCCTCGACCGCATGGACAAGCCGGCGGTGGACCGGATCGATGGCGTGCCGCCGGCGATCGCCATCGACCAGACCAACCCGGTGCGCTCGTCGCGCTCCACCGTCGGCACCATGACGGAGCTGAACGACCACCTGAAGCTGCTGTTCGCGCGCGCCGGCCAGTTGTTCGATCGCGCGACCGCGCTGCCGGTGCGCCATGACAACGCGGACAGCATCTGCGACGAGATCCGCCGTCGCGCGATGGAGGCTGGTGACCCGCGCCTGGTGGTCGCATTCGCGGTCGAGTTGCCCGCCGGCACCAGCGCCGACGAGGTGCAGCAGTGGCTGGCCGCCAGCGGCTTCACCCGCGTGCAGGCCGAGCGCGAGCGCGACGGCAAGAAGGTGCTGGACGTGGTGGCCGACCGCTTCCGCATCGGGAATGCCGAGCGCGCGCGCGTGATCGAGGCGATCGAGCTGGCGCTGCGGCGCGGAGGCGGGCGCATGGTTGTCTACACGCTGCCGGATGAAGGTGCTCGCCCCGCCGCCGGGCCGTCCCAAGGCGGGGCCACCCCCTCGGGGGGCAGCGAACCACGCGAAGCGGGAAGCGTGGGGGCCGGAGTCGGCCCCGCCGCCGGGCCGTCCCAAGGCGGGGCAGTCCCCCCGGGGGGCAGCGAACCACGCGAAGCGGGGAGCGTGGGGGCAGGCGACTTGTGGAAATTCTCCACCGGCCTGCACTGCCCCGAGAGCAACATCCGCTACGCCGACCCGATCCCGTCGATGTTCTCGTTCAACTCGGCGGTGGGCGCCTGCGACAGCTGCCGCGGCTTCGGCCGCGTGATCGGCGTCGACTGGGGCCTGGTGATCCCGGACGAGCGGCTGACGCTGCGCGCCGGCGCCATCAAGCCGATCCAGACGCCGGCCTGGCGCGAGTGCCAGGACGACCTGATGCGCCATGCGGAAAGCGCCGGCATCCCGCGCGACACCGCCTGGAACAAGCTGACACCCGAGCAGCGGCAGTGGGTGATCGAGGGCACGCCGAACTTCCGCGAAGGCAACTGGAACCGGCAGTGGTACGGCATCCGCCGCTTCTTCAAGTACCTGGAGAGCAAGGCGTACAAGATGCACATCCGCGTGCTGCTGTCCAAGTACCGCAGCTACACCAGCTGCCCGGATTGCGGCGGCGCGCGGCTGAAGCTCGAAAGCCTGCTGTGGCGCGTCGGCAGCAAGCAGGACGCCGACGCGGTGCTGCCGCCGGCGCAGCGCTTCATGCCGGTCGGCGTCGACTGGACGCGCGCGCAGCTGGAAGCGCTGCCCGGCCTGTGCCTGCACGACCTGATGCTGCTGCCGATCGATCGGCTGCGGCGCTTCTTCGATGCGCTGAGTGAGTCCACCCTCTCCTCCGCTGGAGGGCAGGGGTCGGGGCATGCCAGATCTGATGCAGACCCAGCTGACCCCGCTCCCAACCTTCCCCCAGCGGGGGAACGGGCAAGAAGCGCCGACGCCCAGGCCCGCAAGCTGATCCTGGAAGAGATCCAGACCCGCCTGAAATACCTGGCCGACGTCGGCATCGGCTACCTGACGCTGGACCGGCAAAGCCGCACCCTCAGCGGCGGCGAGGTGCAGCGCATCAACCTGACCACGGCGCTGGGCACCTCGCTGGTCAACACGCTGTTCGTGCTGGACGAGCCCAGCATCGGCCTGCACCCGCGCGACATGGACCGCATCACCGAGGCCATGCTGCGCCTCAAGCGCGCCGGCAACACCCTGGTGGTGGTCGAGCACGACCCGGCCGTGATGCTGGCCGCCGACCGCGTGCTCGACTTCGGCCCCGGCCCCGGCGTGGCCGGCGGGCGCATCGTGTTCGACGGCACGCCCGACGAGCTGCGCGGCGCCGACACGCTGACCGGCGCCTACCTGGGCGGCCGCAAGGCCATCGACGCCAGCTTCACGCGGCTGGTGGCGGCCAACACGCCGCGCCTGATCCTGGAGGGCGTGACCGAGCACAACCTGCGCGGCATCGACGTCGCCCTGCCGCTGCAGCGCCTGGTCACCGTCACCGGCGTGTCGGGCTCGGGCAAGTCGACCCTGATCCAGGACGTGCTGGCGCCGGCGCTGCTGCGCCACTTCGGCAAGGCCACCGAGGCGCCCGGCGCGCACCAGCGGCTGCTGGGCGCCGTGCAGCTGGCCGGCGTGGTGTTCGTCGACCAGTCGCCGATCGGCAAGACCGCGCGCTCCAACCCGGCCAGCTACGTCGGCGCCTGGGACAGCATCCGCGCGCTGTTCGCCGCCGCGCCGCTGGCGCGCCAGCGCGGCTACACGGCGGCCAAGTTCAGCTTCAACTCGGGCGACGGGCGCTGCCCGACCTGCGGCGGCTCGGGCTTCGAGCACGTCGAGATGCAGTTCCTCTCCGACGTCTACCTGCGCTGCCCCGACTGCAACGGCAAGCGCTACCGGCCGGAGATCCTCGAAGTGCGGATCGACCGCCACGCCGTCGGCGAGCTGCGCGCGCGCCATCTCAACGTCGCCGACGTGCTCGAGCTCACGGTGGCCGAGGCGGTGCGGCTGTTCGCGCCGGACCGCGAGGTGCTGCGCGCGCTGCAGCCGATCGTCGACGTCGGGCTGGACTACATGAAGCTCGGCCAGCCGGTGCCGACGCTGTCGGGCGGCGAGGCGCAGCGCCTGAAGCTGGCCGGCTTCCTGGCCGAGGCGGCGAAACATGCCCCCACGCTTGCCGCTTCGCGTGCTTCGCTGCCCCCCGAGGGGACTGGCTGGACTTGGGGCGGCCCGGCGTCCAGCCGCGCCACCGCCAGCCGCCAGCCGACGGCGAAGAAGGGCACGCTGTTCCTGTTCGACGAGCCGACCACCGGGCTGCACTTCGACGACATCGCCAAGCTGATGCGCGCGCTGCGCAAGCTGCTGGACGCCGGCCACTCGCTGGTCGTGATCGAGCACAACCTGGACGTGATCCGGGCCAGCGACTGGCTGATCGACCTGGGGCCGGAAGGCGGCGACGGCGGCGGCCTGATCGTGGCGCAAGGCACGCCGGACGACCTGGCGCAGCACCCGACCTCGCACACCGGCGCTGCGCTGCGCGACTATGTCGCGGCCCTGAACGCCCCGCAGTCGGCGTTCGGCGTGCAGGAGCGGCGAGTCGGCTATCAGGCGGACGTCCCGGCGCCAGACGTGGAGCCAGCCATCGAGATCGTGCACGCGCGCGAGCACAACCTGAAGAACCTCAGCGTCGACATCCCGCGCGGCAGGTTCAACGTCATCACCGGCGTCAGCGGCTCGGGCAAGTCGACGCTGGCCTTCGACATCCTGTTCAACGAGGGCCAGCGGCGCTACCTGGAGAGCCTGAACGCCTACGCGCGCAGCATCGTGCAGCCGGCCGGCCGGCCCGAGGTGGACGCCGTGTACGGCATCCCGCCCACGGTGGCGATCGAGCAGCGCCTGTCGCGCGGCGGCCGCAAGTCGACGGTGGGCACCATCACCGAGGTCTGGCATTTCCTGCGCCTGCTGTACGTCAAGCTGGGCGTGCAGCACTGCGTGCACGACGGCGCCGCCGTGCAGCCGCAGACGCCCGAGCGCATCGCGGCGCAGATCCTGCAGCGCTTTGCCGGCCAGACCGTCGGCCTGCTCAGCCCGCTGGTGATCGGCCGCAAGGGCGTCTACACCGAGCTGGCCGACTGGGCGCGGCCGCGCGGCTTCACGCACCTGCGGGTGGATGGCGAGTTCCTGCCCACCACCGGCTTCCCGCGCATCGACCACTTCAAGGAACACACCATCGAGCTGCCGGTGATGAGCCTGCCGGTCAGCGCCGGCAACGAGGCGCAGCTGCGCGAATCGCTGGCGCGTGCGCTGGAGCATGGCAAGGGCGTGGTGCATGTGCTGCACGACATGGCCGGGCTGCGCCACGCGATGGAAACCGGCGCGCCCACGGCCGGCATCGGCCGCATCGAGGTGTTCTCCACCAAGCGCGCCTGCCCGGTCTGCGCCACCAGCTACGCCGAACTGGACCCGCGCCTGTTCTCCTACAACAGCAAGCACGGCTGGTGCCCCGACTGCGTCGGCACCGGCGTCAGGCTGACGCGCGAGCAGCGCAAGGCGCTCGACGACTCGGTGCTGGGCAGCGACCAGAAGGGGCGCGAGCAGACCTTTGCCGAACCCGAGGTGGAGGACATGGGCGACGCGGTCTGCCCCAGCTGCCAGGGGACGCGGCTGAATCCGATGGCGCGTGCGGTGCTGCTGGAACTTGCTCCTCCCCCCGCTGGGGGGAGGCTGGGAGGGGGGCCGGCCGCGCTCGTCGAAGCGCCGTCGGCCCCTCACCCCAGCCCTCTCCCCAAAGGGGCGAGGGCGCAAGACTGGGGCGCGAATGAGCGCAGTGACCCGAGCGCGGCCTTACCCCCGCTCCCGCTCGCGGGAGAGGGCAGGGGTGAGGGAAGCGGCATCTCCATCACCCAACTCGCCTGCCTGAGCGTCCGCGACCTGCGCACCTGGTTCGACGGCCTGCGGCTGGAAGGCCGCGATGCCGACATTGCGCGCGACCTGCTGCCCGAGATCCGGAGCCGGCTGGACTTCCTCGAGCAGGTCGGTCTCGGCTACCTCACGCTCGACCGCGGCGCGCCCACGCTGTCCGGCGGCGAGGCGCAGCGCATCCGGCTGGCGGCGCAGCTGGGCAGCAACCTGCAGGGCGTGTGCTACGTGCTTGACGAGCCCACCATCGGCCTGCACGCGCGCGATAACCAGATCCTGCTGGGCGCGCTGCGCAGCCTGAGCGACAAGGGCAACACCCTGGTGGTGGTCGAGCACGACGAGGAGACCATCCGCCAGGCCGAGCACCTGATCGACATCGGCCCCGGCGCCGGCGTGCGCGGCGGCCGGCTGGTGGCGCAGGGCACGGCGGCCGATCTGGAAGCTGCCGCCGACTCGGCCACCGGTCGCTATCTGCGTGATGCGATGCGGCATCCGATGCAGGCGCGGCGCGCCGTCGTCACGCTCGCTCCCCCGCTGGAGGAGGGCAACGGTGGGGGCACGCCCGCCGCTCGATCGGACGACGTCGATGTCAGCGCGGACCAGTCCCTCACCCCCACCCTCTCCCCAAAGGGGCGAGGGAGCAGGGCCCGCAAGTCGGCGGAGGTGCTGCTCCCTCTCCTGCGAGCGGGAGAGGGCAGGGGTGAGGGCGGCGGCGCCTCATCAGCTGCTGCCGCCTGGCTCACTGTCCTTGGCGCCCACCTGCACAACCTGCGCCAGCTCGACGTGGCGGTGCCGCTCAGGCGCCTGGTCGCCGTCACCGGCGTCAGCGGCTCGGGCAAGTCCACGCTGGCGCGCGACGTGCTGCTGACCAATGTCGCCGCCTGGGTCGGCCAGCGCGCGACCCGGGCCGGGCGCGAAGCCATGGACGCCGGCGGCGCGCCGCCGCTGGTCGGCTGCGCCGGCCTGCGCGGCTTCGAGTCGATCGACCGCGTGCTCGAGGTCGACCAGACGCCGATCGGCAAGACGCCACGCAGCTGCCCCGCCACCTACATCGGGTTCTGGGACACGGTGCGCCGGCTGTTCGCCGACACGCTGGAAGCGCGCGCACGCGGCTATGCGCCAGGGCGCTTTTCCTTCAACACCGGCGAGGGGCGCTGCCCAGGCTGCGAAGGCCAGGGCATGCGCACCATCGAGATGAGCTTTCTGCCCGACGTCAAGGTGCCATGCGAGGTTTGCCACGGCGCGCGCTTCAATCCCGAGACGCTGGCCGTCACTTGGCGCGGCCGCAACATCGGCGAGGTGCTGCAGATGGAGGTCGACGAGGCGGTGGAGTTCTTCGCCTCGATGCCGGCCATCGCGCATCCGCTGCAACTGCTCAAGGACGTGGGCCTGGGCTACCTCACGCTGGGCCAGCCCTCGCCCACCTTGAGCGGCGGCGAGGCGCAGCGCATCAAGCTGGTGACCGAGCTGTCGAAGGTGCGTGACGACGTTGGCAAGCGCGGCCAGAAGATGCCGCACACGCTGTACGTGCTGGACGAACCCACGGTCGGCCTGCACATGCAGGACGTGGAGAAGCTGATCCGCGTGCTGCACCGCCTGGTCGACGGCGGCCACAGCGTGCTGGTGATCGAGCACGACCTCGACCTGATCGCCGAGGCCGACTGGGTCATCGACCTGGGGCCGGAAGGCGGCGATGGCGGTGGGCAACTGGTCGCTGCTGGCACGCCCGAGCAACTGGTGGCGGCGGGCACGCATACGGGGCGGGCGCTGGCGTCCAAGCTGGCGTGACGTCCGTACGACGCGCGCGTCGTACGCCCTTGCGACGAAGGCACGGGTCCGCGCTCACGGAAGGAGTGCCATGCGATCGATGAAGATCGACGCATTGGCCGATCCAGTGACTTCCAGCTTGAGTTCGTTCATCTTCACGGCCCGATCCTGGATCGGCAGCACTACCGTTTGAGCTTGCGTGCCCTGTGGTAGAGACGCCGTTGACGCGACAGCGCCGGTGTCAGAGCCGGACGAATGAAGTCTGAGCGTGACCGGGGCGTCATTGCGCACTTCCAGTACCAGGGCGCTGGCGGTCTGAGGTGCCGGATCCCGAAGCTCGGGGACATGCTCCATCCGGGCGCGGCCTGCCGTGCTGGTGCGCATGTGATAGCGGCCGAACGCCGAATTGCCGACGCCTTCGGTGGTCTTCCACCCTTCCTCGCTGGTTGCTCCGAGACTGCCGAAAGTCCAAACGATCGAGCCGCGCGGCAGGCCGCCGTAATTGGACAGCAAGCTGGTGATGGCGGATTCCAGAGGCGAGTCCTTGATCACGGTGAACGCCACGTAACCAGGCTGATCTCGGAACAGGCCGCTGCCACCATTCCAGGACATGACCGAAACGAATCGGGCGCCGCCGGTGAGCATGCGATTCAGCGCTTCATAGCTTTCAGCATAGCTGGGTACGCGCTTGGGCAGCTTGAGGTCGGCCGGGTGGAATTCCACCACACCCCAGCCACCGGGCGACAAGGTATTGAAGATGGTGAACAGGGGCTGGCCACTCTCGGTCCGGATGTCGTTGCGCGCCGATGGGCCATACAGGATCGCACCCAGGCGGCCATGCGACGGCACGGCCCCCTCCACGCTCATGCCGCCCGAATCGTAGTTCTTGGGCGGGCTGTCGACATGGATGGCAAAGGGATTGATGAGCTCGCCCGGTGCCTGAAAGCCCTGCGAGGAGAAGATCTTCTGCTCCGGTATTCCTGCCTCGTGAACCCATTGGGAAAGCTCGTCGTAATGCAGGTCGATCAGATGGCGCCGGAATTCGTCCCAGACCGCGAACCAGGGGTTCTCGAAGAACTTTTTCGGCACCGACATCCGGCGCGGCGGATCGACCTCGTCCCAGCTCGCGAAACGCGTGCCCGCCAGGGCGCTGACCTCCTCCAGGCTGTAGTTCTTGCGCCGCCGGTAACTTGACAGGTTGGGGATCTCGGGCGAGTTCCAGTCGGCAGCGTAGGGTCCGGTGCCCTGCAGCCATTCGCGGAACTGCCGGATCGTATCCGGGTTGTAGTCGAACCACTGCTTGCCTTCGAAGAACGGGTTGACGTAGGTGTCCGCGTCCAGGTTGATGCCGACCACCAACTCGGGGGCCTGGCGATCCAGGTCCGCGATCAGGCGCGCGGCGCTCTGGAGGTTGCGCTTCTTGTAGGCCCGGGCGGTCTGGTTGTAGACGTTGTAGGACAGGATGCGTGCCAACTCGGGGGCGTGAATGGACCCCGGGAGGTGGCTCAGGTAATCGTCTTCGACCGCCTCATTGCGCTCGTTCCATTGCACGTGCGCCTTGGTCTTCTCAAGCTCGTCGTTGATGTCCCAGTCAGGCACGTCGCAAGCCGCATCGGCCCAGACACCGCCGTTCAGCGTGAACAGCGTGGGCCGCCGCTTCTGGATTGCGTTGCCGATGATGGTGTCCAGGTTGTCCTCGGCCAGCGTGCGCTCGCCGCATTTCCTGCCGATATCGAAGTGGGGGTCAAACTCCCAGTCGCCCGCACGTCCTCGCGTGGTCCGCATGTAGAGGACTGGCACGGTGACGGCCAGGCGCATCGAATCGGTCTCATAGTGCCCAAATTTCTCCTGCATGCCATCGATGCCGCCCGCGGCGATGTGGCTGGTCGCGATCGAGAGGTGGAACGGCGTGGCGGTCTTGCCTGTATCAGCAGCCGGAAGCTTCCAAGGGCGAGCGCCCAGGTCCAGGCGCCAAGGTCCCAGGTGCATCACGCGGCCATCGCGCAGCGTCACCTCCAGCTCGAACGTGTGGCTGCCGTGCACGGCCGACCCGAACTCGTACTCCCCGGCGAAGCCCGAGTGCTCGGCACCCGGCCGACCGGGCAGGGCGGCGGCCACGTCGGCGCGCTCCAAGCCGACCTGCAGCGGCAGGCGCCGCTTCTCGTCGACGATGAGCGAGGCCGCCTGAACTCCCGCAGCGTGGTAGGCCCAACCCTTGATGACGGTCGTGCCGTCAGGCTGGAAGTCGGCCGGCTGGGCGTCCAAGTGTCCGCGCAGGGGTTCGTTCAGGTACTCGAGCCCGTGCCGGATTTGCGTGCCAAGCACCAATAGAACCAGCAGCAGCAGGCCGCTCAGGGAATAGGCAACTCTCAGGGGCAGTGTTTTCACGGCTCGATCTTGGCGCTGGGCAAAAAATCACCATTATGTGTGCCGGATATCGGCGGGCCGCCACCGCCTGGTTTGCGGCCCCCATGCTCGCGGGTGTCGGCGGACTTCAGCTCGTATCGCGGTCGGCCAGCAGCCGGTCCGCCACCTCGGCAAACCCCGCGCCGCGCTCGGATTGGGTGACATGGCGCGGCCGGTGTTGCAGCTGGTTTTCGAAGTGGCGGATGTTGGCGACGCCAACGCTGTGGCGAAAGTGCTGGAACATGACCTGGTCGTTGGTCGAATCGCCGACGTAGATCCAGCGCTCGATTTCTGCTGGCAGTTCGTGCCCCAGCAGTTCGCGCGTGATCCAGCAAGCGCCCTGCCACTTGTCATGCTCGCCGATCCAGCCGTTGATGTGGATGCTGCTGACGCTGACGTTCAGGCCTTCGCGGCGCATGATTCGCACCACGGCATCGATTTGCTCGGGGTCAAGCCGTGTGAATTCGCCGTGGTCGACGGCGATGTCGGTCTCGCGACCGGCAGAATCCCGCGCCAGCGTGCTGCCGGGCACCTCGCGCAGCAGGCACTCGGCCACCTGTTGCAGCCGTCGGTAGTTGGCGGCCCGCGTGACGGGGTCAGCCTGATAGGTTTTCACCAGCTGATCGTCGCTGTCTTTACCGGCCAGGGCGGCAGTTCCATCCGAGGCCATGTTCGCGCGGTGCAAGGCCACGGCGCCATTTTCGGCCACGATGGCCCGCACCGGCCAGGCTAGGGCGAAGGGCGCGCTCCAGCCAGCCGGCCGCCCGGTGATCGGAATGACCGTGACACCCGCCGCGTCAAGCTTCGCGAGCGCGGCCAGCGCTTCGTCCGTGATGACGCCCGCGGTCGTGAGCGTGTCGTCGATATCGGTGAACACTCCCCACACGCCGGCCCAGGCGTCGCGCGGCAGTCGATGCAGCGGCGTCACCTCGGCTGGCCCTCAGTCGTGCAGGTCTGCCAGCAGCGGCTCGGTCGGCACGTGGCTGACGTCGTAGTGCAGGAAGGCGATGATGAACTGGATGCCGACGATGATCGGCAGCGCCGCCAGCATCACCGTGCCGCTGGTGGCCGGCTGGCCCGACGCGTTGCTGAGCAGCCAGTGCGCCAGGCCGAACAGGCTGCCGGCGAGCAGCAGCAACACACCCATCAGGCTGTACAGGCTGCCGATGTTGAAGTCGCGCAGCAGGTAGTTGTAGACGTAGCGCCGTACGAACCGGTCAGTGTGCTTCCACAGGAACTCGGGCAGCACCTTGGACACCTGCAGGCTCGACTGCTCGTCGCCGTAGACCGCGTCCATCGGCACGTCGTGGACGACCGCGCGCAGCGTGTTCAGACGGTACAGCATGTCGGTCTCGAAGAAATAGCGCTGCTCCAGCTTGTCCAGCGGCAGCCTGCGCAGCACATGCGTGTGGATCGCGGTGTAGCCGTTGGTCGGATCCATGATCGACCAGTAGCCGGTGCTGAGCTTGTTGATGAACGACAGCACCGCATTGCCGAACAGCCGGATCGGCGGCATTCCCTTGAGTGACTCGGGGCGGTAGAAGCGATTTCCCTTGGTGTAGTCGGCCTTGCCACGCTCGATGGGGCGCGTGAAGTGCGGAATCAATGCTGGATCCATCTGTCCATCGCCATCAACCTTGACGATGATGTCCATACCCTCCTCGAGCGCTGCCCGGTAGCCGGTGCGCACCGCACCACCGACGCCCTGGTTCTCTTCGTGATAAAGCACCCGCACGCGTTCGTCGCGACATTGGTCCTGTACGAGTCGACCACTTTGTTGGGGGCATTTGTCGTCTACCACATAGATGCGTTGCACTTGCGACGGCATGCGCGCAATCACGTCCAGGATGTGAGAACGGACCTTGTAGCAAGGGATAGCGACGGCAACTTGCATGCTGTTAGCGCCCGAACGCGGCCAACCATACGCCAGCCAGAATCAGTGCGCCACCCACTAAGGTTTGCCAATGCAAGGGTTCCTTAAGCCACAACGAGGCCATGAGTGGCACCAGCAAGAAGGCCAAACCCATGAATGGATAGGCAAGGTGCAGCGGTGCATGACGAAGCACCCAGACCCAAGCCAACGTAGTGCCTGCATAAAGGATCAAGGCGGTGACGAGCCAGATATTACATACCCAGTGTTCCCAACTTGCGGTGGCTGGCAGGGCTTGGGCGGCCTTCTTGAATAAGAGCTGGCCTAGCGAAATTCCGATCACGCACAGGATGGTGATGAAAGCGATGCGAGGCGTCATGGGCGAAAGCGTTGGCGGGTACTCATTCCAGTTCTAATGGACGATACGGATTTATGGGTTGTCCGTGGTGTATCAGAGCACGCGCGGCTTCCGGCGTCGTGACGCGCAACAGTTCCGCGCCGCCCCAAGTAACTTCAGTGCCCTCGGGACATTGCAAAGCTAGAATCAATTGGCCAGGACCGGCGGGTCGTAGATTGTCGTTTCCATGAATTGCGTAGGTTCGCATCTTGCCATCAGGGCGGAGATGCAGCATTGGATCGGGGCTGTACCATTGCCAAACGGGATGGGCGTTCGAGACTGAGAGGTTGGCAGGAAGACAGGAACTGGAGCCACGCGGTGTCAGGACCGAGAGGCGTACTCGCCAAATTCCATCCATAAATGCCTTCGGCTCGAGGCTGGCGGGGTCAAACGAGGGCAGCGTGACAATGATGGAAGTCGATGAGGTTCCAGTGCGCCATTTGTTTGAGCCGAGGGATTCGGCGTGCTCCATACGCGCGGTGCCCATGGTTTTGTTTTGGAGTACCACTTCTGTAGGACCCGGTCGGTGAGGGTCAATAGCGAAATTCTCATGACGCATGGCCCACTGCGCCAGCGCAACAGACGCTACCACCAAAACCAAAAGCAATATCGCGCCCGAGTGGGAAACGGTAGTTTTCCAGAGTGGGCGCAAGCTTACCGGCGCGAGTTGATGGCGCGGTGAGCGAGCTACCGGTGGGTGCAGCAAGATCCCGACAGAAACACCGGAAAGCACGATCAGCCAAGGCTCCAGAAAGTAATTGTTGTACCGTTCGTTGTAGAGAACGGGTGCGAGCTGCAACGCCATGGCCAAGACCAAGCCAAGCAGAATTGCCATCGTCGCAAGCTTGATTTGCGCCATCACCCGCGCGCCCGGTAATTGAAGCTTGGCGAGAGACCACGCGCTCTTCGCATCGCGCGGTCGACACCTCCAGACGAGAACGGCGGCAGCGCTGGCGATGCTCAACCACTCAAACCACCGCACCGCGCGTTGAGAGGGCCTGATGGTCAACTCAGGCGTACTGTAAAGCAACCAGGCCTTCAGCTTGAATGCGAAAAAGGAAATGTTGTCAGCGAAAGTGGTCTGTTTAATCAACTCCACCGCTACCTGCGTGTTGATATTGTCTGCCAGCTTTGTTAGTGGATTGCCTTCTACTTTCGGATCCACCGTAAAAGGCGTAATAACAGCATCATAGTGGAATCCGGAATATACGGGTTCCATTCCCATTTTGAAAGGGCTAACACCATATAAAAGGCCAGAGCCCGCGCCAGTGCTGATACTCCATACGTCAAAGCTGAGCCCATTCTTGATCGCTACCGCCAAAGGCAGTAGCAGGGCGAAAGCAAGACCCCAGCACAATTGCGCATGGATCAAGGTTCGAAGCGTGCTCAGTGCGGGAACTGTGGTGCTGCGTCGAAGATACAATACGCTTGCGACAGCGAGTATTAGAGTCCCTATCGTCAAAACCTGGAGCACAGGTCTTGACAGCAGTGTGATGCTGAGGCCTACAGATGCTAACCATAGGCGGCCTCAAATCTGAAGTGCAACACCTCACCCGGCGTAAGGTGCTGCGATGG
>NZ_DAOMOQ010000019.1:0-63329 GCF_035444425.1 Ottowia sp. | reverse complement strand
CATCGCAGCACCTTACGCCGGGTGAGGTGTTGCACTTCAGATTTGAGGCCGCCCCCCCTACTTGATGAACAACGCATGGGTTTTAACATGCAGACGCGAGAATTTGACGAGTTGGCGAATTTCGTCACATGCTGAAACTTCATTGATGCCGTAATCCAACATCATTCTTGACATGGCGACAATTGTTTCCGCCGGTTTCTCTTGCGCTACCGCAAGCGCACGGGAGTCCTGAATCCTGTCAGCGTCGGCCGCCGACGTCAGCGAACGCCCGGCGCAGTGCCGCCGCCGCATCCTGGTGCAGCTGCCGCGCCTCGGCAATGGCGCGGCCCATGGTGATGAAGCCATGGATCACGCCGCGGTAGATCTCCAGTTCGACCGGCACCCCGGCCATGCGCAGCTTGTCGGCGTAAAGCACGCCCTCGTCGACCAGCGGATCGCATTCGGCCAGGCCGATCCAGGCCGGCGCGACGCCGTCGACGTCGGCGCTCTTGAGTGGCGCGAAGCGCCAATCGCTGCGGTCGCCGGCGTCGATGTAGTGGTGGAAGAACCAGTCGATCAACTGCTTGTCCAGCACCGGTCCGTGCGCGAAGGTGGCGTGCGAATCGGTGTCCTGGTGGTCGGTGGTGCCGGGATAGATCAGCAGCTGCAGCGCGAGGTCGAGCCCCTCGTCGCGTGCGTGGATGGCGCTGACCGCCGCCAGCGTGCCGCCGGCCGAGTCGCCGCCGACGGCCAGCCGGCGCCGGTCCAGGCCGAGCATGCGAGCGCCCTTCTCGGCCAGCCAGCGCAGCGCGTCCCAGGCGTCGTGCACGGCGGTGGGAAAGCGCCACTCGGGCGCGAGCCGGTAATCCAGCGACAGCACGGCAGCGCCGCTCATTGCGCTGAGCACCCGGCACAGCGTGTCGTGCGACTCGATGCTGCCGATGGTGAAGCCACCGCCGTGGGTGTAGAGCAGCACCGGCAGGCCGGCATCCATGCTGGGCGCGTACAGCCGCGCCGGCAGAGGGTGGCCGTCGCGGGCGGGGATCTCGATGTCCTCGACGCGCGCCAGCTCGGGCTTGGGCACGTCGAGCACGCCGATCGAGCTGGCGTAAGCCTGCTTGGCCTGCTGCGCCGTCAGCGTGTGCATGGGTGGATACGGGGCCTGCGCCATGCGTTCGACCAGCAGGCGCATGGCGGGGGTCAGGCGGGCGTGGATCTCGGGGCTGTGATTCATGGTGGGGCGGCTGGCAGGCGCGCGGCGCGTGCTGCCCCCGGCGGGGCAGCACGAACCGATCTTAGCGGGCGTCGGAAGGCAGTGCCCCGGTGTCAACCGGCACGCACCGCCAGCCTGGCGGCACGGCGCAGCCAGGCAGCAGGCGCCTTCCCGACGCCAGCACCACTCGCCCCACTCAGCGTCCGCCGAAGCGCGCGCGACAGCCGTGATCAACCCAGATGTTGCGGCCGTCGTAGCCCCAGTCGCGGCCTTCGCGGCAGGCGGCGCTCGACAGCTGCTCGACCAGGTAGGGCGAACCCATGCGGGCGTCCCAGCGGCATCGGCTCTGACGCTGGTCGACGCTTTCACAGGTGACCGTGCGGCCACCCGGAGATGGCTGCCAACCGCCACCGGTGCCGAACTCGGCCCGGCAGCCCTCGGTCACCCACACGCTGCCGTCGCGGCTGCCCCAGCTCCGGCCCTCGATGCAGGGCGCCTGCGAAAGCTGGCGCAGCATCACGTGGCGCCCGCGCGTCGGCGCCCGGCACTCGCGGTAGCGACCATCGTCGCTCTCGCAGCGGAACCCGGCGCCCATGCGACCGTCGTCGGGTGGGGCCCAGCCCCGCCCCTGGCCGAACTCGGCGCGGCAGCCTTCGCTCACCCACACCCGGCCGTCACCGCGGCTGCCCCAGGTCCGCCCCTCGATGCACGCGGCCTGCGAGTGCTGGCGCAACAGCGTCGCGCGCCCCCGGAACGGCATGCGGCATTCGTTGTGGCGGCCGTCGACACTCTCGCAGAGCACGCCATGGCCGTCGCCGCGGTTCCAGCCGGGCTGCGCGCCGTAGCCTTCGGCGAACTGCGCGCGGCAGCCCTCGTTCACCCAGACCGTGCCGGGCGCCCGGCTGCCCCAGTTGCGGCCTTCGATGCAGGGCGTGGACGACAGCGTGTTGACGATCACCGGCGGATTGCGAAACGGCGTCGCGCATTCGCTGAACCGGCCGTCACGGCTTTCGCAGCTGACCGTGTGGCCGCTGCCGCCATACGGCGCTTGCGGCGGCCCTCCGTACTGGCCCCAGGGCTGGTCCATTGGCTGGCCGATCGGCTGGTCGCCGTACTGGGCGCAGGCGACGGGCGAGAGCACGAGCGCGGCGAAGGCCAGCGCGGCGAGGCAACGAAACAGGCGCATGGTTGACATTTCCCTGGTGGTTGGAGCCTGTCTGCCCTAACGCAGCCGGCCCGGCAGCGGTTGTCCGCCACACCGATTGCCGCGCGGCGCAGGGACCACTGGTGTCAGCGGAAGCTCACCGACACCGGCTGCAGCCCGGTCACGCCGTCGTAGTGCGCGGTGACCTTCAATCCGGCCTTGGGCGGCAGCAGGGCCGAGAACGATCCCACGCTGACCAGCTGACCCGCGCGCAGCGACAGGCCCTGCGCCCGCAGCGCCTGCGCCAGCCACGCCACCGCGTTGAGCGGATGGCCGAGCACGTCGGAACCCTTGCCGCCACCCAGTTGCGTGCCCTGCGCATCGACCAGGCGCACGTTCATGTCGCGCAACTGCTCCAGCAGGCGCGCCTGGCCGGCGGCGTCCTGCGGCACCGGCATCGGCGCGCCGCGCACACCCAGGCGGGCGCCGACGTTGAGTGCCGACAGCACCGCGCCGTTGATCTTGGGCGGTGCTTCGACGATCAGGTCCGGCAGTTCGATGAAGGGAATGATCTGGTCGACCTGCGCCAGCACCTCGGCCGGCGTGCGGGCCTGGTTGATCGCCTCGCTCTTCACACGTACCAGCATATCGGCCTCGTACAGCGGACGGGTGCCGAACGCCGCATCCACCGCTGCGCCGTCGCCCAGCAGCATCCTGGTGTAGAGCGCGCCCCACACCGGCTGGTCGGTGTTGAAGCGCTTTTGCGTCGCCGGGTTGGTGAGGCCTGCCTTGTAGCCGACCAGCCGGCCGGCCTGCCCGGCCAGGCGCTGCTGCAGCTTGGCGCGCGTGCAGTTGGCGTCGGCCATCGTCATCGCCTCGGGTGGATTGGCGGCCGGACGCCGCGCGTTGTAGTCGGCCAGCAGGCGGTCGACCGTGATGTTGTCCAGGCAGCCCGGCGTCTCGGCCACAGTGGGTGCGGACACGCTGGCGCAGCCGCCCAGCAAGGTCGCCGCCGCGGCGGCGCAGGTCCATTGCAACATGCGGGACTTCAGCACGATGGGTCTCCTTGGTCTTGTGTGAATAATCAGGTTGCTCATCGTATCCGGAAACACGCCATGGCCCTGATTCAGTACCTGACCCAGATCGAGTTCGACTACGGCGCGCTGGCCCGCTTGCCCGCGCACTGCGAGCGCGTCGGCATCAGCCGGCCGTTGATCGTCACCGACGCCGGCGTGCGGGCGGCGGGCGTGCTGCAGCCGGTGATCGACGCGCTCGGCACCACGCCGCACGCGGTGTTCGACGCCACGCCGTCCAACCCCACCGAGGCCGCGGTGCGCGCCACCGCCGAGATCTACCAGCGCGAGCGGTGCGACGGCCTGGTCGCGGTCGGCGGCGGCAGCGCCATCGACTGCGCCAAGGGCGTGGCCATCGCCGCCACGCACCCGGGTCCGCTGAAGACCTACGCCACCATCGAGGGCGGATCGACCAGGATCACCGACGCCGTCGCGCCGCTGATCGCCGTGCCGACCACCGCCGGCACCGGCAGCGAGGTGGCGCGCGGCGCCATCGTGATCGTCGACGACGGGCGCAAGCTCGGTTTCCACAACTGGGCGCTGATGCCGCGCGCCGCCATCTGCGATCCCGCATTGACGCTGGGCCTGCCGCCCATGCTGACGGCCGCCACCGGCATGGACGCCATCGCGCACTGCATGGAGACCTTCATGGCGCCGGCCTTCAATCCGGTGGCCGACGGCATCGCGCTGGAAGGCCTGCGCCGCGGCTGGGCCTGGATCGAGCGCGCCACCCGCGATGGCAGCAACCGCGAGGCGCGGCTGAACATGATGGCGGCCAGCATGCACGGCGCGCTGGCATTCCAGAAAGGCTTGGGCTGCGTGCATTCCCTGAGCCACAGCCTCGGCGGCGCCGATCCGCGCCTGCACCACGGCACGCTGAACGCGGTGTTCCTGCCGGCGGTGATCCGCTTCAACGCCGGTGCCGACAGCATCCGCAACGAGCAACGCCTGCCCCGCATGGCGCAAGCCATGGGTCTGGCAGCGGACGCCGACGTCGCCGCCGCGGTGCACGAGATGACGGCGCGCCTGGGCCTGCCCACCGGCCTGGCCGCCATGGGCGTCACCGAAGCGATGTGGGGCGGCGTGATCGAGCACGCCCAGCGCGACCACTGCCACCAGACCAACCCGCGCATCGCCTCGGCGGACGACTACCGCCGGATGCTGGCCGAGTCGATGTGACGCCTGCGCCTCGGTACTGAGCCGCCGACTGCCCAGACGGCACGCGAGCACTCAAACGAAGCAAACGTCGCCGGGCATGGGTGTCGGTGCCGTGCGGTCTCGCGTGACCCAGCCGGGGCGTCTGCAACCAATCCGATCAGGGCAGCGCCAAGCTCAGAACGTGATGACCTTGTCGGCCTGCACGGTTGCCTCGGCCAGCTCGGCCAGGGTGCCGACCTCGATGCCATCGATCAGCTTCAGCGACAGCAGGCCGCGGTTGCCGGCGCAGGTCTTGCAGACCTTGACCGGCACCCGCTGCGCGATCAGCTGCTCGACCATCTGCTCCAGGGTGTTGCCGGAAGCGTCCTGCTGGCCCGGCAGCCCGAGCACCGTGGCATCCGACATCAGGTAGACGTCGAGCTGCGGCTTGCCGCCCTCACGCGCCATCAGGGCCAGGGCCAGACGCAGGGCCGACAGGCAGCGCTCGCTGCCGTAGGGTGGTGCATGGATGATGAGCAGGATTTTCTGCACGGACGAGTCCTCCGAAGACATAAGAAAGGACTCATGTTAATGGGTGGCACGGCGGGTCATGGAGATGCAACCGGAGGTTCGCCCAGATCGTCGCCGCCGGGGGCACAGCCTGGCCGGCCATCCCGCAGGCAAGGCCTGCACGGCAGATCATCCAGACGGCACACCAACCTCGCCGATGCGGACACCGATAGTGACACTCTTGCCGGGTCGGAATGCTGGCCACAGCCAAGGTTCGGACCTATAGTGACAGATCGCGCCACGCCAAGCGTGCCGCGCGAATGTGAATGCGACCGACCCGTTTGGCACCTGTATGGAGGAGACAACCATGCATCTGCTCTTTGCCCAGTTCACCATGCGCTGGATGGCCCTGGTCACCGGCGCTGCTCACACCACCTCCGTGCTGCGCGCCATGGCGCGCAACGCACCCGAGCCGCCCGACGACCTGGTCGCCGAGTACGAGCTGCCCGATCAGCAGCCGCCGTTGCCCGCTCAGCGGATCGCCCCTACCCCACGGCCCAAGCTGGTTTGATACCGTTCAGCCAGGGTACCGGCTGATCGTCGAAACGAGCGCGTCCGACTGACGCAGGCGCCATGTGATCTCGTTCCATGCCATGCGCGAGCAGGCTGCGCGGTGCATGGCGGAAGCGGCGCGCTCAGGGCCGGCGCGTCTTCAGCTTCTCGAACGCCGACGCCATCGCGGTCGAAGCCGTTGGCGCAGGGCCACCTCGGCGCTGTCCTGCAGCGAGGCCGCCGCGGCCGGCGTGCTCGAAGCGGTTCTCGCGCGGTGCATCGCGCCGCGGCGGCTGGGCGTCAAGCTTCATCGTCAGACTGATGCGCTTGCGTGCCACGTCGACCTCGAGCACCTTCACCTTGACGATCTGGCCGGTCTTGACCACCTCGCGCGCGTCGGCGACGAACTTGTTGGCCAACTGGCTCACGTGCACCAGCCCGTCCTGGTGCACGCCCAGGTCGACGAAAGCGCCGAACTGGGCGACATTGCTCACCGTGCCTTCCAGCACCATGCCGGGCTGGAGGTCGGTGATGGCTTCCACGCCCTCGTTGAAGCGCGCCACCTTGAAGTCCGGGCGCGGGTCGCGGCCGGGCTTTTCCAACTCGGTGAGGATGTCCTTCACCGTGACGGCGCCGAACTGCTCGGTGGCGAAGGCTTCGGGCTCGAGGGCTTTCAGCAGTTCGGCACGGCCCATGAGTTGGTCGATCGGCTTGCCGGCTTTGACGATGATCTGCTCCACCACCGGGTAGGTCTCGGGGTGCACGCCGGTCATGTCCAGCGGGTTGTCGCCACCGCGGATGCGCAGGAAGCCCGCGCTCTGCTCGAAGGTCTTGGGGCCGAGCCCGCTGACTTCCAGCAGTTGCTGGCGACTCCTGAACGCGCCGTGCTGCTCACGCCAGCGCACCACCGCCCTGGCCACCGTGCCCGACAGGCCGGACACGCGCGCCAGCAGCGGCGCGCTGGCGGTGTTCAGGTCGACGCCGACGCCGTTGACGCAGTCCTCGACCACGGCGTCGAGCTGGCGCGCCAGCTCGCTCTGGTTGACGTCGTGCTGGTACTGGCCGACGCCGATGCTCTTGGGGTCGATCTTCACCAGTTCAGCTAGCGGATCCTGCAGGCGGCGCGCTATGCTGGCGGCGCCGCGCAGGCTGACATCGACGTCGGGCAACTCCTGGCTGGCGTATTCTGACGCCGAGTAGACTGAGGCACCCGCCTCGCTGATCACCACTTTCTCGATCGCCGCTGGCGCCTGCTTCTGCACCAGCTTGATCAGATCACCCGCCAGCCGGTCGGTCTCGCGGCTGGCCGTGCCGTTGCCGATCGCGATCAGCTGCACGCCGTGCCTGGCAGCCAGGCCGGCCAGCGTGTGCAGGCTGCCGTCCCAGTCGCGCCGCGGCTCGTGCGGGTACACGGTGGCGGTCTCCAGCAGCTTGCCGGTGGCGTCCACCACCGCCACTTTGACGCCGGTGCGGATGCCGGGGTCGAGCCCCATCACCGCCCTGGCGCCAGCGGGCGCTGCCAGCAGCAGGTCGCGCAGGTTGTCGGCGAAGACCCTGATCGCCACCTTCTCGGCCTCGTCGCGCAGGCGGGCGAACAGGTCGCGCTCGGTGCTCAGGGACAGCTTCACGCGCCAGCTCCAGGCCACGCACTTGCGCAGCAGGTCGTCGGCGGCGCGCCCCTGGTGCGACCAGCCCAGGTGGCGGGCGATGCGGCCTTCGGCGAGGCTGGGGGCGGTCTGGCCCCTTTCCCCGCTGGGGGAGGGAGCAACCGGCTCGGGCAGCACCAGCTTGAAGTCCAGAATCTCCAGCGCCCGCCCGCGAAACACCGCCAGCGCGCGGTGGCTGGGCACGCGGCCGATCGGTTCGTCGTAGTCGTGGTAGTCGCGGAACTTGGCGACCTCGGGGTCGTTCTCGTTCTTGCCGGCGGCCAGCTTGGCTTTCAGCAGCCCCTCGGCCCAAAGCCATTCGCGCAGCGACTGCAGCAGCTGGGCGTCCTCGGCCCAGCGCTCGCTCATGATGTCGCGCACGCCATCGAGCACGGCGGGCACGCTGGTGAAATCCTCGCCGCCCTCGCCTTTCTCGGCCTTCACGAAGGGCTTGGCGGCGTCCTGCGGGTCCAGCGTGGGGTCGGCCCAGAGCTGGTCGGCCAGCGGCTCGATGCCGAACTCGCGCGCGATCTGACCCTTGGTGCGGCGCTTCGGCTTGTACGGCAGGTACAGGTCTTCCAGCTCCTGCTTGGTCGGCGCGGCCTCGATGGCAGCGCGCAGATCGGGCGTCAGCTTGCCCTGTTCGTCGATGCTCTTGAGGATCGCCGCCCGGCGCTGGTGCAGTTCGCGCAGATAGGCCAGGCGTGCTTCCAGCTCGCGCATCTGCACGTCGTCCAGGCCACCGGTGGCCTCCTTGCGGTAGCGGGCGATGAAGGGCACGGTGGCGCCGCCGTCGAGCAGGTCGATGGCGGCCTGCACCTGGGATTCGCGCACTTTCAGCTCGGAGGCGAGCTGCAATGGGATGGACTGCATGGGCTTGAGGACATCCGCACGGCTAAGATACGGCGCGGGTGTCTGGTCGAAAAAAGCCTGCGAGTTTGCCACAGGCTGTCCGTGAGTCAGGGGCTGGTTCAGACTGTCGGCAGCAGCAGGTGTATGGGCTTCGGCGCGCACTCGAACTGCAGTGGCGTTGCGAGCTGCCGATGCACACCGTCGACCACGACATCGACCGCTTTCTGGCCGCGTCCCGATCGCAATACCAGGCGATCGAAGGCCAGGCTGTCGATGCTTTCGGCCTCTTCCGACCCGCCACGGGCGCCGCGCAGTGCCTGCCAGGCGGTGCGCCACAGCGGCATCGGCTGCTGCGCGGTCACGAGCAACTGGCCCGGTGCCGGCGTCGGCACTTGCTGCACGCCCAACCCGCGCAGCAGCGCGACATCGGAGCCGACGAACAAGGCGCGGGCGCGCAGCAGACGCATCCGACCCTGCTGGTGCAGCTCGAGCGTGAGCGCGCGCCGGGCAGCGTGGGCCAACCCATGTGACATCCCCGGGTACATGTCGACGCCCGCCCCGAGCAGGAAGATGCGATCGCCCAGCATGCCAACCGGCACCGATTCCACGTGTGCATGCAGCAAGACGTCCAGCGCCGCATCGGGTTCGCCCGGGATGCCGTGCGCCCGAGCCAGCTGGCTGGCACCGCCCAGCGGCAACAGGCCCAACGGCAGGCTGGCGTTCCACACCGCCTGCGCGACGGCGTGCAGCGTGCCATCGGTGCCTGCGGCCACCACCGCGCCGCCGGCGGCACGCGCCGCGTGCAGCGCGCGTCCGGTGGCGGCGCCCAGTTCGTCGGTCTGCCGCACCACGAAGAGCTCGTACACCCGGCCTGCTGCATTCAGCCGCTCGTCCAGGCGGTCAGCCAGCGCCTGCGTGTCGCCTTCAAGCGACGCGGCATCGAAGACGATGAACAGCAGGGACGCACCGGTATGCATGCCCGCAATCTAAGGCATGGCGGGCGCTCGCGCTGTCGGCCGATATCGCCCGGCTCCGTGCGCCAGGCGGCTCACCCAGCCTGCTGGCGCAGCGCCGCACGCAGTTCGGCGCCGATCTCGGGCCGCTCGGCAAACGGGTCGGGCGGGTTCTGCATGTTCACGATGGCGTCGGTACGCGACTTGACGTTGCCCAGTGCCTTCGGGTGGCTGAAGACGTAGAACTGATCCTGCTCGATGGCGGCGAACACCTTGGCGGCGACGTCGGCCGCCGTCACCTTGCCGCTGCCGGTGGCCTTCTCGATCATCGCCTGCTGGATGCGCTGGCTGGCCGTGAGCTCAGCCGCAGGCAACTCGGCCGGCCGGTTGCGCTCGCTGGCGTGGATGCCGGTGGCGACGAAGTACGGGCACAGCACGCTGGCCGAGATCTGGTCGGTGACCAGCCGCAGATCCTGGTACAGGGTTTCGGTCAGCGCCACCACCGCGTGCTTGCTGACGTTGTAGATGCCCATGTTGGGTGGACTCAGGAGGCCGGCCATGCTGGCGGTGTTGACGATGTGACCTTGGTAGGCGGCGTCGGCGCGCGCGGCCTCCAGCATCATCGGCACAAAGGCGCGCACGCCGTTGATGACGCCCCACAGGTTGACGCCGAGCACCCATTCCCAGTCCTTGACCGAGTTCTCCCAGACCAGCCCGCCGGCACCGACGCCGGCATTGTTGAAGACAAAGTGCGGCGCGCCGAAGGTCTGCTCCACCTCGCGCGCAAGCTGATCAACGGCCTCGGTCCGGCTAACGTCCACGCGGCGCGCCAGGGTTTGCACGCCCAAGGCCTGGACCTCGGCCGCGGCCGCCGCCAGCGCTTCGGTCTGGATATCGACCAGCACCACGTTCATGCCGCGTCGGGCCGCGATGCGCGCGCATTCGAGCCCGAAGCCGGAGCCGGCGCCGGTCAGTACGGCGGTCTTGCCGCCAAAGTCCTTGATCATGCTCGTCCTTGAATGGGTTCAGTACGGCATCGCGCGCCGGATGATGGCGTCGAAATCGGTACCGCCACCGAGCGTGCCGAACACGTCGTGCGGCTGCTTCAGGCGCGACTCGCAGAAAGCGCCGAACACGGCCGGCGGCGCGCTCTGCGCCAGCAGCGCGGCCTGCACCGCCAGCGCCACGTCGCGCGTCAGCATGCGGGCGTCGATCTCGCCGGTGCCGCCATCCATGCGCGCCGGCAGGGTCTCGACCAGCCGGTCCAGCGCCGCGTGCTGGCCCTTGGCGGGTGCCAACTCCTGCGCCAGCGCGGCGGCGACGTCGCCCTTGCGCAGTGCCCGCAGCAGGTCCAGCGCCATGATGTTGCCGGCGCCTTCCCAGATACTGTTGACCGGCATCTCGCGGTAGATGCGCGCCAGCACGCCCTCGCCGCCCTCCTCCACGTAGCCGTTGCCGCCCAGGCATTCCATGGCTTCCTGCGCCATGGCGGCGCCGCGCTTGCAGATCCAGAACTTGGCGATCGGCGTCAGCACGCGGGCCAGCAGGCGCTCGTGCTCGTCGGCCTGGCGGTCGAAGGCGCGCGCCACGCGCAGCGCCAGCGCGGTGGCGGCTTCGCTCTCCAGCGCCAGGTCGGCCAGCACGTTCTTCATCAGCGGCTGCTCGATCAGCAGCCGGCCGAATGCCTTGCGCCCGGCCGTGTGGTGCAGCGCCTGGCTGAGCGCCTGGCGCATCAGGCCACTGGTGCCGAGGGCGCAGTCGAGCCGCGTCATGGTGCCCATGGCCAGGATCTGCGGCACGCCGCGCCCGGGCTCGCCCACCAGCCAGGCCAGCGAGCCGTCGAACTCGACCTCGGAACTGGCGTTGGCCTTGTTGCCCAGCTTGTCCTTCAGGCGCTGGATGCGCAGGCCGTTGCGCGTGCCGTCCGGCAGCACGCGCGGCATGAAGAAGCAGGACAGGCCCGCCTCGCCCAGGCCCTCGACGTAGGCCAGCATCAGGAAGGCGTCGCACATCGGCGCCGAGAAGAACCACTTGTGGCCGGTGAGCCGGTAGCGCTCGCCCCAGTCGTCGCGCCCGTCGTGCTCGGCGCGCGAGGTGTTGGCGCGCACGTCCGATCCGCCCTGCTTCTCGGTCATGCCCATGCCCATGGTCACGCCGGGCTTGTCGCGCCAAATCCTGAGCGCCGGGTCGTAGGCGCGCGAGGTGAGCTGCGGCGCCCAGTCGCGGTAGATGGCCGGGTTGTCGCGCAGCGACGGCGTGACGGCGTAGGTCATCGAGATCGGGCACAGCACCGAGGGCTCGACCTCGGTGAACAGCATGAAGCTGGCGGCGCGCTTGACCTGCGCGTGGCCGCTGGCCTGTTCGTCCTCGGCGTAGGGCGTGCCGTGCAGGCCCGCTTCGCACGCAGTCGTCATCAGCGCGTGGTAGCTGGGGTGGAACTCGACCTCGTCGATGCGGTGCCCGAAGCGGTCGTGCGTGCGCAGCTCGGGCGTGTGCACGTTGGCCAGGCGCGCGTGGCGCTGCATCTCGGCACTGCCGACCCGCTGACCCAGGTGCACCAGCGGCGCCGTGTCGAGGCCGGGCGCGTTGAACTTCAGCGCATCCTGCAGCCCGCGGTTGCCTTCGAACAGGTTGACGTCCACCAGCGGCGTCGGCTGGTTGAAGACTTCATGCGTGACTGCCATGACGGCCTCCGTTCAGATCAGCTTGACCAGTTGCTTGCCGAAGTTGCGGCCCTTCAGCAGGCCGAGAAAGGCTTCCGGCGCGCTGTCGATGCCCTGGGCGATGCTCTCGCGCGGCTTCAGTCTGCCTTGCGCCACCAGCGTACCCAGTTCCTGCAGCGCCTGCGGCCACAGCTCCATGTGTTCGCTGACGATAAAGCCCTGCACCTTCAGGCGGTTGATCAGGATCAAGGCCGGGTTCTGCAAGGGCAGCGGCGCACCGTCGTAGCCGGCGATCATGCCGCACACGGCGACGCGCGCGAAGGCGTTGGTGCGCAGCAGCACGGCATCCAGAATGGTGCCGCCGACGTTCTCGAAGTGGCCGTCGATGCCATCCGGGCAGGCGTCCTTCAGGGCCCTGGCCATGCTCTTGATGTCCGGGTGCTGGCGGTAGTCGATGCAGGCGTCGAAGCCGAGTTCGTCCACCGCGTAGGCGCATTTCTCCGGTCCGCCGGCGATGCCGACCACGCGGCAGCCGCGTGCCCTGGCCAGCGCGGCGTAGGCACTGCCGACGGCGCCGGTGGCGGCGCTCACCGTGACGGTGTCGCCCTCTTTCGGCGCGATGATCTGGGTCAGGCCGTACCAGGCCGTCACGCCCGGCATGCCGACGGCGCCCAGGTAGTAGGACAGCGGCACGTGCGTGGTGTCCACCTTGCGCAGCAGGCCCGGGGCGTTGCCGTCGACCACGCTGTACTCCTGCCAGCCGCCCATGCCGACCACGGGGTCGCCGGCGGCGAACTTCGGGTGGCGCGATTCGACCACCTCGCCCACCGTGCCGCCGATCATCACCTCGCCGAGCGGCTGCGGCTGGGCGTAGCTCTTGCTCTCGTTCATGCGTCCGCGCATGTAGGGGTCGAGGCTCAGGTAATGGTGGCGCACCAGCACCTGGCCGTCCTGCAATGCGGGCGTGTCGGTGCTGACCAGCTTGAAGTTGCTGGCGCTGGCTTCGCCCTCGGGGCGGTTGTCGAGCAGGATCTGGCGGTTGCTGGGCATGTGGTGTCCTCTGGTGCAAGGGTGGTCAATCGGTGGGCAAGGGGCCCCTGGTCTGGTCGGGCCGTTCGGCCGGCGCCACATACTTGAAGGTGCCGGTGGCCTGGGCGCACAGCTGGCCCTGGGCGTCGATGATGCGGCCTTCGACAAAGGCCATGCTGCGCGTGCGGTGCAGCAGCTTGCCCTGGCCGATCAGCGGCACTCCGGGCGTGGCGGGCGCGGGGCGCATGAAGCTGGTCTTCATCTCGATCGTGACCACGCCAATGTCGGGCTGCACGCTGCGCGCGGCGGTGGCCATGATGACGTCCAGATAGGTCATCACCGCGCCGCCGTGGGTGACGCCGAAGGAGTTGCAGTGCTCGGGCCCGGGCGTGTAATGCAGGGTCGATTCACCGCCCTCGAAACGCTCCAGCGTGAAGCCGAGATGGTGGACGAAGGGGATGACGGCGCCGAAGTCGAGGCTCATGGCAGTATCGATTTCTGCTCCCTCTCCCGCTTGCGGGAGAGGGTTGGGGTGAGGGCCGGGCTGCGGCGCGACGGGCAGGTCAACGGTTCGGCAGGCGCTGCCGCCCCCTCACCCCTGCCCTCTCCCCGAGGGGAGAGGGAGAAACACCGGCGCGTCCGCATCGGGCTCATCCTCCGGTGACCACGCTCACACCCCCGTCCACCGCCAGCCACTGCCCGGTGATGTGCTTGCCGGCGTCGCTGGCATACAGCAAGGTGATGCCCTTCAGATCCTCGTCATCGCCCAGGCGGCGCAGTGGCGCGTGCGCGGCGAGCTGGTCCTCGCCGAGCTTCTCCAGCGTGCCGCGCGTCATCTTGCTGGGGAAGAAGCCAGGGCAGATCGCGTTGACGGTGATCCCGTACCTGCCCCACTCGCAGGCCAGCGCGCGCGTGAAGTTGACCACCGCGCCCTTGCTGGTGTTGTAGGCGATGGTCTGCATCTCGGGCGGGTTTCCCCCTAAGCCGGCGATGCTGGCCAGGTTGATGATGCGGCCCTGTCGTCTGCCGATCATGCTCTTCTTGGCCACGCGCTGGCTCAGGATGAAATACCCGCGCACGTTCAGGTTCATCACCTTGTCCCAGGCCTCGATCGGGTGGTCCTCGGCCGGCGCGCCCCAGGCGGCGCCGGCGTTGTTGACCAGGATGTCGATGTCGCCCATGCGCTCCAGCGTCTCGTCGGCCAGGCGGTGGATGTCGGCCTCGACCGCGCAGTCGGCGGCGATCCAGCGCGCGTCGATGCCGGCGGCCTGCAGTTCGGCCACGGCCTCCTCCAGATCAGCCGCCTTGCGCGAGCTGAGCATGATGCGCGCGCCGGCCTCACCGAGCGCCTGCGCCATCTGCAGGCCCAGGCCGCGCGAGCCGCCGGTGACGAGGGCGGTCTTGCCGCTGAGGTCGAACAGTTGTTGAACGGTGCGGGTCATCGGGTTCTCGTGTGTTGTCTCAAGGGTGGCGATGCGCTGATCGCGGCCAGGGCCGCTCCCACAAAGGCTGGGGCTTCCCACAAGGGGTGGGGCCTGTGGGAGCGGGCTTGCCCGCGATGCCGGCCTGTCATCAGAACGCCGCCTCGGGCATGTGGGCGCAGGTCATGTCGCGGCTTTCGACCACGCGCAGCCAGGCGTCGATCTTGGGCAGTTCGTACTGGTAGAAATAGGCCGTGGCGCCCGCCACGCCGGCGCGGTGTGCCTCATCCTTGGAGGCGCGGGCAGCCAGCGACAGCTCCAGCCAGACCCACGCGATCACCACGTGGCCGAAGGCCTGCATGTAGGGCACGGCATTGGCCAGCGCCTCGGTCGGCTCGCCCGTGGCCCAGGCGGCTTTGGTGGCGGCGCCGACGCGCGCCAGCGCCTGTGCCAGTGCATCGGCGTACCCGGTTAGCGCGGGTTGCGGACGGGTCTTCGCGATGGTGGCCTGAATGCGTCCGGCCAGCAGTTGCAGGCCCCTGCCCTCTTCCATCAGCACCTTGCGGCCCAGCAAGTCCATGGCCTGGATGCCGTGCGTGCCCTCGTGGATCATGTTCAGGCGGTTGTCGCGCCAGTACTGCTCCACGGGGAAGTCGCGCGTGTAGCCATAGCCGCCATGGATCTGGATCGCGAGCGAGTTGGCTTCCAGGCAGTTCTCGCTCGGCCAGCTCTTGGCGATCGGCGTCAGCACCTCGAGCAGCAGGCGCGCCTCGTCGGCGGTGGCCGCGTCGCCGGTGTGTTGCTCGTCGACCAGGCGGGCACAGTACAGCAGCAGCGCCAGCGCGCCTTCGCAAGTGCTCTTCTGCGCCAGCAGCATGCGCCGGATGTCGGCGTGCTCGATCAGCCGCACCGGCGGCTGGGCCGGGTCCTTGCCGGCCGGGCCGACCGGGCGGCCCTGCGTGCGCGTCTTCGCATAGTCGAGCGACGCCTCGTAGCCGGCCAAGCCCAGCATGGCGGCAGCCATGCCGATGGCGATGCGCGCCTCGTTCATCATGTGGAACATGCAGCGCAGGCCTTCGTGCGGCTTGCCCACCCGATAGCCCACGGCGCCGGCCTCGCCGTCTACCTTGAACTGCCCTTCACCGAAGTTGAGCAGCGTGTTGGTGGTGCCGCGCCAGCCCAGCTTGTGGTTCAGGCCGGCCAGCGCCACGTCGTTGCGCACGCCAGTCAGCCTGCCTTCCGCTTCCACCAGCTGCTTTGGCACGATGAACAGCGAAATGCCCTTGACACCCGGGATCAGCCTGCCGTCGGCGCCGGGAATCTTGGCCAGCACCAAGTGCACGATGTTCTCGGTCAGCTCGTGCTCGCCGGAGGAAATCCACATCTTGTTGCCGCGCAGGCGGTAGCGCGGACCAAGCGGATCGCTCTCATCCTCCAGCGTGGCGCGGGTGGTGATGTCGGACAGTGAGGAGCCCGCCTGCGGCTCGCTCAGGCACATGGTGCCGGCCCAGCGGCCGTTGAACTGGTTGGCGGCGAACACCTGCTTCTGCAGGTCGGTGCCATGCACCATCAGCAGGTTGGCGTTGCCCACCGTGAGCAGGTTGGAGCCGATGCTGATCGAGGCCTTGCCGAAGAAGGCGTTGGCAGCCGCCTCGACCAGATAAGGCAGCTGCATGCCGCCGTGCTCGTAGTCCTGCGCGGCGGCCAGCATGCCGGACTCGGCGTAGGCCTGGCGCGCCTCGTGCGTGGCCTGCGGCAGCAGCACGCGCAGGCTGCTGTCTGCGCATGGCTCGGTGCGCGGCTCCTCGGTGTCGACCAGGCGGTTGAACGGCGCGTACTTCTCGCGCGCGATGCGCTCGCAGGTGTCCATCACCGCGTCGAAGGTCTCGCGCGAATGCTCGGCGAAGCGCTCACGCTGCGCGAGCGCGGTGGCGTCGAGCCAGTCGTAGAGCAGGAAGTCGAGCGTGTCGCGCAGGTTCATCTTCTAGCCAGGTTGGTGGACAACAAATGAACAGCAGGCTGCAGAGGACGCTGGAATATCACCGAAGACGCAGGAAAAAACCGAAGAACCTTGCCAGGTCCGCGTTTGGTTCCTCACCCCCTTCTGGAGGCGGTTTCTTTCGCGTCTTCTGCGAAACCCTGGCGTCCCCTGCGTCCGGCTGTTGGACGCCTTCAGGTCAAAGCACCTCGAAGATGCCCGCCGCGCCCATGCCGCCGCCGATGCACATGGTCACCGCCACTTTTCTGGCGCCGCGGCGCTTGCCCTCGATCAGCGCATGGCCGGTGAGGCGCTGGCCGCTGACGCCATAGGGGTGGCCCAGGGCAATGGCGCCGCCGTTGACGTTGAGCTTGTCGGCTGGAATGCCCAGCTTGTCGCGGCAGTACAGCACCTGCACGGCAAAGGCCTCGTTCAGCTCCCACAGGTCGATGTCGCCGACCTTCAGGCCGAGCCTGGCCAGCACCTTGGGCACGGCGAACACCGGGCCGATGCCCATCTCGTCGGGCTCGCAGCCGGCCACGGCAAAGCCGAGGAAGCGCCCCAGCGGCTTCAGGCCCTTGCGGCTGGCGTAGTCCTCGCTCACCACCACGCAGGCGCCGGCGCCGTCGCTGAACTGGCTGGCGTTGCCGGCACTGATGAGGCCACCGGGCAATGCCGGGCGGATGCCGCTGATGCCTTCCTTGGTCGTGCCTTCGCGCGTGCCTTCGTCCTTGGACAAGGTGACTTCCCTGGTGCGCAGGCCCAGTACCGGGTCGGCCACGCCAGCGGTGACGGTGATCGGCGCGATCTCGTCGTCGAACTTGCCGGCGGCCTGCGCGGCGCAGGCCTTCTGCTGGCTGGCGGCGCCATACTCGTCCATGGCGTCACGGCCGATGCCGTAGCGCTTCGCAACCTGCTCGGCGGTCTGGAGCATGCTCCAGTAGATCTCGGGTTTTTTCGCAACCAGGTTGGGGTCCTGGATCATATGCAGGTTCATCTCCTGCTGCACGCAGGAAATGCTTTCCACGCCGCCGGCGACGTACACGTCGGCCTCGCCGGCGATGATGCGTTGCGCCGCCAGCGCGATGGTCTGCAGTCCGGACGAGCAGAAGCGGTTGACGGTCATGCCCGAGACGCTGACCGGGCAATCCGCCATCAGCGCGATCTGGCGCGCGATGTTCATGCCGGTGGCGCCCTCGGGGTTGGCGCAGCCCATGATGACGTCGTCGACCTCGGCGGCCTCGATACCGGCGCGCTGCAGCGCGTGCCGGACGACGTGGCCACCCATGGTGGCGCCATGGGTCATGTTGAGGGCGCCCTTCCAGCTCTTGGCCAGCGGCGTGCGTGCGGTGGAAACGATGACGGCAGAAGTCATGGACTCAGCTCCTGAATGATGGGCGTTTTCGGTTGATCCGGCTCGGCAACAAGGCGTGCGCTCAGTTGAAGGTCTTGCCTTCCGCGACCAGTTTCCGCAGCAGCGGCGCCGGTTGCCAGAACCCGGCGTCGTCGCGCGGGTTGCGGGCGAAGCGCTTCATGCTCTCGGCGACGTTGAACAGGCCGACCTGGTCGGCGTACTTCATCGGGCCGCCGCGCCACAGCGGGAAGCCGTAGCCGGTCAGGTACACCATGTCGATGTCGCTGGCCTTGCTGGCGATGCCGTCCTCGAGGATGCGCGCGCCCTCGTTGACCAGCGAATACACCAGGCGCTCGACGATCTCCTGGTCGCTGATCTTGCGCGGCGTGATGCCCTGATCCTGCCGATACTTGACGATCATGTCCTCGACCAGCTTGCTCGGGATGGCGTCGCGCTTGCCGGGCTGGTAGTCATACCAGCCGGCGCCGGTCTTCTGGCCGAAGCGGCCCAGTTCGCACAGCAGGTCGGCGGTCTTGCTGTATTTCATGTCAGGCTTCTCGACGTAGCGGCGCTTGCGGATGGCCCAGCCGATGTCGTTGCCGGCCAGGTCACCCATGCGGAACGGACCCATGGCGAAGCCGAATTTCTCGATCGCCTTGTCGACCTGTTGCGGCGTCGCGCCCTCCTCGATCAGGAAACCGGCCTGACGGCTGTACTGCTCGATCATGCGGTTGCCGATGAAGCCGTCGCAGACGCCCGACACAACCGCCGTCTTCTTGATCTTCTTGGCGATCGCCATCACCGTGGCCAGCACGTCCTTGGCGGTCTTCTCGCCGCGCACCACCTCCAGCAGTTTCATCACGTTGGCCGGGCTGAAGAAGTGCATGCCGACCACGTCCTGCGGGCGCTTCGTGAAGCCGGCGATCTGGTCGACGTCGAGCGTCGAGGTGTTCGACGCCAGGATGGCACCGGGCTTCATCACCTCGTCGAGCTTCCTGAAGACCTGCTCCTTGACGCCCATCTCCTCGAACACCGCCTCGATCACCAGGTCGGCGTCCTTGATGTCCTCGTAGTTCAGCGTGGTCTTGAGCAGGCTCATGCGCTGCTCGTACTTGTCCTGCTTCAGCTTGCCTTTCCTGACCTGTGCCTCGTAGTTCTTGCTGATCACGTCGACCCCGCGGTTCAACGCTTCCTGCTTCGTCTCCAGAATCGTGACCGGGATGCCTGCGTTGAGGAAGTTCATCGAGATGCCGCCGCCCATGGTGCCGGCACCGATCACCGCCACCTTCTTGATCTCGCGCGGCTTGATGTCGCTGCCCACGTCCGGGATCTTGCTGGCGGCACGCTCGGCGGCGAAGATGTGGCGCAGCGCCTTGCACTCGGGCGTCTGCATCAGGTTGATGAAGATCTCGCGCTCGCGTGCCAGCGCGTCGTCGAACCGGTACCGGGTGGCGTTCTCGACCGCGTCCACGCACTTGACGGGCGCCGGGAAGTTCTTCGCCATCCCCTTGACCATGTTGCGCGCGAACTGGAAATAGGCGTCGCCCTGCGGATGCTTGCAGGGCAGGTTGCGCACCAGCGGCAGTGCCGAACCGTCGGCGTGCTTGACAGCAAGCTCTTTCGCGAAGGCAATGGCCTCATCCAGCAGCTGCTCGGGCGACGAGGCCATGCGGTCGAACAGCTTCTGCCCTGGCAGGCCGGCCAGCAGCTCGCTGTTGACCGGATCGCCCTTGACGATCATGTTCAACGCCGTCTCGACGCCCAGCACGCGCGGCAGCCGCACGGTGCCGCCGGCGCCGGGGATCAGGCCCAGCTTGACCTCGGGCAGCGCGATCTTGGCGCCCGGCGCGGCGATGCGGTAATGCGCGCCCAGCGCCAGTTCCAGCCCGCCGCCCATGGCGACCGAGTGCACGGCAGCGACCACGGGCTTGCGCGAGTTCTCGACCGCGCTGATGACCGACAGCAGGATCGGCTCCTGCATCGCCTTGGGCGAATTGAACTCCCTGATGTCGGCACCGCCCGAGAACGCCTTGCCGCCGCCGGTGAGCACGATGGCCTTGACGGCCGGATCGGCGTTGGCCTGCTCCAGCCCACTGGTGATGCCGACGCGGGTCTCGTAACCGAGGCCGTTGACCGGCGGATTGTTCATGGTGATGACGGCGACATCGCCGCGGACCTGGTATTCAGCAGTCATGCTTGCTCCTCGTGGGACGGGATGAACCGGTCAACCGCCGGTCGGTCGTGGCCGCCCTGGTTGCCGGTGGCGTTTCGAGTTTAGTGAGTTTCGCCGCCGCCCTGGCAGGCGCCTGTCACCGGTGGGACCGGCGCCGGCCACGGCTGCGGACCGGCCTCACACTTCCAGCCATTCCTTGCGCGTGGCGGCATCGGCGCGCAGCTGCTCGGGCGTGCCGTCGAACACGATGCTGCCGCGACCCATGACCAGCGCGCGATCGGAGATCTGCATCGCGATGGTCAGCTTCTGCTCGATCAGCAGCACCGAGACGCCGCGCTCCTTCAGCGTCTTCAGGTACTCGGCGACCAGCTCGACGATCTTCGGCGCCAGCCCCTCGGTCGGCTCGTCGATCATGATCAGGTCCGGGTTGCCCATCAGCGTGCGGCACAGCGTCAGCATCTGCTGCTCGCCGCCCGACATCACGCCGGCCTCCGTGTGCTCGCGCTCCTTCAGGCGCGGGAACATGGCGTACATGTCGTCGAACGACCAGCGGCTGCCCTGTCCCGCACCCTTCTGCCCGAGCAGCAGGTTCTGGTGCACCGTCAGGCGCGGAAACACGTCGCGGCTCTCCGGCACGTAGCCGAGCCCCATGTGGGCGATCTCGTAGGCCTTGCGGCCGTGGATGTTCCGGCCCTTCCAGGCGATGATGCCTTCGCTGTGCACCAGGCCCATGATGGCCTTGGCGGTGGTCGAGCGGCCCGAGCCGTTGCGACCCAGCAAGGCCACGATCTCGCCCGGCTGGACGTCGAAATCGACGCCGTGCAGCACGTGGCTCTTGCCGTAGTAGGCGTGCAAATCCTTCACGGTCAGCATGTCAATGTCCTGCCACTTGCGCGTCGGCGACGGAGGAGCCGAGATACGCCTCCTGCACGCGCGCGTTGGCGCGCACCGCCTCGGGCGTGTCGAAGGCGATCACCTCGCCGTACACCACCACCGCGATCTTGTCGGCCAGGCCGAACACCACGCCCATGTCGTGCTCCACCGTCAGCAGCGTCTTGCCTTCGGTGACCTTGCGGATCAGCTCGACGAAGTGCCGGGTCTCGCTGCGGCTCATGCCGGCGGTCGGCTCGTCCAGCAGGATGACGTCAGCGCCGCCGGCAATCGTCACGCCGATCTCCAGCGCGCGCTGCTCGGCGTAGGGCAGGTTCATCGCCAGCACGTCGCGCTTGCGCTCGAGCTGGATCATGCGCAGCAGTTCCTCGGTGCGCGCGTTCGCATCGTGCATGCGCGACAGGAAGCGCAGGAAGGTGTAGCGGTAGCCCAGCTTCCACAGCAGCGCGCAGCGCAGGTTCTCGAACACGCTGAGCTTCGGGAACAGGTTGGTGATCTGGAAGCTGCGCGCCAGCCCCATGCGGTTGATCTCGTAGGGCGGCTTGCCGTCGATGCGCTCGCCGTGCAGCAGCACCTCGCCGCTGGTCGGCGCCAGCCGCCCGCTGATCAGGTTGAACAGGGTCGACTTGCCGGCGCCATTGGGCCCGATGATGGCGACGCGCTCGCCCGGCCGCACCGCCAGGCTGGCGCCACGGATGATCTCGGTCTTGCCGAAGCTCTTGCGCAAGTCGCGCATCTCGATGGCGTAGCCGGCCGCCGCCGCGCTGGCGTTCATGCTTCGCCCTCCTGCTGGCGCTTGAGCACACCCTCGATCTCGGCGTTGACGGCGCTCCAGTTGCGCGCGAAGCGCCGGCGCGCCCACTCCAGCGCACCGGTGCCCAGCACGAACAGCGCGCCGCCCACGGCCCAGTGCGCGGCGCTGCTGGCGTGCAAGGTCAGGCCCAGGTAGTTCACCTCGTCCCCCATGGCGCGGTTGAGCTGCAGGTGGTAGATCATCTCGATCAGCGCGCCGGCGCCGACCAGCGTCAGCACGCCGGCGACCAGCACCAGCGCCAGCTGCGGCGCGATGCGGCCGAACTTGCCGTGCGCGGCCACGCGCAGGTTCATCATGATCAGGCTGGCGATGCCGCCCGGCGCGTACATCACCATGAAGACGAAGATCAGGCCCAGGTACAGCAACCAGGCCTTGGTCAGCTCCGACAGCAGCACGAAGGCGATCACCATCAGCACGCCGCCGATGATGGGGCCGAAGAAGAAGGTCGCGCCGCCGAGGAAGGTGAACAGCAGGTAGGCGCCGGAGCGGTTGGCGCCGACCACCTCGGCGGTGACCAGCTCGAACTGCAGCGCGCCCAGCCCGCCGGCGATGCCGGCGAAGAAGCCGGCCACGATGAAGGCCAGGTAGCGCACCCGCTGGGCGTTGTAGCCGACGAACTCGACCCGCTCGGGGTTGTCGCGCACGGCGTTCAGGATGCGCCCCAGCGGGGTCTGCGTGAAGGCGTACATCAGCAGCACGCAGACGAAGGTGTAGACCGCGATCAGGTAGTACACCTGCCGTGCCGGCCCGTAGCTGATGCCCATCACCGGCTCGCCGACCACGCGGTTGCCCGAGATGCCGGCCTCGCCGCCGAAGAACTCGGGCACCATCAGCGACATCGCGAACACCAGCTCGCCGATGCCGAGCGTGATCATGGCGAAAGTGGTACCGGCGCGCTTGGTGGTGACCCAGCCCAGCAGCACGGCGAAGAACAGGCCGGCCAGGCCGCCCACCAGCGGGAGCAGGCTGACCGGGATGTTGAAGCGCCCCGCCGTCACCGCGTTCAGCGCATGGATGGCGACGTAGGAGCCCAGCCCGGTGTAGACCGCGTGCCCGAAGCTGAGCATGCCGCCCTGCCCCAGCAGGATGTTGTAGGACAGGCAGGCGATGATGGCGATACCCATCTGCGCCAGCATGGTGACCGACAGGTTGCTGGTGAAGATGAGCGGCGCCACGACCAGCAGCAGGGCGAAGCCGCCCCAGAGCCCCAGGCGGCGGGCGTTCAGGCGCGGTGGCGCGACCGGGGTCGCGAGAGCTTGCGTGTTCATCAGTTTTCCCGCGCCCCCAGCAGCCCGCGCGGGCGCACGATCAGGATCAGCACCATCAGCAGGTAGGGCAGGATCGGCGCCACCTGCGACAGCGTCAGCTTGACCAGCGAGTTCTCGCGCATGGCGTCGCTGAGCGGGATGCCGAACTGCCCGGCCAGAGTGATGAAGGAGTAGTCGAAGGCCACGGCGAAGGTCTGCAGGACGCCGATCAGCAGCGAGGCGACGAAGGCGCCGGCCAGCGAGCCCATGCCGCCGACCACCACCACCACGAAGATGATCACACCGACGGTGGCCGCCATGGCCGGTTCGGTGACGTAGGTGCTGCCGCCGATCACGCCGGCCAGCGCCGCCAGTCCGGTGCCGGCGCCGAACACCAGCATGAACACGCGCGGCACGTTGTGGCCGAGCGACTCGACCATCTCCGGGTGCGTCAGCGCGGCCTGGATGATGTAGCCGATGCGGGTGCGCGTCAGCAGCAGCCAGATGCCGACCAGCATCAGCACCGCCACCAGCATCATCATGGCGCGCGTGGCCGGGAACGGCGAACACACCACCCGCACCGCGGCATCGGCGGCGCGGCAGGCCTCGGCCGGCGCGGCGCCCCACACCATGCGCATGCCGTCGACGGAGTGGTTGATCAGCGTGAAGGCCGGCCCGCGCAGCACCTCGGGCGGCAGGAACTCGACCGCCGGCCGGCCCCAGATCAGCTGCACCAGCTCGAGGATGATGTAGGACGCGCCGAAGGTGATCAGGAGTTCGGGCACGTGGCCGTACTTGTGCACCTTGCGCAGGCTGTACTTCTCGAACAGCGCACCCAGCGCCGCCACCAGGATCGGCGCCAGCACCAGCGCCGGCCAGAAGCCGATGATGCCGGACAGGGTGTAGCCGAAGTACGCGCCCACCATGTAGAAACTGGCATGGGCGAAATTCAGCACGCCCATCATGCTGAAGATCAGCGTCAGCCCCGAGCTGAGCATGAACAGCAGCAATCCATAGCTCACCCCGTTGAGCATGGAGATGATGAAAAACTCCATCCGTGGTCTTTCCTCGTGGTTGGCCCGTGTGCCGGGCCTGTCGTCACCGCTGCGCCCGGCCGCGGGATTCTCGCGGCCAGGCTGGGGATGGACAAGCTGCGCTCGCAGGCGCGGCGCGTCAGCCCCGCGACGCGCAGCGCCCGCCGGCGGCCATCAGGCCGGCCGCTTCATCTGGCAGGAAGTCGGCGTGCTCGACACGTAGGACGGGTATTCCGCCACCGGCGCCAGCGTCATGCCGGTGCCCTCCGGGCTGTAGGTGTACTTGCCGCCGGCCTTCTGCCACACCGTGATGTAGAGCGGCTGCTGCAGCTGGTGGTCGGCGCGGCGCATCTCGACCTCGCCGTTGAAGCCCTGGTACTTCAGGCCCTCGAAGGCCTTGGCCACCTTGACCGGATCGGTCGACTTGGCGTTGGCCATGGCCTGCGACAGGCCGGCGAAGGCGTTGGGGATGGCGCCGGTGAACATGTCGTCCTTGAAGCGGGTCTTGAAATCCTGCATCCACTTGGCCATCGGTCCGGTCATGTTGTAGTGCGCGTAGGCGACCTGGTAGACCTGACCCTCGCCGGTGCTGCCCAGCGCCGTCGGCGTGCCGGTCACGCCGGTGTAGTAGGTGAAGAACTTGCCGTTGTAGCCGCCCTCCTTGGCCGCCTTGATCAGCAGCGCCAGGTCGGAACCCCAGTTGCCGGTGATCACCGTGTCGGCGCCGGCCGCCTTGATCTTGGCGATGTAGGGCGCGAAGTCGCGCACCTGCGCCAGCGGGTGCAGGTCCTCGCCGACGATCTCGATGTCGGGACGCTTGCGCTTCAAGGTTTCCTTCGCGAACTTGGCGACCTGGTGGCCGTGCGAGTAGTTCTGGTTCAGCAGGAACACCTTGTGGACGTCCTTCTGGTCCTTCATGAAGCTGCTCATCGCCTCCATCTTCATCGAGGTGTCGGCGTCGAAGCGGAAGTGCCAGTAGTTGCACTTGCTGTTGGTGAAGTCGGGGTCGACCGCGGCGTAGTTCAGGTACATCAGCTCCTTGCCGGGGTTGCGCTCGTTGTGCTTGCTGATGCCGTCGATCAGCGCCGCCGCCACCGACGAGCCGTTGCCCTGCGCGACGTAGCGGATGCCCTGGTCGATCGCCGCCTTCAGCGCGTTGGCGCTCTCGGCCGGGCTGAGCTTGTTGTCGAACGCCACCAGCTCGAACTTGACGCCGGCCGGGTTGTTCTTGCTGAACTCCTCGGCGAAAAACTGCCAGCTGCGCATCTGGTTGGTCCCCAGCGGCCCCATCAGGCCGGTCTGCGGATCGATCAGCGCGATCTTGACGGTCTCGCCCTTCTGCGCCTGGGCGCTGCCCAGCACCGTCACCAGCGCCGCAGCGGCGAGCAGTTTGATTGCGAACTTCATAGCCTTGTCTCCTTCAGTTGGGCTACCCATGGATGCCGGCAGCGTAGCGCCGGCGACGAAGAAAAGCAGTCGGGTTTGCCCGCGAGCGCTGTCACCTGCGCGGCAGCCGCGCACGCCGCGCACGGGGCCTCAGGCATCGGGCAGCTTGTAATCCTTCAGCTGCTCGCGCAGCCTGGCCTTGAGCATCTTGCCGGTGGCGCCGATCGGGATCGCCTCCAGGAACACCACGTCATCGGGCATCTGCCACTTGGCCACCTTGCCGTCGTAGAAGGCGATCAGCTGCTCGCGCGTCAGCTCGACACCCGGCTTGCGCACCACCGCCACGATCGGCCGCTCGTCCCATTTCGGATGCGGCATGCCGATGCAGGCGGCCATCGCCACCGCCGGGTGCGCCATGGCGATGTTCTCGATGTCGATCGAGCTGATCCATTCGCCGCCCGACTTGATCACGTCCTTGCTGCGGTCGGTGATCTGCATGAAGCCGTCGGCGTCGATGGTGGCGACGTCGCCAGTCGGGAACCAGCCGTTCTTCAGCGGGTCGCCGCCCTCGCCCTTGAAGTACTGGTCGAGGATCCACGGGCCCTTGACGTGCAGGTCGCCATAGGTCTTGCCGTCCCAGGGCAGTTCCTGGCCGTCGTCGTCGACGATCTTCATGTCGACACCGAAGATGGCGCGGCCCTGCTTGAGCCGGATCTTCATCTTGTCCTGTTCCGGCAGCCGACGGTGCTTCTCCTTCAGCGTGCACACCGTGCCCAGCGGGCTCATCTCGGTCATGCCCCAGGCGTGCAGCACGTCGACGCCGTACTCGTCGCGGAAGGTGGCGATCATCGCTGGCGGGCAGGCCGAGCCGCCGATCACCGTGCGCGTCAGGGTGGAGAAGCGCAGCTTGTTGGCCGAGGTGTGGCCCAGCAGCATCTGCCAGATCGTCGGCACGCCGGCAGCGAAGGTCACGCCCTCGGCCTCCATCAGCTCGTACAGCGACTTGCCGTCCATCGCCGGCCCCGGAAACACCAGCTTGGCGCCGACCATCGCGGCCGAGTACGGCAGCCCCCAGGCGTTGACGTGGAACATCGGCACCACCGGCAGCGCGGCATCGCGCGCCGACAGGCCCATCACGTCGGGCAGCGCCGAAGCGTAGGCGTGCAGCACGGTGGAGCGGTGGCTGTACAGCGCCGCCTTCGGGTTGCCGGTGGTGCCGCTGGTGTAGCACATGCTCGAGGCGGTGCTCTCGTCGAACACCGGCCACTCGTAGTCCGGCGACTGACTGCCAAGCCAGGCCTCGTAGCTGATCAGGTTCGGGATGCCGGTGTCCGCCGGCAGCTTGTCGGCGTCGCACAGCGCGATCCAGTGCCTGACGGTCTTGCAGTGCGCGTGGATGCCCTGGATGATCGGCAGGAAGCTCATGTCGAAGCACAGCGCCTGATCCTCGGCATGGTTGAGAATCCAGGCGATCTGCTCCGGCAGCAGGCGCGGGTTGACGGTGTGCAGCACGCGCCCGGATCCGCTGACGCCGAAGTACAGCTCCAGGTGCCGGTAGCCGTTCCAGGCCAGGGTGCCGATCCGGTCGCCCGCCTTCAACCCCAGCGCGTCGATCGCGTTGGCCACCTGCTTGGCGCGCTGTTGCACGTCGGCCCAGGTGTAGCGGTGGATGTCCCCCTCGACGCGCCGCGACACGATCTCGCCGTCACCATGGTGTCGGGCGGCGAAGTCGATCAGCGACGAAATCAGCAGCGGATGGTTCTGCATCAAGCCCAGCATGGGTTCTCCTCTTGTTTCAGGTTGTGCCTGCGCCAAATACTAACTGGTTAACCTGCACGCACAAGCGCCGCAGCGCCATCCGCACGTCGCCTTGCCCTCCCCCAGCGGACTCACTCGGCGCGGATCCTGAGCTCGGTCTTGCCGGCATCGAACACCAGCCTGGCCGGCCAGGGTTGCCAGTTCACGCCCAGGCCCGGGTGGTTGGGGTTGCCGCTGCGGGCGAACGCCGCAAGGCTGTTCATCATCGCGCCCGACAGCGCCAGCCGGCCCGCTTTGTTGGCCGCGCCGCCGATCGCGTTGGAAAACAGCGAGGGCCCGAAGTTGCCGAACAGGAACGGCAGGTCGAACGCGTGCGCGGCGCCGTAGATGGTGTCCCAGGGCGCCGGCTCCTGCGCCCAGTCGAACTGGTAGTACCAGACGTTCGACTGCTGCGCGATCAGCGTGTCGAGCGCGTTGTCGCGGTTGGCGGTCATGAACAGGTAGCCCAGCAGATCGGTCTTGGCGGTCCAGCCGGTCTCGGGCGCTGACGACGGCACATAGGCCGGATTCAGGATGTCGGCCTCGGTCAGCGCGGTCGGCGCGTCGGGGTTGAAGCCCATCATCAGGTTGAAGCGTTCGGCATCGCCCATCTTGAAGCCGGGCGGCCCGCCGAACAGGGTCAGGAAGGGCGCGAACAGCTTGCCCTCGTTGCCGGTCATGCCGGCCAGCACCGGCACCCTGTGGTAGTTGCCGGCGGCAATCGCGCCGATCGGATCCTGCGGCATGAAACGGCCGTCGGGAATCGGGCCCGAACCGCCCAGGCCCTTGGTCAGCACCGTGGTCAGCAAGGCGCCGCCGTCCTTGCCGCGCAGGTAGCTGGCCACCTCGGCGGCGCTGCGCTCGGCGACCCAGGCCTGCGCGCCGGCGGCGTCGGCGGCCAGGCCATCGGCGATCAGCTGCGCCGCCAGCAGGCCGGCGCCCTGCGCGGCGTAGGTCGCGGCCGGCGCCAGCACCGGCAGCCGGCCGGCCGGCAGGTTGCTGGCCAGCGAGATGCCGCCCGACAGCGGCGCCGCCTTGTGGAACAGGCCGGCCGCACTCGGCGCCGTCATCAGCGCGTAGACATTGATGGCGCCGGCCGACTGCCCCATCAGGGTCACGTTGCCGGCGTCGCCGCCGAAGGCGGCGGCGTTGTCCTTGACGAACTTCAGTGCCTGCACCACGTCGAGCAGCGCGAAGTTGCCCGAATCCTCGGCCGCATCGCCGGTCTTGAGCTGCGCCAGGTTGAGGAAGCCCAGTGCGCCGACGCGGTAGTTGGTCGTCACGACGACCGCGTTGGCCCGCTTCGCCAGCGCCGCGCCGTCGTACAGCGGATCGGCGCTGTAGCCGGAAATGTTGCTGCCGCCATAGACGAACACGATCACCGGCAGCTTGTCATCCTCGGTGGCGGGACGCCAGACGTTGAGCGTCAGGCAGTCCTCGTTGCCGACCGGCGTGTTCAGCGTGGTGGCGATGGTCGCGTCGTAGGTGTTGTTGGCGCCGGGCCCGTAGATGCGGCCCATCTGCAGGCAGGCGTGGCCGAACCGGGTGGCGTCGCGCACGCCCTGCCAGCGCTCGGGCGCCTGCGGCGCGCGCCAGCGCAGTTCGCCGACCGGCGGCCTGGCGAACGGAATGCCTTTCCAGGCGTAGGTGCCGTCCAACTCGGCGTTGTTGATGCCCTGGACGTCGCCGTGGCTGGTCGTCTTCAGCGCCAGCCGGGCCGGGTCATCCGAGCCGCCGCCGCAGGCGCTGAGCGCCAGGGCCGCCGTCACGGCCAGCGCCGGGAAAATACCACGCAGTCTGCTCATGTGTTGTCTCCTGTCGGGTGCTGCCTGCCATGCCGTCAGCATCGATCGGCCACGCATTCGCCGGCCCGGCTGACTGCGCCATTCTAGAAAGCGCGGGCGCCCGAGCGGCTGTCACAATGTGGCCAAAGCACTGACTTCTCAGGCCACGGCAGCTATCGGTTTCCCTAACATCGTGGAGCGCACCAGTTCGTCCACCTGGGTCAGGAGCCTGGCCGACATGTTCGCCTCGCAGGGGATCGACGTGCCCCGTTTGCTCGACGCCGTCGGCATCGACCCGCAGCTGCTCGAGCAGCCGCATGCACGCATCGGCGGCGACAAGCTGTCCGAACTGTGGGAGCTGGCGGTGGCCTGGTCGGGCAACCCGTACCTGGGCCTGGATCGCGAGCGGGTGACGCGCTTCGTCAACTTCGATGTAGTCGCCTACCCGATGCTGAGCAGCCCCACCCTGCTGGCCGGCCTGCGCAGCCTGTCACGCTACATGGCGCTGCTGTCGGATGCGACCACGCTGGAACTGGTGAACGACCAGGGTGGCTGCTGGTATGTCATCGACCACATCGGTGCCACGCGGCCGGTGCCGCGGCAGCGGCAGGAACACGCCCTGCTGGCATCGCTGATCCTGTGTCGCTGGATCACGCGGCGGCCGATCCAGCCGCTGGCGGTCGAGCTGCGCCACGCGCGCCCACTCGATCCGGCGCCCTATCAGCAGGCCTTCGGCTGTCCGGTCCGTTTCGACCAACCGTGGACGCGCATGCTGCTCGCGTCGGAGGACATGAACGGCGCCCTGCCCTCGCACAACCCGCTGCTGCAGCCGATGCTGACGCGCGCCATGGACGAGCGGCTGGAAGTACTCGGCCACAGCAGCCTGAGCCGGCGCGTCAGCGACGAGATCCTGCGCCGCCTGCACCAGGGCGAGCCGCGCCGCCAGGACATCGCGGACCACCTGGCCATGGCCGACCGCACGCTGCAGCGCCGGCTGCAGGAGGAGCACACCAGTTACCAGCAGGTGCTCGATGCAGTCCGGCGCGAACTCGCGGCCAGCCAGCTGGCCGACCCACGCTACAGCCTGGCCCAGATCGCCGACGCGCTGGGCTTCGCCGACCAGAGCAACTTCTTCCGCGCCTGCCGGCGCTGGTTTGGCGTCTCGCCCGGGCGCTACCGCGAGCAGCTGGCACAGCTGAGCTGACGCGACCCGCGAACCGGGCGTGCGCTGACGGAGCCGATGCCAAGCCTTCGATGGCGGTGGTCGCATGGCGCCGGCCGCGAGCACGATCTGTTGCGCGGGGCGACAATGCGTCATGCAAGATGTGATGCTGCCGGTGCGCCCTCAGCTTGATCTCGGCTGGGTCTGGCGCAACCGCTTTGCCAACCTCGGCTCCGCCTTCTACACCGCGTTGCCGCCGATCGCGCTGCGCGATCCGTACTGGGTCGCGCGCAGCCGGTCGATGGCGCGCGAACTGGGTCTGGAAGACGACTGGTGGCGTACGCAGGAGGCGCTGGAGGCGTTTTCCGGCAACCGGCCGCTTGCCGGCAGCCAGCCGCTGGCCAGCGTCTACAGCGGGCACCAGTTCGGCGTCTGGGCCGGCCAGCTCGGTGACGGCCGCGCCATCCTGCTGGGCGAGGTCGAGACGCCGGGCGGCGGCTCGCTCGAACTGCAGCTCAAGGGCAGCGGCCTGACGCCCTATTCGCGCATGGGCGACGGGCGCGCCGTGTTGCGCTCGTCGATCCGCGAATTCCTGGTCAGCGAGGCCATGCACGGGCTTGGCATCCCGACCACACGCGCCCTGTGCATCACCGGTTCCGACCAGCCTGTGCGGCGCGAGCAGATCGAGACCGCCGCCGTCATCACGCGCACGGCGCCCAGCTTCATCCGCTTCGGCCATTTCGAGCATTTCTGCCACCATGGCCTGCATGCCGAGTTGAAGCAGCTGGCGGATTTCGTCATCGATCATTTCTTCCCCGAGTGCGGTGACGCCGCCGCGCCGGTCGCCGCGCTGCTCGAAGCCGTCACGCGGCGCACCGCCCAGCTGATCGCGCAGTGGCAGGCGGTCGGCTTCATGCACGGTGTGATGAACACCGACAACATGAGCATCCTGGGCCTGACCATCGACTATGGCCCGTTCCAGTTCATGGATGGCTTCAATCCCGACCACATCTGCAACCACTCCGACCACGGCGGCCGCTACGCCTACCGGCGCCAGCCGCCGATCGCGCACTGGAACCTGTTCGCCCTCGGGCAGGCGCTGCTGCCGCTGATCGGCGAGCCGGACACCGCGATGGCGGCGCTGGCGCCTTACGAAGAAGTCTTTGCCGCCGAACTGCGCCAGCGCCTGGCGGCCAAGCTCGGTTTCACTGCCGCCTCCGAGGGCACGCGCACGCTGGCCGACGACATGCTGCGGCTGATGGCGCGCGAGCGTACCGACTTCACGATCTTCTGGCGCCGCCTGGCCCACCACGCCGCCGGCGCGCCCGCCGCCAGCGTGAGCGAGTTGTTCTTCGACCGCGCCGCGATCGACGCGCTGCTGGCGCGCTACCAGGCGCTGATGCATGATCCGGCCGAGGCCTTCGACGCCGGTCTGGCGCTGCGCCACAACCCGTCCATCGTGCTCCGCAACCACCTGGCCGAGCAGGCCATCGCGCAGGCCAGGAACAAGGACTTCCAGATGATCCAGGATCTGCTGGCCGCGCTGGAACACCCCTGCGACGAACACCCGGCCCACCCGGAATGGGCCGGGTTCCCGCCCGACTGGGCGTCCGACATCCAGATCAGTTGCTCATCATGACCCATCCCGTACAGAAAACCGACGCCGAGTGGCGTGCCCTGCTGGAAAAAAAAGGCGCCGAAGCCCCGGCCTTCGAGGTCACCCGCCATGCCGCCACCGAGCGCCCCTTCACCGGCAAGTACGAGCAGCACTGGGCCGACGGCAGCTACCACTGCGTCTGCTGCGGCACCAAGCTGTTCGAGTCCGGCACCAAGTTCGACGCCGGCTGCGGCTGGCCCAGCTTCTCGCTGGCGATTGCCGGCACCATCGAGGAGCGGCGCGACTTGAGCCACGGCATGGTGCGCGTCGAGACCGTGTGCGCCAACTGCGGCGCCCACCTGGGCCACGTGTTCAACGACGGCCCGGCACCGACCGGCCTGCGCTACTGCATGAACTCGGCTTCGCTCGACTTCGCGCCCAAGTAAACTCGGCGCCTCATGAAGGTATTGCTCGACTTCCTGCCGATCCTGCTGTTCTTCGTCGCCTACAAGCTGCAGGGCATCTACGTCGGCACCGCCGTGCTGATGGCCGCCACCGTGGTCCAGATGGCCATCATCTACGCCATCGACAAGAAGCTGACCACCATGCACAAGGCCACGCTGGCCTTGATCCTGATCTTCGGCGCGCTGACCCTGTCCTTGCAGGACGACCGTTTCATCAAGTGGAAACCCACGGTGCTCTACGCCGCCATGGCGCTGGCGTTGGCGGTGGCGCTGTGGGCCTTCCGCAAGAACTTCCTCAAGATGATGCTGGGCAGCCAGCTCAGCCTGCCGGATCCCGTCTGGCACCGTCTCACCGTGGCCTGGGTGCTGTACTGCCTGTTCATGGCGGCGCTCAACGGCTACATCGCCGCCTACTTCTCGACCGATGCCTGGGCCAACTTCAAGCTCTGGGGCTACGTGTTCCCGGTCGCCTTCATCCTCGGCCAGGGCCTGTACGTGGCACGCCACCTGAGCGACGACACGGCGGAGGTCGAGACACCACCCGGAGGATCGACATGAGTACCGCCCTGGCCGACCGCATGGCCGCACACCTGCGCACGCAACTGGAGCCGACCGAGCTCGAGGTGCTGGACGAAAGCTGGCAGCACGATGGTCACGCCGGCGCCAACGGCACCGGCTTCGGCACCCATTTCCGGGTCCGCATCGCGGCGCCCGGCTTCGACGGCAAGAGCCGCGTGGCGCGGCACCGGCTTGTGTATGATGCGCTGCAGATTTTCATCGACCAGGATGGCGTGCACGCCATCGCGATCGAGACCCGCTGAGAACTTTTTCGGCTCCGGCCCGCTCTCACACCGCTTGCAAGCGTTCCTCCCCCGGCCCGGCAGGGCTTTCCTCCCGTTTTGAGACCATGAAAAAACAGCTTCTGGCCGCGTCCGCAGCGGCATTGTTGTCCAGCGCCCTGGCCTTGCCCGTGATGGCGCAGAACGTCGCCGTCGTCAACGGCAAGCCGGTGCCCAAGACGCGCCTGACCGCGCTTGAGGAACAAGTCAAGGCGCAGGCCGAGCGCACAGGCCGGCCGGTGCCGGCGGAGGTCGCGGGGCAGTTGCGCGAAGAAGTCGTCGCACGCGAGATCTTCATGCAGGAAGCCGAGCGCCGCGGCCTGCAGGCCACGCCCGCATTTCGCGCCAAACTGGAACTGGCGCGCCAGGGCGTGCTGATCAACGAGCTGTTCGCCGACTTCCAGAACAAGAACAAGGTGACCGACGCCGAGGCCAAGGCCGAATACGACCGCATCGTCGCCGCGCAGGCACCGGCGGCCGGCGCCAAGGAGTACAAGGCCAGCCACATCCTGGTCGAGACCGAGGACGAGGCCAAGGCGCTGATCGGCCAGATCAAGGGCGGCGGCAGTTTCGAGGAACTGGCCAAGACCAAGTCCAAGGACCCGGGCTCCGGCGCCCAGGGCGGCGACCTCGGCTGGGCCAACCCGTCCGGCTACGTGCGCGAGTTCGCCGACGCCCTCGGCAAGCTGGGCAAGGGCCAGCTGACCGATGCGCCGGTGAAGTCGCAGTTCGGCTACCACGTGATCCGCGTCGACGACCTGCGCGACGCCAAAGCGCCCGAGCTGCCGAAGTTCGAGGACGTCAAGCCGCAGATCACGCAGCAGCTGCAGCAGCAGAAGCTGGTCAAGTTCCAGGAGGAACTGCGCGCCAAGGCCAAGGTCGAGTAAGCACGCACCCGAAGGTCCGCGCGACCCGCATCAAGACATAAGGCCTGCCGGAGAACCCGGCAGGCCTTTTGTCTTGTACTGAAAAAGTCAGCTCATGCGGAATCGCGTTCGAAAATATGGAACCGTTCAGGCTGAGCCCGTCGAAGCCCTGCCAATCGCCTTCACTTCGACAGGCCTGTCCTGAGTTCGCCGAAGGGCTCAGTGTGAACGGTTATTCATGCTGCCGAGCGCCAATCGGTATCAGGTCATCAGCTCACAGCGCCAGCCGCGCCCGCGCCTCGGCGTATTCGCGCTTCAGGCGCGCGATCAGCTCGGCCGCCGGCACCACCTGCTTGATGGCGCCGATGCCCTGGCCGCAGCCCCAGATGTCCTTCCAGGCCTTGGCGCCGCCGCCGGCACCAAAATCCATCTTGCTGGGGTCGCTCTCGGGCAGCTTGTCCGGGTCCATGCCGGCGTTGCGGATGCTGCCCTTCAGGTAGTTGCCCAGCACGCCGGTGTAGAAGTTGCTGTAGACGATGTCGTCGGAATCGCTCTCGCAGATCATCTGCTTGTAGGCATCGACGGCGCGCGCCTCGTGGGTGGCGATGAAGGCCGAGCCGATGTAGGCGAAGTCGGCTCCGCAAGCCTGCGCCGCCAGCACCGCGCCGCCCGAGGCGATGGCGCCCGACAGCGCCACCGGGCCGTCGAACCACTCGCGGATCTCCTGCACCATGGCGAACGGGCTCTTGGCGCTGGCGTGGCCGCCGGCGCCGGCGGCCACCGGAATCAGGCCATCGGCGCCCTTCTCGATCGCCTTGTGCGCGAAGCGGTTGTTGATGACGTCGTGCATCACGATACCGCCCCACGAGTGCACGGCTTGATTCACGTCCTCGCGCGCGCCCAGGCTGGTGATGACGATCGGCACCCGGTACTTGGCGCACACCTGCATGTCGTGCTCGAGCCGATCGTTGCTCTTGTGCACGATCTGGTTGATGGCGAACGGCGCCGCCGGGTTGTCCGGGTTGGCCTTGTCCCACGCCGCCAGGCCTTCGGTGATCTCGGCCAGCCATTCGTCGAGCTGCGCCGCCGGACGCGCGTTCAGCGCCGGCATCGAGCCGACCACGCCGGCGGTGCACTGGGCAATGACCAGCTTCGGGTTGCTGATGATGAACAGTGGCGCCCCGATGACGGGGAACTTCAGCCGCTGCAGCACGGGAGGCAAGGTGGACATAAATGCTTTCTTGAAACGAATGCGTGGCGATCGCGTCCAGACCTGCCGATCGGCAGGCGCTGGCGATCAGAAAAACAACGCGTCAGCGCAAGGCGCTCAGAACGCCTCCAGCGGCATCGCGGTGATACTGTCGGCACCCTCGACGATGGCGTCGCGCACGCCCGGGATGCGCGTCAGGATGTGGTCGGCATAGAAGCGCGCGGTGGCAATTTTCGCCTTCATGAAGGCCGCATCCTGGCCCTGCGCCAGTTGCTGCTCGGCCACCAGCAGGGCCCGGCCGAGCTGCCAGCCGGCCACCAGGTTGCCGGCCAGCAGCATGTAGGGCACGCTGCCCGCGTAGGCGGCGTTCGGATCGGCCTTGGCCTGGGCCACGATGAAGTCCACCACGTCGAGGAAGGCCTGACGCCCGGCAGCCAGGCGTCTGGCCACCGCCTGCGCATCGGCGCCGCCGGCGGCCAGTTCGCGCTCGGTCGCCTCGATCTGGGCCGCGATGGCCCTGGCCATCTGGCCGCCGTCGCGCGCGGTCTTGCGGCCGACCAGATCGTTGGCCTGGATCGCGCTGGTGCCTTCGTAGATGGTCAGGATCTTGGCGTCGCGGTAGTACTGGGCGGCGCCGGTTTCCTCGATGAAGCCCATGCCGCCGTGCACCTGCACGCCGAGGTCGGTGACCTGCAGGCTCATCTCGGTGCTGTAGCCCTTGACCAGCGGCACCATGAACTCATAGAAAGCCTGATTCTGCCGGCGGACTTCCGCGTCCGGGTGGTGGTGTGCGGCGTCGTAGGCGGCAGCGGCCACGCTGGCCATGGCGCGGCAGCCCTCGGTCAACGCGCGCATGGTCATCAGCATGCGGCGCACGTCGGGGTGGTGGATGATGGTCGCCGGGCCCTTGACGCTGCCGTCGACCGGGCGGCTTTGCACGCGCTCGCCCGCGTACTGCACTGCCTTCTGGTAGGCGCGCTCGGCGATCGCGATGCCCTGCACGCCGACCGCGTAGCGCGCCGCGTTCATCATGATGAACATGTATTCGAGGCCACGGTTCTCCTCGCCGACCAGGTAGCCCACGGCGCCGCCGTGGTCGCCGTACTGCAGCACGGCGGTGGGGCTGGCCTTGATGCCCATCTTGTGCTCGATGCTGACGCAGTAGACGTCGTTGCGCTCGCCCAGGCTGCCATCCTGCTGGACCAGGAACTTCGGCACCACGAACAGGCTGATGCCCTTGACGCCTTCGGGCGCGCCGGCCACGCGCGCCAGCACCAGGTGCACGATGTTGTCGGCCATGTCGTGCTCGCCGTAGGTGATGAAGATCTTGGTGCCGAACACCTTGTAGGTACCGTCCGGCTGCGGCTCGGCGCGCGAGCGCACCATGGCCAGGTCGCTGCCGGCCTGCGGCTCGGTCAGGTTCATGGTGCCGGTCCACTCGCCGGAGATCAGCTTCTCCAGGTAGGTCGCCTTGAGTTCATCGCCACCCGCGGTCAGCAGCGCCTCGATGGCGCCGTCGGTCAGCAGCGGGCACAGCGCGAAGCTGAGGTTGGCCGAGTTGAGGATCTCGCCGCAGGCTGCGCCGATGGTCTTGGGAAGGCCCTGGCCGCCGAAGTCGGCCGGGTGCTGCAGGCCCTGCCAGCCGCCTTCGGTGTACTGCTGGTAGGCCTGCTTGAAGCCGGCGCTGGTGGTCACCTCGGTGCCGGCGTGCGAGGACGGCGCCTTGTCGGCCTCGTAGTTGAGCGGCGCCACCACTTCCTCGTTGAAGCGTGCGCACTCCTCCAGCACGGCCTGTGCGGTTTCGAGGCCGGCGTCCTCGAAGCCGGGGATCTGCGCGATCTCGTCGATGCGCGCCAGATGCTCGATGTTGAACAGCAGGTCCTTGACGGGCGCCTTGTAGCTCATGGTTCGCTCCTCAAACAGCTCTTGGTCGAAAAAACAAAGGGCATCGCACGCGACGCCCTTGCAAGGATGGAAGGCGGCCCGCCATCCGGCGCGGCCACCACACCAGTCAAAGGGCCTTGGTCAGCTCCGGCACGGCCTGGAACAGATCGGCCACCAGGCCGTAGTCGGCGACGCTGAAGATCGGCGCCTCCTCGTCCTTGTTGATGGCCACGATGACCTTGGAGTCCTTCATGCCCGCCAGGTGCTGGATCGCCCCCGAGATGCCGACCGCTACGTACAGCTCGGGCGCGACGATCTTGCCGGTCTGCCCCACCTGCAGATCGTTGGGCGCGTAGCCGGCATCGACCGCGGCGCGGCTGGCACCGATGGCAGCGCCCAGCTTGTCGGCCAGCGGCATGATGAATTCGTCGAACTTCTCGGCGCTGCCCAGCGCGCGGCCGCCGGAGACGATGACCTTGGCGGCGGTCAGCTCGGGCCGGTCGCTCTTGGCGATCTCCTGGCCGACGAAGCTGCTCTTGCCGCTGTCGGGCGTGGCGCTGACGGTTTCGACAGCTCCATTGCCGCCCTCGGCTGCCGCGGCATCGAAGCCGGTGGTGCGCACGGTGATGACTTTCTTGTCATCCTGGCTCTGCACCACGGCAATCGCGTTGCCGGCGTAGATCGGGCGCTCGAAGGTGTCGGGGCTGTCGACCTTGGTGATGTCGCTGATCTGGGCGACGTCCAGCTTGGCGGCCACGCGCGGGGCGACGTTCTTGCCGTTGGCGGTGGCCGGGAACAGGATGTGGCTGTAGCCGCCGGCCAGCGCCAGCACCTGAGCGGCAACGTTCTCGGCCAGGCCGTGGGCGAAGGCTTCGCTGTCGGCGCGCAGGACCTTGGCGACACCGGCAATCTGCGCCGCGGCCTGGGCGGCGGCACCGGCGTTGTGGCCGGCAACCAGGACGTGGACGTCGCCACCGCAGGCAAGGGCCGCGGTGACGGTGTTGAGAGTGGCGCCCTTGATGGCGGCGTGGTCGTGTTCAGCGATGACGAGTGCGGTCATGTTGTTGGTCTTCCCTGCTGGTTTCAGATGACTTTGGCTTCGTTCCTGAGCTTGTCGACCAGGGTGGCGACGTCAGGCACCTTGATGCCGGCGCCGCGCTTGGGCGGCTCCATCACCTTGAGGGTCTTCAGGCGCGGGCTGACGTCGACGCCCAGATCTTCCGGCTTGAAGACGTCGAGCTGCTTTTTCTTGGCCTTCATGATGTTGGGCAGGGTGACGTAGCGCGGCTCGTTCAGGCGCAGGTCGGTGGTGACGACGGCCGGCAGGCTGATGGCAATGGTTTCCAGGCCGCCGTCGACTTCGCGCGTGACCTTGGCCTGGCCGCCGTCGATCTCGACCTTGCTGGCGAAGGTGGCCTGCGGCAGGTCGGCCAGCGCGGCCAGCATCTGGCCGGTCTGGTTGGCGTCGTCGTCGATGGCCTGCTTACCGAGGATGATGAGCTGGGGCTGCTCCTTGTCGATCAGGGCCTTGAGCAGCTTGGCGACGGCCAGCGGCTGCAGTTCTTCAGCAGTCTCGACCAGGATGCCGCGGTCGGCGCCGATGGCCATGGCGGTGCGCAGGGTTTCCTGGCACTTGGCCTCGCCGCAGGAGACGGCGATGATCTCGGTGACGACGCCCTTCTCCTTCAGGCGCACGGCCTCTTCGACGGCAATCTCGTCGAAGGGGTTCATGCTCATCTTGACGTTGGCGATGTCGACACCGCTTTGGTCCGACTTCACACGCACCTTGACGTTGTAGTCCACTACGCGCTTGACGGCAACGAGGGCTTTCATGGCTGGGTTCTCCGGTTCTTGAACACTGACTCAGGCCTCGCGCGGCGCTTGCCGCACGGGCTGACCATTGGGGATTTTAGTTCAGGGGCATCGGCCTTCCGCCCCTTGGCATCCCGCAGGTGACAACCGCCCGCACTCAGGCGGCCGACAGCGGCGGCGCCGGCTCGGCATGCGGCGACGGCGGGGGCACTGCGCCGGGCACCGGCAGCTGGTGCACCACCCGCTGCGGGTACGGGATGTCGATACCGTGTGCACGCAGCGCGGCCAGGACGGCGAGGTTGACTTCCGAGCGCAGCCCGAGCTGCCCCGCGGTCGGCTCGTCCATCCAGTAGCCCACCGTGAATTCCAGCCCGTCAGCACCGAACCCCGTCAGCAGCGCCGACGGCGCCGGCTGCCGCAGCACGCGCTCGCAACTGAGCGCCGCCTGACGCAGCAACTGCTGCACCTGTTCGGGATCGGCGTCGTAGGCCACCGAAACCACCGTCGATTGCCACATGCGCCGGTCGGCCAGCGACATGTTCTCGATGCGCTGCGTCACCATCATCTCGTTCGGCACGATGGATTCGCGTCCGCTCAGCGCGCGCACCACGGTGTAGCGCGCGCGGATGTCGGTCACCTGCCCCTCGAAGCCGTCGACGCGCACCATGTCGCCGATGCGCACCGCGCGTTCGGTCAGCACCACGAAGCCCGACACGTAGTTGGCCGCCAGCCGCTGCAGACCCAGGCCGATGCCGACGCCGATGGCGCCGCCGAACACCGACAGCGCCGTCAGGTCGATCCCGACCGCGGTCAGCGCGATGAGCACCGCCATGAAGACCAGCACTGCGCGCAAGCCCTGCGCCAGCACCTTGCGCAGCGACAGGTTGCTGCCCACCGCACCGCGCAGCAGCCGGTTCTCGACCACCGACGACAGCCACAGCGCCAGCAGCAGCGCCAGGCCGACGTTGAGGACACCCTCGATCAGTTCCCGCAGCGTCAGGTCGTCCTCGCCGAACTGCCAGCTGACGCCATCGGCCTCTTCCAGCAGCACTGGCAGCAGGCCGCTGACCCACAGCACCACGCCGATCCAGCCCAGCCAGGACAGCGTGCGCTCCAGCATGCGCACGCCGTGCACCCCGGGGAAAACCTGCCGCAGCACCTTGACGCCGAGCCGGATCGCGGCCAGCGCGATCAGCGCCGGCAGCGCGATGCGAAACAGCAGCGTCACCATGTCCAGGCGCGCCATCACCAGGCTGGCGACCCAGGTCAGGCCCAGCCACAGCAGCGGAAACAGCGCGCCATCGAAGCCGCGATGACCGAGCAGGATCGGCGCGCGGACCTGCTGCGCATCGGCGTGCCAGCCGCGCTGCAGCAACTGCACCAGCGCCCAGGCCAGCAGGCCGCAGACCGCGATGACGCCGATCTCGATCAGCGTTTCCGGCTGCGTAATCGCCTCCCACCAGGCCTGCCAGTCGTCGATGCTCAGGCCGGCGCTGCGCGCCAGCTCGGGTGTCGCCAGCTTGGTCAGCCCGCTTTGCGCCACGCGGGTTCCCGCTTGTCGATGAAGGCCTGAAGGCCCTCCTGGGCCACTTCCAGCATCATGTTGCAGGACATGGTCTGGCCGGCCAGCTGGTAGGCGGCCTCGATGCCGAGCTCGCGCTGGCGGTAGAACAACTCCTTGCCGACCGCAATCGCCGCGCGCGGCTTGGCCAGGATGGCGGCGACCAGCTCCTCCACCGTGGCGTCCAGCTGCTCGGCCGGCACCACGCGGTTCACCAGACCACGCGCCTGCGCCTCGGCCGCGCTGATGAAGCCGCCCGTGAGCAGCATTTCCATCGCCTGCTTGGGCTGCATGTTGCGCACCAGCGGCACGCTGGGCGTGGAGCAGAACAGGCCGACATCGATGCCGTTGACGCCGAAGCGCGCGCTGTCGACGCTCACAGCCAGGTCGCACTGCGCCACCAGCTGGCAGCCCGCTGCCGTCGCCAGACCCTGGACGCGCGCGATCACCGGAATCGGCAGCTTGAGCAGCGAGACCATGACGCGGCTGCACTGCCCGAACAGGTCCTGGTAGTAGTCGAGCCGCGGGCTGGCCTTCATCTGCTTCAGGTCATGCCCGGCGCAGAAGGCCTTGCCCTCGGCGGCGATGACCAGCACGCGCGCCTGCTCGTCGGCGGCGATCAGGTCGATCCGGCGCTGCAACTCGCCCAGCACCTGCTCGCTCAGCACGTTGAAGGACCTGGGCTGGTTCAGCGTCAGCACATGCACGCCGCGCACATCGCGCCGGTGCAGCACGGGCGCATCGGACGCCGTTGAGGTATCGATCGATGTGGACATCACAAGCCTTCCAATTTGCTACGCGGATGGCCGCATTTGACCGCAAATAGGGGCGCAGACGCCACCACCGTCAAAATTCCAATGGTGCGGGCTGCGTTACCCGGCCCTCGCCGTCGGATCACGGACCAGGCCGGCTTGCCTTCCAATCGCAAAGAAATCTCGTGGGCTGCGCAGCAAGCCCACTTCAGATGGTCGCAGCGCAGGTCGTTGCCGGAACGCCGTGCTCGGGGTCCCCGGAGCACCCGCGTTGTCCCCCTTGGGAGAAAGCCGCGTCAGCGGCACAGGGAGCGCGTCAAACATCCGCCAGCACGCGCACATGGGCCTCGACGCTGCGCGCCAGCGCGCTGAGGTTGTAGCCGCCTTCCAGGCAGCTCACGATGCGACCCTGGGCGAAGCGCTGCGCCACCGACTTCATGCGCTCGGTGATCCAGGCGTAATCCGACTCGATCAGGCCGAGTTGCCCCATGTCGTCCTCGCGGTGGGCGTCGAAGCCGGCGCTGATGAAGATCAGCTCCGGCTTGTGCTCTTCCAGCCGCGGCATCCACATCATCTCGACCAGCTCGCGGATGTCCATGCCCTTGGTGTAGGCCGGCACCGGGCAGTTGACCAGGTTGGCGTCGTGCTTCTGCGCACCGCCCTCGGGGTAGAACGGGTGCTGGAAGAAGCTGCACATCAGGATGCGCTCGTCGCCGGCGACGATGTCCTCGGTGCCGTTGCCGTGGTGCACGTCGAAGTCAATGATCGCCACGCGCTGCAGCTCATGGCGCTCCAGCGCGTACTTGGCGGCGACGGCGACGTTGCTGAAGAAGCAGAAACCCATCGCCTGGTTGCGCGTCGCATGGTGGCCGGGCGGACGCGTGCAGCAAAACGCATTCTCCAGCTCGCCGGACATCACCGCGTCGACCGCATCGATGGCCGCGCCGGCCGACAGCAGCGCCGCGCGGTAGGTGTAGCTGTTCATCGAGGTATCGGGATCGAGCGAGTAGCGGTCGGGGCCGCCGGCTTCCATCTCCTCGATCAGGATCTCGCTCAGGCCGCGCAGCGCCGCCACGTGGCGCCGGCCGTGCGCCAGCAGCAATTCGCCCATGGCGGCGGGCGTGGCCTCGCGTCGGTCAAGCGCGTCACCGACGCCGGTGATCAGCAGCCGGTCCTCGATCGCATCGATGCGTTCCGGGCACTCCGGGTGGCCGGCGCCCATGTCATGCTTGCGACAGTCGGGATGAGTGTAGAACCCGGTCTTGCCCACGTTTTGTCTCCTCGTTTCACGGTGCGGCGCCGAATATCCGTTACCTTCCTTGCATGGACGTGACACGAACGCTCAACGCCTTGCTCGATCAGCTTAACACGGTGATCGTCGGCAAATCGGCCCAGGTGCGCGACGCCGTAACCTGCCTGCTGGCCGGCGGCCACCTGCTGATCGAGGACGTGCCGGGCGTCGGCAAGACCACGCTGGCGCAGACGCTGGCCCGCAGCCTGGGCCTGCGCTTCGCGCGCGTTCAGTTCACCGCCGACCTGATGCCGAGCGACCTCTCGGGCGTGTCGGTGTACGAGCGTGGCCAGGAACGCTTCGTGTTCCACCCGGGCCCAGTGTTCGCCCAGGTGCTGCTGGCCGACGAGATCAACCGTGCCAGCCCGAAGACGCAGAGCGCACTGCTGGAAGCCATGGAGGAAAAGCAAGTCAGCGTCGAGGGCGAGACGCGCCCCCTGCCCTGGCCGTTCTTCGTCATCGCCACGCAGAACCCGCACGACCAGCTCGGCACCTACCTGCTCCCCGAGTCGCAGCTCGACCGCTTCCTGATGCGCATCAGCCTGGGCTACCCCGAGCGCGCCGCCGAGCGCGCCCTGCTGACCGGCAACGGCCGGCGCGAACTGCTGGCGCAGCTGCCGGCCGTGCTGTCGGCGGCCGAACTGGCCGGCCTGCAGCAGGCGGTCGAGCGCGTGCATGTGGCCGAGCCGTTGCTCGACTACGTGCAGGACCTGATCGCCGCCACCCGCGACGGCCGCTGGTTCCTGCAAGGGCTGTCGCCGCGCGCCGGCATCGCGCTGATGCGCGCGGCCCGGGCGCAGGCGCTGATCAGCGGCCGCGACTACGTGGCGCCGGACGATGTGCAGGCGATCCTGCCGCAGTGCGTGGCACACCGCATGATCCCGGTCGGCAACGCCGGCCGCGGTGCGGTGGAGCAGGTGCGGGCGATGATCGATGACGTGCCCTTGCCATGAAACAAGGCGGCAGCGCCCGGCCGTGCGTGCTCGACGCGTGAAGCGCAACGTCGTGGCGCCCAAGCCCCCAGCAGCTCAATACCCGAGGCCGCCCGCATGACCGCCGCCGTCACCGCACTTCCCTGGTGGGCCTGGCGCACCCGCATGCGCGCATGGCTGCGCCAGTGGTGGCTCGAGCGCCTGCCGCGGTCCGACACCCTCACGCTGACGCAGCGCCGGATCTACATCCTGCCCACGCGCGCCGGCTGGATGCTGGCCAGCACGCTCGTCGTGCTGCTGGTCGGCTCGATCAACTACCAGCTCAACCTGGGCTACCTGCTCACCTTCCTGCTGGCCGGCAGCGCGGCGGCGGGCATGGTGCTGGGTCACGGCACGCTGCGCGGCCTGACGCTGCAGCTGCTGCCACCGCAACCGCTGTTCGCCGGCGGGCTGGCGGTGCTCGACGTGCAGCTGCTCAACCGGCGCCGCACGCCCCGGCACGCCATCGGCGTGGCGCTGCTGGACAGCGCCCATTGGTCCTGGGCCGACGTGCCGGCGCAAGGGCAGACCACGGTGCAGATCAGCTTGCAGCCGGCGCGACGCGGCCTGCACCGCGTGCCCGCGCTGACGGCGGAAACACGCTTTCCGCTCGGCACCTTCCGCATCTGGACCGTGTGGCGGCCGGCCGCTCAGCTGCTGGTCTACCCAGCGCCCGAGCCGCTGCCACCGGCCCTGCCGGCCGGCGAGCCGCGCTCGGGCAGCGGCACGGCAGCCGGACCCCGCGCCAGCGGCGAATTCGATGGCGTGCGCCCCTATCAGCGCGGCGACCCGATGAAACTGATCGTGTGGAAGAAGTTCGCCAAGTCCAGCGAGCTGATCAGCCGCGACACCCAGCAGATGCAGCGCCAGGCGCTGTGGCTGGACTTCGCGCGCGCCGGTGCGTTGTCTGCCGAGGCGCGCCTGTCGCGCCTGGCGGCCTGGGTGCTGCTGGCCGACGCGCAGGGGCTGGACTACGGCCTGCGCCTGCCAGGTGTCGAGATCGCGCCGGCGGGCGGCCCGGCCCAGCGCTTGCGCTGCCTGGAAGCACTGGCCAGGGCATGAAGCTCGCCGCCCTCGCCCACCTGCCGCGCGACACGCGCGACACGCTGTTCCTGCTGGTGGTGATCGGCTGGGTGATCCTGCCCCAGGTCGGCCGCTTGCCACCGTGGTGCACGGCACTGGCGGCGGGCGTGCTGCTGTGGCGCGGCTGGCTCGCCTGGACCGGCCGGCCGCTGCCGCCCCGCTGGTGGCTGCTCGGGCTGCTCGCGATCACGCTGGCCGCGACCTGGGCCACGCACCGGACCCTGCTCGGGCGCGACGCCGGCGTCACGCTGGTGGTGGTGCTGCTGACGCTGAAGACGCTGGAGCTGCGCGCGCGGCGCGATGCGCTGGTGGTGTTCTTCCTCGGCTTCTTCGCCATGCTGACCAACTTCTTCCATTCGCAGTCGCTGCCGACGGCGGCGGCCATGCTGCTGGCCCTGCTCGGCCTGCTGACAGCGCTGGTCAACGCGCACCGGCCGACCGGCCGCCCTAGCCTGCGCGAATCGGCGCTGGTGGCCGGCAAGATGGCACTGGCCGGCGCACCAGTCATGCTGGCGCTGTTCCTGTTCTTCCCGCGCTTCGCGCCGCTGTGGGGCATCCCCGGCGACGCCCTGCTGGGCCGCACCGGGCTGTCGTCGACCATGGAGGTCGGCAACGTGGCCGAACTGGCCTTGGACGATGGCATCGCCCTGCGCGTGCGCTTCGACGGCGCACCGCCGCCACGCCAGCAGCTCTACTTCCGGGGCCCGGTGCTGAGCCGCTTCGACGGCCGCCAGTGGAGCGCGCGCGGTGGCGCCGGATTCGACGCCACGCTGATGCCCGGTGCGGCCGACCTGCAGGTCAGCGGCACGCCGGTCGGCTACGAGGTCACGCTGGAGCCGAGCCGCCGGCCCTGGCTGCTGACGCTGGACGTCGCGCCCAAGGCGCCCGAGCTGCCCGGCGAGCGCCGCCTGCGCATGACGGCCGACCTGCAGTGGCTAAGCTTCACGCCCATCACCGACCTGCTGCGCTACCGCGCCGAGAGCTATCCGCGATTCCGGTACGGGCTCAGCGGCCGGGACGGCGCGCCGCGTCAGGACCTCGGCGCCTACCTGCAGCTGCCGTCCGGCTTCAACCCGCGCACCATCGAACTGGCCGAGCAACTGCGGCGCGAGCAGCCCGACGCCGATCCCGAGGCGCTGGTGCAGGCGGCGCTGCAGCGCCTGCGCAGCGGCGGCTACCGCTACACCCTGGAGCCCGGCGCCAGCGGCCAGCACAGCGCGGACGAGTTCTGGTTCGACACCCGGGCCGGCTTCTGCGAGCACATCGCCTCGGCCTTCGTGGTGCTGATGCGCGCCGCCGGCGTGCCGGCGCGCATCGTCACGGGCTTCCAGGGCGGCGAGCTGAACGTGGTGGACGGCTACTGGACCGTGCGCAACGCCGACGCCCACGCCTGGGCCGAGGTCTGGCAGGCCGGGCGCGGCTGGGTGCGCGTCGATCCCACCAGCGCGGTGTCGCCCGGCCGCATCGGCCAGTTCCAGCGCCTGCGCGCGCCCGACGGCCTGATGGCCGGCGCCCTCGGCACCCTGAGCCCGACCCTGCTGGCACAGCTGCGCACGGTCTGGGAGGCCACCAACAACCGCTGGAACCAGTGGGTGCTGAACTACACGCAGACGCGCCAGTTCGACCTGCTGCGCCGCCTGGGCTTTGCCAGCCCGGGTTGGCAGGACCTGGGCCGCATCCTGGCCGGCCTGCTGGTGGCCGCCACCCTGGTCGGCATCGCCTGGGCGCGCTGGGAACGCAGCCAGCATGACCCCTGGCTGCGCCTGCTGGCGCGCGCCCGCGACCGGCTGACGCGCGTCGGGGTGGCGGTGCCACCGCAGGCTTCGCCGCGTCAGCTGGCGAGCGCCGTCGCCGCCAGCCAGCTGCCGGCGGAGTTGTCGTCGCAGCTGCAGGCCTGGCTGCTGGCCATGGAGCGCCTGCGCTACGCGCCCACCGCACCGGCGGCTGCCGGCAACATGGCATCGCGACTGGCTAAACTGCGGCGCGAGTACCGCCAAATCGCCTGGCCACGCCCGGCCTGACCCCTGCATGTCCCGCACCCTTGTTCACCGCCGCGCACTCGCATCGCTGCTGGCCGCCGGCCTGCTGCAACCCGAACTGGCCTGGACGCAAGGCCGCTCCCGGCGCACGGCGCCAACCCCGGAGCCGCGCACCTACGCCGGCCGCGACGAGGCCATGCGCTGGGCCGACGAGGTGGCGCAGCGGCGCGGCCTGGATGCGGCGTGGGTGCGCGAAGTCATCGGCCAGGCCGCCTTCATCCCGTCCATCGCCCGCCTGATCCTGCCGCCGCCGCGCGGCACGGCCAAGAACTGGCGCGTCTACCGCAGCCGCTTCATCGACCCGGTGCGCATCCGCGCCGGCGCCCGCTTCTGGGAGCGCAACCGCAGCACCCTGGCCCGCGCTGAGAGCCAGTTCGGCGTGCCGCCGGAGATCGTCGTCGGCATCATCGGCGTCGAGACCATCTACGGGCAGAACATGGGCAGCTTCCGCGTCATCGATGCGCTGGCCACGCTGACCTTCGACTTGCCCGCAGCGCACCCGCGCGCAGAGGTGCGCCAGGCCTATTTCCAGGGCGAGCTGGAGCAGTTCCTCGATCTGAGCCGGCGCCATGGCCTGAACCCCCTGGAGCCGCTCGGCAGCTACGCCGGCGCCATGGGCATGCCGCAGTTCATGCCCTCGAGCTGGGTCAGGTACGCGATCGACTTCGACGGCGACGGCCGCATCGACCTGTGGAACAGCGAGGCCGACGTGATCGGCTCGGTCGCCAGCTACTTCAAGGGGCACGGCTGGCAGCCGGGCCTGCCGACGCACTACCCGGTGTACCTGGCGCCCGAAGCCGACATGGGGACGCTGCTGGCGCCCGACATCCTGCCGTCTTTCAGCGTCGCCGACTTCGGCGCCAGGGGCGCCATCCTGGGCGCAGCCGGGCGCGGGCACGCGGGCCCGTTGGCCCTGATCGAACTGCAGAACGGCGATCCCGCGATCGCCGGCAACGAGGCCAGCCACGTCGCCGGCACTGAGAATTTCTACGTCATCACGCGCTACAACTGGAGCAGCTACTACGCCATGGCCGTGATCGAGTTGGGGCAGGAGGTGGCAGCGGCGCTGGCGCAGGGCAGCTATTGATGCTGCGGCAGGCTGGCCGCACTCCAATCGGGGTCGGATCACGATTGATCGGCCGCCGATGCGCATCACGCGCGCTATCGCGACCCCGGCGGATTCCTCGCCCACCAGGTATCGATCGCCCAGGTCTCGCCCCGGAAGTACGGCGGCGTCACCTTCGGCCGCTCCAGCCGCCAGGCGTTGTAGGCCATGCGGTGGGTGCCGGCGTACCACTGCGGGATCAGGTAGTGACCGTGGGTGATGACGCGCTCGAGCGCTTGACAGGCGGCCAGATAGTCGGGCCTGGTCCTGGCGCCGACCATGCGGTCGAGAATGGCGTCGACCGCCGGACTCCTGACGCCGGCCAGGTTGCCTGAATCCTCGGTATCGGCTGCCGCGCTGCCGAACAGGTCAGCGTACTCCTGGCCGGGGTTGGCGGTGCCGGCATAGGCGATGGTGGTGATGTCGAAGTCGAACTTCTGCAGGCGCTGCTGGTAGAGCGCGAAATCGACTGGCCGAAAGCGCAGCGTGACACCGAGCTTTTCCAGGTTGCGCATCCAGGGTGACACGACGCGGGCGCCGGTTTCGTTGCTGTCGAGGTATTCGAGCACGAAGGGCTGGCCCTGGGCGTTGCGCAGGGTGGCGTTCTCGACCTGCCAGCCGGCCTCGGCCAGCAGCTTCTGCGCCCGGCGCAGGTTGTCGCGCAGGCTGCTGTCGCCATCGGTGCGCGGCGGCGCGTAGGCGCGGCCGAACACGGCATCGGGAAGCTTCCCACGCCAGGGCTCCAGCAGCGCCAGTTCCTCGCTCGAGGGCAAGCCACTGGCGGCGCACGAGGTGTTGCCGAACAGGCCGCGCACCCGCGTGTAGGAGTTGTAGAACATCTGGCGGTTCATCCACTCGTAGTCGACCGCCAGGCCCAGTGCCTCGCGCACGCGCACGTCCTGCAGCAGGGCGCGGCGCGTGTTCAGCACGTAGCTCTGGAAGCCGGTCGGCAACTGGTGCTGGAACTCCCCCTTTACCAGTTCCCCGGTGTCGAAGCGCTTGCCGTTGACACGCCGCGCCCAGTCGCCGGCGGAATAAAAGGCCATGAGGTCGAATTCGCCGGCCTTCAGCGCCTCCAGCCGCGCGGTGTTGTCCTTGTAGATCTTGACCAGGATCTGGTCGAAGTTGGCGGTGCCGCGGCGCACGTTGAGATCGCGCGCCCAGTAACCGGGATCACGCACGTAGGTGATGTCCTTGCCGAACTTGACCGGGCCGATGCGGTACGGGCCGGAGCCGATCGGCGGTTCCATCACCACCTCGTTGAAGGGCTTGCCCTCGCCCCACTTGCGGCTGAACACCGGCAGGCCACCGACCGTGAGCGGCAGTTCACGGTTGGCGCGCCGGAAGCGATAGCGCACCGTGCGCTCATCGACCACGTCGACGCCGGCGACGTCGATCAGCAGCGTCTTGTAGCCGGGCGAGGTGTGCGGGCCGACCAGGGTGTCGTAGCTGTGCTTGACGTCCTGTGCCAGCACCGGGTCGCCATTGTGGAAGCGCGCCTCGGGCCGCAGGCGGAAGGTGGCCGACAGTCCGTCGGGCGCCACCGCGACGTCCTCGGCCAGCAGGCCATAGCCGGCGCCCTCCTCGTCCAGCGAGCCGGCCAGCAGGCTGTCGAACATGAGTTGGCTCAGGTAGGCCGGCGCGCCGCCGCGGATGGTGAAGGGGTTGTACTTGTCGAAGGTCGACAGGCGCAGGTTGCTGACCAGCCGGATCTCGCCGCCCTTGGGCGCGTCGGGGTTGACGTAGTCGAAATGCGCGAAGCCGGGCGGGTACTTCATGTCGCCCCACAGGGCGTAGCCATGGGCGGCGAAGGCGGATGCCGCACTGGCGGCCAGCAGCAGCGACACGAGCAGGGCGGGCAAAACACGCATGCGACAATTCTGCCGCCATTCAAACCGGCACCGCGATGTTTCCAGTCCGTTCGGGCTGAGCCTGTCGAAGCCCTTCGGCCGGCACAGGGCGAACGGCGGGTGAGAAGCCCAACGGACTGCCGATCGCAGTGCTCCACCCGATTTCCTTGAGGAGCTAGACCCCATGACCCAACCCACCGGTTTCCTGGCAGGCAAGAAGCTGCTGATCACCGGCGTGCTGTCCAACCGCTCGATCGCCTACGGCATCGCGCGCGCCTGCCGCAGGCAGGGCGCGGAGCTGGCCTTCAGCTACGTGGGCGAGCGCTTCAGGGACCGCATCAGCGAGTTCGCGGCCGAGTTCGACTCCAAGCTGGTGTTCGACTGCGACGTCGGCAGCGACGAGCAGATCGAGCGCATGTTCGCCGACCTGTCGCAAACCTGGCCGAAATTCGACGGCTTCGTGCACGCCATCGGCTTCGCGCCGCGCGAGGCCATCGCGGGCAACTTCTTCGACGGCCTGTCGCGCGAGAACTATCGCATTGCGCACGACATCAGCGCCTACAGCTTTCCCGGCATGGCCAAGGCCGCCCTGCCCTACCTGAACGACAAGGCCGCGCTGCTGACGCTGTCCTACCTGGGCGCGCTGCGCAGCATCCCCAACTACAACACCATGGGCCTGGCCAAGGCGTCGCTGGAGGCCAGCGTGCGCTACATGGCCGAAGCGCTGGGCGGCAGGGGCGTGCGCGTCAACGGCATCAGCGCCGGTCCGATCAAGACCCTGGCGGCCAGCGGCATCAAGGATTTCGGCAAGCTGCTGGGCTACGTCGCCGCCGCCGCGCCGCTGCGCCGCAACGTCACCATCGACGACGTCGGCAACGTGGCGGCCTTCCTGCTGAGCGACCTGGCCAGTGGCGTGACGGCCGAGATCACCTACGTCGACGGCGGCTTCAGCCAGACGGCGGGGCTGTCGGCCGACATGGTGGGCTGACGCCTGGTCGATCGGTCCGGCGGCAGACGACGATCCAGCTGCCCCCGGACGTGAAAAAGCCCGCATCGCTGCGGGCTTTCACGCACTTGGGCCCTGCACGGGCCGGGCGCTTCGGCATGACCGCGGCAGCCGCTCAGGTGCCGGCGGCTGCCGACTCCTGGCGCAGGATGGCGTACAGCTCATCCTTGACGCGCAGCTTCTCTCTCTTCAGGGTCTCGATCTCGGCGTGGGTCCCGCCGGCGTCGTGGTCTTCCAGCGCCTTGACCTGGTGGTCCAGGTCGTTGTGTTTCTCGAACAGGTGAAGGAAGCGGGCGTTCGTGCCCTCGCCCTTCAAGCGGGTGATCAGGTCGCGGTATTCAGGAAACATCGTTTCTCCTTTTCGATGACACGGACCAAAATCATAAGCGAGCGCCGGCCTCACATGAAGCGTGAATAGGGTGAATCCTTATCCGTGGCCAGCATGTCCTGCGTGGTGGAAAGCGGCTTCACCTTGTGCTTGCGGCCATCGGCAGCGACGCAGTCGGCAAAGTAGCGGACGCGGCCGTTGTCCTCTTCGATCTCGACGAGGCCGTGGATGTCGGTCTCGAAACCGGGGCATTCGAGCGCGAAATCACGTGCGAACTTCAGGTAGTCGACGATCTTCTTGTTGAACACCTCACCCGGAATCAGCAGCGGGATGCCGGGCGGATACGGCGTCACCAGCGCGGTGGTGATGCGCCCTTCCAGCTGGTCGATCTCGACCCGCTCGACCTTGCGCCGCGCGATGCAGGCATAGGCGTCGGCCGGGTTCATGGCCGGCGTCAGTTCGCTCAGGTACATGTCGGTGGTCAGGCGCGCGATGTCGTGCTTGGCGTAGAGCTGGTGCACGTGCTGGCACAGGTCGCGCAGGCCCATGCGCTCGTAGCGGCGGTGCTGGGCGCAGAACTCCGGCATGATGCGCCACATCGGCTGGTTGCGGTCGTAGTCGTCCTTGAACTGCTGCAGCGCCGTCACCAGCGTGTTCCAGCGGCCCTTGGTAATGCCGATGGTGAACATGATGAAGAAGCTGTAGAGGCCGGTCTTCTCCACCACCACTCCGTGCTCGGCCAGGAATTTGGTGACGATCGACGCCGGGATGCCGGTCTTGTCGAACTTGCCGTTCAGGTTCAGGCCCGGCGTAACGATGGTTGCCTTGATCGGGTCCAGCATGTTGAAGCCCGGCGCCAGCTTGCCGAAGCCGTGCCAGTTCTTCTTGCCGCTGCCGTTCTTGATGATCCAGTCGTCGGCGCGGCCGACGCCGGATTCGGCGATCTCGTCCGGGCCCCAGGCCTTGAACCACCAGTCGCCGTGGCCGAAGTCCTGCTCGACCTTGCGCATGGCGCGGCGGAAGTCCAGCGCCTCGGCGATGCTTTCCTCGACCATCGCGGTGCCGCCGGGCGGCTCCATCATGGCGGCGGCGACATCGCAGCTGGCGATGATGCTGTACTGCGGGCTGGTCGAGGTGTGCATCAGGTACGCCTCGTTGAACAGGAAGCGGTCCAGCTTGACGTGCTGCGAGTCCTGCACCAGCACGTGGCTGGCCTGGCTGATGCCGGCCAGCAGCTTGTGGATCGACTGGGTCGAATACACCACGCTCTGCGTCGGCCGCGCGCGCTTCTTGCCCATGGCGTGGTAGGAGCCGTAGAACGGGTGGAAGGCGGCGTGCGGCAGCCAGGCCTCGTCGAAATGCAGGTTGTCGACGTAGCCGTCGAGCATGCTCTTGATGGCCTCGGTGTCGTACAGCACGCCGTCGTAGGTCGACTGCGTCAGCGACATGATGCGCGGCTTGACCTTGTCGGCATCGACGTGCTTGAGCAGCGGGTTGGCGCGGATCTTGGCCTTGATCGTCTCGGGCTCGAACTCGCTCCTGGGGATCGGGCCGATGATGCCGTAGTGGTTGCGGGTCGGCTTCAGGAAGACCGGGATCGCGCCGGTCATGATGATGGCGTGCAGGTTGCTCTTGTGGCAGTTGCGGTCCACCACCACCACGTCGCCTGGTGCCACCGTGTGGTGCCAGACGATCTTGTTCGAGGTGCTGGTGCCGTTGGTGACGAAGAAGCAGTGGTCGGCGTTGAAGATGCGCGCCGCGTTGCGTTCGCTCTCGCCGATGGCGCCGTTGTGGTCGAGCAACTGGCCGAGTTCCTCCACCGCGTTGCAGACGTCGGCGCGCAACATGTTCTCGCCGTAGAACTGGTGGTACATCTGGCCGATGGGCGACTTCAGGAACGCCACGCCGCCCGAGTGGCCCGGGCAGTGCCACGAGTACGAGCCGTCGTCGGCGTAGTCGAGCAAGGCCTTGAAGAACGGCGGCTGGATGCCCTCCAGGTAGCTCTTGGCCTCGCGCACGATGTGCTTGGCCACGAACTCGGGCGTGTCCTCGAACATGTGGATGAAGCCGTGCAGTTCGCGCAGCACGTCGTTGGGCAAGTGCTGGCTGGTCTTGGTCTCGCCGTGCAGGTAGATCGGCACGTCGGCGTTCTTGCGACGCACCTCGACGATGAAGTTGCGCAGGTCCTGCACTGCCGGGGAGGCCTCGGGGTCGGTGCCCAGTTCCTCGTCGTCGATCGACAGGATGAAAGCGCTGGCGCGGCTTTGCTGCTGCGCGAACTGGCTCAGGTCGCCGTAGCTGGTGGCGCCCAGGATCTCGAAGCCCTCGGCCTCGATCGCCTCGGCGAGCGCCCGGATGCCGAAGCCGGACGTGTTCTCGGCGCGGTAGTCTTCGTCGATGATGACGATGGGAAAGCGGAATTTCATGGGGCAGACTCTAGCTTTGATGCGGCGGCGTGGCGGCGAAGTGTACGGAATTGCCGTGGCAGGGCCTTGTCAAACGCACGCGCATCGCAAAATGAAGACACATGAGCGCCGATAGTGGCATGAATCGGAGACCCCATGGCTGAATCGACCCTCTGGTGGATCGCCACCGGCGTGCTGGTGGCGCTGGAACTGGCCAGCGGCACCTTCTATCTGCTGATGCTGGCCATCGGCGGCGTCGCCGGCGCGCTGGCGGCCCACGCCGGTGCGCCGCTGCCGATCCAGCTGGCGGTGGCGGCGGTGATCGGCGGCGTCGCGGCCTTTGCCTGCTACCTGGTGCGCCGGCGCCGCCCCGGCGATCCCTCGCCGCGCGCCGAGCGCAGCGTCAATCTGGACGTCGGTGAAACCGTGCAGATCGACGGCTGGAACGCCGACGGCACCGCACAGATCCGCTACCGCGGCGCCCAGTGGACGGCGATCGCCCGCCCCGGCACCGAGCCGCGCCCAGGACCGCACCGCGTGGCTGAGCTGGTCGGCAGCCGGCTGCTGGTCGATCCGGTCTGAACCGACACGATCGTCTGTTCTACTAGCCCCAGTACCTGAAAGGCACGCCGTGGAAATCGCCCTTATCCTCCTCATCATCGCCGTCATCTTCATCACCCGTTCCGTCAAGATCGTGCCGCAGCAGAACGCCTGGGTGATCGAGCGCCTGGGCAAGTACAGCACCACGCTGTCGCCCGGCTTGAACTTCCTGGTGCCCTTCATCGACCGTGTCGCGTACAGGCACAGCCTGAAGGAAATCCCCATGGACGTGCCGAGCCAGGTCTGCATCACGCGCGACAACACGCAGCTGCAGGTCGATGGCGTGCTGTACTTCCAGGTCACCGACCCAATGCGCGCCAGCTACGGATCGAGCAACTACGTCATGGCGATCACGCAACTAGCGCAGACCACGCTGCGCAGCGTGATCGGCAAGCTGGAGCTCGACAAGACCTTCGAGGAGCGCGACATCATCAACGCCAAGGTGGTCGAGGCGATCGACGAAGCAGCGCTGAACTGGGGTGTCAAGGTGCTGCGCTACGAGATCAAGGACCTGACGCCGCCGGCCGAGATCCTGCGCGCCATGCAGGCGCAGATCACAGCCGAGCGCGAGAAGCGCGCCGTCATCGCCACCTCCGAAGGTAAGCGGCAGGAGGAAATCAACCTGGCCGAGGGCCAGAAGCAGGCCGCGATCGCGCGTTCCGAGGGCGACAAGCAGGCTGCCATCAACACCGCCCAGGGCGAGGCCGCCGCCATCACCGAGGTCGCCAACGCCACCGCATTCGCCATCGAGCGCGTCGGCGCCGCCATCCGCGAACCCGGTGGCGAAGACGCGGTGCAGCTCAAGGTGGCCGAGAAGGCGGTCGACGCCTACAGCCGGCTCGCTGCCGAGTCGAAGACCACCCTGGTGGTACCCAGCAACATGACCGAAGTTGCCACCCTCGTCAGCTCGGCCATGAAGATGGTGCAGGCGCAAAGCACCAGCGCCTGATCGCGCGGCCGTCCACATGGCCGAGCGCTTGGTGCGAGCTACAATTGCCGGTTCCCGGAGAGGTGGATGAGCGGTTTAAGTCGCACGCCTGGAAAGCGTGTGTGGGTTAATAGCCCACCGCGGGTTCGAATCCCGCCCTCTCCGCCATTACAAGAGCCTAAGTGATTGATTCACTTAGGCTTTTTTCTTGCCTGCTCGCGTCTACCCACGTTTCTACCCATGCCGCAAACTGCGGTAGGCGTGGGTAATGCTCTTTTTTTGCCAGTTGGCGAAGTCGGCAAACGCCCCTTGCTAGCAGCAGTGCCTTGACCTGCAACCCCGTTTCGGGGGTCGAGGTCGGATGCCCCACGCGCGTGCATTGTCGAGACCCCCGAAACGGTGTTCTCGGGTGGCTGGTTTCCCGTGGGTTTCATGCTGTGGCAACGCCATGCAACGCCATGCAACGCCACGCGTCGGCACGCGTCACTGTCGCGTCGGCACGCGTGGGCGTATTGCTGCTGGAATGGTGACCCCTGCGTCTTCCAGCAGGGTGACCACGGTCTTTCTGATCGAATGGAAGACCTTCTTCTCAGAGAACCCGAGAGACTGCTTCAGTCGCCCAAAGCGTTTGCCGATGGCGTTGGAGCGATCCCCATACTTGTTGAAGGTCAGCCCGGACAAGAGGTAGCCATCCTGGCTTGCACCCATCAAGCGATCTATCAACTCCCCCAGTGCTGAGTGAACTGGTAGGCACGCCGCCGTCATCGAAGATGCCCCACAGGCTGTGGCCGGCCGGCGGCAGTTCGAGCATCGGCTCCGCGGCGCCATCCGCTGCCGCGTCGGCAGCCGAGAACCTGCGCTGGAGCAGTTGGTCGAAGTCGTTCGCGTCGAGGTCCCCGTGCAGTCCGCCCAGCGCCGCCTGGCCGGCCAGCGTCCACCAGCGCCGGCATGGCGCGTCGCCGTCGGCCAGCCAGCGCAGCAGCGTCAAGGGAAAGTAGCGGCCGACCCGGTCCACCGAGGGCATCAGCACCCCTTGCGCACCGCGCAGCTCGAGCATGCCGGGCGCCAGCACGAAGCACCACACCGGCGCCGTGAGGTAGGACTCGACCCACTCGTGAAGTAGCCCCCTGAATCTCCGGACGCATGTTCTGTCTTAACCTAAGAGGTAGGCAAAGAGCTGTGTCTATGACTAGTCCGAAGAGCAAAGAAGTCGAAGTGTTGGCCGTCCAGCGCCGCAGGCGGTGGACGGCCTCCGAGAAGCTGTCGATGGTGCGCCAGACGTACGAGCCTGGGATGTCGGTGTCGCTCGTGGCGCGACAGCATGGCGTGAACCCGAACCAGTTGTTCCACTGGCGCAGGCTCGAGAAGGACGGTGCGCTCGCGGCCGAGATCGACAGCCAGTCACGCCAGCCGGGCTTGCCGCCGGCCTGCTGCAGGCGCATCTTGCGCAGCGTCTGGATCGCCTCGGCAAAGCGCCCGGCCAGCAGTTTCTGCTCCTCGGCCGCGGCATCGGGCAGCGCCGTGGCGGCCACCGGCTCCGGCTTGACCAGCTCCTCGGCCAGTTGCCGGCTGGCGCTGCGGGCGCGCCAGCGGCGCCACAGGTAGCGCCCCAGCACCAGCAGCACCAGTGCGCCGATCAGCAGTGCACGCGCCAGTTCGCTGGCCAGCGGCGCCAGTGCGCCGATCCGCACCAGCGGACCCATCCACCAGATCAACACCGACAGCACCAGCAGCGCCAGCAGCACGAACAGCAGCGGCTGCCACAGCAGGCTCAGCAACTTCCTCATCGCGCCGCTCCCTGCGGCGTCGCTGCGCCGGTGATCAGGATGATGTCGACGCGCCGGTTCAGGGCGCGGCTGGCCGCGCTGTCGTTGGCGGCCACCGGCTCCGAGTCGGCGCGGCCGTCGGCGCGCATGCGCGCCGGCTCGACCTGCGCCACCAGCGCCGCCTTGACGGCCTCGGCGCGCGCCGCCGACAGGTGCCAGTTGGACGGATAGCGCACCGAGCGGATCGGCTGGTTGTCGGAGTGCCCGGTGATCAGCACCTCGCCCTTGACCTCGGCCAGCGCGGCGCCGATGCGCCCCAGCACCGGCAGCGACCGACTGGTTGGCGCGGCGCTGCCGGAGGCGAAGAAGCTGTCGCCGCGCAGCCTGACCACGCTGCGATCGACCTCGTCCGTCACCGTCACCAGGCCTTCACGGATCTCGGGCTCCAGAAAACGCGCCAGGCGCGGGGTCTTGGCCTTCACCGCCGGCGGCGCGATCTGCATCGCCGGCGGCCGCAGCTCCGACAGCGCGGCGTAAGTGGCGTCCGAGCGGTTGGCCAGCCACATGCGCAGGGCGAAGAACACCAGCGCCAGCAGCAGCAGAAAGCCGACCCCGAACACCCACAGCGGCAGCGTCTCGCGCAGGCGCGCCGTGCCGCCGCCGAGGCCGCGCCAGTGCGGCGACAGCTCGGCCTCCACCGGCGGACGATCCTTGCGGATCAGGTCGGCCAGGCGCTGGCGCAAGGTGTCGAGCTGCGCCTTGCCGTTGTCGATGACACGGTAGCGCCCCTCGAATCCCAGCGCCAGCACGCAGTAGATCAGCTCCAGCAGCTGGCGGTTGGCGGGCACGTCCTGGGCCAGCCGCGCCAGCAGCTGGAACACCTTCTCGCCGCCCCAGGTCTCGCTGTGGAACTGCACCAGCAGGCTCTGCTTGTTCCAGCCCGATTGCACGCCCCAGGGCGTGTTGGCCACCGCCTCGTCGACCGCGGTGCACAGCACGTAGCGCGCGCCCAGCACCGACTCGTTGGGAACGCCGGCGCGCCGCGCATCGGCGTCGAAGCGCTGCACCGCATCGGCCGCCGTGGCACGCAGCGTGCCCACGTTGGGCACCGCGGCCAGGCCGCGCAAGCGCGCCGCCAGCGCCAGCAGCTTGCCGGCAGCCGAGACCAGCGGATTGAGGATGCTGAGCTGGGCGATGTCGGCGCCGGCCGCGTCGGCCACCTCGGGTGTGCTGCTACGACCCATGGCCGGCGGCGCGGTGCCGCTGCGCGGCGTCGGCTTGATGATGGTGCGCTCGGGCTCGTAGCCGGCAAAGGGATCGGGCGAGGACATGTCGGCAAACCTCCACTCACGCCGGCGCTAGGACCGGATCGCCCAGAACGCGAGATCGAGGCCCGGGAACTCGCCGGCGATGTGCATCGCCATGCCGCCGGACTGCTCGAGCTGGCGCCAGAGATCGCTTTGGCGCGTTTCCAGCTCGAAGTAGCTGGCGCCGCTGTGAAACGGAATCTGGCGCGGCGCCACTGGCAGCGGCGTCAGGGTCACGCCCGGCAGGTGCAGGTTGACCAGGTCGCGGATGCGCTCGACCGGACCGATCTTGACCTGGGTCGGAAAGCGCGCGCGCAAGGCTTCGCCCGGCATCTGCGAGTTGACCGCCAGCACGAAGGTCGCGTGCCGCTGCAGCTCGACGTCCGGGATCAGCGCCACCCGCACGCCATGCTTGCGGTCGTGCAGCTCGATGCGGATCGCCGACTGCTCCAGCACCATCGACAGGCTGCGGCGCAGGTCGTCCATCAGGGGCCGGAACGTGGCTTCCAGGTCGTCGTGCACATAGGGTGGAAAGTCGCGCACGCGGCGGCTGTCCCTGAACGTCGCCAGGTCGCCGGCCAGCGCCAGCGCGTGTTCGTAGAAATCGCGCGGATGCAGCGTGTTCATGGTGTGCAGGTGGCCGAACACCGCCTGGTGCCGGTTGACGGTCTGCAGCAGCATGAAGTCGGCGATCTCGGCCACGCCGCCGGTGCCGCCCTGCGTCATGCGCCCGGCCAGCGCCTCGGCACGCTGGCGCAGCAGGCCGAGCAGTTCGTCGAGCCAGGACCGCATCACCGCATGCGCGGCGCAATCGAGCAGCGGCGGGATGCGGCCGCGGTCGAGCACCAGCTGGTTGTCCTGCCGCCGTTCCTGCACGCGCACCAGGTTCAGCGTCGCCCAGGCGTCGGTCGAATCACCGGCGCGCACCAGCCGTGCGTTGAGCTGCCCGAGCTGCAGCAAGGTGGTGCGCTCGCCGGCGGTGTTGGAATCGGGCACCTCGGATTCCAGCACCCGGTGGCGCACCAGTTCGTCCGGCGCCTCGACATCGGCCTCGCGCGCGCCCGGGCGACGCAGCGGCAGCGCCAGCACGGCAAGTTCGTCACGCATGTCTGGCGGCACTTCCAGCGGCGGCGGCAGCGGATCGACCGCCGGCATGTCGAACACGGTGCCATCGCCGAACACGCCAACCGCCTTGATCAAGGCCAGCTTGCCCAGCGCCAGCGCCGCCTGGTCGATCTCCAGCGCCACGAAGCCCCAAGCGTACGGCGTGCTGGCGCGCAGCGTCAGGTGTCGTACGTGGTCCAGGTGGCGCTCGGTCTGCTGCAGGTGCTGCGGCTGCAGCAGCATGCCTTCGCTCCACACCACTTTCGATTGCCAGGTCAATGGGGGCTCCGTCGGGACGTGCGTCGCGACGCAGCGCGCCGCTGCAGCAAGTGTCATCGCCGGCCCCGGCGTCGGCCAATCCGACTTACGGCCTAGCCGCCCGGCCCACCTATCGCGAAGGTCTTACGCTGCGCCCGCGTGCCAGACGCTGCGCTGCCTTCGATCAATCCGCCTTGAGCATCCTGATCTGTTCGGCGTACTCTGCCTCGACGCGCCGCAGGCGCGCGGCCTTGGCTGCCGCATTGATCCACTGCGCCTGCTCGGCCTGCTGCAGCGCCAGCTGGTGGTTCAGATGCGCCACCGGCAGCAGGATGCGGTCATCCGCCAGCGAAAAGCCGGCGAAATCGTGCAGCGACTTCAGCACGCGGCGCTGCGCATCGCCCAAGGGGCCCGGCTGCTGCCCGTAGTCGACCAGGAACTGCTGCACCGCACGCTGGAACCCGGCTGGATAGTCGCGCCGGATCACGATCGCCCCGTGCGGCACCAGATCCGACTCCCAGATCACCTGCAGCCGCGCGCCTCGGCGGGAAACTGCAGCTTGAAGCGCCGAAGTCCGCCGTGTTGTTGGTCGCCACATCGGCTTCGTTGTTGGCGACGGCGAGTGCCGTGCGCTGGTGCGTGCCGACGATCTCGCTCTGGAACCGGGTTTCCATGGCGATGCGGTGAGGCAGGAACAGTTGCAGTTGCGGCACCACGAATCCCGACAGCGAGCGTGGCTCGCCACGCGCCAGCCGCCACCGCTCGGGCTGCGCCAGCAACTGCTGCAGCGAAGTGAAGTCACCGCTGCGTCGCGTCAGCAGCGTGGCGCGGTAGCCATCCAGGCCGTCGTGGCGGCGCACCTGCGCCACCACCCGCATGCTGCGGCGCACCACCGCGTCCAGCGCCATCTTGCCGGACAGGAACGCCATGTCGACCTCGTCGGCACGGATGGCACGGTCCAGAGCCTCATAGGTACCGACGGACAGCAGGCTGATCGACCGGCCAATGGCACGTCCGAAATCCGCCAGCAGAGGCTCCCAGTCGCTGCGGGAGTCGACGGCGCCTCCCAACGGCAAGATGCCAAAGCGCACTCGGTCACTGCTTTCCGCAACGCTCCGTGCCGAGGCCACTGGCGCGCCAGCCAGCGCGAACAGCAGCATCCACGCCATCCTTCGTCGCTTGCTCGAGAACATGTTCCCCCCATCCTGCGCGCGTGTCATTGGCCCGACGGCATGGATCTTGTCGCGCCGATCTGCGCCGGTTGCTCATTCATTTAGGTGATGACCTTATGACATAAGACTAGTTTAATATTGAAATCCTTTACAACCTGTTTACATACTGGCTCAGCGCCGATGAGCCGCCATCACCAGGCACCATGCGTGCGATCCGATCGTCGTTGACGCTGCAACTGGCCTTGCTTGCCGTCGTGCCGGCCATCCTGGCCACCGCGGCCATGGTGCTGGTCATGGCAAGCCAGCACCTGCGCGACGTGCGCGAGCTGAGCCAGGCCAACGCCCGCAATGCGGCACGGCAACTGGCGCAATGGGCGCAAGGCCCGATGACCGAGATGGACCGGCGCGCTGTTGCGCGTGGCCCGTTCCGGGGCGTCGCAGACCCTGATCCAGCAGGTGCACATCTGGTCCTGGGACGGCGAATTGCTGGCGGCGGCATCCAGCGACACCGCACAGGACCACCCGGTCTGCAGGTCACGGCGCCGATCGGCCTGACCGAACCCAGGGGCCAGGTCGTGATCGACTTCAGCCTGGCGGAGGTGCGTGCCGCCGCGCATCGGGCCTGGCTGAACGTGCTGCTGGCGCTGGCCGCGTGCCTGGCGGGCGTGGTGCTGGTCGGCACCTGGGCCGCACGACGCATCAGCGCCCCGGTGCGTGAACTGGCCACGGCGGTGGATCAACTGGGCGCCGGCCAGGCGGCACGGGTCAGACAGCAGGGCACAGCCGAGATCCGCCGGCTGCAAGAGGGCTTCAACCGCGCTGCCGCCGCGCTGCTGGACAGCCGGCGCACGCTGGAATCGCGCGTGCGGCAGGCCACCACCGAACTCGAGCAGAAGAACCGCCAGATCGAACTGGTCAGCCAGGCCAAGACGCGGCTGCTGGCGGCCGCCAGCCACGATCTGCGCCAGCCGCTGCACGCACTGACGCTGTTTTCCGAGAGCCTGGCCACCGGCGAGACCGATCCAGCACGGCTGCAGCGCATCAAGTACGTGCGCGAATGCGTCGAGTCGCTGGACCACCTGTTCCTGGAGCTGCTCAACATCTCGCAGATCGATGCCGGCGTTCTCAAGCCGCAGCGCAGCGACTTCGCGCTCGACCGCCTGTTCGACGACATCAGCCGCAACTTCCGCCCGGTCGCGGAAGCCCAGGAACTGCGGCTGGTGGTGCGCCGGACCGACCTGTGGGTCAACTGCGACTACTACATGCTGTCGCGCATCGTCGGCAACCTGGTCTCCAACGCGCTGCGGCACACGACGGCCGGCGGCGTGCTGGTGGCGGCACGCCGGCGCGGCACGCAGGTCAGCATCGAGGTCGTCGATACCGGCGTCGGCATCGCACCCGAGCACCAGCAACGCATCTTCGAGGAGTTCTACCGGGTCGACAACCGCCCTGATGGCCGGACATGCGGCATGGGACTGGGGCTGGCGACGGTGCAGCGCCTGGCCGGCCTGCTGAAGGCCGGCGTCACCCTGCGCTCGACACCCGGGCGCGGCACCAGCGTGCGCGTCAGCATTGCCGCCGCAACCCCCCATCGCGAAGCGGCCCCGATCTTCGCTCCCGAGGCCATCGGAATGCCGGCCAGCGACAGCCTGGCAGGCCTCTGCGTGCTGGTCGTCGACGACGAACCGACCATCCTGGCGGCACTGCGCCTGGTGTTCTCCGGCTGGGGCGCGAGCGTGCTGTGCGCGCGCGACGGCGCCGAGGCGCTCGAGCTGGCATCACGCTGGCGCGCACCGCCCGATGTGGTGGTGATCGACCTGCGGCTGCGCAATGGCGAGCACGGCATGAACGCGCTGACGGCGCTGCGGCAGCATCCGCACGGCATCGGCCCGCGCACGGCACAGATCTTCGTCACCGGTGACACCGAGATCGACGCAGTGCGCTGCTCTCGCGAAAGCGGCATCCCGGTATTCCACAAGCCGCTCACGCCGACCGAATTGCGCCGTGCGATCCAGCAGCAGCTGGCGGCTGCACGCAGCAATCGCCCGCGCGCACCGGTCGCAACGATCGCACCGCGCGCGCCGGTGGTCGAAGCGCTGGCATAGACACCGGATCGCGCGCGGCGCGACCGACGATACCCTGCCTGGCCGGCATCGCCTCCCCCACCAGGAACCGGCCGGCGCACGCCACACCGAGGCCGCACCTGCTCGACTATTGAACCATCCGTTCCCTCATGTCTCGACCAACTGCAATCGACCCCATCCGCCCCTTCATCGCCACCCCGGCGTACAGCGGCACGCTGACGACCCACTATGTGCGCAGCCTGCTGGCACTCAGCAACGCCGCGTGGACCTACGGCTTCCCGCTGCTCACGCGCTTCGTCGACGGCGACGCGCTGATCACCCGGGCGCGCAATGAACTGGTGGCCGAGTTCATGGCCGATGCAACCTGGACCCATCTGTTCTGGATCGACGCCGACATCGGCTTCGAGCCGGAAGCGGCCCTGCGCCTGATGCGGGCCGGGCGTGACGTGGTCGCGGGCATCTACCCGCTGCGCATCGACGCTTGGCCGCCCGGCGGCCTGGCGCAGGCACTGCCGGCCGGTGCCACCCAGGCGGATTTCGAGGCCCGCCATGCGCGCTTCTGCGTCAACGTCCTGCCTGACGCACAGCCGGTCGACACCGACGGTTTCGTCGAGGTGCAGGAGATCGGCACCGGCTTCATGCTGATCGCGCGCCGCGTCTTCGAACGCATGGCCGAGCACTACGCCGAGTTGCGCTACCGCAGCCCCGGCAGCACACCCGACGGGCGCGACCACTGCCGTTACCGCTTCTTCGACGTCGATATCGACGCCGCCACGGGCGCCTACGTCAGCGAGGACTTCGCCTTCTGCCGCCGCTGGCGCGCCATCGGCGGCAGGATCTTCGCCGATGCGCGATCAAGACTGACGCACACCGGCCACAAGACCTTCGGCGGCGATTTCGAGCAGGCCATGCGTCAGCGCGCCGGTCTGCGCTGACCGCGCGTCACTGCGGCGCACCGCGGCCCCGCCCCGTACCGCAGGCCGCGGATCAGAAATCGCTGCAGCTGTTGCGACGCTGCGAGTCGACGCAATTGGTCAGTTGCGGCTTCGACCGCACGCGCGCCCACTCCCTTGCCAGCGAATCGCTGGCCGCCTCGTCGCGCTCGCCGTCCAGCGGCGCCGACGCCAGGCAGATCGGCGCCTGGGCGATGTTGCGATCGAAGGTGTAGGTGTTGCTGTCCTCGCGCACGATCTCCGGCACGAACGAAGCCACGGTCGGCGGCGGCGGCGGTGGTGGCGGTGGTGGCGGTGGTGGC
>NZ_DAOMOQ010000018.1:54750-65699 GCF_035444425.1 Ottowia sp. | reverse complement strand
AGCCATTGGGCTGCCGTGCCGAGGATGCCGCCGCGGGCGAACATCACCAGCAGCACCAGGGACAGACCCAGCCAGAAGTGCCAGTACTGTGGATTGATGTCGGACAGCACGTGCTTGGCGACGATGAACACGATGGCGCCGACCAGCCCGCCGTAAAGCCGTCCCGTCCCACCGAGGATCAGGATCAGCAGCAGGTCGGCGGAGTTGCCGAAACTGAGTACCGCCAGCGACACGAACTGGTTGGTCTGCGCTAGCAGCGCCCCCGCGACACCGGCGTAGGCTGCACCCACGGTGTAGATCGCGACCAGGCGCCGGTTGATCGACACGCCCAGCGCCGGCATGCGCGCCGAGTTCATCTGGATGCCGCGCAGGCTCTGGCCGAACGGCGAATGCACCAGCCGGCGCGCCAGCCAGAACAGCAGGAACAGCACCACCACCGAGTAGATGTAGCCGACCCGGCCGAACAGGTCGAACTCGAACAGGCCCAGCACGGGTTTCACCTCGATGCCCGGGATGCCGTCCACGCCACCCGTGATGTCGCTGAACTTGTTCGCCAGTTCGTAGAGCATCAGCGCGACGCCCAGGGTCACCATCAGGCGCGCCAGCTCGGACCCGCGCAGCAGCAGGAAGCTGCTCAGGAAGCCGAGGATGGCGGCGAACAGCGCCGCCAGGAGCAGGCCAAGCAAGGGCTCGCCCACGCCATGCACGCCCAGCAGGCCCACGGTGTAGGCGCCGACACCGAAGAACGCCGCATGGCCAAGCGAGATGATGCCGGCGTAGCCGAAGATCAGATCCAGCGAGAGCGCAAACAGGCTGGTGATCGCGATCTGACTGAGCAGCAGGTAGTTGCCGGGAAACAGGAAGTAGGCGAGGACCGGCAGGCACCAGAACAGGTACTCCAGCGGTCCCCAGCGGTCGCTTCGACGAAAGCGTTCCACCACCGCGCGCCGCTGCGCAGGATCATGGCCAGACTGGGCATCGATCGGATGCGATGTCGTCATGGCAGGATCTCAGTGCTGAGCACGACCAAACAGGCCCTGCGGCCGATAGATCAGGATCGCCACCATGATCGCGTAGATGATGAAGGCGCCGATCTGCGGCACGTAATACCGACCGGCGATGTCTGCGACACCCAGCAGGATGGCGGCATACAGGGACCCCAGGATGTTGCCGGTGCCACCAACGGTGACCACGATCAGGAAATACACCAGATACTTGACGGCGAACTCCGGATCCATCCCGAGTATTTCCACGCCGAGGGCTCCGCCAAGCCCCGCCAGTGCCGAGCCGAGCGCAAATGCCAGCATGAAGACGCGATCGACGTCGATCCCCAGGCCGCGGGCGGTACGCTGGTTGTCCACCGCCGCGCGCAGACGGGCTCCGAACGCCGTGCGCACGATCGACCACTGCAGCAGCAGCGCCAGCACCACGCCCACAATGACCAGGAACAGGCGGTAGGCGCCGACGTCGAGGCCCAGCAATTTGACCTGCCCGCTGAGGAAGGCAGGCAGGTGCAAGGGCTGTTGCCGGGCGCCGAAGAAGTAGTGGGCGATCGATACCGCCATGAAGACCAGGCCGAGGGAAAACAGCACCTGGTCAAGCGCCGACGCCTCGTACAGCCGCCGGTACAGCAGGCGCTCCAGGATGACCCCGAGCACGGCGGGGACCAGCACCGCAAACGGAATGGTGGCCAGGAACGGGATGCCGTACTCGTTCAGCAGGATGACACAGACATAGCCGCCCACCATCGCGAAGACCCCGTGCGCCAGGTTGACGAAGTTCATCAGGCCCAGCGTGACTGACAGGCCGACGCTGATGAGGAACAGCAGCATGCCGAACGCAATGCCGTCAAAGACGATCGTCATGGCTCATCCGTGTCTGTGCGCGCAAATATCCCGTCGGTCCCCGGCTCGCGCCTTGAACAGCGAGCGGCTGCCGAAGCCTCACTCGCCCGCTTTGCCGGGATCCTTCACCGCCTTGATGGTGTCGAATTCGGTGTTCTGCAGCACCCCATTGACGCGTTCGGTCTTGCGGATGTAGATGTTCTGGATGATGTCGCGCGTCTGCGGATCGATTTCCACCGGGCCCCGCGGGCTGTTCCACTTCATGCCCTTGGCCGCGGCGATGAAGGCTTCGGCACTGGCATCGCCCTTGGTCTGCTCGAGTACCTTGTAGATCAGTTGCATGCCGTCGTATCCGCCGACCGCCATGAAGTTCGGCCGGTCCTTGGGGAACGCCTTGCGATACGCGGCTACGAAGGTCTTGTTCTCGGGTGAATCGTGTGCATCCGAGTAGTGGAACGACGAGATCACGTCGACCGCCGCGTCACCCAGCGCCGCCAGTTCGTTCTCGTCCGTCAGGTCGCCGGTCGCCAGCAGCTTGATGCCGGCCTTGTCCAGGCCACGCTCCTTGAAACCCTTCATCAGCGACACGCTGGAACTGCCCGGCGGCACGAAGAAGAACGCGGCATCCGGCTTAGCATCCCGGATGCGCGACAGGTACGCGGCGTAGTCGGCGGTATCGACCGGCGTGCGCACCTCGCCCACGATCTTGCCGCCCAGGCTCTTGAAGGTCTTCTGGAACTGGATCTCAGAGTCATGGCCGGGCCCGTAGTCAGCCACCAGCGTGTAGACGTTGCGGATGTTGTTGGCATGGGCCCAGCGCGCGAGGGGCGCAGACACCTGAGGCAGGGTCATCGAGGTGCGAACGATGTTCGGTGATTTCTCGGTCACCGCCGACGTCGCTGCATTCATCACCACCATCGGCACCTTGCCCTGCGTGGCCACCGGTGCGGCGGAGAAGGCGTTCGGCGTCAGGTCGAAGCCGGCCAGGATATCGACCTTGTCGTTGACCAGGAACTCCTGCGCCAAGCGGCGGGCGACCGCCGGCGCGATGCCGGTGTCGTCCTTCACCAGCAGCTTGACCTTGCGGCCCGCCACCGTATCGCCGTGCTCGGCGATATACAGGTCGATGCCGTGCTTGATCTGCTTGCCGTAGTCAGCAAACGGCCCGGACATCGACAGCACCAGGCCGATGGTGAGATCCTTGGCCTGCGCCGTGCCGAATGCGGTCAACGCGGCAGCCACCACCACCGCACTGGCCAGTTTGCGAGCGAACTTCATGCTTGTCTCCTTGCAACAGACTAAATGCCACCCCACCGGGGGTCGATGATTTCCACCCATGGTCAACCGTCGCGACTGCATCGCTGCCTAACCCGACGACACCGTCCACAAGCCACCAACCGCTGACACCGGCGTCAGCTAGGGTACACCCAAGCCAGGATCAGCACATTGATTGAATGATCATTCATTGAACGATACGTGTCAACCCCCCTTGCCTCATGTCGCGTGAATAGCCTCGATGACGGAGCGCCTGCACGGCGCCGGGCCTCCCGGTGAAGACAGGTCAAGCGCGAGCACCGAGAACCATCACGGATGCCGACCGCAGGACGTAGCCATCGGTGCCCTGCGGCTCCAGGGATCGATTGGTTGAGAAGGTCGATTGCGTCGCCACTCGAACGGGTGCTGCTGCCGGCGTTGCCCGAGCGCGGGAAGCAAGCCGCGAACGGTTGGTTCGGCCGCATGTCCCCGCCTGCAGCGATCAAGGCTGCCGCAGCAGCACCAGGCCGTACACCCGATGGATCTGGGCGGCAGCGAATGCGCCTGGCGTGCTGGCCCTACTTCGCCGGGATGATCAACGACCTTGATCCGGCTCCACCTGCAACTGGCGCCGATTGATCTCGAACGGCGACATGGACAGCAGCGTGGTCAGCGCGCTGGAAGCCATCATCATGATCCAGAAAATCAGGAAGGTGACGGTGTAGACCGCGGGCCGCGACCAACCGGCGCTTTCACCGAACAGGGTCAGGGATGCCGGGTCCAGCACGGCGAACACCATCATTTCCAGCACGGCGGCAACCAGGAACGCGGGCCAGGCAATCCACATCAAGCGCTCACGCAGCATGGGCAATCCAGTTCAGTCAAGAAGATTCAACGTGCGTCGGCGCCGGGCGCGGTCGACGACGGCGTGTTCACGCCGCCGGTGGCGGCGTGGTTGCGCGCCTGCATGGCGGGCGTGAGTTCAGCCCTGCCGCGCTCGCTCGTCGGTTGCTCGATGGTGGCATCGGGACGCTGCGCATCGGAATACACCGGATCGGGCCGGCTGATGGCCAGGTACAGCGTGACGAAGGACGCCACCACCACGACCGCCGGGCCGCCGACCACCAGCCACATGAGCCGGTGCTTCCACCACGGGCCGGAATGGGGCATCGCCTGATCGGCGCGGGACGGACTGCTCATATCTTGGCTCACCTCGGCACCATGAAGACCGATTTCTCGCGCACCGTGCCGACCCCATCGGCCTGCACCGTGAAGTGGATCTCGTGCGAGCCCGCCTTGGCCGTGCCCCAGGGCAGCTGCAGGCGCACCGGCACCCACAGCGACTGCGCGCCGTCGATGGTCACACTCCGCTCGGTCACCAGTTCCAGCCCCGGCAGGCCCTCGGCCGACAGCGCGAAGGTCTGCGGCTTCTCGGTGGCGTTCATGACCTGGATGCGGTAGACGTTCTCGATCTTGCTGCCGTCGACGATGCGCGCCAGCGTGGCGCGGTCGCGCACGATGTCGACCTTGAACGGCGTGCGCAGGAACAGGCTGGCCATCAGCGCGATGGTCACCGCCGCCAGGATGGCCGAATAGATCAGCACGCGCGGGCGCAGCACGTGGCGCAGGATTTCCTTGCCGCCCCAGCCCTGTTCCAGCGCGTGCTCGGTGGAATAGCGGATCAGGCCGCGTGGATAGCCGACCTTGTCCATCACCTCGTCGCAGACGTCGATGCAGGCAGCGCAGCTGATGCATTCGTACTGCAGGCCGTTGCGGATGTCGATGCCCGTGGGGCAGACCTGCACGCACAGCGTGCAGTTGACACAGTCGCCCAGGCCCAGTTCCTTGTGGTCGGCGCGCTTGGAGCGCGCGCCGCGCGGCTCGCCGCGCTTGGCGTCGTAGGTGACGATCAGCGTGTCCTTGTCGAACATCGCGCTCTGGAAGCGCGCGTAGGGGCACATGTACTTGCACACCTGCTCGCGCATGAAGCCGGCGTTGCCGTAGGTGGCAAAGCCGTAGAAGAAGATCCAGAAGGTCTCCCAGGGCCCCAGGTTCCAGCTCAGCACGTGGCCGGCCAGCTCGCGGATCGGCGTAAAGTAGCCGACGAAGGTGAAGCCGGTCCAGAGCCCGAACAGGATCCAGATCGCCTGCTTGCTGGTCTTGCGCAGCAGCTTGTTGGCCGACATCGGCGCCGCGTCGAGCCGCATGCGGGCCGAGCGGTCGCCCTCCAGCTTGCGCTCGAACCAGAGGTAGATCTCGGTGTAGACCGTCTGCGGGCACGCGTAGCCGCACCACTGGCGGCCAGCCACGGCGGTGAACAGGAACAGCAGCAGCGCCGAGATGATCAGGATGCCCGACAGGTAGATCACGTCCTGCGGGTACAGCACCAGCCCGAAGATGTAGAAGCGCCGCGCCTCCAGGTCGAACAGCATCGCCTGGCGGCCGCCCCACTGCAGCCACGGCATGCCGTAGAAGAAGATCTGGGTGGCGAAGACGAAGAACCAGCGCCACCTGGCGAACAGGCCGGTGACGCTGCGCGGGTAGATCTTCTTCTGCGCCTGGTACAGCGACACCATCACCTCGTCGCCGGCGGCTGCGGCGGCGGGCTTGTCGGTCGGGGATGTCTTGCTCACAACAACAGGCCTGTGGATTGCACTCCGGAGCGAAAGTCTAGTCGCGCCGGCATCGCAGCGCGGCGCTCAAGACGCATTGTCCCTGCCGTGCGCCAGACAAGAACAGGGCGCCGAACGCCCCATCGTGCCGGGCCGCTCGGGCCAGCGGGCCGGCGCTCCGGGCGCCGTCCGTGCTGCTGATCAAACCAGGCTCACCTCCACCCGCCGTGCCTGGGCGCCGGCGCCGGCATCGATGTTCTCGGGCTTCTTCAGTTCGATCCTGTCTTCGGCGATGCCGAGCGCCTTGAGCTGGTCGCGCACGGCGAACGCGCGCTGCTTGGCCAGTTCCTCGTTCTGCGCCGCGCTGCCGCTGCTGTCGACGAAACCGCTGACGACCGCCGTCTTGCCACCCTTCACGCCGCTGACCACCTCGGCCAGCGCCTGGTCGGCGCCGGCGGCGATGTCGGCCTTGCCAGTGGCGAAGTAGAACTTGACGATGCCGTTCTCGACTACCACCGAGGCGGCATCGGCAGCCGGAGCGGCGGCGTTGGCCGCGGGTGCTGCCGCAACCGGCGCGGCGGCCGCAGGCGTGGCAGCCGCGGGGGCGGCGGCATCGGCGCCTTCCTGGCCACCGCCACGACCCCACACATAGGCCGTCAGCACCTTCAGCTGCTCGGGCGTGAACTTGGCCTCCCAGGCCGGCATGACGCCGGTCTTGCCGTTCATGATCATGCTGGTCACGTGCGCCTCGACCACCGGGCCGTGCACGAAGATACCGCGCGTCAGGTCGGGCGCACCGAGCGCCTGGTTGCCCTTGCCGTCGGCGCCGTGGCAGGCCGAGCAGACCGCGAACTTGGGCTTGCCCAGGTTGGCACGCACCGAGTCATGCGGCGCACCCGACAGGCTGAGCACGTAGTTCGCCAGGTTGCGCACGTCGTCCGCGCCGCCGACGGCAGCGCCCATCGGCGTCATGACGCCGGTGCGACCCTGCGTGATGGAGGCGTGGATCTGCTCCGGCGTTCCGCCCCAGGCCCAGAAGTTGTCGGTCAGGTTGGGGTAGCCAGTGCTGCCGCGCGCGTCGGAGCCGTGGCACTGCGCGCAGTTGTTCATGAACAGGCGGTCGCCGATGGCCATCGCCTGCGGGTCCTTGGCCAGATCCGCGGTGCTCTTGCCGGCGAAGGCGGCGTAGATGGGCGCCGCCTGTTCGTTGCCCCTGGCCACCTCGCGCTCGAACTGGCCGGTCTGCGTCCAGCCGAGCGAGCCGGCGTAGGTGCCCAGGCCGGGGTACAGGTAGAGATAGGCCAGCGAGAACAGGCAGGTGATGATGAACAGGCCAACCCACCAGCGCGGCAGCGGGTTGTTCATCTCGCGCAGGTCGCCGTCCCAGACGTGGCCCGTGGTGTTGTCGGCGGTCGTCATGGCCTTGGTCTTGCCGCTGACCCACAGCAGCACCAGACAGCCGATGATGCCGAGAAGCGTCAGGCTGGTGATGAACACCGACCAGAAATTGCTTGTGAAGTCGCTCATTTTTCAGTTCCTTGCCTTGCTGCTGGGTCGTGCCGGTTCAGTCCTGCTCGAACGGCAGTCGCGCCGCCTCGTCGAAGCGTTCCTTGTTGCGGCGCGACCAGGCCCAGACCACGATGCCGATGAAGACGACGAACGCCAGCACGGTCGCGATGCTGCGCAGCAGATTGATGTCCATGTTCTGCCTCGTGTCCGATCAGCGGCGATGGACGCCCAGCACCTGCAGGTAGGCGATCAGCGCATCCATCTCGGTCTTGCCCTGCAGCTCCTCGGGCGCCTTGGCGATCTCCTCGTCGGTGTAGGGCGCACCCAGCGTGCGCAGGCCGCGCATGTGGGCCTGGATCGTGTTGGCGTTGGCCGCATTGCGCTCCAGCCACGGATAGGCCGGCATGTTGGACTCGGGCACCACGTCGCGCGGGTTGACCAGGTGCGCGCGGTGCCAGTCGTCGCTGTAGCGGCCGCCGACGCGCGCCAGGTCGGGGCCGGTGCGCTTGCTGCCCCACAGGTGCGGGTGGTCGTAGACGAATTCGCCGGCAACTGAATACGGGCCGTAGCGCAGTGCCTCGGCGCGGAACGGGCGGATCATCTGCGAGTGGCAGTTGTTGCAGCCCTCGCGTGCGTAGACGTCGCGGCCGACCACCTGCAGCGCGGTGTAGGGCTTCAGGCCCTCGATCGGCTGCGTGGTGGACTTCTGGAAGAACAGCGGCACGATCTCCACCAGGCCCCCGAAGGAGACCACCAGCAGGATCAGCACGATCATCAAGAAGTTGTTGGTTTCGACCTTGGCGTGGCCGGTGATTTTCTCTTCTGCCATGACGATGGACTCCTGATCAGGCGCGAGCCATGGTCGCGGGGATCTGCACCTGGACGGCGCGACCGGCGGTGATGGTCTTGAACATGTTCCACAGCATGACCAGCATGCCGCCCAGGTACAGCAGGCCGCCGAGCAGGCGCAGCACGTAGAACGGATAGGTGGCCTTGACCGACTCGACGAAGGTGTAGGTCAGCGTGCCGTCGGGGTTGACCGCGCGCCACATCAGGCCCTGCATAACGCCGGCGATCCACATCGCGGCGATGTACACCACGATGCCGATGGTGGCGGTCCAGAAGTGCACCTCGATGGCCTTGACGCTGTACATCTGCTTCTGGCCGAACAGGCGCGGCAGCAAGTAGTAGATCGAGCCGATGGTGATCAGGCCGACCCAGCCCAGCGCGCCGGAGTGCACGTGGCCGACGGTCCAGTCGGTGTAGTGGGAGAGCGCGTTGACGGTCTTGATCGACATCATCGGACCCTCGAAGGTCGACATGCCGTAGAACGACAGCGACACGATCAGGAAACGCAGGATCGGGTCGTCGCGCAGCTTGTGCCAGGCGCCCGACAGGGTCATGATGCCGTTCATCATGCCGCCCCAGCTGGGCGCCAGCAGGATCAGCGAGAACACCATGCCGACGCTCTGCGCCCAGTCCGGCAGCGCCGTGTAGTGCAGATGGTGCGGGCCGGCCCACATGTAGGTGAAGATCAGCGCCCAGAAGTGCACGATCGACAGCCGGTAGCTGTACACCGGGCGCTCAGCCTGCTTGGGGATGAAGTAGTACATCATGCCGAGGAAGCCGGTGGTCAGGAAAAAGCCGACCGCGTTGTGGCCGTACCACCACTGCACCATGGCGTCCTGCACGCCGGCGTAGGCCGAGTAGGACTTGAACAGGCCTACCGGCAGCGCCGCGCTGTTGACGATGTGCAGCAGCGCGATGGTCAGGATGAAGCCGCCGTAGAACCAGTTGGCAACGTAGATGTGCTTGACCCGGCGCGTGCCGACGGTGCCGAAGAACACCACCGCGAACGACACCCACACCAGCGCGATCAGGATGTCGATCGGCCACTCGAGTTCGGCGTATTCCTTGGTGCTGGTCAGGCCCAGCGGCAGCGTGATGGCAGCGGCGACGATCACCGCCTGCCAGCCCCAGAACGTGAAGGCCGCCAGCTGGTCGGAGAACAGCCGCACCTGGCAGGTGCGCTGCACCACGTAGTACGCGGTGGCGAACAGGCCGGAACCGCCGAAGGCGAAGATCACCGCATTGGTGTGCAGCGGCCGCAGGCGACCGTAGCTGAGCCAGGGAATCCCCAGGTTCAATTCGGGCCAGGCCAGCTGCGCGGCGATGATCACGCCGACCAGCATGCCGACCACGCCCCAGACCACCGTCATGACGGCGAACTGCCTCACCACCTTGTCGTTGTAGACCGTGGATTGCGTATTGGCGAATGTCATTTCCACCTCTTCCTTTGAAACCTTCAAAAGTATCCGGGACAGTATTATGGTCTTGATTGACGTGCGTCAATCGTGCTCAAAAATGCGCTCGCCCTCACGGTCGACGTCGTCGAATTGGCCACGGTAGATGGCCCACCACAGGGCGCCGAGGATGAAGAAAACCAGCACCACGGAGAGCGGGATCAGCAAGTACAGAATGTCCATCAAGGCTCCTCCGACACGGCCCGCGCACCCGACGACAGCCGCAATGCATTGAGGACCACCAGCAGCGAGCTGGCGGCCATGCCCAGGCCCGCCAGCCAGGCCTGCACCCAGCCCATCATCGCCAGCGGCACGCCGATGGCGTTGTAGGCCGCGGCCCAGGCGAGATTCTGCCGCACGATGCGCATGGTTCGACGCGCCTGGCGTTGTGTCTTTGCCACCAGCAGCAGGCGGTCGCCAAGCACCACGAAGTCCGACTGCGCGCGCGCCAGCGGCACCGCGCGCCCGAACGCGAACGACACGTTGGCGCCGGCCAGCACCGGCCCGTCGTTGAGGCCGTCGCCCACCATGGCGACACGCTGGCCGTCCTGCTGCGCTCGCTGCAGCGCCGCCAGTTTGTCGGCCGGCGAGCAGTCGCCGCGCGTGTCGTCGATGCCGGCCAGCGCGCCGACCCGCGCCGCGGCCTGCGAGCGATCGCCGGACAGCAGCCGCACCCGCAGGCCGCCGGCGTGCAGCGCATCGATGGCGGCGCGCGCATCGTCGCGCACATCCTCGCGGAACTCGAAACTGGCCAGCCAGCCCTGGTCGTCGGCAAGGTGGCTGGCCGGCCCGTCCACTGGCGACTCCGGCAAGCCGCAGAACGCGGCGGAGCCGAGCCGCAACGTCGTTTCGCCGCCCTCCGCCGTGACCAGCCTGGCCTGCACGCCCTGGCCAGCCAGCTCGCGCACCTGGCTCAAGGACGCGCCGGGGCAGGCCGCCGCCTCGGCCTCGGCGGCGGCAACCAGCGCGCGCGAGACCGGGTGCAGGCTGCCGCGCGCGAGTTCAGCCGCAAGCGCCAGCACCTGCGCACGTGACGCACCCTCGCGCACCCGCACGTCGGCCAGCACGAAGGCATCCCGCGTCAGCGTGCCGGTCTTGTCGAACACCACGGTATCGACCTCGGCCAGCTCCTCCAGCGCCTGCAGGCGCCGCACCAGCACGCCATCCCTGGCCAGCGCGCCGGCGCTGGCCAGCATGGCGGCCGGTGTGGCCAGCGACAGCGCGCACGGGCAGGTAATCACCAGGATGGCCACCGTGATCATCAGCGCCCGCGCCGGGTCGGTCGGCCACCACCAGGCACAGGCCAGGCCCGCGGCCAGCAGCACGAAGATCAGGAACGGCTTGGCCAGCCGGTCGGCCAGTTGCGCGATGCGCGGCTTGCCGGTCGAGGCCTGCTCCATCAGCGCCACGATCTGCGCGTAGCGCGT
>NZ_DAOMOQ010000018.1:39985-54650 GCF_035444425.1 Ottowia sp. | reverse complement strand
GCGGCTTGCCGGTCGAGGCCTGCTCCATCAGCGCCACGATCTGCGCGTAGCGCGTATCGGCGCCGACCTGCTCAACGCGCAGTTCGACCGGCGCCGTCAGGTTGTGGCTGCCGGCGATCACCTGCTCGCCGGCGCCGCGCGCCAGCGGCGTCGATTCGCCGGTCAGCAACGCCTCGTCGACCGAGGTGCTGCCGCGCAGCAGCACGCCATCGGCCGGGAACGCCTCACCCGGCAGCACGCGCAGCACGTCGCCGACCCGCACGCGGCGCACCGACACGCGCTCCCAGCCGCCATCGGCGCGCTGGCGCTGCACGCTCTCGGGCAGGCGGTGCATCAGCGCCTCGAGCGCGCCGGCGGTGCGGTCGCGCAGGCGCAACTCGAGCCAGCGGCCGGTGAGCAGGAAGAACACGAACATGGTCAGCGAGTCGAAATAGACCTGGTGCCCGAACACGCCCTCGGGCTCGAAGGTGCCGAGCGTGCTGACGACGAAGGTGATCAGCATGCCGAGTGCCACCGGCAGGTCCATGCTGACGCGGCGCAGCTTCAGGTCGAGCAGCGCGTTGGCGAAGAAAGGCTGGCAGGAGAACAGCAGCACCGGAATCGACAGCACCCACTGCGCCCAGCGCAGCAGCCGCATCAGGTCCGGCGCCATCTCGCCGGGCGCGGTGAAGTACTCCGGCGTGGCGTACATCATCACCTGCATCATGCAGACGCCAGCCACGCCGAGGCGCCACATCATCTTGCGCGTCTCGGCCTGGCGGCGCGCGCTGCCGAAGGCATCGTGCGCCGGCAGCGGCCGATAGCCGGTGCGCTGCACCGCCTGCATCCAGCGCGAAGGCAGGGTCGCGCCCTCCTCCCACACCACGCGGCCGCGGTGGCTGGCGGCGCTGACCTCGGCTTCGCGCACGCCGGGGCTGGCGCGCAGCGCCTGCTCGATCGTCACCGCGCAGGCGGCGCAGTGCATGCCCTCGAACACGATGGTCGATTCCCAGCAGGTGCCGGCAGCATGGCTGCCGGCGCCGTCGAGCGGGCGGCTGAACTCCAGCCACTCGTCACGCTCGTCGAGCAAGCTGAAGCCGACAAGCGGCTCGGCGTTCGTCGGTCCGAACGCCGGCACCGCCTGCGCTGCCGATGGGATCGCTGCTTCACCTTTCATAAGCGCGCGCTAATATACATGCAACACCTGTCGCTGGCTTGACAGCGGCCAAGTGTCCCACCAAGGTGCTGGATTACGCTATCGTTGCGTCTGATCCGCACGCGGGCGCGGGCGGTCGCCATCGAATCAACCCTGAGGAGAGCCTTTCATGTATCAACGCATTCTCGTCGCCACCGACGGTTCCAAGCTGTCCAAGAAAGCCGTCGACAGCGCCATCCAGCTGGCCGCCACCTGTGGCGCCGAGCTGGTTGCCCTGAAGGTGATCCCGCGCTATCCGCAAAGCTATTTCGAAGGCGCCGTGCCGCTGTCGTCCGAGGACGTCAAGCGGGTCGAGGAGCAATGGGCCACCGACGCGCAGGAAACCGTCGACGCGGTCAAGGCCAGCGGCACGGCCCAGGGGGTCAAGGTCAAGGCGGTGCTGGCCAAGTCGGACGTGGTGTCGGACGCAGTGATCGCCGCCGCCAAGAAGCACAAGGCCGACCTGATCGTGATGGCCTCGCATGGCCGCAAGGGCGTCAAGCGCCTGCTGCTGGGCAGCGAGACCCAGCAGGTGCTGACACATTCCGAGATTCCGGTGCTGGTGCTGCGCTGATCCGGGCACCGGAGCAGCAACGCGCCGGCCGGCTGCCGCCCGGAATCAACAACGCCTTCAGGCTGGTTCAGCCTGAAGGCGTTGTTTGTTGGGGACGCTACGAACGGCTGACGCGCACACTCAGCCCGGCACTGCCTGGCCGACCGGGTCGCCACCGTTGTCGGCGCGCGATTCGGCGGCCGACGCACTGCTGGCGGCCGCCGGCAACACCGCCGGCTGCATGCTCGGCAATGCCGGCTTGTAGCTCGACAGGCCTTCGCGCAAGCCCATTTCCAGCCGGTCCACGCGCGCGTGCAGGTCGCGGTTGTGGGTTTCTACCGCCTGCACCAGGCGCCCGATCTCCAGGTCCACCGGGCGGTCGCGCAACCCCATCTCGGCCCGGTCGACACGCGCCAGCGTCTCGCGCGTGTGGTTGTCGATCACGCCCGACAGGCGTGCGACCTCCTTGTCCAGGTGCGCCCGCAGATCGGTGAAGCGCGAGGCCTCGGCCTTGTCGGCCAGCTCGCGCTGCGCCGACAGCTCCTTGGCGTGGCGGCGGGTCTCGATCAGCACGGTGCCCTGGGTGTAGGCGATCAGGCCGACGAACAGCACCGACAGCAGCACCATCAGGCCGAGCAGCACCAGCCCCAGCGGCGCGTGCACCTCGGTGAAGATCAGCGACAGGTTGGTCGGGCGCGTCATCTCGGCCCAGTTGACGCCGACGAACACCACGATCGCCGCGCCCACCAGCAGCAGCAGCAAGGATTTCAAGGACATGGAAGCCTCCTTCGCTTTCCGTTCTCGTCCCGGCCCATGCACCGACAGGCCAGCTCACCCCGGAGTTTAGCCGCCGGCTCGCAGCGCCGGCTGTCAGCCAATGCCGCCAGTGCTCAGGCCGTGAACAGGTCCTGGTACTGATCGCGCAGCAGGTTCTTCTGCACCTTGCCCATGGTGTTGCGCGGCAGCTCGGCAGCGATGAAACAGCGCTTCGGAATCTTGAAGTTGGCCAGCCGGGCTTTCAGTTCGTCGATCAGTCGCTCTGGCTCCAGCGTGGCGCCCGGTCTGGGGATCACCACCGCCACGCCGACCTCGCCGAAATCCGGGTGCGGCACGCCGACGATGGCGCTCTCGGCCACGCCCGGCATGTCGTTCAGCACGCCCTCGATCTCGGCCGGGTAGACGTTGTAGCCGCCGCTGATGATCAGGTCCTTGCTGCGCCCGACGATGGTGACGTAGCCGCGCGCGTCCTGCTGGCCGACGTCGCCGGTCTTGAACCAGCCGTCGGCGGTGAACTCCTCCTTCGTCTTCTCGGGCATCTGCCAGTAACCGCTGAACACGTTCGGCCCGCTGACCTGGATGCCGCCGATCTCGCCCGCCGGCACGGCCGCGCCGTCGTCGCCGCGCACCCGCACGCCGACGCCCGGCAGCGGAAAGCCTACCGTGCCGCCACGTCGCTCGCTCTGGTTTTCGTAGCGCACGTCGGCACGGTAGGGGTTGCTGGTCAGCATGATGGTCTCGCTCATGCCGTAGCGCTCGAGGATGGTGTGGCCGGTGCGCTCACGCCAGTCGTTGAAGGTCTCGATCAGCAGCGGCGCCGAGCCGCTGATGAACAGGCGCATGTGCGCCGCCTGCTGCCTGGTCAGCGCGGGTTCGGCCAGCATGCGCACGTACAGCGTCGGCACGCCCATGAACACGGTGGCGCGCGGCAGGTCGGCGATCACTTTCTTCGGGTCGAACCTGGCGTGCCACAGCATCTTCGAGCCATTCAGCAGCGCGCCGTGGATGGCGACGAACAGGCCGTGCACGTGGAAGATCGGCAGCGCGTGGATCAGCACGTCGCCTGGCTGCCAGCCCCAGTAGTCCTTCAGCATCACCGCGTTCGACAGCAGGTTGCCGTGCGACAGCATGGCGCCCTTGCTGCGGCCGGTGGTGCCGCTGGTGTAGAGGATCGCCGCCAGCTCGCCGGCCTTGCGCTCGGCCGGTTGCTGCCGGTCGCTGTGGTGCGCCGCGCGCTCGAGCAGGCTGCCCGTGCGATCCTCGTTCAGGGTGAACACGTGGCGCGTGCCGGCCTTGAAGGCGATCTGGCTGACCCAGGGGAAATTCCGGCCGCTGCACACCACCACGGCCGGACTGGCGTTGCCGATGAAGTACTCGATCTCGCCGCTCTGGTAGGCGGTGTTGAGCGGCAGGAAGGCGAAGCCGGCGCGCAGCGCCGCCAGGTACAGGATCATGGCCTCGACCGACTTCTCGACCTGTACCGCGATGCGCGGCGGCACGCCGTCGCGGGCCTTGGGAACGTCGAGCGACTGGAGCAGATTGGCCACCATGGCAGTGGCGCGGTCGAGATCGTGCCAGGAGTAGTGCAACCCGCTGTCGGTCTCGATGGCGGTGCCGTCGAGGTCGGCGGGAAAGGCCGCGCGCAGGGCGGCAAAGAGGTTCTGGTTGGCCATGGGACGAACGATGGTGAAACGGGGAGTCTAGAAATTCGGCGCGCGCTTGGCCAGGAAAGCCGTGATGCCCTCGCGGTGCTCGGCGCTGTCGGCGTAATCGTAGGCGCCGGCGACGATGCGGTCGATCGCGGGGCCCGCCGCATCGCCCGGACCTGCCTGGCCCAATGCGCGCAAGGTCTGCTTGTTCAGGCGCGCCGCCTGCGGTGCCAGGCGGGCGATGCGCGCGGCGCGCTGACGCGCGTGCACCATCAGCTCGAACGGCGGCAGCACCTGGTGCAGAAAGCCGCGCGCCTTCAGTTCCGGCGCATCCAGCACGGCGGCTTCCAGCAGCAGCTCGCGCGCGGTCGCTTCGCCGGCCACGCGCGCCACCAGCCGCGCCTCGCGCGGCGCCATCGGAAAGCCCAGGCGCGCGATCGGCGCGCCGAACCGGGCGTCCTCGGCCGCCACGCGGATGTCGCAGCAGCTGGCGATCTCGACGCCGGCGCCCATGCAGTTGCCGCCGATGGCGGCGACGATCGGAACGTCGCAGGCCAGCATCGCCGCCAGGCCGCCCCACACCTCGTCCTCGTGGAAGGTGCGCAGCCTGTCGCGGTCGAAGCGGAAGTCCGGGTATTCGGCGATGTCGCCGCCGGCGCAGAAATGCCCGCCGTCGCCGTGCAGCAGCACGCACCGCCATTGCGCGTCGAGCTGGATGCGGCTGAACACATCCTTCAGCTCGCGCCACATCGCGCGCGACATGGCGTTGAACCTGGCGCGGTGCGACAGCGTGACGACGGCGACGCCCTGATCGCCCGCGAACAAGACCCGGCCCGACAAGCCGCCGCTCCTATTCCAGCTTGGCGCCAGACGCCTTGACCACCTCGGCCCACTTGCGGATCTCCTCGTGGATCAGCTGGGCGAACTGCGGCCCGGCCACGTTCGGGAAGGTGGCGCCCTGCTTGGCCCACACCGCCTTGGCGTCGTCGGCCAGCGCGCACTTGCGGATCGCGTCGATGGCGGCGGTCTGCGCTTCGGCCGGCGTGCCCTTGGGCGCCCAGATGCCATACCAGGTGCTGACCTTGTAGTCCGGCAGGCCGACCTCGGCCGCGCTCGGCACGTCGGGGATGGCCGGGTTGCGCTTGTCGCCGGCCACCATCAGCGCCTTGATGCGGCCGCCGGCGATGTGACCGGCGGATGAACCGAGGCCATCGAAGGCCATGTCCACCGTGCCGGCGATCAGGTCCTGCAGCGCCGGGCCGGCGCCGCGGTAGGGTATGTGGGTGATGGAGGTCCTGGTCTGGATCTTGAACAGCTCGCCCGCCAGGTGGTGCACCGAGCCGGCACCGGCCGAGGCGTAATCCATCTTGCCCGGGTTCTTGCGCAGATGCTCGATCAGCTCCTTGGCGGTGGCCTGGGGCACGCGCTTGGGGTTCACCACCAGCACCTGCGGCACGCTGGCGACCTGGATCAGCGGAATGAAGTCCTTCTCGATGTCGTAGTCGAGCTTGGGGTACATGCTGGGCGCCACCATGTGGTGCGCGCCGCCCATGAACAGGTTGTAGCCGTCGCCCGGCAGCTTGGCCGCCACCGAGGCACCCAGCGTGCCGCCGGCGCCGCCGCGGTTGTCGATCACCAGGGTCGAGCCGGTGAGCTTGGAGAACTGTGCCGCCAGCGGGCGGGCGAAGGCGTCGGTACCGCCGCCGGCCGGGAACGGCACCACCATGTTGACCGGCTTGGCCGGCCAGGCCTGGGCGAGCGCCAGCCCGGGAAGTACCACTGCGGTGCTGGCCAGCAGCGCCTGACGGCGGGTGAGCAGGTGATTCATGAGCGCTTTGTCTCCTATTTTCGGGATTGTCGGGGGCGCTCAATCTAGCAGGCTTTGGATGGCGCTGGCCATCGGGACTTTTCCTTGGGCGAACTGCGCCCGGTGCTTGTCCAGGCGCTTGAGGTCGTACAGGTAGTTCACCATCACGCCGTGCGACTGCCGCAAGCCCTTGGGCGAGGGATCGGCCAGCCAGTTCAGGCGCTCGACGCGCGCGCCGTTGCCGAGATGAAAGCGCGCCACCGCATCCAGCGGCCGCCCGCCCTCGTCCTGCTCCAGCGCCAGGTAGCGCGCCGCGGCGCCGAGCAGCCAGCGCGCCAGCAGCGACTTCTCGTTCACGCCAGCCACGCCGTCGAGCGCCGCCAGCAGCGCCGGCGCGCTCAGCTCGGCCGGCGCCAGTTCGCGCGCCAGCGCCGTGCGCGTGCGCGCCGGCAGCGCCGCCAGCAGGGCCTCGGCGTGCTTGCCGAGCCAGGCCCGAAAGCCCGGAATCGGCGACAGCGTGGCGAAGGTCTTGAGTTGCGGAAACTCGGCGTGCAGGGTCTCGACCACGCGCTTGATCAGCGAATCGCCGAAGCTCACGCCGCGCAGCCCGCGCTGCGTGTTGCTGATCGAATAGAAGATCGCCGTCGTCGCCTTGCGCAGATCGGCCGCCTCGGCCTCCTCGTCGAGCAGCGGCGGGATGCTGCCCGCCAGCTCCTGCAGCAGCGCCACCTCGACGAAGATCAGCGGCTCGCCGGGCAGGCGTGGATGAAAGAAGCCGTAGCAGCGCCGGTCCTCATCGAGCCGGTTCTTGGCATCGGCCCAGCCGCGGATGTCGTGCACCGCCTCGTACTTGATCAGTTTCTCGACCAGCGAGGCCGGCGAATCCCAGCTGATGCGCTGCAGCTCCAGAAAGCCGACATCGAACCAGGTCGAGAACAGCTCCTGCAGCTCGGCGTCCAGCGCCGCCAGGCGCTTGTTGCTGCGCAGCTGCGGCAGCAACTCGGCGCGCATGTCGACCAGGAAGCGCACGCCCTCGGGAAAGGCCGCGAAGCGCTGCAGCAGACGCGTGCGCGGCGCCATGATGGCGCGGCGCAGATGCACCTCGGCCTGCGCCTCGTCGTCGGTGCCGAGCGCGCTTTCGTACGCTTCGCGCGCGGCGTGGATGGCGGCCGGGTCGGGCGCGAACTGCTCGCTCATCAGCAGCCAGCAGTCGCGCCGTTGCTCCGGCGTGGCACGCGCATACCAGCCGGCCACGCCGGCGGCGCGGCGGCCGCCCTCGACCTCGCTCACCGTCGGGTCGATGATGTGCTGCAGCTCGCGCAGCGTGCGCCGCAGCACCCAGGGCGACAGCGCCTCGGCCTTGCGGCCCAGTACGGCGCCGAGGCGCTCGCGCGTGCTGCGCGGGCCGGCTTCGGCAGGTGGCTTGGCGCCGTCGTTCATGGCTTGACCAGCGGATCGGGCCGGCGGCTGGCCCAGGCCCACATGGCGACGCCGGCCAGCACCATCGGTACGCACAGCCACTGTCCCATGCTCATGCCCAGCGCCAGCAGGCCCAGGTGCGCGTCGGGCTCGCGGAAGTATTCGGCGATGAAGCGCAGCACGCCGTAGCCGATCAGGAACATGCCGCTGACCTGCCCCATCCTGCGCGGCTGGCGCGCGTACAGCCACAGCAGCACGAACAGCAGCACGCCCTCAAGCAGGAACTGGTAGATCTGCGACGGATGGCGCGGCGCCTCGCCGGCGCCGCGGAACACCATCGCCCAGGGCAGCGAGGGATCGGCCACGCGGCCCCACAGCTCGCCGTTGATGAAGTTGCCGATGCGCCCCGAGGCCAGGCCGAGCGGCACGCAGGGCGCGATCAGGTCGGTCACCTGCAGCCAGGGCCGACCACGCAGGCGCGCCCACAGCATCATGGCGACGATCACGCCCAGCATGCCGCCGTGAAAGCTCATGCCGCCCTGCCAGATGGCCAGGATCTCCAGCGGGTGCGCGGCGTAGTAGGCCGGCTTGTAGAACAGGCTGTAGCCCAGGCGCCCGCCCAGGATCACGCCGAGCACGCCCCAGGACAGCATGTCCTCGAGGTCGCGCCGCGTCCACGGCGCCGGCTGCGTGATGGAGGCGAACGGCTGGTGCCGCAGGCGCCGCGTGGCGAGGAAATAGAACAGCGCGAACGCGACCAGGTAAGTCAGGCCGTACCAGTGGATCGCCAGCGGGCCGATCTGGATCGCGACCGGGTCGATGTTCGGGTGGATCAGCATGGCGGCGATTGTGCCTGCGCGCCGCCTGGCTCAGCCCGGTCTTGCGATCGGATTCAATCGAGCAGGGACAGATCGCGCACCGCGCCCTTGTCGGCCGAGGTGGCCAGCAGGGCGTAGGCCTTCAGCGCCGCCGACACCTGGCGCGGGCGCGGCTTGGCCGGCTTCCAGCCCAGTTCGTCCTGCACGGCGCGGCGGCGCGCCAGTTCCTCGTCGGACACCAGCACGTCGATGCTGCGATTCGGGATGTCGATGCGGATGCGGTCGCCGTTCCTCACCAGGCCGATGGCGCCGCCGGCCGCCGCCTCGGGCGAGCAGTGACCGATCGACAGGCCCGAGGTGCCGCCCGAGAAGCGCCCGTCGGTCAGCAGCGCGCAGGCCTTGCCCAGGCCCTTGCTCTTGATGTAGCTGGTCGGGTAGAGCATCTCCTGCATGCCGGGGCCGCCCTTGGGGCCTTCATAGCGCACCACCACCACGTCGCCGGCCTTGACCTGGTCGGTCAGGATGTGCTGCACCGCCTCGTCCTGCGACTCGACCACGTGCGCCGGCCCCTCGAACGCCAGCAGCTCGTCGTCGACGCCGGCGGTCTTGACCACGCAGCCGTCCAGCGCGATGTTGCCGCGCAGCACGGCCAGCCCGCCCTCCTGCGAGAAGGCGTGCTCCACCGAGCGGATGCAGCCACCGGCGCGGTCGGTGTCCAGGCTGGGCCAGCGGCTGGCCTGGCTGAAGGCCACCTGGGTCGGCACGCCGCCCGGCCCGGCCTGGTAGAAGGTCTGCACCGCCTGGCTCGGCTGGCCCATCACGTCCCACTCGGCCAGCGCCTCGCCCAGGGTGGCGGCGTGCACCGTGGGCGTGTCGGTGTGCAGCCGGCCGGCGCGCGCCAGCTCGCCCAGGATGGCCATGATGCCGCCGGCGCGGTGCACATCCTCGACGTGGTACTGATCGGTGTTGGGCGCCACCTTGCACAGCTGCGGCACCACGCGCGAGAGGCGGTCGATGTCCTGCATCGTGAAGTCGATGCGGGCTTCCTGCGCGATCGCCAGCAGGTGCAGGATGGTGTTGGTCGAGCCGCCCATGGCGATGTCCAGCGTCATGGCGTTCTCGAACGCCTTGAAACCGACGCTGCGCGGCAGCACGCGCGCGTCGTCCTGATCGTAGTAGCGCCTGGCGAGCTCGACGATCAGGTGGCCGGCGCGCTTGAACAGCTGCTCGCGGTCGGCGTGCGTGGCGACCACGGTGCCGTTGCCGGGCAGCGACAGGCCCAGCGCCTCGGTCAGGCAGTTCATCGAGTTGGCGGTGAACATGCCCGAGCAGGAGCCGCAGGTGGGGCAGGCGGAGCGCTCCACCGCGTCCACCTCGGCGTCGCTCACGGCGCTGTCGGCGGCCATCACCATGGCGTCGATCAGATCGACCTTCCGGACCTGGGCCGGCGCCGTCGCCGGCACGGCCAGCCGGGTCTTGCCGGCCTCCATCGGCCCGCCGGAAACGAAGATGACCGGGATGTTCAGCCGCATCGCCGCCATCAGCATGCCGGGGGTGATCTTGTCACAGTTGCTGATGCAGACCATGGCGTCGGCGCAGTGGCCGTTGACCATGTACTCGACCGAATCGGCGATCAGGTCGCGGCTGGGCAGGCTGTACAGCATGCCGTCGTGGCCCATGGCAATGCCGTCGTCGATGGCGATGGTGTTGAATTCCTTGGCCACGCCGCCGGCGGCCTCGATTTCGCGCGCCACCAGCTGGCCCATGTCCTTCAGGTGCACGTGGCCGGGCACGAACTGGGTGAAGCTGTTGACGACGGCAATGATGGGCTTCTTGAAATCGGCATCCTTCATGCCGGTGGCGCGCCAGAGCGCGCGGGCGCCGGCCATGTTGCGGCCGGAAGTGGAGGTCCTGGAACGGTAAGCGGGCATGGCTGGGAGATCCGTGGCTGGAATGGAAACGACGAAGGCGGTGCGCGGCGGCGACGCCAGGCGCCGCCACCGACCAAGGCAGGATTATGGCGAGCCGCAGGAAAGCCCTCGACGCGAGACGTGCGATCGGCCCCAACCACCGCCTTCCGCCGTCCGCTGACGCATACTTTCCGTTCGGGCGCCGGCCGCGCGGCGCTTACTTGTTCCCTTCTTCCGAGAGCACGCCATGGCCGACAGCAAAGTCTCCCCGAACCAGCCGATCAACCACCGCAGCGCCCACATCACCCAGGGCAAGGCGCGCGCCGCCAACCGCTCCATGTACTACGGCATGGGCTACACCGAGGCCGACTTCGACAAGCCCATGATCGGTGTCGCCAACGGCCACAGCACCATCACGCCCTGCAACTCCGGCCTGCAGAAACTGGCCGACGCCGCCATCGAAGGCATCCACGAAGCCGGCGGCAACGCGCAGATGTTCGGCACGCCGACCATCTCGGACGGCATGGCCATGGGCACCGAGGGCATGAAGTACTCGCTGGTCAGCCGCGAGGTCATCAGCGATTGCGTCGAGACCTGCGTGCAGGGCCAGTGGATGGACGGCGTGGTCGTCATCGGCGGCTGCGACAAGAACATGCCCGGCGGCATGATGGGCATGCTGCGCGCCAACGTGCCCAGCATCTACGTCTACGGCGGCACCATCGAGCCGGGCTGCCTGCACGGCTGCGACCTCAACATCGTCAGCGTGTTCGAGGCGGTGGGCGAGAACGCCGCCGGCAAGATCAGCGACCGGGAACTGAAGGACATCGAGCAGCACGCCATCCCCGGCACCGGCTCCTGCGGCGGCATGTACACCGCCAACACCATGAGCAGCGCCTTCGAGGCGCTGGGCATGAGCCTGCCCTACTCGTCCACCATGGCCAACCCGCACCGGGAAAAGGTCGATTCGGCCCGCGAGTCGGCCAAGGTGCTGATCGAGGCCGTGCGGCGCGACCTCAAGCCGCGCGACATCGTCACGCGCCAATCGATCGAGAACGCGGTGGCGGTGATCATGGCGGTCGGCGGATCGACCAACGCCGTGCTGCATTTCCTGGCGATCGCGCACGCGGCCGGCGTCGAGTGGACCATCGACGACTTCGAGCGCATGCGCCAGAAGGTGCCGGTGTTCTGCGACATGAAGCCGAGCGGCAAGTATCTGGCGGTCGACCTGCACCAGGCCGGCGGCATCCCGCAGGTGATGAAGATGCTGCTGAATGCCGGCCTGCTGCACGGCGACTGCATGACCATCACCGGCAAGACCATCGCCGAAACGCTGGCCGACGTTCCCGACCAGCCGCGCCAAGACCAGGACGTGATCCGGCCGATCACGCAGCCGCTGTACCAGCAGGGCCACCTGGCGATCCTCAAGGGCAACCTCAGCCCCGAGGGCTGCGTGGCCAAGATCACCGGCCTGAAGAACCCGGTCATCACCGGCCCGGCGCGCGTGTTCGACGACGAGCAGTCGGCGCTGGCCGCCATCCTGGCCGGCCAGATCAAGGCCGGCGACGTGGTGGTGCTGCGCTACCTGGGCCCCAAGGGTGGCCCCGGCATGCCCGAGATGCTGGCGCCGACCAGCGCCCTGGTCGGCGAGGGCCTGGGCGAGAGCGTCGGCCTGATCACCGACGGACGCTTCTCGGGCGGCACCTGGGGCATGGTGGTCGGCCACGTGGCGCCCGAAGCGGCCGCCGGCGGCCACATCGCGCTGATCGAGGAAGGCGACTCGGTCACCATCGACGCCACGCAGCTGCTGCTGCAGCTCAACGTCGACGACGCCACCCTGGCCACGCGCCGCCAGGCCTGGAAGAAGCCGGCGCCGCGCTACACCCGCGGCGTGCTGGCCAAGTTCGCCCACAGCGCGTCGAGCGCCAGCAAGGGCGCGGTGCTGGACGATTTTTCCGAAGTCTGACAGGCGACCGTTGCCGGTGCACGCTGCGGCGCGCCGGATGCTTCAGCGGTCAGGCGGTCGCGCCCGTCCGGACGAGGCCCCAAGCGCCTCACGCTGACGCTCGAGCCGCTTGCGCTGGCGCCGCTGTTCGCGCGCCGCCGCCTGGCGCTGCGTGTAGCCGCTCAGGTCGGCGATGGTCCACCACAGCGCGGCGGCGCCGAACGGCGCCAGCACCAGCCACCAGGGCCAGGCGGCGACGATGCTGAGGCCCTGCCATTTCATCAGCAGCAGGATCAGCCCCAAGCCGAGCAGATACATGGTTTTCCTTGATCTGTTTCAAGTAGGGTTTTGGGGGGTGATGTCAACCGGCGCGCATACAATGGCGTTGAGCGAATGTAGCTTAACCACGCACTAACGAGGAACCAAGATGAAGCGAGTTTTCCTGACTTTTGCCGCCGTGGCGGCCGTAATGACCGTCGCAGCGCCTGCGGCCATGGCGGACGAAGCCCTCGCCAAGTCCAAGAACTGCATGGCGTGCCATGCCGTCGACAAGAAGCTGGTTGGCCCCTCCTACAAGGATGTGGCGAAGAAGAACGCCGGCAACGCAGCCGCCGCCGACCTTCTGGCCCAGCACATCATGAAAGGCAGCAGCGGTGTCTGGGGCGCGGTCCCGATGCCCGCCAACGCCAACGTGAACGCCGAAGAGGCCAAGAAGCTGGTCGCCTGGATTCTGTCGCTCAAGTAAGCACGCGAATCCGTCGAGCTACTTCGCACGACCGAGAAAAAGCCCGCTGCAAGCGGGCTTTTTCGTGTCTGCCGAGTCGCTGGCCAGGCAGCGACCCGGCCGTGCCGGGCTGGCGATCAGTAGGTCTGATCCAGCTGGGTCAGGATCGCCGGGTTCTCCAGCGTGGTGGTGTCCTGCGTGATCTTCTCGCCCTTGGCCAGGGTGCGCAGCAGGCGGCGCATGATCTTGCCGGAGCGGGTCTTGGGCAGGTTCTCGCCGAAGCGGATGTCCTTGGGCTTGGCGATCGGGCCGATCTCGTGCGCCACCCAGTCCCGCAGTTCCTTGGCGATCGCCTTGGCCTCGTCGCCGTGCGGCAGCGGGCGCTTGAGCACCACGAAGGCGCAGATCGCCTCGCCGGTCAGGTCGTCCGGACGGCCCACCACGGCGGCTTCTGCCACCAGGTCGGTCTTGGCCACCAGCGCCGACTCGATCTCCATCGTGCCCATGCGGTGGCCCGACACGTTCAGCACGTCGTCGATGCGGCCAGTGACGCGGAAGAAACCGGTGTCGGCATCGCGCACGGCGCCGTCGCCGGCCAGGTAGTAGCCCTTCATCTCCTCAGGGAAGTAGGTCGCCTTGAAGCGCTCCTCGTCGTTCCAGATGGTGCGGATCATGCTGGGCCAGGGCTTCTTGTAGACCAGCAGGCCGCCGGTGCCGTTGGGCATCTCGTTGCCGGCCTCGTCGACGATCGCCGCGAAGATGCCGGGAATCGGCAGCGTGCACGAGCCCGGCACCAGCGGCGTCGCGCCCGGCAGCGGGTTGATCATGTGGGCGCCGGTCTCGGTCTGCCAGTAGGTGTCGATCACCGGGCAGCGCTCGCCGCCGACGTGGGTGTGATACCACATCCAGGCTTCCGGGTTGATCGGCTCGCCGACGCTGCCGATGATGCGCAGGCTGGACAGGTCCCAGTTCTTCGGATGCACCTTCTCGTTGGTCTCGGCGGCCTTGATGAGCGAGCGGATCGCCGTCGGCGCGGTGTAGAACACGGTGCACTTGTGGCGCTCGATCATCTGCCAGAAGCGGCCGGCGTCGGGGTAGGTCGGCACGCCCTCGAACACGATCTCGGTCGCCCCCGCGGCCAGCGGGCCGTAGGCGACATAGGTGTGGCCGGTGACCCAGCCGATGTCGGCGGTGCACCAGAACACGTCCTCGGGCTTGATGTCGAAGCTCCACTCCATGCTCAGCTTGGCCTGCAGCAGGTAGCCGCCGGTGGCGTGCTGCACGCCCTTGGGCTTGCCGGTGGAACCGGAGGTGTAGAGGATGTAGAGCGGGTGCTCGGCGTTGACCATCACCGGCGCGCAGTCGGTGCTCTGGCCGGCGATCAGCTCGTCGAAGGTCTTGTCGCGACCTTCCTTCATGTTGCAGGGCGTCTTGGTGCGCTGGTACACGAAGACGTTCTTGATGCCCTCGCAGCCGCCCATGCCGAGCGCCTCGTCGACGATCGCCTTCAGCGGCAGTTCCTTGCCGCCGCGCATCTGCGCGTTGGAAGTGATCACGGCCACGGCGCCGCCGTCGATGATGCGCTCCTGCACCGACTTGGCCGAGAAGCCGCCGAACACCACGCTGTGGATGGCACCCAGGCGTGCGCAGGCCAGCATCGAGATCACGCCCTCGATGGTCATCGGCATGTAGATCAGCACCCGGTCGCCCTGCTTGATGCCGTGCGCCTTGAGGCCGTTGGCGAATTGGCTCACGCGATCGAGCAACTGCCGGTAGGTGATCTTGGTGACGGAGCCGTCATCGGCTTCGAAGATGATCGCGGTCTTGTGCTCGACCGGCGTGCCCATGTGCTTGTCGAGGCAGTTCACGGTGGCGTTCAGCTCGCCATCGGG
>NZ_DAOMOQ010000018.1:0-39885 GCF_035444425.1 Ottowia sp. | reverse complement strand
GCGTGCCCATGTGCTTGTCGAGGCAGTTCACGGTGGCGTTCAGCTCGCCATCGGGGAACCACTTGTAGAACGGCTTGTTCGACTCGTCGAGGACCTTGGTCGGCTCTTTCGACCAGACTAGGTGTTCCTTGGCCAGGCGGCCCCAGAAGCCTTCAAAATCCTTCTCTGCCTCGTCGACCAGCGCCTGGTAGGCGTCCATGCCGCTGATGTGCGCCCCCTTGACCATCTCTTCGCTGGGCGGGAATACGCGGTTCTCGACCAGCATGGATTGGATGGCGACAGATTCACTGGTACTCATGGGTTTCATCTCCTGGTTCTTCGTTGCAGATACGCGGACATTCCCGCCCGCCGAGACCTTACCATCATCCCGTCATGCTCTTACAAAGCACTGACTCGGCGCCGACCTGAGCGCCCCCGTCACTCTACTCCAGCGCAATGCCTCTGATCCTCTCGCATGTGTCGGAAGCCCGGCGCCGCCATCCCGCGGTGCCAGGCCCCATCACACCATGTCCTGCGGCCGCACCCAGGCATCGAACTGATCCGCCGTCAGGTGGCCGCTGGCCAGCGCCGCCTCGCGCAGGCTCAGGCCTTCGGCGTGCGCCTTCTTGGCGATCTGTGCCGCCTTGTCATAGCCGATGTGCGGGTTGAGCGCGGTCACCAGCATCAGCGAGCGCTGCACCAGTTCGTCGATGCGCGCGCGGTTGGGCTCGATGCCGACCGCGCAGTGGTCGTTGAAGCTGACCATGCCGTCGGCCAGCAGGCGCACGCTCTGCAGGAAATTGTGCGCGATCATGGGGCGGAACACGTTGAGCTCGAAGTTGCCCGAGGCACCGCCGATGTTGATCGCCACGTCGTTGCCCATCACCTGCGCGCACAACATGGTCAGCGCCTCGCTCTGGGTCGGATTGACCTTGCCGGGCATGATCGACGAGCCGGGTTCGTTCTCCGGGATGCTGATCTCGCCGATGCCGCTGCGCGGCCCGCTGGCCAGCCAGCGCACGTCGTTGGCGATCTTCGTCAGGCTGGCCGCCAGCCCCTTGAGCGCCCCGTGCGCCTGCACCAGCGCGTCGCACGAGGCCAGCGCCTCGAACTTGCTCGGCGCGGTGACGAACGGCTGGCCGGTCAGGCGCGCCAGCTCAGCCGCCGCCGCCTCGGCATAGCCCGGCGGCGCGTTCAGGCCAGTGCCGACCGCGGTGCCGCCCAGCGCCAGTTCGCACAGGTGCGGCAGCGCGGCGCGCACGTGCGCCTCGGCATGCGCCAACTGCGCCGCATAGCCCGAGAATTCCTGCCCCAGCGTCAGCGGCGTGGCGTCCTGCAGGTGGGTGCGGCCGATCTTCACGATGTCGGCGAAGGCCTCGGCCTTGGCCGCCAGCGTGGCGCGCAGCCGCTCCAGCGCCGGCAGCAGCCGGTGCGTGATCGACTCGACCGCCGCCACGTGCATCGCCGTGGGAAACACGTCGTTGCTCGACTGACTCTTGTTGACATCGTCGTTGGGGTGCACCCGGCGCGCCTCGCCGCGCTCGCCACCAAGCAGTTCGCTGGCGCGGTTGGCGATCACCTCGTTGAGGTTCATGTTGGTCTGCGTGCCGGAGCCGGTCTGCCACACGACCAGTGGAAACTCGTGTGGATGCCGGTCGGCCAGGATCTCGTCGGCCGCAGCCACGATGGCGTCCGCCTTGGCTGCCTCGAGCAGCCCGAGCCGCTGGTTCACCACCGCCGCGGCGCGCTTGACCTGCGCCAGCGCGCGGATGATCTCGCGCGGCTGACGCTCGCCCGAGATGTCGAAGTTCTGCAGCGAGCGCTGGGTCTGCGCACCCCACAGGCGATCGGCCGGCACCTCGATCGGACCGAAGGTGTCGCGTTCGGTGCGGGTCCGCTTGTCAGCGTGGGTCATGGCCAGCCTGTCAGAATCATGGGTTCGAGCAACGGTAGCAGAGCAGCGAAGGCCCTGCTGCCGCTGCAGCATTTCGCGCTGAGAGGACACCCCATGAGCACCATCAAGCAGGACGACCTGATCGAATCCATCGCCGCCGCGCTGCAGTACATCAGCTACTACCACCCGGCCGACTACATCACGCACCTGGCCCGCGCCTACGAGCGCGAGCAGTCGCCCGCCGCCAGGGACGCGATGGCGCAGATCCTCACCAACAGCAAGATGAGTGCGACCGGCCACCGCCCGATCTGCCAGGACACCGGCATCGTCAACGTGTTCCTGAAGGTCGGCATGGACGTGCGCTGGGAAGGCTTCACCGGCAGCCTGGATGACGCCATCAACGAAGGCGTCCGGCGCGGCTACAACCACCCGGACAACACGCTGCGCGCCAGCGTGGTGGCCGACCCGCAGTTCGCACGCAAGAACACCAAGGACAACACGCCGGCCGTGATCGTGACCGAGATCGTGCCAGGCGGCACCGTCGATGTCACGGTGGCGGCCAAGGGCGGCGGCAGCGAGAACAAGAGCAAGCTGGCCATGCTGAACCCGAGCGACAACCTGGTCGACTGGGTGCTGAAGACTGTGCCGACGATGGGCGCCGGCTGGTGCCCGCCCGGCATGCTGGGCATCGGCATCGGCGGCACCGCCGAGAAGGCGGCGCTGCTGGCCAAGCAGTCGCTGATGGAAGACTTGGACATGTACGAGCTGCAGGCCAAGGCGGCCCGGGGCGACCAGCTGACCCAGGTCGAGGAGCTGCGCCTGGAACTGTTCGAGAAGGTCAACGCCCTGGGCATCGGCGCGCAGGGCCTGGGCGGCCTGACCACGGTGCTGGACGTGAAGATCGCCATGTACCCCACGCACGCCGCCAGCAAGCCGGTGGCGATGATCCCCAACTGCGCCGCCACCCGCCACGCGCACTTCGTGCTGGACGGCAGCGGTCCGGTCTACCTCGACCCGCCGAGCCTGGACCTGTGGCCCAAGGTCGACTGGATGCCCGACACCGAGAAGAGCCAGCGCGTCGACCTGAACACCCTGACCAAGGAGCAGGTTGCCAGCTGGAAGCCCGGCCAGACGCTGCTGCTGAGCGGCAAGCTGCTCACCGGCCGCGACGCCGCGCACAAGCGCATCCAGGACATGCTGGCCAAGGGCGAGCAGCTGCCGGTCGACTTCAGCAACCGTGTCATCTACTACGTCGGCCCGGTCGATCCGGTGCGCGACGAGGCGGTCGGCCCGGCCGGCCCGACCACCTCCACCCGCATGGACAAGTTCACCGAGATGATGCTGGCGCAGACCGGCCTGATCGCGATGATCGGCAAGGCCGAGCGCGGGCCGGAGGCGATCGAGGCGATCAAGCAGCACCAGTCGGCCTACCTGATGGCCGTCGGCGGCGCCGCCTACCTGGTCAGCAAGGCCATCAAGACAGCCAAAGTCGTCGGCTTCGAGGACCTCGGCATGGAGGCCATCTACGAGTTCGACGTGGTCGACATGCCGGTCACGGTGGCGGTCGACGCCGGCGGCACCAGCGCCCACATCACCGGCCCGGCCGAGTGGGCCAAGCGCATCGCCAGCGGCGAGTTCAAGGGCATCCCGGTCGCCGCGGCTTGAGCCCGGCGCGGCAGGCCACGGACTGCGACGCCCCGATCGGCGTCTTCGACAGCGGCATCGGCGGTCTGTCGGTGCTGAACGCCTTGCGCGCCGCACTGCCGGCCGAGGACTTCGTCTACGTCGCTGACAGCACCCACGCACCCTATGGCGAGCGCGACGACGCGTTCATCTCGGCCCGCTCGATCGCCATCGCCCACCATTTGCGAGACGCGCACCGCGTCAAGCTGCTGGTGATCGCCTGCAACACCGCCAGTGCGGTGGCGGTGCAGGGCTTGCGCGGCGCCAATCCCGACTGGCCGATCGTCGCCATCGAGCCGGCGCTCAAGCCGGCGGCGCGGCTGACGCGCAGCGGCCAGGTCGGCGTGCTGGCGACGCGCAGCACGCTGGCCAGCGCCCGGTTCCGGGCGCTGCATCGGCGCGTGACCGAAGCGCAGCCCCAGGTCCGCTTCCGAACCGTGGCATGCAACGGCCTGGCGACGTCGATCGAGCGATGGGCGATCAGCGGCAACGATGGCACAGCCTGTGAACTGCTCGATCGCTACCTGGGCACGTTGCTGGCGCCATCCGATGACTGTGAACCAATCGACAGCCTGGTACTCGGCTGCACCCATTACCCGCTGCTGCGACCACAGATCGCGCAGCGCCTGGGGCCTGGAACGCTGCTGATCGACGCCGGCTCACCGGTGGCGCGCCAGGCCGAGCGCTTGCTGCGTGCGGCGGGCCTGCTGCGCACGGCCGGCGACGGTGCCCACCTCCCGCGGGGCCGGCTGGAATTGGCCACCACCGGCGGCATTGCCAACCTGCACGCTGCCGCACGGCGCTGCCTGCAGGCGCCAGCCGGCACGGGCGCCGCGCCGATCAATTTCAGCGTCGCCGCGTTGCCTATCTAGACGTTGCTTCGGACGCGCCGCGCCGCTTCAGCCGGCGCGCGCCGCCGCCGCCCGTCCGCGCGCGAGGTCGATCGGTATCAACGCCAGCAGGCCGGCCACGAACAGCACGGTGGTGGCGGCGATGGCCACACGCTGGTTGCCGCCGGTGGCCCAGGTGATCAGGCCGTAGCCGAGCGGGCCGACGATGCTGGCCAGCCGGGTGGCGAAACTCCACAGGCCGAAGAACTCCGCCAGGCGCGGTGCCGGCGCCAGCAGGCCGACCATCGCGCGACCCGCCGACTGCGAGGAACCCATGCACAGGCCGGCAATGCTGGCGGCCCACCAGAACTGGCCCTTGGTCATGGCCAGCGCGGCGATCGCGCAGGTGGCGATCCAGCCCAGCAGCGTCAGGCCCAGCGTCAGCTTGTGGCCGATGCGGTCCTGCAGGTGACCGCAGCCGAAGGCGCCAAGGGCGGCGGCGATGTTGAGCACGAAGATCAGCAGCATGGTCTCCTGCGGCACGAAACCGATCACCTGCTCGGCATAGATCGCCGCCAGCGTGATCGCCACCGCCACGCCGCCCTGGTAGGCGACGGTGCAGGCCAGCAGCCAGATGAAGTCGCGATAGCTGCGCGCCGCGCGGAAGGTGGCCTGCAGCCGTCGCAGCGCTGCGCCCAGGCTGCCACCCTCGCCCGCCGTCGCGACGCCGCGGGCACGCTCGCGCAGCAACGCGAAGGTGACGCAGGCCGCCAGACCGTAGATGGCGGCCGTGATCAGCATGGTCACCGGCACGAACTGGGCCGCCGGCGCGCCCCTGGCCTGCGCGCTCAGCACGTAGGCCAGGCACACACCGAGGGTCAGCATGCCGCCGATGTAGCCGAAACCCCAGCCCCAGCCGCTGACCTTGCCCATGCCCTCGGGCCGTGCCAGTTCGGGCAGGAAAGCGCCGGTGAGCGACTCGCCGTAGGAGTAGAAGGTGTTGGAGACGACGATCAGCAGCATCGCCAGCGCCACGCCGCCGGGCTGCACCCAGGCCAGCGCCGCCGTCGCCAGCACGCAGGCGGCGGTGAACAGCATCAGCAGCCGCTTCTTGGCGCCGCGCAGGTCGGCCCAGGCGCCCAGGCTGGGCATGGTCAGCATGACGATGGCGTACGAGATCGACAGCGCCACCGTCCAGGCCAGCGGCGCCCAGTCGGCACCGCCCGCCACCCCGCCGACGAAGTAGGCCGCGAACACCGCCGTGATGACCACGGTGGTGTAGCCCGAGTTGGCGAAGTCGTACATCGCCCAGCCGAACAGCTCGCGCCGGCGCACGCCGGGATTCAGGACGTCGGACGAGAACATGGCCATGGGCGCTCCTCGCCGGCCGGCCGCCGGCGCGCGCCGAGCATAGCAAGCGCGGATGACCGCCGGCGCGCGGCGCGCCGGCCCCGGTCAAGCGGCCGAGTTCAGTGCAGGTGGCGCGGGCGGCGCCCGCCGCCGTGCCCCGGCGTGCCGCCGCCCGGGCTGCGCGGCTTGCCGAGCTCGAGCGAGCTGGCCAGCGCGTTGAAGCGCCCGGTGAACAGCTTGTCGATCTCGGCCACCACGCCGCCGAGTTCAGCGCCGTCGAAGTGGCGCTCCATCAGGTTGACCACGTCCTCGACCAGCAGGTCGCGCTGCGCCCGCATGATGGCTTCGGGCGTCGGACCGACGAACAGCAGCACGAAGTCGTCGCGTGCCTCGCGCTGCTCGGCCTCGTCCTCCTCGTCGTAGTCGGCGTCGTAGAACGTCACCTCGATCTGCGAGCCTTCGGCCGACAGCTCGTTGAGGTTCATGCACAGGTCGTCGAGCTGCTGGCGGAAGTCTTCCTCGCCCTGCAGCGTCCAGCACATCTGCAGCAGGTGCTGGTGCGGATCGAAGCGGATGCCCGGCTCGTCCTCGTACAGGCTGGCCGCGCCGTCGGCCAGCGACCTGGCACCGGCGTATTTCCACAAGGGTTTGAGCGCGTCCTGCAGGGCGTTGAAGCCCACATCGGCACGCAACTTCACGTCGCCATGCACGTGAATCTCGAAAGCTGCGTCTTCATGACTCATGGCGTTTCCTTCACTCATGCCCCCGGCCGGCTCCAGGCCGGCGCACCACCCGGATCACCCGCGCCGACAGGGCCGGGACCGATTGGTGCCACCGAGCGGACTCGAACCGCTAAGTCGTTCACACGACAGGGGATTTTAAGTCCCCGGTGTTTACCAATTTCACCACGGTGGCTTGAGGGCAAAACCGGTATTGTGACAGAGGGGCCTGTTCCGCGTGCGTGCCGGGCTGGCGTGGGCGACGCGTCGCCAGCGTGCACTTTCCGGCTTCCGGCACGCGTTACCGGCCGGCCGTGACGACATGCCGCGCCTCGTTTGTCCTACAGCGGTTTCAAGCGTCGCTGACGCGGGCGTGCCGCGCCGCTGCCTACAGTTCAGGTCTGGCGAGGGCGGCGCGGACGCTGCCCTCGCCGGTTCAAACCAAGGAGTGCACCATGAACACCACGCTTCACCGCCTCAGCCTGTTGGCCACCGCGGCAGCCCTGACGGTCGGCCTGGCCGCCTGCGACAGGAACGACAACCGGACCGCCGGACAGCAACTGGATTCGGCCGTCGCCAAGACCGAGGCCGCTGCGCAGGACGCGCAGAACAAGGCGGCCGAAGCCGCCAGTGACCTGAAGGCATCGGCACAAGAAGCTGCGGCCGAGACCAAGGCCGCGGCGCAGGACGCGCAGGCCAACATCGCCGAAGCCGGCCGCGATGCCAAGGAGGCGGCGAAAGATGCCGCCGCTGACGCCAAGGCCGCTGCCAATCAGGCCGGCGCCGAGATCCGCCAGGAGGCGCGCGAGGTGAAGGCCGAGGCCAGCGCCGCGGCCGCCAAGGTCGGCGATGCCGTCGGCGACATCGCCACCACCGCCTCGGTCAACGCCAAGCTGGCGGCCGACAGCGAACTGAGCGCCATCAAGATCGACGTCGACACCAAGGATGGCGTCGTCACCCTGACCGGCCCGGCGCCCAATGCCGCCGCCAAGGCGCGCGCCACCGACATCGCCAAGGCGGTGGACGGCGTGAAGACGGTCAACAACAACCTGACGGTGAACTAGGGACGCCACCGGCGCGGCGAAAACCCGCTCTCGCGAGAGCGGGTTTCTTCATCACCTGATCCGTCGAGGGCACCAGCCGATCAGGCCGCTGCATCGTGTCCCGGCGCGCCGAACACGCGCGTCTTCAGCAGCGCCAGCTGGTCGCGCACCCGCGCGGCCTGCTCGAACTCCAGGTTGCGCGCGTGCTCGAGCATCAGCTTCTCGAGCCGCTTGATTTCCTTGGCGAGGTCCTTCTCCGACATCGCCGTTTCCTCGACCAGGCGTTGGTCCGCCGGCCCGCCCAGCCGCGCGGCGTCGCGCCCGCTCTTCTCGCTGTAGACGCCGTCGATCAGGTCGCGCACTTCCTTGACGATGCCGCGCGGCGTGATGCCGTGCTCGGCATTGAAGGCGATCTGCCTGGCGCGGCGGCGCTCGGTCTCGCCGATGGCACGCTTCATCGAGTCGGTGACGCGGTCGGCGTACAGGATGGCCTTGCCGTCGACGTTGCGCGCAGCACGGCCGATGGTCTGGATCAGCGAGCGCTCGGCGCGCAGGAACCCCTCCTTGTCGGCGTCCAGGATCGCCACCAGCGATACCTCGGGAATGTCCAGACCCTCGCGCAACAAATTGATGCCCACCAGCACGTCGAACGCGCCCAGCCGCAGGTCGCGGATGATCTCGACCCGCTCCACCGTATCGACGTCGGAGTGCAGGTAGCGCACCTTGACGCCGTTCTCGGCCAGGTACTCGGTCAGCTGCTCGGCCATGCGCTTGGTCAGCGTGGTGATCAGCACGCGCTGGTTACGCTGCACGCGCTCGCGGATCTCCTGCAGCACGTCGTCGACCTGATGCGTGGCCGGACGCACCTCGACCTCGGGGTCGACCAGCCCGGTCGGACGCACCACCTGCTCGACCACCTGGCCAGCGTGCTGCCTCTCGTAGTCGGCCGGCGTGGCGCTGACGAAGATCACCTGGTGCATGCGGCGCTCGAACTCGGCGAACTTCAGCGGCCGGTTATCCAGCGCCGACGGCAGGCGGAAGCCATACTCGACCAGCGTGGTCTTGCGCGAGCGGTCGCCGTTGTACATGGCGTTGAGCTGGCCGATCATCTGGTGGCTCTCGTCCAGGAACATGATGGCGTCGCGCGGCAGGTAGTCGGTCAGCGTGGCGGGCGGCTCGCCCGGCGCTGCGCCCGACAGGTGGCGCGTGTAGTTCTCGATGCCCTTGCAGTGGCCCAGCTCGGTCAGCATCTCGAGGTCGAAGCGGGTGCGCTGCTCCAGCCGCTGGGCTTCCACCAGCTTGCCTTCCTTGACGAAATAGTCGAGCCGCTCAGCCAGTTCCAGCTTGATGGTCTCCACGGCCGCCAGCGTCTTCTCGCGCGGCGTCACGTAGTGGCTCGACGGGTAGATGACGAAGCGCGGCACCTTCTGCTGCACCCGGCCCGTGAGCGGATCGAACAGGGAGATGCTCTCGACCTCGTCGTCGAACAGCTCCATGCGCACCGCCAGCTCGCTGTGCTCGGCCGGAAACACGTCGATGGTGTCGCCGCGGACCCGGAAGCTGCCGCGCGCGAAGTCGATGTCCTGGCGCTGGTACTGCATGCGCACCAGCTGCGCGATGGCCTCGCGCTGGCCCTGCCTGCCGCCCACCTTCAGGATCATCCGCATCTGCAGGTAGTCGTCCGGCGCGCCGATGCCGTAGATGGCCGACACCGTCGCCACGATCACCGTGTCGCGCCGCTCCAGCACGCTCTTGGTGGCCGACAGGCGCATCTGCTCGATGTGCTCGTTAATCGCGCTGTCCTTCTCGATGAACAGGTCGCGCTGGGGCACGTAGGCCTCGGGCTGGTAGTAGTCGTAGTAGCTGACGAAGTACTCGACCGCGTTCTTGGGGAAGAACTCGCGGAACTCGCTGTACAGCTGCGCCGCCAGCGTCTTGTTGGGCGCGAACACGATCGCCGGCCGGCCGAGGCGCGCGATCACGTTGGCCATGGTGAAGGTCTTGCCCGAGCCGGTCACGCCCAGCAGGGTCTGGAACGACTCGCCGTTCTCCACGCCCTCGACCAGCTGGTCAATGGCCGTGGGCTGATCGCCGGCGGGCGGGTACGGCTGGTAGAGCTGGAAGGGAGAGTCGGGGAAAGTGACGAATTGACCTTCGGCGGTCGGCGCTGTAGCGACAACCGCTTCAGGTTTGGGCGCGCGGCGAGCAGAGGTGGCAGGCGACGAAGGCATGGGAGCGCGGCGGCGCGACGGGCCGCGCCGGGTTCAAAGCAAACCTATCACGATAAACGACACCTGCCCTGATGTCCACCGCGACAACCGCACGGAGGGAATGAGCCTGGTGCGGGAAATTTGGAACTGAGCAAACGGCCAAAGTAAGCGGCTTGCCGTAGGCAAGTCCGCTTGACTGCAGAGTTAGACCCGAAAACCAGAAGGGAGCGCCCGACGCGAAAGACGGGCGCGGCCCACGAAAAAGCGTTGAGCCACAGAAGCGGCGCAGCGCTGCAAAAATGATAGCTGCTGGCGCTTGCTGTACAAGCGATAGATGCCGAGAATACCTGAAGCCTACGCAGCGCGTGTAGACGAAACCCGGCGAGCGGCCTAAACCCCAAAGGAGAAGCCTTTGAAAAAGTTAAAATGCTGAAATTAATAGCGGCCTGCATAAACTGGGATGAGGGGAATAACGAATGAATTCAGCGGATGGCAAAAGCAAAGCTTTTGGCAGTCTGCTGAAATTAAGAGCTATACCCTGCTACTGCTTCTCTGGCATTACGGAGGAATGATGGCTCGTGATCAGCCACTTTGAACCATCCCAGCGATAGGTGTAGCTGTAGCGACCACTGACCACTGCCCCTGTTTTAGCGAACGTAAAGGTGTAGAGGCCAGCATCAGTGGCCGTGTTGCAACCGATCACTACGAAGCGCAGATCAATATTTCCAGAGGGACGATTCTCCAGGAAATGATGAAAGTAATCCTCCTTTTCCTCTGGGGTCAAGCGAGGTTTGTTGGAAACAGTAGGCAACAGAATGGAGCGCTCCGAATAGTTGGCAACGACCTTATGCGGATCGCCAGTCTGCAATGACTGATTCCACCGATCAAACAATGATGCGACCTCCTGTTCGGTGGTGGCCTTGCAACTTTCGGTGCGTGTGATCTGAGAAGTGGGTGGCGTGCCCCCACTGGTGGAGGCACATCCTGATAGAACAACGCAACCAGTAAGTGCAATCAATGCAAGTGAATTCATCGGACGCTCCTTTCAGCGTGGGTTGGAGGACCCGGGGTTATAACGTTGAAGTTGTGGGGCGGCGCAGCCGTCCCACACGAACGAATTGTTAGGAATGACTGGCTCCATGCTCAATACCCAGCCTTTTCAACTCGGCGCTTAGACTCTCAAATCCGGTATTTGATAATTCGCCGGAGTCAAATGCGAGCTTTGCAGCCTTTGCATATTTCGTCGCGGCCTTGGTGTGGGCTGCGTTGCCGCGTTGCATATTCTTTAGCTGTTCCTCTGTAACATAGTGGGCTGCCAAGTCATGCGCACTCATGAATTCCCCTAGCTTCGTTGCATACCAGCTGACGCCCTGAGCGCTTGCTGCAAGTCCATAACTGGTCGAGAGGATGGCCAACACCTGATTGGCGAGCTTGCCGGTCTTCAGCCCCTTAAAGATTGCGCTCAGCATCAATTTCTCCGTTCTTTCTAACGCCGCGCTCTGCGGCAAATTTGGAGCGCAGCGGAAAATTTGTCCGACAGCAGCGCCTTGTTATGCATTCTCTTGGAGATCTTGAAGTAACACATCGAGTTGGCGCGTAAGTTGAGGCTGGACCGAGTGACAATTAAGTGCAGAGGCCAAGTAATCAGCAACGTTCTCCCGCTGTTCATTAGGGATATCATCAGCTTTCATGATTGAGAGTTCTGTATTGATTTTTTGGCAATCTTGGGGAGACAGCTCTCCTCCATTTTTCACTTGATAAAGTTTGCTAATCGCTGGATTCATATCATGCCCTTTCTTTAGAACGGAATGTCATCATCAAAATCGTCAAATTTGTTATCGACTGGAGCAGGGTCAACAGCCTTCCAAGTCACTCCACCTTCAATGTTCGCGACTGGAATCATCTGGGTTTCACCAAAATAATCACTTCCGTTTCGATATATTCCGGCATGAGCAAACATCATATGAACATTGTGATCTAACATGATATTTTTTGGATAGAATCCGTTTTCATATTTATAGCCTGCTATATAGTTTTGAAGCGCTCGCACAAGGTCTTGAACACTTGGTGGTTCGTGATGAGGCTGGGAAGAAAGAAAACGAGACAGCTCAAAATAACTGATAACATTGTCCCAATCCATTACATGGCGTTCTTCAATTTTAGGCATTAAAAATTCTGCAAATGACGCATCGAATCGTTCGCGACTTTTGATTATTTGATAATCACATCGTGCATCCTCAATACATCTTGCCACCTCAAGCAGGTCTCTATCTGGGGAGAGCAGGCCATTATTTTCCATATTGATTACCCTCTGTGCTTTCGCTAACAGAGCTTGTTCTTCACCAGTAAAAAGAAGCCTGCTTTTTTGAGCCCTCCTAGCTTTTAATAGTCCCATTGGAATTGCGAGCACAATAACTACTGGAATCATTATTATATTAATGATCAATCCAATTATTTTTCCTATTAATCTAGCCACTTTTTCCGCTCATGAGTTGATGTGTAAATGGGAAATTTTCACTGCATACATCCAGCTAAGGATACAAACCGATCGAACAAAATCAGAAATTTATTCTTGGTTTTAATCAGTGTTGCCGCATTTTCGTTGTCTGGGCACTGAACCATGAATTTAGCGCTCCCCCCTGTGGAGGCGAAATGTTGACCAGAAAATTGGCTAAAGCGATGCGTTGCCCCGCAAACGCACTCATATGGAGCCCCATCGTAAAGTGAGAAGTCTCGATTTTGGAAAAGGGGAGTCCCTGCGGCCTTTTTGAACTCTTCCTTATTAAGTATTTTCATAAATTTCTCCAGTGCTTCATAGATGCATAACGTTTGAGCTGAGGGGCGCGCGCAGGCATGGCGCTTGGCCCGCGCGGTGGATGATAAGAACGACCGCCGCGCGGGCCAAGTGCCATGCCGGAGCGCGTCCACTCGAGCGAAGGGTTAGGCCGCATTTCGGAGCCGATGCAAACCGCGAGCCCTACTCCAGCAACGCTTTTCCAGCGAGGACGTCTTGTATGAAGGCAGTCTGGTCTGCAACACTGGAGAAGTGCCGATACGCCTCGGCTCCAAACCGCATAGGGTCGAACATGTACAACAGCGGCGTGAATCGGTCCAGGCTGGTGAAGCCCTCAGTTGGAGTGGCCCGCAATGCACGTGTGCGGAGGTCGGATGGCATCGAGGAGAACATGGCGACGTAGGCCAAGTACTCCTGCGCTTGGATCGTGGGCTTCGGCACCCGGAAGTGGCAGGACGCGACGGCGTGGGCGGCTTCGTGGGCAGCGAGTGACCGGTAGATCTCTCTGTTGATGGCTAGGCCAAACCAAGTCTTGTTGCGGCGGAAGGCGCTGTACGGGACAACGAACACTCGCCGCTTCCGCTCGATATAGCACCCCGCCGCCGTAGGACCAGCCTCCGGCGGAATGCGGCGGGTTACCTCGACAGAAACTGTCTCGATTGGGTGCACCTCGTGATGGGACAGGAACTTCAGCGCTCTAGCCACGCCTACACAGATGTCGGCGAAGTCGGCGTCGATGGCTCCGGCGACAGTGGTGTCTGCGTTCGGGCAAGGTCGAGGCGTCCCACTCGTGCTGGGTTCGGACCAAGCGTTCGTGCTGCTGCCCAGAAGCACGATCGAGGCGAGAACCAGACCCGAAGGTCTATGCAGGTGTACAGCGTGACTCATGCGGCCTAACGCCTGAATTAAGCCGCGCCGCGAAGCGGCGTCGGCTTGAATGAATTGTTAGGCGCCACCCGACGCCCGCTCCCATGATGCCACCGATCCCGGCTGTTGCCGAAATAGCGGGTGACAGGCTGGTGAGGCCAGGTCACTCCAACGAGCCAGCACGGCAGGGCTGCGAGTTGCCAGCTTGCGCTGCAAGTGACCCCACTCAAGCGCGAGTTGCCCGGTGCTGACTGGAATTGGCTGCACCGTGCGAACCGGCCCAATCTTGGACGGGTCAAAAGCATAGCCGCGCTCCGTGGCCTCGGCATGTATCGCTGCAAGGTAGGAGTTGATAGCGAACCTTGGCTGAGTATGCGCTTTGAACCGCTCCAGTTGCGGATGATTGGTGTATCCGCGAGTTTCACCACGGAGGACTGCTTTAGCCAGCAACGACTCCCGCCACAAGGCGACTAAACCTTGCGGGTCGAGATACTTTGGGTGCAATGACCAGAGACGCATGCTGTGGCGCCTAACGTCGCCGATAACCGGCCTGCCGAAGGCAGGTCTGGTTGATTGGCTGGTTAGCTGGCATTGCGTAAATCACATGAACTTCCTACGCCTGAACGCCTTTACGTCCTCAGCCGATAGAGCGAACCACTCCCCGTTGAGTCGCTTGTCTGCGAAACGGCGGTGCCAGTACGACTCGATGCCGTATGGATCGTCCGTCTTGATTCTGTGAACCACCTCGGCGGCCTGCGGCAATTGGATCTTCAGCTGACGGTGTCGCACCTCGACCGAATTGGCCTTACCGATCTTAAAGTGCCGGCCCGACTTAATGAGGTAGACGAATCCTTCGGTTGATACTTGCGCACCTTCACCGCCCAAAACTGCAACGGCGGCGACGGGCTCCCCCGGCTGGTCTGCAATCGTGACTGCAACGTCGGCAAGTCCTTGCTCAGCAGCGAATTCTCGGAGTCTAGTTCGGAGCGCGCCCAAGCCGCCGAATCGACGGTACGTGTTGTGGCTCGGAAGCGCAGGATCCGCATTGCATTCAAAACGAATTTCTGCAGAGGTTGGGAAGCGACCAAGCTTTCGGACGATGCCAGCGGCAGCGGCGAGCACGAGTTCGTCATCCAAGCGAGTGTTCAGCCGCTGCGGCTCGAGACCCGCTTCGCGCACCGCCGCACCCCACGTTGTCCACCAGCGCCCACTCCAGTCGGACTCGCGGATGCCTGTCGCATCGAAGAACGCAATCCTTCCTGGCGCCACGCCGCCGTTTTCGGCAGCGATTCGGCGAATCTCTCGGAGAACATCGTCCTTAGTCAACATCCTTGGCTACCGGTGCAAGCTAACGCCAGCTTAAGCGGCGGCCGTAGGCCGTCCGCTTGAAGCGACAGTTAGGCATCACTGGAGACGACATGACGCGACGATGCAAATGCGAACACTGGCAGGAATGCCCTACGTGCGCGCCGCAAAGGTTCGACGCCGACGGGAAGCGCAAGCCACCCGAGCCGACACCCCTGCAAGCCTGCCGCGCCGAGCTTGAAACGATGCGCGAGGCACTGGCGCTGCATGAGGTCGGAAGTGCATACGCGCACAGGTTGGCCGTGATGCTGGAGTGTGCGCTGTTGGACCCGACCGGCACATGGAACGAAGCGCACGCGCTGCTGGACGAGTACCGCGCAGCGTGCCGCGCCGCAGCACCGATGCAGGAACCGCCGACGTTCATGGGCGAGCCTGTTGTGATGCCCAACGCCTGAATTCACAGGCGGGCGGCTTTATCGCCCGTCCGGTGGAATGACGGGTTATGCGTAACTTTGGAGAAGGACATGGACCTGACAGAAAAAGAGTGGGACGAAGCGAAGCAGTTTGGGCAATACCTGCTGGAGCAAGGAGAGGATGAGAGCGAAGCGGTTGTTGAGTTTCGACGCCAAGACCTGGCCGCGTACCTTGGGATGCTCGGCTTTTGCCACAAAGGAAGCGATGACGTGCAGACTGACGCAGCTAAGAGCACGGCGGCGATTGCGTGGGGCTGGTTGTGGCATGTGACCACGGCGGATGACCGCGTAAAAACTGCGCGGCATTTGCTCGGGCAGATGCTCGACAAAGACCTTAAGCGGTATGGCATCCAGACGGCAAAGGCCGAAGGCGCACAGGTGAACGTGCAGGAAATCGAGGCCGCAATGCTGCGCGGCGAGTTCGGTGACGCATAACGCCAGCTTAAGCGGCGGCCGTAGGCCGTCCGCTTGAAGCGACAGTTAGGCATCACTGGAGACGACATGACGCGACGATGCAAATGCGAACACTGGCAGGAATGCCCTACGTGCGCGCCGCAAAGGTTCGACGCCGACGGGAAGCGCAAGCCACCCGAGCCGACACCCCTGCAAGCCTGCCGCGCCGAGCTTGAAACGATGCGCGAGGCACTGGCGCTGCATGAGGTCGGAAGTGCATACGCGCACAGGTTGGCCGTGATGCTGGAGTGTGCGCTGTTGGACCCGACCGGCACATGGAACGAAGCGCACGCGCTGCTGGACGAGTACCGCGCAGCGTGCCGCGCCGCAGCACCGATGCAGGAACCGCCGACGTTCATGGGCGAGCCTGTTGTGATGCCCAACGTGATTTAAATCGCATATCCGCAGCATAACTGTTAAACCGACATCCCAAGCCGCTGCGATGCATACATCGTAACGCTTGCCAAGACTCAGCACAAGCGTTTATACTGTTTTTGTGAACAGTATAACACCTACTCCACCGAGGTTGCTGGATCAGGTGCGTGCCGCAGCGCGCTATCGGCACTTCGCGCTGGCCACGGAGAAGGTGTACGTGCACTGGGTGCGGGCATTCGTTCGCTTCCACGGCTTGCGGCATCCACGGGAGATGGGTGCGCCGGAAGTGGAGGCTTTCTTGACGCATCTGGCCGAGGCGCGGCAGGTCTCGCCGGCCACGCACAGGCAGGCGTTGGCAGCATTGCTGTTTCTGTACCGCGAAGTGCTGAAGATCAATCTGCCGTGGCTGGCCGAGATTGGCCGCCCGCGCGCGGTGCGGCGCCTGCCCGTGGTGCTCACAGCCGACGAATTGCGGCGCACGTTCGCCTGCCTGGAGGGCAGCGCGTTGCTGCTGGCGCAGTTGCTGTACGGCACAGGTATGCGGGTCATGGAAGGCTTGCGGCTGCGGGTGAAGGACGTGGATTTCGAGCACGGCGCCATCGTGGTGCGCGAGGCCAAGGGCGGCAAGGACCGGGTGGTGATGCTGCCGGCCACGTTGCGCGAGCCGGTGCATGCGCAGCTGGCTCGCGTGCACGCGCTGTGGGCGCAAGACCGCGCCGATGGCGTGCCTGGGGTGGAACTTCCACACGCGCTGGCGGCCAAGTACCCCCGCGCGGGCGAGAGCTGGGCCTGGTGCTGGGTGTTTCCGCAGGCCGCCTTGTCCACCGACCCGCGCAGTGGCGTGCGCCGGCGCCACCACGGTTATGCCGACACGTTCAGGCGGCAGTTGAACCGCGCCATGCGGGCCGCGGGCGTGACCAAACCGGCCAGCCCGCACACGCTGCGCCACAGTTTTGCCACGCATCTGTTGCAGCGCGGCGCCGACATCCGCACCGTGCAGGAACTGCTGGGCCATGCGGATGTGAGCACCACCATGGTCTATACCCACGTGCTGAAGGTGGCCGGCGGCGTGCCCAGTCCGCTCGATACGCTGATGGCACGGCCACCGCAGCCGGACATCGCGCTGGCGGCGGTGGAGGCGATGCCACTTCAACCACTTCATTTTCAATAGCTCCACCGATAAACCCGCCTGGGCTTTCGGGCCGTGTGATTAGAAAGCTGAGAACCAGAGCCGGTAGCCACCGTCGCACAGCCGCGTGCTCTTGCCAACGCCTAAAATCAACCACTTCTTTCTTCTTTTGTCCATAGGCCAACCCATGTCCCTCTTCTCCGCCGTCGAAATGGCCCCCCGCGACCCGATCCTGGGTCTGAACGAGCAGTTTGCCGCCGACACCAACCCCAACAAGGTCAACTTGGGCGTGGGCGTGTACTTCGACGAGAACGGCAAGCTGCCGCTGCTGGCCTGCGTGCAGGCCGCCGAGAAAGCGCTGATGGACGCGCCCAAGCCGCGCGGCTACCTGCCCATCGACGGCATTGCCGCCTACGACAACGCGGTGAAGAAGCTGGTGTTCGGTGCCGATTCCGAGGTCGTGCAGCAGGGCCGCGTGGCCACGGTGCAGGCGCTGGGCGGCACGGGCGGCCTGAAGATCGGCGCCGACTTTCTGAAGAAGCTCAGCCCCAACGCCAAGGTGCTGATCAGCGACCCGAGCTGGGAGAACCACCGCGCGCTGTTCACTCAGGCGGGCTTCGAGGTGGGCACCTACCGCTATTACGACGCCGCCACGCGCAGCCTGAACTTCGACGGCATGCTGGCCGACCTGAAGGCCGCCGCGCCCGGCACCATCGTGGTGCTGCACGCCTGCTGCCACAACCCGACGGGCTACGACATCACGCCTGAACAATGGGCGCAGGTGATCGAGGTGGTGAAGGCGGGCAAGCTGACGGCCTTCCTGGACATGGCCTACCAGGGCTTCGCCGAAGGCATTGCCGAAGACGGCGCGGTGGTCGGCCAGTTCGTGGCGGCGGGGCTCGACATCTTCGTCTCCACCTCGTTCAGCAAGAGCTTCAGCCTGTACGGCGAGCGCGTGGGCGCCCTGTCGGTGGTGTGCGCCAGCAAGGAAGAGGCGGCCAAGGTGCTGAGCCAGCTCAAGATCATGATCCGCACCAACTACAGCAACCCGCCCACGCACGGCGGCGCGGTGGTGGCCCTGGTGCTGGAAGACCCCAAGCTGCGCGCGCAGTGGGAAGAAGAACTGGCCGGCATGCGCACCCGCATCAAGGCGATGCGCCAGGCACTGGTGGACGGCCTGAAGGCCGCGGGCGTCAAGCAGGACATGAGCTTCATCACCACGCAGGTGGGCATGTTCAGCTACTCGGGCCTGTCGAAGGACCAGATGGTGCGCCTGCGCAGCGAGTTCGGTGTCTACGGCACCGACACCGGCCGCATGTGCGTGGCGGCGCTGAACAGCGGGAACATCGACTACGTATGCCAGTCGATCGCGAAAGTGATGTAACCCCCTGAGCGCTCACGCGCCTTCCCCCTTTTTGCTTCGCAAGGGGGACAACGCCAGCGGCCGGCGCAGGTCCGTCCGCGGCGTTCGCTGGTTTGGCCTGCTCCGCGGCCTCTCGATTGGTGCCAGCGGTTGTGGTCGTCGCTAAAGACTAAAGATCAGAAATCGTCACTGCTGCCGATCGCCAGGCTCTCGAAGCGGGTCAGCGGCTTCAGGAAGGTGAGCTTGACGGTGCCGGTGGGGCCATTGCGCTGCTTGCCGATGATGATCTCGGCCACACCGGGTTCGCGCGAATCCTTGTTGTAGTAGTCGTCGCGGTAGATGAACATGATGATGTCGGCGTCCTGCTCGATGGCGCCGGATTCGCGCAGGTCGCTCATCATGGGGCGCTTGTCGGTGCGCTGTTCCACGCTGCGGTTGAGCTGCGACAGCGCCATCACCGGGCATTGCAGTTCCTTGGCCAGGGCCTTCAGGCCGCGCGAGATCTCGCCCAGCTCGGTAGCGCGGTTCTCGTCGCCCGAACTGCTGCCGCTCATCAGCTGCAGGTAGTCGACCACGATCAGGCCCAGCTTGCCGCACTGGCGCGCCAGCCGGCGCGCGTTGGCGCGCAGCTCGGACGGCGTCAGGCCGGGCGTCTCGTCGATGTGCAGGCTGACGTTGCGCAGCCGCTCGATGGCCTCGGTCAGGCGCGGCCACTCCTCGTCGGTCAGCTTGCCGGTGCGCAGGTGGCTCTGGTCGATGCGGCCGATCGAGCCGACGATGCGCACCGCCAGCTGCGAGGCGCCCATCTCCATCGAGAACACCGCCACCGGCAGGCCCTCGTTCAGCGCCACGTGCTCGGCGATGTTGATGGCGAACGCGGTCTTGCCCATCGACGGCCGCGCCGCCAGCACCACCAGGTCGCCCGCCTGCAGGCCGGCGGTCATGCGGTCGAGGTCGTAGAAGCCGGTCGGCACGCCCGTGACGTCATTCGGGTTGTCGGCCATTTCCTGCACGCGGTCCAGCAACTGGACCACCAGGCTGTCCATCGGCTGGAAGCCCTGCTTCATGCGCGAGCCCTCTTCGCCGATCTTGAAGATCTTGCCCTCGGCCTCGTCAAGGATCTTGTCCACCGCCCGGCCCTGCGGGTTGAAGGCGCTGGTGGCGATCTCGTCGCTGGCCGTCACCAGCTTGCGCAGCACCGAGCGCTCGCGCACGATCTCGGCGTAGCGGCGGATGTTGCTGGCGCTCGGCACGTACTGCGCCAGCGAGTTCAGGTACGGCAGGCCGCCGACCTCATCGGCCTTGCCCTGGCGCTGCAGTTCCTCGAACACGGTGATGACGTCGGCCGGCTTGGTCTCGTTGATCAGCTTGCCGACCACGGCGTAGATCAGGCGGTGCTCGTAGCGGTAGAAGTCGGAATCGATCAGCAGGTCGCCGACCCGGTCCCAGGCCTCGTTGTCGAGCAGCAGGCCGCCCAGCACGCTGGATTCGGCCTCGATAGAGTGCGGCGGGATGCGCAGCTGGGCGATCTGGCGGTCGGTGGGCAGGTCGTCGCCCAGATCGGCGTAGCTGGGTGGAAAAACGGAGGACATCGATCAGGGTACGGCAGGGGCAGGCGGTCATGCTACGCGCTTGGCCCGGTCTTGTCATGGGACAAGCCTGTGGACAAGCGGTGCAGCGGCGGTAGGTTGCCGGTCGCAGCCTGTTGACAACGGCGGGCGAAAAAGAAGAAAGCCGCCCGGTGGGCGGCTTTGCAGCGGAGCGCGGCCGGTCAGGCGGTTTCGCCGTACACCGCCACCGTGATCTCGGCATCCACGTCGGTGTGCAGGGAAACCTGCACCGTGGTGTCACCGACGGTCTTGATCGGGCCAGTCGGCAGGCGCACCTGCGACTTGTGCACGTCGAAACCCTGCTTCTTCAGCTCGTCGGCGATGTCGTGGTTGGTGACCGAGCCAAACAGGCGGCCATCGACGCCGGCCTTCTGGGTCAGCTTGATGGTCTGCCCATTGAGCTTCTCGCCCACCGCCTGCGCGGCGGTCAGCTTGTCGGCGGCCTGCTTTTCCAGTTCGGCGCGGCGCGCCTCGAACTCGGCCTTGGCGGCGGCGGTGGCGCGGCGCGCGCGGCCGCTCGGGATCAGGAAGTTGCGGGCGTAGCCGTCCTTGACCTTGACGATCTCGCCCAGGTTGCCGAGGTTGACGACCTTGTCCAGAAGAATGACTTGCATGGTGTGCTCCTTCTTTAGACGCGGTGCTGGTCGGTGTAGGGCAGCAGCGCCAGGAAGCGCGCGCGCTTGATGGCGGTGTTGAGCTGGCGCTGGTAGATGGCGCGCGTGCCGGTCAGGCGCGCAGGCACGATCTTGCCGTTCTCGGCGATGAAATCGCGCAGCGTGTCGACGTCCTTGTAGTCGATCTCCTCGACACCCGCCACCGTGAAGCGGCAGAAGCGCTTGCGGCGAAACAGCAGCGATTGCGTGTTGCGCTTGGGACGCCGGTCCTTGTTGAATTTCTTGAACGTGGCCATTTAAGAGGCTCCTTGAAACTGATCTTGCTGAAAATCCTGGATGTGGAAAACCACCTGCTTGCTGTTGCGCCGGCTGGCGAGAAAACCGGTGAAGCACCAGTTCGACCCCACCGCCTGCCTGCCCAGCCTCTCGGCCAGAGCGCCCAGCGCAACCGCCTTGAGGGCCAGTCCGACCTGCCTGGTCTGCCCCGCTTCCTCGATCCGGGACTCGTGTTCGAGCTGCAGATCCAGTGCGGGCACCCCGGCGGGTGTGTGGCGTGTCGCCCCCAGTTCGACGATGCGGGCGCTGAGGCGGACCTGGTTCACCGCTTCAGGCAAGCCGCGCGGCGCGCCGTCAGTGGCTGGCTTCCGCCTGCTGGGCCTTGCGGGCCTCTTCCCGCTCGACGGTCTTCATCATCGACGAGGGACCGGTCTCGGCCTTCTTCTTCTGCACCGTCAGGTGGCGCAGCACGGCATCATTGAAGCGGAAGGCGTGCTCGAGCTCGCCCATCACGGCCTGGTCGGCCTCGATGTTCAGGCACAGGTAGTGCGCCTTGGCCAGCTTGTTGATCTGGTAGGCCAGCTGACGCCGGCCCCAGTCTTCCTCGCGGTGGATCTTGCCGCCGCCGGCGGTGATCATGCCCTTGTAGCGCTCCAGCATGGCCGGAACCTGCTCGCTCTGATCCGGGTGGATCAGCAAGATGATTTCGTAATGACGCATTGAATCTCCTTGTGGATGGGATAAGCCGCCCCCGGCGTCGGTTCGGGGTGCGGCAAGGGAACTGCGCATTATATAGCTGGTTTCACGATCCCGCAGGGCTATCAGTGGGGACGGATCGAATGGCCGCGGAGCAGGCCAAGCCAGCGAACGCCGTGGCCGGACCTGCGCCGGCCACTGGCGTTGTCCCCCTTCCCGCGAAGCGCAGCGCAGCGAGAGAAGGGGGAAGCGGCGTCAGCCGCTCAGGGGGTTGTCACTTCAGCCTCGCCAAGCGCTCACGTCCCGCCGCCGCCGCCTCGGACTGCGGATAGGTCTTGATCAGCGAGTCGAGCGTTTCGCGCGCGGCCTTGGTGTCCTTCAGTTCGATCTGGCAGTTGGCGATGGACAGCATCGCCTCCGGCGCGCGCTGGTGGCTGGGCGAGGCCGTCAGCAGCGAGCGGAAGTTGGTGATGGCTTCCTTGTAGTCGCGCGTGGCGTACTGCGCATTGCCGAGCCAGAACAGCGCCGACGGCGCCAGGCCGCTGCGCGGATAGCGCTTGATGAAGCCGGCAAAGCCGCTTTGCGCGGCCTTGAAATCGCCGTCGCGGAACTTCGCCATCGCGGCGTCGTATTCCTGCCGCTCGCTGCCGCTGGCAATTGGCTCGCTGGGCGTCGTCGGCCCCGCCGCAGCCGGATCGGTGGCGGCGCTGGCACGCGCGGCGGCATCGGCCTCGAGCTTGCGCACGCGTTCTTCCAGCGTCTGCTGGCTGCTGGTCTGTCCGCGCTTGAGCTCGGACAGCTCGCGCGTCACCTGTTCCTCCTGGCCGCGCGAGCGCGCCAGCTCACCACGCAGCGACTCGATCTGCTGCTGCAGGTCGAGCAGGCTGCGGCGCATCTGCGTGTTCTCGTCGACCAGGCGGTTCTGTGCTTCCACCGCCTGATCGAAGCGCTGGCGCAGGTCCAGAATGGCCTGGCGCGCCTGGTCGTCGCCGAACAGTTGCGCCTGCGCCGCCGGCACCATGACCAAGGCGGCGACCGCCAGCGTCAGCGCACGAAACGAAGTCCTCAGCATCGCGGCGCGCAATCAGCGGTAGCGCAGCTCGACGCGGCGGTTCTGCGAGTAGGCGTCCTCGCTGGCGCCACCCACGGCCGGGCTTTCCTCGCCGAAGCTCACCGCCTCGATCTGCGCGTCGGCCGCGCCCACCAGGGTCAGCGCGCGGCGCACCGCCTCGGCACGTTTCTGGCCCAGCGCCAGGTTGTACTCGCGGCTGCCACGCTCGTCGGTGTGGCCTTCCAGCGACACGCTGCGCGCGCGGTTGGACTGCAGGAAGCGCGCGTGCTGGTCGACCAGGCCCTGGTATTCGGGCTTGACGGTGAAGCTGTCAAAGTCGAAGTAGATCACGCGACTGATGCCCACCGGGCCCTGGGCATCGGCGCCGGCGCCACCCGCCTGCACCTGGGTCACCGTGCTCTGGCCGACACCCTGCCCGGCCGCCGCGCCGTCGCCGGCACCCGCTGCGCCGACACCGGTCGTCGGGCTGCCCTCGATCGGCGGATCGAGCTTGACATTGGAGCCGCAGCCAGCCAGCACCAGCGCCAGCGCCGCAACCATCAGATAGCGTTTCATCATTTTCTGTTCTCCTGATCCAAGCAAAGGAAATCCAAGTCGCCGACCCCGCCAGCCGCTGGCCTGACCGGCTGGTGTTCAAGGCTGGTACGGCCCCCAGGACGGCTCCCGGATCTCACCGCCGCGTCCGGCCAGTCGGGCCTTGATGCGGCCATCGACGGTGGTCGTCATCAGCGCCTCGCGGCCGCCCTGGCGGGTGGCGTACACGATCAAGCGGCTGTTGGGTGCAAAGCTGGGGTTCTCGTCCTCCGCCGTGTCGGTGACAGCCGTCACGTTACCGGAAGCCAGTTCCATCACGTGTAGGCGATAACCGCCAGTGCGTGACACATAGGCCAGATAGCGCCCATCCGGGCTGACCGACGGCGACACGTTGTAGCCGCCGCTGAAGGTGACGCGCTGCACCGGACCGCCGCTGGCCGACATGCGGTAGATCTGCGGCGCTCCACCACGGTCACTGACGAAGTAGATGGTGCCGCCGTCGGGCGAAAAGGCCGGCTCGGTGTCGATGCTCTGCGACTGCGTCAGGCGGCGCGGCTCGCCGCCGCCGGCGCTGATCAGGTACAGCTGCGAGCCGCCGTCGCGCGACAGCGTCACCGCCAGCTGGCGGCCGTCGGGCGACCAGGCCGGCGCGCTGTTGGAGCCGCGGAAGTTGGCCAGCAGGCGCCGCCGCCCGGTGGCGACGTCGTGCACGTAGATGACCGGCTTGCGCGACTCGAACGACACATAGGCAAGCTGGTTGCCGTTCGGCGACCAGGTCGGCGAAATGATGGATTCGGGGCTGGACAGCGCCGCCTGCGCGTTCTCGCCGTCGGAGTCGGCGACCCACAGGGTGTAGCGGTTGCCGGCCTTGGTCACGTAGGCCAGGCGGGTCGAGAACACGCCCTTCTCGCCGGTCAGCTTCTCGTAGATGTAGTCGGCGATCTTGTGCGCCGCCAGCCGCAGGTCGGCCTGCGGCACCACGTAGCCCTGGCCGCCCAGGTCGGCCGACCTGACCACGTCCCAGAGCCGGAAGCGCACGTCGTAGCGGCCGTCGGCCAGCCGCGTCACGCTGCCGCCGGCCAGCGCGTCGGCGGTGCGCTGGCGCCACACCGACATGTCGGGCCGGGTGGTCTCGTCCATCGACTGCCCGCTCGGGTCGACCGAGCGGAACAGGCCGCTGCGCTCGAGGTCGGCGCGCACGATGGCGCTGATCTTCTGCGGCGAGGCGTCCTCGCTGCGGAACGGCACCAGCGCGATCGGCAACTGCGTCAGGCCGACGCCGGATACCTCGACGCGGAACTGCGCCCAGGCGGGGATGGAGGAGCTTGCGGCCAGGGCGCCCAGCAGGGCGCGGCGCCGCCAGTCGGGGGAGATTGGATCGTCGGAGGAAGCAGTCATGGACGCAGGTCGGGCAGCTACGGCATTGCCCTGTGATTCTGGTCAGCAATATTAACAAGCTTGCTTGAAGCCGGGTTTCAAACTGTGCGTTTGTCCGCGGCCCGGCGCCGGAAGTTCCCGGACGCCTTCGTAGAATCGCCCGGAACATGCCCAGCGCCACGCCCGCATCCACGCCCCAGGCCTCGCCCGCCTCACCCTCGGCGCAGCGCCCCCTGAAGGTGCGGCTGCTGCGCCTGTGGGACTACTTCAGCGAGTACCGGCTGGGTTGGATCATCGCCATCGTCGGCACCCTGGTCAGCGCACTCACCGAGGCCTCGGTACCGGCGCTGCTCAAGCCGCTGCTGGACGAGGGATTTACCCAAGGCAGCCTGCCGATCTGGGTGGTGCCGCTGGCCATCGTCGGCCTGTTCGCCTTGCGCGGCTTCGCCCACTTCGCCAGCCAGTACGCGCTGGCGCGCGTGGCCAACGAGGGCATGGTCAAGCTGCGCCGGCAGCTGTTCGACCGCCTGCTGACGGCCGAGCTGTCCTTGTTCTCGCGCCAGTCGGCCAGCCAGTTGTCGAACACCATCGTCTACGAGGTGCAGACCGGCTCGACCCTGTTGGTCACCGCGCTGCTCAACCTGGCGCGCGACACCTTCACGGTGGTGGCGCTGATGGGCTTCCTGCTGTTTCTCAACTGGTCGCTGACGCTGATCGTGCTGGTGCTGGTGCCGATCGTCGGCCTGATCATGAAGACCATGTCCAGGCGCCTGTACCGCTATACGCGCCAGGCCCAGACCACCACCGACCAGCTCGCCTACGTGGTCGAGGAAAACGTGCTGGCGCACCGCATGGTGCGGCTGCACGGCGCGCAGGCGCGGCAGGCCGAGCGCTTTCACGGTCTGAGCCACCGGCTGCGCGGCCTCTCGATCAAGGCCGCCAGCGCCTCCGCCGGCGCCATGCCGCTGGCGCAGATGGCGGCCGCCATCGCCTTGTCGGTGGTGATCGGCATCGCGCTGTACCAGGGTCAGAGCAGCGGCGGGCGCGCCGTCACCGTGGGTGGCTTCGTCGCCTTCATCGGCGCCATGCTGATGCTGATCCAGCCGCTGCGCCGCCTGACCGACGTGGTCGGCCCGGTGACGCGCGGGCTGACGGCGCTCGAGCGTGGGCTCGACCTGATGGCCGAGGTGCTGCCCGAGGCCAGCGCCGCCGACACCGAACCGGTTGAACGCGCGCGCGGCGACATCGAGTTGCGCCGGGTGAGCGTGGCCTACGCCGACGACAGTGCGCCGGCGCTGAGCTGCATCGACCTGCAGGTGCACGCAGGCGAGACCGTGGCCCTGGTCGGCCCGTCGGGCGCCGGCAAGACCACCCTGGTCAACCTGCTGCCGCGCTTCGTGCTGCCGACCAGCGGCCAGGTGCTGCTGGACGGCCGTGACCTGACGGACTGGCCGCTGGCGGGCCTGCGTGCGCAACTGGCGCTGGTCAGCCAGGACGTGGTGATGCTGAACGACAGCGTGGCCGCCAACGTGGCCCTGGGCGCCAGCGAGCCCGACCGCGCACGCGTGCAGCGCTGCCTCGACGACGCCAACCTGGCGGCCCACGTCGCCACGCTGCCGCAGGGCATCGACACCGTGCTGGGCCACAACGCCACCCAGCTGTCGGGCGGCCAGCGCCAGCGCCTGGCGATCGCCCGCGCGCTCTACAAGGACGCACCGGTGCTGCTGCTCGACGAAGCCACCTCGGCGCTCGACACCGAGAGCGAACGCCTGGTGCAGCAGGCCATCGCACGCGCCATGGCCGGGCGCACCACCCTGGTCATCGCACACCGCCTGTCCACCATCGAGCATGCCGACCGCATCGTGGTGATGGAACGCGGCCGCATCGTCGAGCAGGGCACGCACGCCGAGCTGACGCGTGCCGGTGGGTTGTATGCGCGGCTGCACAGCATGCCGGCGACCGCGACCGCGACCGCGACCGCGCCGCATGCCGATCCCGCCGAGGCCGGCGATCCCTCCTGATTCCAATGGCCGTGGAGCAGGCCAGGCCAGCGGCAGTCGTGCCCGGACCTGCGCCGGGCACTGGCTGCGTCCCCTCCGGGGGAAGGCGCGTCAGCGCGTCAGGGGGACGCTCTTACAACAACACGATGTCGTATTGGTCAGGCCCCAGTGCGTCTTCAGCCTGGAGCGAGATCGGCTTGCCGATGAAGTCCGACAGCCCCGCCAGGTGCTGGCTTTCCTCGTCCAGCAGCATCTCGATCACGGCCGGCGAGGCGACGATGCGGAACTCCTTCGGGTCGAACTGGCGCGCCTCGCGCAGGATCTCGCGCAGCACGTCGTAGGCCACGGTGCGTGCGGTGCGCACGCGGCCGGCACCCTGGCATTGCTCGCAGGGTTCGCACAGCAGCTGCGCCAGCGACTCGCGCGTGCGCTTGCGCGTCATCTCGACCAGGCCCAGCGCCGAGAATCCGCCGATCTGCGTCTTCACGCGGTCACGCGCCAGCTGCTTGCGCAGCTCGGCCAGCACCGCCTGCTGGTGCTCGGGCTGCGTCATGTCGATGAAGTCGAGGATGACGATGCCGCCCAGATTGCGCAGCCGCAGTTGGCGCGCGATCGCCTGCGCCGCTTCCAGGTTGGTCTTGAACACCGTGTCGTCGAAGTTGCGCGCGCCGACGAAGCCGCCGGTGTTGACGTCGATGGTGGTCAGCGCCTCAGTCTGGTCGATCACCAGGTAGCCGCCCGACTTCAGGTCGACCCGGCGGCCCAGCGCCTTGCCGATCTCCTCGTCGACCGAATACAGGTCGAAGATCGGCCGCTCGCCGCGGTAGTGCTGCAGGTGGGCGGCAGCGGCCGGCATGAACTCGCGTCCGAAGGCCATCAGGGCGTGGAACTGCTCGCTCGAATCGATGCGGATCGACTGCGTGTGCTCGGCCGTCAGGTCGCGCAGCACGCGCTGCAGCAGGTTCAGGTCCTGGTGCAGCACACTGGTCGGCGGCTGCCGCACCGAGGCCTCGCGGATGCGTGACCAGGCCTTGCGCAGGTAGGCGATGTCCTCGGTCAGTTCCGCGTCCGAGGCGTCCTCGGCGTTGGTACGCAGGATGAAGCCGCCGGTCTTGCCATCTGGCACGCCGGCGCTGGCCAGCTGCTGCACACGCTGGCGCAGCACCTCGCGCTGCTCTGCGGGGATCTTCTGCGACACGCCGATGTGATCGTCCTGCGGCAGGAACACCAGCATGCGCCCGGCGATGCTGATCTGCGTCGACAGACGCGCGCCCTTGCTGCCGATCGGGTCCTTGATCACCTGCACCATCAGCGTCTGGCCCTCGAAGACCTGCTTCTCGATCGGCCGGGTCGGTGTGCCATGGCGGTTGGCCGGCAGCGATTCGCCTTCCAGCGGGCGCTGCCACAGGTCGGCCACGTGCAGGAAGGCGGCGCGCTCGAGGCCGATGTCGATGAAAGCCGACTGCATGCCGGGCAGCACGCGCGCCACCTTGCCCAGATAGACGTTGCCGACCAGGCCGCGCTCGAGCGTGCGCTCGACGTGCACCTCCTGCACCGCGCCATGCTCGACGACGGCCACCCGCGTTTCCTGCGGCGACCAGTTGATCAGGATGTCCTGTTGCATGTCCCTTGGTTCTCGTTTCAGCGCCAGCCGGCCTGGCGCAGCAGCGCCGCGGTCTCGAACAGCGGCAGACCCATGATGCCGCTGTAGCTGCCGCTGATGTGTTCGATGAAGCGCGCGGCTCGACCCTGGATCGCGTAGGCGCCGGCCTTGCCGTCCCATTCGCCGCTGGCGATGTAATCGGCGATGTCGGTGTCGCTCAAGACCGCGAAGCGCACCCGCGACGTGCTCAGCGCCTCGCCACGCCAGTCACCCCACCGCAGGGCCACCGCGCTGAGCACCCGGTGCGTGCCGCCCGACAGCTGGCGCAGCATGCGCGCCGCATGATCCGCATCACGCGGTTTGGCCAGGATGCGGCGGCCCAGCGCCACCGTGGTGTCGGCGCACAGCAGCGGCGCCGGCGGCAGGCGGCGCACGTGCAGGGCCTGCACCGCGGCATCGAGCTTCAGCCGCGTGACGCGACGCACATAGGCCGCGGGCGCTTCGCCCGCGCGTTCAGATTCCAGCGCCTCGGCGGCGTCGGCGTCGCCCGGCAGCAGCAACTCAAGACGCACGCCGATCTGCTCCAGCAGCTGGCGTCGGCGCGGGCTTTGCGAAGCGAGATAGATGAACTCGGCCATCACGGCATCTTAGGCGGACGCAGCCCGCCGGCCCGCGCTACTCGCGGTGATACGGGTGCCCGGCGTTGATGGACCAGGCGCGGTACAGCTGCTCGACCAGCAGCATCCGCACCATCGCGTGCGGCAGCGTCAGGTCGGATACGCGGATGCGCTCATCGGCCGCCTGCAGCAGCAGCGGGTCGAGCCCGTCGGGCCCACCGATGATCAGGGCCACGTCGGCGCCGCCCAGCTGCCACTGGCGCACGCGCGCCGCCAGCGCCACCGTAGTCAGCGAGGTGCCGTGCTCGTCCAGCGCAACCAGGCGCACGCCCTTGGGGACGGCGGCCTCGAGACGCTGGCGCTCGGCCGCCTTCACCTGCTCGGTGGTGCGGCCGCCGACGCGCGGTTCGGTCTTGACGGTCTTGAGCTCGACCTTCAGCTCGGACGGAAAGCGCTTGACGTAGTCGTCCCACGCCGCCTGCGCCCAATCGGGCACCCGCTGGCCGACGGCCACGACGATCAGCTTCATGGCCCGGACTCAGCGACCGGTGCGCGGAGCCGACTTGCGCGCCGCGGGCGCGGCCGTGGTCCTGGCACTGGCGGCAGCGGTCTTGCGGCCCGTAGGCTTGTTCACCACCACGGTCGGCAGGTCGGCATCGGTGCGGCGTGGCGCCACCCGACGCGCCGGCGTCGACGCGCTGGTCTTGCGGGCGGGCGCGGTGGCGGCCGACTTGGCCGCGGGCGGGGCACTTGTCTTGCGAACCACCTGCCTGGCTGGGGTCTTCTTCGCCGAGGTTTTCTTGGCCGGCACCGGTTTGGCCGCTGTCTTGGCCGTGGCCGTGGTCTTGGCCGTGGCCGTGGCCGTGGTCGCGGCGGCCTGCTTGGCCGTGGTCGCCCTGGTGGCCGGAGCCGCCGGTTTGGCCGCCGGTGCGGCCATCTTCCTGGCCGCCGCGGCGCGCTTGGCCGCGGCCTTCGCTGCGGCGCCTTTCAGCCGTACCGGCTTCTCGCCCCAGATTTCCTCCAGGTTGTAGTACTGGCGGATCGACGGCTGCATGATGTGCGCGACCGCCGCGCCGCAGTCGACGATGATCCATTCGCCGTTGTCCTCGCCCTCGGTGCGCGGCTTGGCAAAACCGCCCTCGCGCACCTTGTCGCGCACGCTGGCGGCCAGTGCCTTGGTCTGCCGGTTGGAGGTGCCGCTGGCGACGATCACGCGCTCGAACAAGGGCGTCAGGTGTTCAGTGTTGAACACGCGGATGTCCTGGGCTTTGACGTCTTCCAGGCCATCGACGATGGCGCGTTGGAGTTTCTGGATGTCTTTCTTGGCGGCGGCTTCGCTCATCGAGGGTTCTGATAAAGGTGATGTTCGGCAATATACCCGGCCACAGGCGCCGGGACCAGATGATCCGCTGACAAGCCCGCGGCCACGCGGCGGCGCACTTCGGTCGCGCTGTGCGGCATGGCGGGCAGCTTCAGCAGGCGCACCGACGCGCCCTCGACCGCCAGCCCAGGCAACGGGTCATCGGGGTTGAACGCGCCCGCGGTCGCCGTGCCGTGGGGCCGGACGGCAATCGACAGCGTGGCGATGCGGAGGATGGCCTCGGGCTGCCGCCAGCTGTGAAAGCTCAGCGCCTGGTCGGCGCCGATCTGCAGGAACAGCTCGGCGCCCGGGTTCTCGGCCTGCAGCTCGCGCAGCGTGTCGATGGTGTAGGTCGGGCCGTCGCGCCGCAGTTCACGCTCGTCGACCACCACCTGCGGCAGTTCGGCAAAGGCCAGGCGGCACATGGCCAGGCGATGCACGCCGGGGCTCAGCGGCCGCACCTTGTGCCAGGCGTCGCCGGTCGGAACGATGTGCAGCCGGTCCAGTTGCAGCTGCGCGATGGCCGCGCGCGCCAGCGCGACGTGCGCATCATGCGGCGGATCGAAGGCGCCGCCGAACACGCCGATGCGCGGCGGTGCAGCGGGTGGGCGTGGGCCCCGTGGCGTTGCAGCCGCGCTCAGACCCATGCGCGTGGCACGAGGAAATACTCGGTCAGGCGAGCCTCCGGCGTGCCCGGCGCCGGCTGGTGCTGGTACTGCCAGCGCACCAGCGGCGGCATCGACAGCAGGATCGATTCGGTGCGGCCACCCGACTGCAGGCCGAAGTGCGTGCCACGGTCCCAGACCAGGTTGAATTCGACGTAGCGGCCCCGGCGGTAGAGCTGGTGCTCGCGCTCGCGCTCGCCCCAGTCCATGCCCTGCCGGCGCTGCACGATCGGCACGTAGGCGTCGAGGAAGGCGTCGCCCACCGAGCGCATCAGCGCAAAACCATTGTCGTTTCCGCCTTCTGCGAAGTCGTCGTAGAAGATGCCGCCGATGCCGCGCGGCTCGCCCCGGTGCTTGTTGAAGAAGTACTCGTCGCACCACTGCTTGAAGCGCGGGTACTTGTCGTCGCCAAAGGGCGCGCAGGCATCGCGGCAGACACGGTGGAAGTGCTGGCAGTCCTCGTCGAAGCCGTAGTACGGCGTCAGGTCCATGCCGCCGCCGAACCAGCACACCGGCGCCTGGCCCGGGTGGCCGGCCGCGATCATGCGCACGTTCATGTGGACCGTCGGCACGTAGGGATTCAGCGGGTGGAACACCAGCGACACGCCCATGGCCTCGAACGGCGCGCCGGCCAGCTCGGGCCGCTGCTGCGTGGCCGAGGGTGGCAGCCTGGGTCCGCGCACGTGCGAGAAACCGACGCCGGCGCGCTCGAACACGGCGCCGCCTTCCAGGATCTTGGTGATGCCGTCGCCCTGCAGCGGCTCGCCCGGCGCCTTGTGCCAGTCGTCGCGCAGGAACCTGGCCTGGCCGTCGAGTGATTCGATGGTGTCGGTGATGCGCTGCTGCAGGCCGATCAGGTAGTCGCGCACCACGGGGGGGTCAGCTCTTGTCATTGCCAATGTCGATTGAGGGTGGAATCGATTGGAATCGATTCCTGATTCCCGCGTGCGCAGGAATGACGGGTTGCCGCCAGTCGCCATGCGCGAACGACCTCAGCCATTGGCCCTCACCGCGCGGTGACCAATGTCGCGCCGGTACTGCACGCCGTCGAAATGGATGCCGCGCGCCACGTCGTAGGCCCTGGTCTGCGCCTGCCTGACCGAGTCGGCCAGCGCGGTGACGCACAGCACGCGACCGCCCGAGGTGAGCAGCCGGTCGCCCTCGCCCACGGTGCCGGCATGGAACACCACTACATCGTCCTGCGCCTGCGGCAGACCGGTGATCGCGTCACCCTTCCTGGGCTCCAGCGGGTAGCCGCCGGCCGCCAGCACCACACCGAGCGCGACGCGGCGGTCCCACTGCAGCTCCACCTCGTCGAGCTTGCCCGATGTGGCGGCCAGCATGACGTCGACCAGGTCGGACTTCAGCCGCATCAGGATCGGTTGCGTCTCGGGGTCGCCCATGCGGCAGTTGAATTCCAGCGTCTTCGGCCTGCCATCTGCATCGATCATCAGGCCGGCGTAGAGGAAGCCGGTGAACGGGATGCCGTCCTTGTCCATGCCGCGGATCGTCGGCAGGATGATGTCGCGCATCACCCGCGCGTGCACGTCGGGCGTGACCACCGGCGCCGGCGAGTAGGCGCCCATGCCACCGGTATTGGGGCCTTCGTCGCCATCGCGCAGGCGCTTGTGATCCTGGCTGCTGGCCAGCGCAGCGACGTTCTTGCCGTCGCACATGACGATGAAGCTGGCTTCCTCTCCCTGCAGGAATTCCTCGATCACCACGCGCGCGCCGCCTTCGTTGTGCGCCACGCCCAGCGTGTTGCCGCCCAGCATGTCGTCGATGGCGGCGTGCGCTTCGGCCACCGTCTGCGCCACCACCACACCCTTGCCCGCCGCGAGGCCATCGGCCTTGACGACGATGGGCGCACCCAGCCTGTCGACGTAGGCGTGCGCTGCAGCCGGCTCGCTAAAAGTCTCATGAGCCGCGGTCGGAATGCCGTGGCGCTGCATGAAATCCTTGCTGAAGGCCTTGGAGCTTTCCAGTTGCGCCGCCGCCCGGGTCGGGCCGAAAATGCGCAGGCCGTGGGCGCGGAAGTCGTCCACCACGCCGGCCGCCAGTGGTTGCTCGGGGCCGACCACGGTGAGTGCGATCTTCTCGGCCAGCGCCCATTCGCGCAGCGCCACCAGGTCGGTGATCGGCACGTTCTTCAGTTCGGGCGCCAACGCCGTACCGCCGTTGCCGGGTGCGACATAGACCTGCTGGACCTTGGGCGATTGCGCCAGCTTCCAGGCCAGCGCGTGTTCGCGGCCACCGCCGCCGATGACGAGGATCTTCATCGATTCACTTCAAGAAGGGGGGATGCTGGCCCGTGGACCGGCTTCAGGATCTGGCTCAAGCCGGTCGTCCTGCCAGCGGCAGCGCAGCCCGCATGATGGCGCTCAGGCCAGCTCCACGTTGGCGTTGTGGTACACCGCCTGCACATCGTCCAAGTCTTCCAGCACGTCGATCAGCTTCTGCATCTTCTCGGCATCGTCTCCGGCCAGGTCGATGGTGTTCTCCGCCCGCATGGTGACCTCGGCGACCTCGGCGGTCAGGCCGGCATCCTCCAGCGCGCTCTTGACGGCCTCGAACTCGCCCGGCTCGGTCAGCACCTCGATGACCCCATCGTCGTCGGTGATCACGTCGTCGGCGCCGGCTTCCAGCGCCAGTTCCATCACCTGCTCCTCGTCGGTGCCGGGCGCGAAGATGATCTGTCCCACGTGCTTGAACTGGAACGCCACCGAACCCTCGGTGCCCAGGTTGCCGCCGTGCTTGCTGAAGGCGTGACGCACCTCGGCCACGGTGCGCACGTGGTTGTCGGTCATGGTGTCGACGATGATGGCGGCGCCACCGGTGCCGTAGCCTTCGTAGCGGATTTCCGTGTAGTTCACGCCCTCGAGGTTGCCGGTGGCCTTGTCGACGTTGCGCTTGATGGTGTCGGCCGGCATGTTGGCGGCCTTGGCCTTGTCGATCGCCAGCCGCAGGCGCGGGTTGGTCGTCGGATCGCCACCACCGGCGCGCGCCGCCACCATGATCTCGCGCACCACGCGTGTCCAGATGCGTTGACGTTTCTCATCCTGCCGCCCCTTGCGGTGCTGGATGTTGGCCCATTTGCTGTGACCCGCCATGAAACTGCTGTCTCCTTATGACTGCCCGGATAATGTGACCATTCTACTTTTGGCACCCTCAGCACCCAGCGACATGGCCGATCCCATCCTCATCGCCAGGCACGGCGACATCGAAACCAGCATCCTGCCCGGCCTGGCGAATCGCCATGGGCTGATCACGGGCGCCACCGGCACGGGCAAGACGGTGACCCTGCAGAAGCTGGCCGAGTCATTCTCGGCCATTGGCGTGCCGGTGTTCATGAGCGATGTCAAGGGCGATCTCACCGGCATCAGCCAGAACGGCAGCATCGGCAGCAAGATGGCCGGCATCCTGAAGGATCGCGGCCTGCCGCTGCCCGAGCCGACCAGCTGCCCGGTGACGCTGTGGGACGTGTTCGGCGAGCAGGGCCACCCGGTGCGGGCGACGATCTCCGACATGGGCCCGCTGCTGCTGGCGCGCATGCTGGACCTGAACGACACCCAGACCGGCGTGCTGAACCTGGTGTTCAAGATCGCCGACGACAACGGCCTGCTGCTGCTGGACCTGAAGGATCTGCGCAGCATGCTGACCTACGTGGGTGACAACGCCAAGCAGTTCACCACCGAGTACGGCAACGTCAGCACGGCCAGCATCGGCGCCATCCAGCGCGGGCTGCTGGCACTGGAGAGCCAGGGCGGCGACAGGTTCTTCGGCGAGCCGATGCTCGATCTCGACGACATGATGCAGACCGTGGCCGGCAAGGGCGTCATCAACATCCTGTCGGCCGACCGGCTGATGCAGTCGCCGCGCCTGTACGGTACCTTCCTGCTGTGGCTGCTGTCGGAACTGTTCGAGCGCCTGCCCGAGATTGGCGATCCCGAGAAGCCGAAGTTCGCCTTCTTCTTCGACGAGGCGCACCTGCTGTTCACCGACGCGCCCAAGGTGCTGCTGGAACGCATCGAGCTGGTGGTGCGGCTGATCCGCTCCAAGGGTGTTGGCGTCTACTTCGTCACCCAGAACCCGATCGACGTGCCCGACAGCGTGCTGGCCCAGCTCGGCAACCGCGTGCAGCACGCGCTGCGCGCCTTCACCGCGCGCGACCAGAAGGCCGTCAAGGCCACGGCCGAGACCATGCGCGGCAACCCGCAGCTCGACATCGCCAGCGCCATCACTGAGCTGGGCACCGGCGAGGCGCTGGTCAGCTTCCTGGACGAGAAAGGCCGCCCGGGCATCACGCAGCGCGTCTACGTGATCCCACCCGGCAGCCAGATCGGCCCCATCACCGAGGCCCAGCGCGCCGAACTGATCAAGAACTCGCTGGTGGCCGGCACCTACGATCAGGTGGTGGACCGTGAATCCGCCTACGAGATGCTGGCCCGGCGCGGCGCGCAGGAAGGCACGCCGGGTGGCGCGGCAGCCGGCAAGGAAGGCGCGCCGACCGAGGATGGCGGCCTGGTGGGCGATGCACTCAAGTGGGGCAAGGAAGCGCTGTTCGGCCGCACCGGCCCGCGCGGCGGCCAGTACGACGGCCTGGTGCAGAACGTGGTCAAGGGCGAGATGCGCCGCATGGGCCGCGAGCTGCTGCGCGGCGCGCTCGGCAGCCTGATTGGCGGCAGGCGGCGCTGAGCACGGGTCAAGACAAACCCAACCCCGTCCTCTCGAACCAACAAGAACCGCCGAAGCCAGCCACGCCATGCCGAACCAAGCCGCCGCGCGCGTCCACCACATCACTCATCCGCTGGTGCAGCACAAGCTCACGCTGATGCGCAACAAGCAGGCCAGCAGCACCAGCTTTCGCACCCTGCTCGGCGAGCTGGCCATGCTGATGGCCTACGAGATCACGCGCGACATGCCGACCCAGCTGGTCGAGATCGAGACCCCGCTGGAGACCATGCGCAGCCCGATGATCGACGGCAAGAAGCTGGTGTTCGCCTCCATCCTGCGCGCCGGTAACGGCATGCTCGACGGGCTGCTGCGCGTGGTGCCCAACGCCCGCGTCGGCCACGTCGGCCTGTACCGCGACCCCGAGACGCTGCAGGCGATCGAGTACTACTACAAGATGCCCACCGACATGGCCGAGCGCGACGTCATCGCGGTCGACCCGATGCTGGCCACCGGCCACTCGGCGGTCGCGGCGATCGACAAGATCAAGACTTCGGGAGCGCGCTCGATCAAGTTCCTGTGCCTGCTGGCCGCGCCCGAAGGCATCCGCACCCTGCACGCCGCCCACGCCGACGTGCCGATCTACACCGCCGCCGTCGACCGTGAGCTGAACGAGCATGGCTACATCCTGCCGGGCCTCGGCGATGCGGGGGATCGAATCTTCGGCACGAAATGATTCCCCCCTGAGTCGCCTGCGGCGCCTTCCCCCGAAGGAGGACGCTGCTGGAGGCCGAGAGAACCCCGGTCACGGCGGCTTGGCACGGCCTGCTCCGCAGCCTTCAGACTGGCTTGCTGCGCAGCCAGTGACGAGCCAGTAGACGCGTCAGGCTTTCGCCAGGTCGCGGAAGGTCTTGCGGAACTTGGCCACCTTGGGCGCCGCCACCGCCATGCAATAACCCTGGTGCGGGTTGCGCTCGAAGAAATCCTGGTGGTAGTCCTCGGCCGCGAAGTAGTTGGCCAGTGGCTCGACCTCGGTCACGATGGGTGCGCCGAACAGCTTGTCGCGGCCCATCTCGTCGATCAGCTCGTCAGCCACAGCCTTCTGTGCCGGCGTGCTGAAGTAGATGCCGCTGCGGTACTGGGTGCCGACGTCGTGGCCCTGGCGGTTGAGCGTGGTCGGGTCGTGGGTGGCGAACAGGATTTCCAGCAACTGCCGGGTACTGACCTGCGCCGGGTCGTACTCGAGCTTCACCACCTCGGCGCAACCGGTATGGCCGGTACAAACCTGCTCGTAGGTGGGCGCGGTTTCCTGCCCGTTGCTGTAGCCGCTTTCCACGTCGAGCACGCCGCGCACCTCCTTGAACACCGCCTCGGTGCACCAGAAGCAGCCGCCGGCCAGCACGATGGTTTGCTTGTCGCCAGTCATGATTCGCACTCCTTTTCCAGCCATGCTAGCCGCCCTCGGCCACCGCCCGCACCGCCTGCAGGAACAACCCCAAGGCCGGCAGGTCGCGCGCCGGCTGCCACAGGCAGCGTGTTTCGTAGCGCGGCAAGCTGCTCTGCGGATCCTGCACGGGCACGAACACCGCACCGTGCAGCCCGGCCTGCTGCAGCGCCGCCGGCACCAGCGCCACCGCCAGCCCCTGCGCCACCAGCGACACCACGCTCAGCCAGTGCTGCAACTCGTGCAACGGCGGTTGCTGCAGCCCGGCCGCCTGGCACGCGTTGACGATGCGTGCATGGTAATCGGGCGAGACGCTGCGCGAAATCAACGCAAATGGCTCTCCTGCCAGCGCCAGGATCGGCAGCGTGCGCCGGCGCGCCAGCTTGTGCTCCGCCGGCACGCAGGCGACAAAGGGCTGGCTGGACACCAGCAGCTGCGCCAGGCCCTCCGGCGCGCGCGAAACGTGGACGAAACCGGCGTCCAGCCGCGCATGCTGCAGCTCCACGATCTGCTCGCTGGAGCTGAGTTCGCGCAAGCTGAGCTGCAGCCGCGGATGATCGACACGAAAGCGCCGCAGCATCTGCGGCAGGCCACGGTACAGCATGGTGCCGGCAAAACCCACGTGCAGGCGGCCGGTCTGCCCGCTGGCGGCATCACGCGCCGCATGCAGTGCCTGTGCTGCCTGCTCCAGCGCCGACCGGGCAGCTGGCACCAGCGCCTCGCCGGCGGCCGTCAACTGCACCTCGCGGCTGCTGCGCAGGAACAGCGGCGTGCCGATCTCGGCTTCCAGTTGCTGGATCGCCACCGTCAGTGGCGGCTGGCTGATCGACAAGCGCCGCGCCGCGCGGCCGAAGTGCAGTTCGTCCGCCAGGGCCAGGAAGTAGCGAAGGTGTCGCAGCTCCATTGATGCTTATTTTATATCAATGAATCGCTAATTGATATTGGACAGCTATTTAATGCCGGCTGCACAATCGCCGAATTCCCCCATCAGACACAAGGAGACAAGCCATGGCCGGCACCAAGAACAGCTTCAACTGGGAAGACCCCTTCCTGCTCGACGCCCAGCTCAGCGAGGACGAGCGCCAGGTGCAGGAGGCCGCTCGCGCCTACTGCCAGGAAAAGCTGTTGGCGCGGGTGCAGATGGCGTTCCGCAACGAAACTACCGATTCGAGCATCTTCCGCGAAATGGGCGAACTCGGCCTGCTCGGCCCCACCATCCCCGAGCAGTACGGCGGCGCCGGCCTCAACTACGTCTGCTACGGCCTGGTGGCGCGCGAGGTCGAGCGCGTGGACAGCGGCTACCGCAGCATGATGAGCGTGCAGAGCTCGCTGGTGATGGTGCCGATCAACGCATTCGGCACCGAGGCGCAGAAGCAGAAATACCTGCCCAGGCTGGCCACCGGCGAATGGATCGGCTGCTTCGGCCTGACCGAGCCCAACCACGGATCGGACCCCGGCAGCATGATCACCCGCGCCCGCAAGGTCGATGGCGGCTACAGCCTGAGCGGTACCAAGATGTGGATCACCAACAGCCCGATCGCCGACGTGTTCGTGGTCTGGGCCAAGGACGACGGCGGCCAGATCCGCGGCTTCGTGCTGGAAAAGGGTTGGAAAGGCCTGTCGGCCCCGGCGGTGCACGGCAAGGTCGGCCTGCGCGCCTCCATCACCGGCGAGATCGTGATGGACGAAGTCTTCGTGCCGGAAGAAAACGCCTTCCCCGACATCCGTGGCCTCAAGGGTCCGTTCACCTGCCTCAACAGCGCCCGCTACGGCATCGCCTGGGGCGCGCTGGGCGCGGCCGAGGACTGCTACCAGCGCGCCCGCTCCTATGTGCTGGACCGCAACCAGTTTGGCCGCCCGCTGGCCGCCAACCAGCTGATCCAAAAGAAGCTGGCCGACATGCTGACCGAAATCAGTTTGGGTCTGCAGGGTTGCCTGCGCCTGGGCCGCATGAAGGATGAAGGCACGGCGCCGGTCGAACTGACCTCGATCCTCAAGCGCAACAGCTGCGGCAAGGCGCTCGACATCGCCCGCTTGGCGCGCGACATGATGGGCGGCAACGGCATCAGCGACGAGTTCGGCGTGGCGCGCCACCTGGTGAACCTGGAGGTGGTGAACACCTACGAAGGCACGCACGACGTGCATGCGCTGATCCTGGGGCGGGCGATCACGGGGATTGCGGCGTTCTCGAACTGAGAACGCTCAAGGCACGGAAAGGGGCGCGTCGGCGCCCCTTGCGCTTTTTTCCTTCCTACCGGGCGAGCAGCGCGCCGATCGCCCGCCACTCCTGCGGCGTGACCGGCGTGATCGACAGGCGGTTGCCGCGCTTCAGAACCTGCATCTGCGCCAACTCCGGCACCCGGCGCAGTTCCGCCAACCCGAGCAGGCGCGTCTTGCGTTCGGCCCGCACGTCGACCAGTTGCCAGCGCGGTGCGTCGGGTTGTGATTTCGGGTCGAAGTAGGGCGAGTCGGGATCGAACTGCGTCGGATCGGGCCTGGCGCCCGAGGCCACGCGCGCGATGCCCACGATGCCCGGTTCGGCACAACTGGAATGGTAGAACAGCACGCCGTCGCCGACACGCATGTCGTCGCGCATGAAGTTGCGCGCCTGGTAGTTGCGCACGCCGGTCCAGGGCACGGTGCGATCAGGTGCGGCAAGCGCATCGTCGATCGAGCACTCGTCGGGCTCGGACTTCATCAGCCAGTACTGGGTCGGCGCCATAGCACGATTGTGCCCGCCCGCCGGCAGGCCGACGCGGCGTCAGCAGCGCGAATGCGCCGTCACTCCCACTCGGTCATCAACGAGTCACGCAAGTCCGCGTGATATTGATTAGTAAACCAAATATCTAACATATGCGTTATCTAGGCATGGCCAAACG
>NZ_DAOMOQ010000017.1:53729-68702 GCF_035444425.1 Ottowia sp. | reverse complement strand
CTCGACGTGCTGGCCATCACCGGCACCAACGGCAAGACCTCGTCGGCCTGGTGGCTGGCCTGGGCATTGGACCAACTCGAGGCGCAGGGCCTGGCGCCGAGCGCGCTGGTGGGCACGCTGGGCGTCGGACGGCCCGATGAACTGGAATACACCGGCCTGACCACGCCGGATCCGGTGCTGCTGCAGCGCCGCCTGCGCGAGTTCGTCGATGGCGGCGTGAAGAGCTGCGTGATGGAGGCCTCGTCGATCGGCATCGCCGAGCACCGGCTCGATGGCACGCAGATCCGGGTCGCGGTGTTCACCAACTTCACCCAGGACCATCTCGACTACCACGGCAGCATGGAGGCCTACTGGGCCGCCAAGGCGTCGCTGTTCGACTGGCCCAGCCTGCAGGCGGCGGTGATCAACGTCGACGATCCGCGCGGCGCCTGGCTGGTCGACCAGGCCTGCGGCCGGGGGCTGGATGTGTGGACGGTGTCGCTGCGCCAAGCCGCGCGGCTGCAGGCTGAGGCGGTGCGCTACGACGCGCGCGGGCTGTGCTGGACGCTGCGCGAAGGCGCCGAGGCGGTGGCGATGTCGAGCCGCATGGTGGGTGAATACAACGTCGCCAACCTGCTCGGCGTCGTCGGTGCGCTGCGCGCGCTCGGCGTGTCGCTGACGGATGCCGCCGCGGCCTGCGCCGAACTGCCGCCGGTGCCGGGCCGGATGGAGCGCATCGAGCAGCCCGGCGGGCCGCTGGCAGTGATCGACTACGCCCACACGCCCGACGCACTGGACAAGGTGCTGGCCGCGCTGCGGCCCTTCTCCCAGCAGCGCGGCGGCCAACTGTGGTGCGTGTTCGGCTGCGGCGGCAACCGCGATGCGCGCAAGCGCCCGCTGATGGCCGCCGCCGCGCAGGCCGGCGCCGACCGGATCGTTATCACCAGCGACAATCCGCGCGACGAAGATCCCCAGGCCATCATCGAGGCCATCCGCGCCGGCATCACGCGCGCCGACGGCGTGCTGATCGAGCCCGACCGGGCGCGGGCGATCCATGCCGCGCTGACGCAGGCCGATGCGCGCGATCTGGTGCTGATCGCCGGCAAGGGCCATGAGGACTATCAGGAAACGCATGGCGAGCGCCGGCCCTTTTCCGACCAGGCGCAGGCACGCGAGGGGCTGATGGCCCGCGCACGGCGTACGGAGGCGGCCGCATGAGCGGCATGCAACTCAGTCTGGCCGATGCCGCCAAGCTCCTGACCGGGACGCGGGTGGTGGGCGATGCCGCGGTGACGATGGCGCGCGTGCACTCCGACACGCGCACGCTGCAGCCGGGCGACCTGTTCGTCGCGCTCAAGGGCGAGCGCTTCGATGCCGCCGAGTTCCTGCCGCAGGCGCGCGAGCAGGGCGCGGCCGCCGTGCTGTGCGATGCGCGTGCCGAACAGCAACTGCGCGCGTCCGGCCTGCCGGGCATCCTGGTGCCGGATGCGAAGCTGGCGCTGGGCGAACTGGCACGCGGCTGGCGTCAGCGCTTCGGCGGCCCGCTGATCGCCGTCACCGGCAGCAACGGCAAGACCACGGTCACGCAGATGCTGGCTGCGGTGCTGCGCGCCTGGCAGGGCGAGGGCGCGCTGGCGACCGAGGGCAATCTGAACAACGACATCGGCCTGCCATTGACGCTGCTGCGCCTGCGGCCGGCGCATCGCGCCGCGGTGGTCGAGCTGGGCATGAACCACCCGGGCGAGATCGCCTACCTGGCGGGTATCGCCCGGCCGACCGTGGCGCTGGTCAACAACGCGCAGCGTGAACATCAGGAATTCATGAGCAGTGTGGAAGCGGTGGCGCGCGAGAACGGCGCCGTGCTGGAAGGCCTTGGCGCCGACGGAGTGGCGGTGTTTCCCGCCGACGACGAGTACCAGGGCGTGTGGCAGCAGCAGGCCGGCGCGCGCACCCAGTTGCGGTTCGGCGACGTCGCCGCCGGCGCTGCGGTGAGTGCGACCGAAGCAGTCTGGCAGCTCGACCACTGGCAGGTCGAGGCGCAGACGCCGGCGGGCGCGCTGACGTTTCCGCTGCACATCGCCGGCCGCCACAACGTGCGCAACGCGCTGGCGGCGATCGCCTGCGCCAGCGCCGCCGGCGTGCCGATCGAGTTCATCGAGCGCGGCCTGGGCGAGTTCCGCCCGGTCAGCGGGCGCTGCCGTTCGCTGCTGCTGCGCCAGCGCGGCCGCGCCATCACGCTGGTCGACGACAGCTACAACGCCAACCCGGATTCGGTGCGCGCCATCATCGACGTGCTGGCCGAGCTGCCGGGGCCGCGTCTGCTGGTGCTGGGCGACATGGGCGAGGTCGGCGAGCAGGGGCCGGCCTTTCATGCCGAGGTCGGCGCCTATGCGCGCGAGCGCGGCGTCGAGCGCCTGCTGGCGCACGGTCCGCTGGCGATCCATGCCGCCATGGCTTTCGGCGGCGGGCGCCACTACGACAGCATGGAAGCCTTGCTGGATGCCGTGCGCACCAACCTGGCCAAGTGCGCATCGATTGCCGTCAAGGGCTCGCGCTTCATGCGCATGGAGCGCGTGGTGGAGGCCTTGACGGCGGGCGCGCCGACGGAAGCGGAGGGCGCCCATGCTGCCTAGCCTGGCTCAGTGGTTGCAGGCGCTGTCGCCAGAATTCGGCTTCTTCCGCGTGTTCCAGTACATCACCTTCCGCGCCGTGATGGCGGCCATGACCGCGCTGGTGATCGGCGTCATCGCCGGGCCGTGGGTGATCCGCCGCCTGACCGAGCTGAAGATCGGCCAGCCGGTGCGCGGCTATGCGATGGAGACGCATTTGTCCAAGAGCGGCACGCCGACCATGGGTGGCGTGCTGATCCTGCTGTCGATCGCCATCTCGACGCTGCTGTGGTTCGACTGGTCGAACCGCTTCGTCTGGATCGTGTTGCTGGTCACCTTCGGCTTCGGCGCCATCGGCTGGGTCGACGACTGGCGCAAGGTGGTCAACAAGGACCCGGAAGGCATGCGCTCGCGCGAGAAGTACTTCTGGCAGTCGCTGATCGGGCTGGCGGCGGCGCTGTACCTGGTGTTCAGCATCTCGGAGGTCTCGAACGCGCGCGTGTGGGAGCTGTTCGTCAACTGGGTGTCGTCGGGCTTCACCATCGACCTGCCGCCGGCCGCCGGCCTGCTGGTGCCCTTCTTCAAGGAAATCAGCTACCCGCTCGGCGTGCTGGGTTTCGTGATCCTGAGCTACCTGGTGATCGTCGGTTCCAGCAACGCCGTCAACCTGACCGACGGCCTGGACGGCCTGGCCATCATGCCGGTCATCATGGTCGGCTCGGCACTGGGCATCTTCGCCTACGTCACCGGCAGCTCGGTGTATTCGAAGTACCTGCTGTTCCCGCATATTCCCGGCACCGGCGAGCTGCTGATCTTCTGCGCCGCGATGGCCGGCGCCGGCCTGGCCTTCCTGTGGTTCAACGCGCACCCGGCGCAGGTGTTCATGGGCGATGTCGGCGCGCTCGCGCTGGGCGGCGCCCTGGGCACCATCGCCGTCATCGTGCGGCAGGAGATCGTGCTGGCCATCATGGGTGGCGTGTTCGTCGCCGAGGCGATCTCGGTGATGCTGCAGGTCAGCTGGTTCAAGTACACCAAGCGCCGCTACGGCGAGGGCCGCCGCCTGCTGCGCATGGCGCCGCTGCACCACCACTTCGAGAAGACCGGCTGGGCCGAGACCCAGGTCGTGGTGCGTTTCTGGATCATCACCATGCTGCTGTGCCTGGTGGGCCTGTCTTCTCTGAAGCTGAGGTGAGGCGGTGATGCAGCTGAGCGGTCTTCACGTGCTGGTGCTGGGGCTGGGCACTTCCGGCCTGGCGATGGCACGCTGGTGCGCGGCGCAGGGCGCGCGCGTCACCGTCGCCGACACCCGCGAGACGCCGCCGCAACTGGGCGCGCTGCGCCAGCATCTGCCCGAGGCGCGCTTCGTCGCCGGCCCGCTGGATGCCAGCCTGATGGATGATGCCTCGCTGCGCCTGGTCTGCCGCAGCCCCGGCCTGCCGCCGGCCGAGATCGCTGCCGTGCTGCAGGCCGCAAGTGAGCGCGGCCTGCCGGTGCTGGGCGAGCTGGACCTGTTCGTGCAGGCGCTGGCGGCACTGAAGCAGGCGCGTGACTACGCGCCGGTGCTGCTGGCGGTGACCGGCACCAACGGCAAGACCACGGTGACTTCGCTGACCGGGCAGCTGATCGAGCGCGCCGGCAAGAGCGTAGCGGTGGCCGGCAACATCGGTCCGGCGCTGCTCGACACGCTGCAGGCGCAGCTCGACACCGAGACGCTGCCGGAAGTCTGGGTGCTGGAGCTGTCGAGCTTCCAGCTTGCCGCCGCTGGCGACTTCGAGCCGGCCGCTGCCACGGTGCTCAACATCAGCCAGGACCACCTCGACTGGCACGGCGACATGGCGGCCTACGCGGCGGCCAAGGCCAAGGTGTTCGGCCAGCACGGCGTGATGCTGCTGAATCGCGACGATCCGCGGGTCTGGGCGCTGCGCCCGCAGCCGCCGGCCAGGCCGATCAAGGGGCCGAAGCCGCCACCACGCCAGGTCATCAGCTTCGGCGCCGACCTGCCGACCGAGCCGGGCGACTTCGGCATCGAGGTGGTGGCCGGCATGGCCTGGCTGGTGCGGGCGCTGGAGAGCGACGACACCCAGCGCCGGCGCAAGGATCCGGCCGAGGAACTGCACCTGCAACGCCTGATGCCGGCCGATGCGCTGCGCATCCGCGGCCGCCACAACGCCGTCAACGCGCTGGCCGCGCTGGCGCTGGCCAGCTGCGCCGGCTGCGCGCTGGCGCCAATGCTGTACGGTCTGCGCGAATACCGCGGCGAGCCGCACCGGGTCGAGTCGATCGGCGTGCTGGACGGTGTCGAGTACTTCGACGACAGCAAGGGCACCAATGTCGGCGCCACCGTGGCGGCGCTGCAGGGCCTGGGCGCCGAGCGCAAGCTGGTGGTGATCCTGGGCGGCGACGGCAAGGGCCAGGACTTCGCGCCGCTGGCCGAACCGGTGGCGCGCTTCGCCCGCGCGGTGCTGCTGATCGGGCGCGACGCGCCGCAGATCCGCGCCGCGCTGGCCGATGCCGGCGTGCCGCTGCACGACGCGCCGACGCTGGAGGATGCGGTCGGCCAGGCGCGTGAGCGCGCCCACGCCGGCGATGCGGTGCTGCTGTCGCCGGCCTGCGCCAGCTTCGACATGTTCCGCAACTACCCGCACCGCGCCGAGGTGTTCCGCGCGGCCGTGCGCGCGCTGGCGCACGCGCAAGGCACCGAGATGGAGCTGCTGTCATGAGCGCGGCCACCGAGCTGCTGAAGAAACCGATGGCCAGCCGCCGGCGCCGCAAGGTCGCAGCGCCGGCTGACGAGCTGCCGGTGCGCATCGGCGGCATGGAATACGCCCGCACCACCAGCACGCCGACGCGCCTGCTGGGCTTCGATCAGGCGCTGATCTGGGTCTGCGTGGCGCTGCTCGCCTGGGGCCTGGTGATGGTGTATTCGGCCAGCATCGCGTTGCCGGACAACCCGCGCTTCGGCCGCTACTCGCCGCACTTCTTCGTCACCCGGCACGCGATGTGGATCTTCCTGTCCTTCATCATCGCGCTGCTGGCCTTCCAGGTGCCAATGAACTGGTGGGAGAAGGCGGCGCCCTGGCTGTTCGTCGGCTCGCTCGGCCTGCTGATCGCGGTCCTGATTCCGCAGGTCGGCATGGTGGTCAACGGCGCGCGGCGCTGGATCTCGCTCGGGCCGATCAACTTCCAGCCGTCCGAGATCGCCAAGATCGCCGTGCTGCTGTACGCGGCCGACTACATGGTGCGCAAGATGGAGGTGAAGGAGCACTTCTTCCGCGCCGTGGCGCCGATCGGCGTGGCGGTCGGGGTGGTCGGCTCGCTGCTGTTGGCGCAGCCCGACATGGGTGCGTTTCTGGTGATCGCGGTGATCGCCATGGGCATCCTGTTCCTGGGCGGCGTCAACGCGCGCATGTTCTTCCTGATCGCAGCGGTGCTGGTGGTGGCCTTCGCGGTCATGATCTGGTCCTCGCCCTGGCGGCGCGAGCGCATCTTTGCCTACCTCGATCCCTGGAGCGAGGAGCACGCGCTGGGCAAGGGCTACCAGCTGTCGCACGCGCTGATCGCGATCGGCCGCGGCGAGGTGTTTGGGGTTGGCCTGGGCGGCAGCATCGAGAAGCTGCACTGGCTGCCCGAGGCGCACACCGACTTCCTGACCGCCATCATCGGCGAGGAGTTCGGCCTGATCGGCCTGCTGGCCGTGATCTTCCTGTTCTTCTGGCTGACGCGGCGCATCATGGTGATCGGCCGCCAGGCGATTGCGCTGGACCGGGTGTTCTCCGGCCTGGTGGCGCAGGGCATCGGCCTGTGGCTGGGCTTCCAGGCCTTCATCAACATCGGCGTCAACCTGGGTGCGCTGCCGACCAAGGGCCTGACGCTGCCCTTCATGAGCTACGGCGGCTCGGCCATCATGGCCAACCTGATCGCCATCGCGATCGTGCTGCGGGTCGACGTCGAGAGCCGGCAGCTGATGCGTGGGGGCCGTACATGACGACCAAATGCGCGTTGGTGATGGCTGGCGGCACCGGCGGCCACATCTTCCCCGGCCTGGCGGTGGCCGATGGCCTGCGTGAGCGCGGCTGGCGCGTGCACTGGCTGGGCGCGCCGGGCAGCATGGAGCAACAGCTGGTGCCGCCGCGCGGCTACGCCTTTGAGCCGGTCGAGTTCGGCGGCGTGCGCGGCAAGGGCGCGCTGACGCTGGTGCTGCTGCCGCTGCGGCTGCTGAAGGCCTTCGGCCAGAGCATCGGCGTGATCCGCCGTGTCAAGCCGGACGTGCTGGTGGCCTTCGGCGGCTACATCACCTTTCCCGGCGGGCTGATGGGCGTGGCGCTGGGCAAGCCGCTGGTGCTGCACGAGCAGAACTCGGTCGCCGGCATGGCCAACAAGGTGCTGGCCGGCATCGCCGACCGCGTGTTCACCGCATTTCCGGACGTGCTGCCGAAGGCGCGCAAGGTGCAATGGGTCGGCAACCCGCTGCGCGCGGCCTTCACGCAGTTCCCGGCGCCGGCCGAGCGCTTCGCCGGCCGCAGCGGGCCGCTGCGTCTGCTGGTGGTCGGCGGCAGCCTGGGCGCGCAGGCACTGAACGAGGTGGTGCCGAAGGCCTTGGCGCTGCTGCCACCGGCCGAGCGTCCGCTGGTGTTGCACCAGAGCGGTGCGAAACAGATCGACGCGCTGCGCGCCAACTACCAGGCGGCCGGTGTCGAGGCCGAGTTGGTGCCTTTCATCGACGACATGGCGCAGGTCTACGCTGAGGCCGACCTGGTGATCTGCCGCGCCGGTGCCACCACGGTGAGCGAGATTGCAGCCATCGGCGCGGCGGCGCTGTTCGTGCCGTTCCCGCACGCGGTCGACGACCACCAGACCACCAACGCGAAGTTCCTGGTCGACCGCGACGCGGGCTGGCTGATCCAGCAGCGCGACCTGAGCGCCGAGCAGCTGGCGCAGCTGTTGCGCCAGGCCGACCGGGCGACGCTCGCCGAGGTCGCGGGCAAGGCCAGGCAGTTGCAGAAGACCAGCGCCACCGACGACATCGTGGCGGCCTGCGAGGAGCTGGCGCGATGAAGCACGCCATCCAGCACATCCACTTCGTCGGCGTCGGCGGCTCCGGCATGAGCGGCATCGCCGAGGTGCTGCACAACCTGGGCTACACCATTTCCGGTTCGGATCTGGCCGACAGCGCCACGCTGCGCCGGCTGGCGAGCCTGGGCATCCGGACCTTCGTCGGCCATGCGGCGGCGCACATCGAGCACGCCGACGCGGTGGTGATCTCGACCGCGGTCAAGCCCGACAACCCCGAGGTGCTGGCAGCGCGCGAGCAGCGCATCCCGGTGGTGCCGCGCGCCACCATGCTGGCCGAGCTGATGCGGCTGAAGAAGGGCATCGCCATCGCCGGCACGCACGGCAAGACCACCACCACCAGCCTGGTGGCCAGCGTGCTGGCCGAGGGCAGGCTCGACCCGACCTTCGTCATCGGCGGGCGCCTCAACAGCGCCGGCGCCAATGCGCGCCTGGGCTCGGGCGAGTACATCGTGGCCGAGGCCGACGAGTCGGACGCCTCGTTCCTGAACCTGCTGCCGGTGATGGCGGTCGTCACCAACATCGACGCCGACCACATGGAGACCTATGGCCATGACTTCGGCCGGCTCAAGCAGGCCTTCGTCGATTTCCTGCAGCGCCTGCCGTTCTACGGCACCGCCATCCTGTGCCTGGAAAGCCCGGCAGTGCGCGAGCTGATGGCCGAGGTGACCTGCCCGGTGCTGAGCTACGGCTTCGGCGAGGACGCGCAGCTGCGCGCCGTTGACGTGCGCGCGGTCGGTGCGCAGATGCACTTCACGGTGCAGCGGCGCCAGGGCGAGCAGTCGTCCGAACTGCCGGTGGTGCTCAATCTGCCTGGCGAGCACAACGTGCTGAATGCGCTGTCGGCGATCGCGGTGGCGGCCAAGCTGGGGATTCCCGACGCGGCGCTGCTGAAGGCGCTGGCCGACTTCCGCGGTGTCGGCCGGCGCTTCCAGTCCTACGGCGAGCTGCCGGCCGAAGGCGGCGGCAGCTTCACCGTCATCGACGACTACGGGCATCACCCGGTCGAGATGGCGGCCACGCTGGCGGCGGCGCGCGGTGCCTTCCCGGGCCGGCGCCTGGTGCTGGTGTTCCAGCCGCACCGCTACAGCCGCACGCGCGACTGCTTCGAGGATTTCGTCAAGGTGATCGGCAGCGCCGACCACGTGGTGTTGACCGAGGTCTACGCCGCCGGCGAGGAGCCGATCGTAGCCGCCGACGGCCGCTCGCTGGCGCGCGCGCTGCGCGTGGCGGGCCGGGTCGAGCCGGTGTTCGTCGACGACCTGGCCGAGCTGCCGGCGCTGCTGGCACGGCAGGCGCGGGACGGCGACGTGGTGATGTGCATGGGCGCCGGTTCGATCGGCGGCATCCCGGCCCGGCTGGTCGAGCTGCTGCAGGAGCCAGCGCATGAACGGAGTTGATCGGGGCAACATGAAGCAGCAAGGCGTTGATTACGGCAAGGTGGCGGTGCTGATGGGTGGTCGCTCGGCCGAGCGCGAGGTGTCGCTGATGTCCGGCGGCGGCGTGCTCGAGGCGCTGCGTGCGCGCGGCGTCGATGCGCACGCCTTCGATCCGGCCGAGCAGCCGATGGACGAGCTCAAGCGGCAGGGCTTCGCGCGCTGCTTCATCGCGCTGCACGGCCGCTACGGCGAGGACGGCACGGTGCAGGGCGCGCTGGAGCTGCTCGGCATCCCCTACACCGGCGCCGGCGTGATGGCCTCCAGCATGGCGATCGACAAGGTGATGACCAAGCGCGTCTGGATGGCTGAGGGCCTGCCGACGCCCCGCTACGTGCTGCTGCACCGCGGTGAGTACAGCGCCGAGCGCGTGCACGCGATCACCACCGCGCTGGGCCTGCCGCTGATCGTCAAGCCGGTGCGCGAGGGCTCGTCGCTGGGCCTGACCAAGGTCACCAGCGAAGACCAGATGGAGGCCGCGCTGCAGGATGCCGCCGCGCTGGATGCCGACATCCTGTGCGAGGAGTTCATCGCCGGCGACGAGGTGACCTGCCCGGTGCTGGGCGAGCGCGGCGACGCGCGCGCGCTGCCGGTGATCCACATCGTCGCGCCGGGCGGCAACTACGACTACCAGAACAAGTACTTCAGCGACGACACCGAATACCGCGTGCCCTGCGATCTGCCGCCGGGCGAGGAGGCGGCGATCCAGGAACTGGTGGTGAAGGCCTACCGCGTGCTGGGCTGCCGCGGCTGGGGCCGGCTGGACGTCATGATTGATGCCGCCACGCGCAAGCCCTACCTGCTCGAGCTCAACACCTCGCCCGGAATGACCGGCCATTCGCTGGTGCCGATGGCGGCGCGCGCGGCCGGCATCAGCTACGAGGAGCTGTGCCTGCAGCTGCTGGCCGGCGCCTCGCTCGACTACGCCGGCGCGCGGGAGGGCGGCGCATGACGCACGAGTTGCCGGTGCCGGTGGATGTCAGGCTGATGAACCTGACCACCTCGCTGCTGGTCACCGCGCTGGTGCTGGGCTGCGTGATCGCCGGCCTGTGGTGGGCGATCCGCAACCCGGCATTCGCGTTCACGCAGATCACGGTGGGCGGCGACACGGCGCACCACAGCGCGGCCAGCCTGCGCGCCGGCGTGGCGCCGCGCCTGCAGGGCAACTTCTTCACCATGGACCTGGCGGCGGCGCAGGCGGCGTTCCAGTCGGCGCCCTGGGTACGCCGCGCGCAGGTGCAGCGCGAGTTCCCGAACCAGCTGCACGTCACGCTGCAGGAACACGAGGCGGTGGCTTACTGGGGCGAGGGCGAGAGCCGCATGATCAACACGCATGGCGAGGTGTTCGACGCCGGCGGCGACGAGGCGCCGGCGCAGGCCATGCCGATGTTGAGCGGACCCGATGGCCAGGCGCGCGAAGTGTTGGCCATGCACCAGCTGCTGAGCCCGCTGGTGGTGCCGCTGAAGGCGCAGATCAGCGAACTGGCGTTGCTGGCGCGCGGCAACTGGCGCGCCGAGCTGGACCAGGGCGCGGTGATCGAGCTGGGCTACGGGCCGGCGCCGGAACTGGCGGCGCGCCTGCGGCAGTTCGTGGCGACGGTGGAGGAAGTGGCGGCGCGGCACCAGCGCACGGTGGATTCGGTGGAGGCGGCCGACTTGCGCCACGTGGGCGGCTACGCGCTGCGCCTGCGCGGCGTCAGCACGGTGCGCGTGGCGCCGCCGGGGCAGCCGGCGAAGCGCTAGGGCAACAAGGCAGGAACAACGAGTGAGGACATGGCAAAAGAGTACAAGGATTTGATCGTCGGCCTCGACATCGGCACCGCCAAGATCATGGTGGTGGTGGGCGAGGTGCTGCCCGGCGGCGACCTCAAGCTCGCCGGCCTCGGCGTGGCGCCCAGCAACGGGCTCAAGCGCGGCGTGGTGGTCAACATCGACGCCACCGTGGCCAGCATCCAGCAGGCGCTCAAGGAAGCCGAGCTGATGGCCGACTGCAAGATCGGCCGCGTCTACACCGGCATCACCGGCAGCCACATCCGCGGCATCAACTCCAGCGGCATGGTGGCGGTGAAGGGCAAGGAGGTGACGCCGATCGACGTCGCGCGCGTGGTCGAGACCGCCAAGGCGATCAACATCTCCAGCGACCAGCGCCTGCTGCTGGTCGAGCCGCAGGAGTTCGTGATCGACGGCCAGGACGTGCGCGAGCCGGTCGGCATGAGCGGCATGCGGCTGGAGGCCAAGGTGCACATCGTCACCGGCGCCCAGAGCGCGGCCGAGAACATCATCAAGTGCGTGCGCCGCTGCGGCCTGGAGGTGGACCAGCTGATGCTGAACCCGCTGGCCTCGGCGCAAGCGGTGCTGACCGACGACGAGCGCGAACTTGGCGTGGCCTGCGTCGACATCGGCGCCGGCACCACCGACGTGGCGATCTTCGCCGGCGGCTCGATCCGCTACACCGCGGTGATCCCGATCGCCGGCGACCTGATCACCAGCGACATCGCTATGGCGCTGCGCACTCCGACCATGGACGCCGAGGACATCAAGGTCGACCACGGCTGTGCCAAGCAGTTGCTGGCCGACGCCGAGACCCAGGTCGAGGTGCCCGGACTGGGCGACCGCACGCCGCGCATGCTGTCGCGCCAGGCGCTGTCCGGCGTGATCGAGCCACGCGTGGAGGAAATTTTCTCGCTGGTGCAGCAGGTGATCCGCGAGTCGGGCTTTGAGGAGGTGCTGTCCTCCGGCGTGGTGCTGACCGGCGGCAGCGCGGTGATGCCGGGCATGGTCGAACTGGGCGAGGACATCTTCCTGAAGCCGGTGCGACGCGGCGTGCCGAAGTATTCGCGCGCGCTGTCCGACATGGTGGCGCAGCCGCGCGCGTCGACCGTGATGGGCCTGATGGAAGAGGCGCGGCTGGGGCGCCTGCGCGGCTTCAAGGCGGCGCAGAAGAACAGCGGCGTGAAGAGTGCCTTCGGCCGGTTCAAGGATTTCATTGTGGGGAACTTCTAAATGACCCCCAGGGCTTTCACATCCCCCCTGAGTCGCCTGCGGCGCCTTCCCCCCGGGGGGACGACGCTGGTGGCCGGTGCAGGTCCGGCCACGGCGTGCTGGCATGGCTTGCTCCGCAGCCCTTCGGTCGGCCTGCTGCGCGGCCAGTGCCAGGAAGTGGAGCGAGGCAAGTCATGACGGATTACAGGCGCAGCACGGGGCCACCGACCTGGGTCCTGAAGGTGAGCGGGTCAGGTCCATGAACAACAACAGCGGCGATTTCGGTTTTTCTTTCCAACCACGGCAACTGCAGGCAGACAAGGAGTACGGCATGAGCATCGAGATGATTGAGACGGACGGTTTTCACAGCGGCACCCAGATCAAGGTGATCGGGGTGGGCGGCGGCGGCGGCAACGCGGTCGACCACATGATCACGCGCCAGGTCCAGGGCGTGGAATTCATCTGCGCCAACACCGACGCGCAGGCGCTGGTGCGCACGCAGGCGGCCAGCACCATCCAGCTGGGTGCCAGCGGGCTGGGCGCCGGCAGCAGGCCGGACAAGGGTCGTGAAGCGGCCGAGGCGGCAGCCGACGACATCCGCCAGGCCATCCGCGGCGCCCACATGCTGTTCATCACCGCCGGCATGGGCGGCGGCACCGGCACCGGCGCGGCGCCGGTCATCGCGCGCATCGCCAAGGACATGGGCATCCTCACCGTCGGCGTGGTCACCAAGCCGTTCGACTGGGAGGGCGGGCGCCGCATGACCAACGCCGAAGCCGGCTTGGCCGAGCTGGAGGCCAACGTCGATTCGCTGGTGGTGGTGCTCAACGAGAAGCTGCTCGAGGTGCTGGGCGACGACATCACCCAGGAAGAGGCCTTTGCGCAGGCCAACGACGTGCTGAAGAACGCCGTCGGCGGCATTGCCGAGATCATCAACGACTACGGTTTCGTCAACGTCGACTTCGAGGACGTGCGCACCGTGATGGGCGAGCCCGGCAAGGCCATGATGGGCACCGCCACCGCCAGCGGCCCCGACCGCGCCCGCATCGCCGCCGAGCAGGCCGTGGCCTGCCCGCTGCTGGAAGGCATCGACCTGTCCGGCGCCAAGGGCGTGCTGGTGCTGGTGACGGCGTCCAAGGGCTCGCTCAAGCTGAACGAGTCGCGCGAGGCCATGAACACCATCCGCGCCTACGCCTCGCCTGATGCGCACGTGATCTTCGGCGCCGCCTACGACGACGACCTGGGCGACGACCTGCGCGTTACCGTGGTCGCCACCGGCCTGTCGCGCCAGGGTGTGCGGCGCCAGCCGATCACCGTGGTGCAGGGCGGCCTGCGCACCGGTACCGACAACCTGCCCTTCATCGCGCCGTCGGCGCCGCATGCAGGCGGCATGGGCGGTGCGCCGCAGCACCAGGATTACGGCAACCTGGCCGTGCCCAGTGTCTGGCGCACCAACCGCACGCAGGCGGCGGCCAAGGTGGATGCGCTGTCCTCGGGCGGCATGGACGACTTCGAGATTCCGGCGTTCTTGCGCAAGCAAGCGGATTAAATAAGGGGCACCCCCCTGAGCGGCTGACGCCGCTTCCCCCCCTCTCCTGCGGGAGGGGGGACGCAGCCAGTGCCCGGCGCAGGTCCGGGCACGGCTGCCGCTGGTTTGGCCTGCTCCGCGGCCATCGGAGCAGGCGCGATAGCCGCTTCTTGATGCTCACCTATTGATAGCTGGTTGGCCTTTCTGCACAGGCGTCAAATGGGTGTGGCACTGGAGCGCAGGGCCATCGGCGAACACCTAGAATACGCCCATGCTTGCGCAACGCACCCTGAAGTCGCTCACGCGCGCGGTCGGCGTCGGCCTGCACAGCGGTGAGCGGGTGGAGCTGACGCTGCGGCCGGCGCCGCCGGACACCGGCATCGTGTTCCGCCGCATCGACCTGCCGGAACCGGTCGACATCCCGGTCGGCGCGTTGGCGGTGACCGACACGCGGCTGGCCTCGACCCTGTCGGCCGGCGACGCCAAGGTGCGCACCGTCGAGCACCTGATGTCGGCCTGCGCCGGGCTGGGGCTCGACAACCTCTACATCGACATCACGGCCGAGGAAGTGCCGATCCTCGACGGCTCGGCCTCGTCCTTCGTCTACCTGCTGCAGAGCGCCGGCATCGAAGTGCAGCAGGCACCGAAGAAGTTCCTGCGCGTCAGGCGCCCGGTCGAGGTGCGCGAGGGCGAAGGCGACCAGCTCAAGTGGGCGCGGCTGGCACCACACCACGGCTTCACGCTCTCGTTCGAGATCGACTTCCAGCACCCGGCGGTCGATTCAACCGGCCAGCAGGTCACGTTCGACATGGGCTCGGGCCGCTACAGCCGCGACATCGCACGCGCCCGCACCTTCGCCTTCAGCAAGGACGTCGAGATGATGCGCGCGCACGGCCTGGCACTCGGCGGCGGGCTGGACAACGCCATCGTCATGGACGACACCAAGGTGCTGAACGCCGACGGCCTGCGCTACGCCGAGGAGTTCGCCAAGCACAAGATCCTGGACGCCATCGGCGACCTGTACTGCGTCGGCAAGCCGATGCTGGGTGCCTACAGCGCGTTCCGCTCCGGCCATGCGCTGAACAACCGCCTGCTGCGCGAGTTGCTGGCCCAGCAGGACGCCTGGGACATCGTCAGCTTCGCCGACGAACGCCAGGCGCCGGCCGGCTTCGCGCAACTGGCGCGCGCCTGGTGACGGCCACGCCGTGGCCATTGCCCGCGCGCTGATCCTGTTGCTGCTGCTGGCGTCGGCCGGCTGCTTCGTGCTGTTCGTCTTCACCAGCGATCCGCGCTACAAGCGCATCGGCTGGGCCATCCTCAAGTGGACCCTGCTGGCGGCGTTCGGCTTCTTCGCCGTGCTGATCGTCGA
>NZ_DAOMOQ010000017.1:0-53629 GCF_035444425.1 Ottowia sp. | reverse complement strand
TCCTCAAGTGGACCCTGCTGGCGGCGTTCGGCTTCTTCGCCGTGCTGATCGTCGATCGGATGTTCTGACGCGGCGCGGGCGGTCAGCGCCCGCGCCGGTACATGCTGGCCGTGGTGCGCGTCAGCCCGGCGGCGCGCAGCCGATCGACCGTGCGACCGGCGTGCGCGTGGGTGATCGCCAGGCCGAGCGCGTCGGCGGCGTCGGCGCGCGGCACAGCCGGCAATTGCAGCAGGCGCTGCACCATGGCCTGCACCTGCGCCTTGGCGGCCTTGCCGTGGCCGGCCACGGCCTGCTTCATCTGCAGGGCGGTGTACTCGGCCACCGGCAGCTCGCAGGACACCAGCGCCGTGACGCAGGCGCCGCGCGCCTGGCCCAGCAGCAGCGTGGCCTGCGGGTTGACGTTGACGAACACGATCTCGACCACCGCCACCTCGGGCTGATAGCGGCTCTGCAGTTCGCGGATGCCGTCGAACAGGATCTTCAACCGCGCCGGCAAATCGCCCAGCTCGGCCGACGCGGTCTGGATCACGCCGCTGGCGACGTAGCGCAGCTGCGCGCCCTCGGCGTCGAGCACGCCGAAGCCGGTGGTGCGCAGGCCGGGGTCGATGCCGAGGATTCGCATGGTGCCGAGTTTATTGAACCGGGGTGCCGGGTACGGCTGTTCGGTACGGCCTCACGGCAACTCGACCTGCCGCATGTACCTCACGATGGTGTTGGTGCGGTGGTTCAGGTAGCGCGAACGCGGCAGTTTCTCGAAGTAGCGCGGCCTGGGCAGCATCACCGCCAGCCGCGCCGACTCCCAGGCATTGAGTTCGGCCGCACTCTTCTTGAAGTAGTGCCGTGCCGCGGCCTCGGCGCCGAACACGCCCTCGCCCCACTCGACGCTGTTGAGGTAGATCTCCAGGATGCGGCGCTTGGACAAGAGGTGCTCGAGCGCATAGGCCAGCACCAGTTCCTGGCCCTTGCGCAGCAGCGTACGCTCGCCCGACAGCAGCAGGTTCTTGGCCAGTTGCTGGGTGATGGTCGAGCCGCCCAGGATGCGCAGCGGCCGCGCCGGCCGGTTCTGCGCCGCACGCTCGGCCGCCACCTGCTCGGCCTGGGTGTTGCGCTCCCAGGCCTTGTCGATGGCTTCCCAGTCGACGCCTTCGTGAGTGACGAAACCATCGTCCTCGGCGGCGATCACGGCGCGCTTGAGGTGGTCGGCGATTTGGTCGTAGTCGCGCCAGTCCTGGCGCCAGCGCAGCTGCCCGCTGCTGGCCAGCCGCCAGGCCTCGGAGCGCTGGAAGCTGGTCGATTGCGGATCCAGCAGTGCCATCGCCGCGATGCGGCCGATGAAGAACAGCTGCAGCACCAGCAGGGCCGCGAGCGACAGCAGCAGCCAACGGCCCAGCAGGCGCATCAGCGCGCCCCCTGGCTGCCCGGCCTGCCCTGGCCCGTCTGCAGGCTGGTTTCCAGCGTCTGTTCGCGCGTGAAGCGAAAGCGTGCGGTGACGTCGAACTGGTCGGTGTCGCGCCGCATGGCGGCGCTGAAACGCCCGAACGGCGCGGCGGCGCGGGCGATCGCCTCGGCCTGCCGATCCAGCGCGCGGTTGCCCGAACCCTGCACCACGCGGGCGTCGATGATGCGCCCGTCGTGGTTGACCAGCAGTGCCATCAGCAGCTCGCCGTACAGCTTGCGGCCGCCCGCCTCGGGGAAGTGCCGGGTGCCGCGCGCCTCGATCCTGCGCCGCATGTCGTCGTAGTAGGGCGCGTAGGTGGCGCCCAGCGTGGCCGGGCTGAGGTAGCGCTTGCGCGGCTGAGCGTTGGATTCCTCGACCCGGCGCTCGATCGCGGCCAGCAGCTTCGACAGCTGCAGGCGGCGCTCTTCCTCGGCCTGCGCCTCGGTGTCGTCGCTCGGCGGGCGCGGCTCGATGGCCGGCGCGCTGTGCAGCTGCTTGCGCACCTGGGTCAGCAGCTCCTCCTGCTGCGTCAGCATGGCGGCGATGCGGCGCTGGTGCTCGCTGGCGGCGTCGTCGCCCGGCAGAGCCTGCGGGTGCGGCGGCAGCGGCGTGCTGGCCAGGCGCCGGTCGCCGGCTTCGCCGCCGCCGGCCAGGTCGGCCTGGGCGATCGCCTGCGCCTGCTCGGGCTTTTCATCCGAGCGCGCGTTGACCAGCACCACGTCCAGCGTGGTGCGCGCGAACGCGCGTCTGAAGCCTTCGCTGTCAACCAGCCGCACGCTCAGCAGCACGCCGTGCAGCAGCGCCGACGCCAGCAGCGCCCATTGCAGCGTGCTCAAGCGTCCGGGTGCGGGAAAGCGGGGCCTCACGAGGCCGGATTATCGGCGCCGCCGGCCGCGTCGGCCTCGTTCACGTCGACCGCGATCGCGATCGGCCCGGCCTCGGGCGTGTCGTCCTCGTCCTCATCATCGGCGGGTGCCGCGGCGGCGATGTCAGCGCCCAGGACCTCGGTCACCGTGCCATGCACGTCGAGCGCGATGTCGTCGATGGCGCCCAGCTTGACGCGTACCCGGGTGCCGCGCGGCAGCGCCTGCGCACCCATGACGGTGAACATCAGCGGCAGCTCGTCGGCGCGTACCAGCCAGGCGCCGCCGGACTGCTCCTTGACCAGGCTGGCGGTGAGCTCGCCGATGCCGTGCTGGCGCAGGTACCGCAGCGTCCAGTAGCGTTCCATGCTGGCCTGGTGCGCGTTGTAGGCGCTGTAGGCGGCGTCGAAGGCGCTGATGACGGCGAACAGCTGCGCGTCCTTGGGCTTGAACGGCGCCGCCAGCGCGGCGGCCGGGCCGTGGCGCGCGGCGGCGATGATCTGCCACTGGTTGACCAGGTCGACGTAGCGGCGCAGCGGCGAGGTGCTCCAGGCGTAGCTCGGCACGCCCAGGCCGGCGTGCGGCAGCGGGCGCGCGCCCATGCGCACCTTGATGCCCGGAAGCAGGCTGGCCTGGCTGCGGTAGATCGCCGGCACGCCCAGGTTGGCCAGCCACTGGCCCCAGGTGCTGTTGGCCAGGATCATCAGTTCGGACACGATCAGGTCCAGCGGCGCGCCGCGCTGGCGTGTGGTGATCTGCACCTGCTCGTCGCCGGTGGGGAGCTGGCCTTCCTGACCCGTCAGCCTGAAGCTGTAGTCCGGCCGCGTGAAGGTCTCGGGTCTGCCGCGCACCTGCTCGCGCTGCGCCTTCAGCTGCTGCGCCAGCCGGTACAGGAAACCGAGCTGGTCGCGCCCGATCGGCAGCGCGGCCGAGGCCTCGTCGCCGCCCTCGACCGGCGGCGCGTCCAGCCAGTCGGTGGTGATCAGGTGGTCGAGCTGGTCGTGGCGCAGGTTGGCGGCGATCGGCACGCGCTCCAGCCGGGTCTCGCTGCCCTGGATCGCCAGGGTGATCTCATCCAGCGTGACGTAGAGCGATACCGCCGGCACCGGCCGGCCTTCGCTCAGCGTGTAGGCATCGACCACCTCGTCGGGCAGCATGGTGATCTTGCAGCCCGGCATGTAGACGGTGGACAGGCGTGCGCGGCCGACCGCATCCAGCGCGTCGCCCGGCTGGATCGCCAGCCCCGGCGCCGCGATGTGGATGCCGAGCACCACGGTGCCGCTGCCCAGACCCTGCAGCGACAGCGCGTCGTCGATCTCGGTAGTGGATGAGTCGTCGATCGAGTAGGCCTGCACCTCGGCCAGCGGCAGCTCCTCGGTGATGGCCGGCGCCTGCAGCGACGGGAAGCCCGTGCCCTTGGGAAAGTTCTCGAACAGGAAGCGCTGCCAGTGGAACTGATAGGCCGATTCGATGGCGCCGGCGCGCCGCAGCAGTGCCAGCGGCGCCAGTTGGGCGGCGCGGCTGGCCTCGACCACGGCCTTGTATTCGGGCGCGTTCTTGTCGGGCCGGAACAGGATCCTGTAGAGCTGCTCGCGGATCGGCGCCGGGCACTGGCCTGCGGCCAGCTCCTCGGCCCAGGCCTTGATCTGCGCGGTGACCTGCTTCTTCTTCTCGATCGCTGCCAGCGCCTGCGCGACGATGTCGGCCGGCGCCTTGCGGAAGCGCCCCTTGCCGGCGCGGCGGAAGTAGTGCGGCGCCTCGTGCAGCGCCTGCAGCATGGCGGCCTGCTCCAGCACGCCCGGCGTGCCGCCGAAATACTCGGCCGCCAGCTCGGCGAAGCCGAACTCATCCTCGGGCGCGAATTCCCAGGCCAGCGGCAACTCGACCTCGGCGGCCAGCGCGGCGGCCTGCGTCAGCAGCTCGCCCGGCGCCGGCTTGTCGAAGCGCAGCAACTGGTTGGCGGACTTGACCTTGACCCGCTTGCCGGAGTCCAGTTCCACCTGGGCCGAGGCTTCGGCCTCGGAAAGAATGCGGCCGGCGAGAAATTTGCCGGCCTCGTCGAACAGTACATGCATGAGGATCGGGATTGTCCCATCCTCCGTCGTGCCGGACCGGGTGCGGCGCCGTCAGGCCAGGTCGAGAAAGACCAGCACGGCGTCGATGTGCTGGTCGAAGTCGGACAGCGCGTGGTCGCTGCCCTCCAGCAGCCGGATCTGCGCACCGGCGTAGCGTGCGCTCATCTCGCGCCAGTCGAGCAGTTCGTCGCCCTTGGCGATGACGGCGAAGAAGTTGTGCGGGTGCCTGAGTGGCCCCGATTCGAGCGCGCGCAGCTCGTCGATGTATTCGGCGCGGAAGAAGAAGCGCTCTTCGGGCGAGTGCCAGGCGGTCTGCTCGCCGATGTGTGCCGCCAGGTCGCGCGCCGGGTCGACGGCTGGGTTCAGCAGCACCGCACGGCAGCCGCGCTGCTGGGCCACGGTGGCGGCATAGAAGCCGCCGAGCGAGGAGCCGACCACGGCCATGTGCTCGTGTGGCCAGTCGGCGGTGCCTTCTTCGATCAGTGCCATGGCCTCGCGCGGCGAGGGGGGCAGTTGGGGGCACCACCAGGTGACCGTGGGGTGCTCGGCCTGCACGCGGGCGGCCATCTTCCGGGCCTTGGTCGATTGGGGGGAGGAGCGGAAGCCGTGGAGATAGAGGAGGTGGGTGGTGCTCATTTGTTGCGATGGTAGTGGGGGGCTGTGTCGGATGCGTTGCTGGCCGGGATGTGCGCCCGGCGGCGCAGTTACTTTCTTTTTGCGTCGCCAAAAAGAAAGTAACCAAAGAAAAAGGCGACCCCACTGGCCGTGTCCCCTGCGCTTCGCTCCGGGGCAGCCTGCGATGCTCGGGCATGGGGCGGCGCTGCGAAACTCACTGCGCGGCTGCGCCGCTCCGCTCGGACAGCCGCAGCGAGTCAGATCACGAAGCATGGGCTTGCTGTGCAGCCCATGCCCGCCCACGCCCTGCGCTTCTCGGCACGGCCAGAGGGGATTGGAAGTCGACACGGACCATCGCTGCGCTCGGCTGAGGGAGTTCCTGTACGCTGCGCAGCAAGCGCAGAAAGGGCCGCGGAGCAGGCCATACGAGAACGCCGTGGTCGGGGTTTCCCCGACCACCAGCGTTGTCCCCCGCAGGGGGAAGGCGCGTGAGCGACTCAGGGGGGAGCTCGATCACGGGGGATAATTATTGATGGCCATCGTGTTCGAGAAACCCCCACTGTGGCAGCGCATCTGGCCGCTGCTGACGGGGTTCGACCTGCTGCTGCTGCTGGCGGTGCTGCTGCTGGCCGCCGGCGGCCTGCTGGCCATGTATTCGTCGGGCTTCGACCATGGCACGCGCTTCGTCGACCATGGCCGCAACATGCTGATCGCGGCCGGCGTGCTGTTCGTGACGGCGCAGATCTCGCCGCAGCGCTTGCTCAGCCTGGCAGTGCCGCTGTACGCCGTGGGGGTGGCGCTGCTGGTGGCGGTGGCGCTGTTCGGCATCACCAAGAAAGGCGCTCAGCGCTGGATCGATGTCGGCGTGGTGATCCAGCCGAGCGAGGTGCTGAAGATCGCCACGCCGATGATGCTGGCCTGGTGGTTCCATCGGCGCGAGGGCCAGACCAGGACCTTCGACTTCGCGGTTGCCTTCGTGCTGCTGGCGCTGCCGGTGGGGCTGATCGTTCAGCAACCCGATCTCGGCACCGCCGTGCTGGTGCTGGCCGCCGGGCTGGCGGTGATCTTCTTTGCCGGCCTGTCGTGGAAGCTGGTGCTGCCGCCCTTCGTACTCGGCGCCATTGGCATCGTGCTGCTGATCGCTTTTGAGCCGCAGTTGTGCGCCGACGGCGTCGACTGGCGCGTGCTGCACGAGTACCAGCGCCAGCGTGTTTGCACCCTGCTCGATCCGACGCGCGACCCGCTCGGCCGCGGTTTCCACACCTTGCAGGGCATGATCGCGATCGGCTCCGGCGGGCTATGGGGCAAGGGCTTCATGCAGGGCACGCAGACCCACCTGGAATTCATCCCAGAGCGCACCACCGACTTCATCTTCGCCGCCTTTTCCGAGGAGTTCGGGCTGGTCGGCAACCTGGCGCTGATCGCCGGCTTCATCTTCCTGGTGTTCCGCAGCCTGGCCATCGCCGCCGAGGCGCCGACGCTGTTCGCGCGCCTGCTGGCCGGGGCGCTGGGCACCATCTTCTTCACCTACGCCTTCGTCAACATGAGCATGGTCAGCGGCATCCTGCCGGTGGTCGGCGTGCCGCTGCCCTTCATCAGCTACGGCGGCACCGCCATGGTCATGCTGGGGCTGGCGCTCGGCATGCTGATGTCGATCGCCAAATCGAAGCGCCTGATGAAGAGCTGACGATCCGTGCCCGGTCTGCCGCGGGCGCGCCACAGCCGTGTGCGGTATGTCACGTCCGGGCGGCCCAGGACATGCCGCCGGCGCCGACGGTTGAAAAGCCCGCCGCGACAGGCCACAATCCGCGCCAGCCAGGCGTGCCCTGGCGCATCCGCATTCGCAACCGCAACCGCAACAGGAGATTTCATGGCCGGCAAGTTCGAACTCAAGAAGTCCAAGAACGACAAGTTCTTTTTCAACCTGCTCGCCAGCAATGGCCAGGTGATCCTCAGCAGCGAGATGTACGAAGCCAAGGCCAGCGCGGTCAACGGCATCGAGTCGGTGAAGAAGAACGGCGCCGACAGCGCCCGTTACGACAAGCTGGTGGCCAAGGACGGATCGCCCTATTTCACCCTGAAGGCGACCAATGGCCAGGTGATCGGCCAGAGCCAGATGTACGCCAATGAGGCCACGCGCGATGCCGGCGTTGCCGCCTGCATCGAGAACGCGCCGGGCGCCAGCGTGGACGACCAGACTGCCGCCTGAGCCGGATACAGCCGGCGACGCATTGACGCCAGGCCGCCCGCGGGCGGCCTTTTTCATGTCTGGCGACGGCGTGCGGGCGCGCCGTCGTCCGACAGGCGCGGGCCGGGCGATCATCTAGCATGGATGGCCACCAGGCGCCTTGTCCATGTTCACACCGAAGCCCGCCGGCCTTGCCCGCGCACCCGCTGCGCGCTGGCGACGCGCTGTGCTGGCACTGTGGCTGGGCGCGATGCTGGCGCTGGGCCTGGCGGGCTGCGGCAGCCTGCCCAAGGATGTCGAGCGCCCGGTGTCGCAGGCGCTGGCCGAGCCGACCGCCACGCCGCTGGGCCGGCTGGCGGCGCAGCGGCGCCCGCCATCGGCGCGCGAGCGCGATTCGGGCTTCGCGCTGATCGATTCGGCCAACATGGCTTATTCGAGCCGCCTGGCGCTGACCCGACAGGCCAGCCGCACGCTCGACATCCAGTACTACGCCATCCACGCCGACGCCAGCACCGCCGAACTGCTGCGCGAGGTGCGCGCCGCCGCCGCGCGCGGCGTGCGGGTGCGCATCCTGCTGGACGACTTCCACAGCACCGGCCAGGATGCGCTGGTGATGGGCATGGCCTTCCTGCCCGGCGTCGAGATGCGCATGTTCAACCCGCTGCCGGGCGGGCGCGGCGCCGGCATGCTGCGCGCGCTCGGCTCGCTGCACGACTTCCAGCGCATGCAGCACCGCATGCACAACAAGCTCTACATCGCCGACAACGCCTGGGGCATCACCGGCGGGCGCAACCTGGGCGATGCCTACTTCGGCACTGCCGACGGCAGCAACTTCATCGACATGGACGTGCTGGCGGTGGGCCCGGTGGTGCAGGCCATGTCGGCCAGCTTCGACCGCTACTGGAACAATCCGCTGGCCTATCCGGTGCAGTCGCTGGTCACGCCGGCCGAGCTGCGCGCGCTGCGGGCGAGCGTCGACGGCGGCGCCAACGGCGCCGGTGCCGAGCCGGTGCAGACCAACGCCGCGGCGGCGCGCATGGCGGTCGACGAGGCCGCGCCAGCCAATGGCGCCGACAAGCCGCCACCGGCATTGCCGGCCGCGCTCGAGCTGGCGCAGCTGCCGCTGATCTGGGCGTCCGCGGCGCTGCTGGTGGACGAGCCCTCCAAGCTGGTGCCCGAGCTGAACGACGCCCATACCGAGGACACCGTGGTCGACGGCATGCTGTCGCTGCTGCAGCAGGCGCGCGCCGACGCCCTGATCGTCTCGCCCTACTTCGTGCCCGGCCCGCGCATGATGCAGGTGTTCGCCGAACTGCGCCGGCGCGGCGTGCGCCTGCGCGTGCTGACCAACTCGCTGGCGTCCAACGACGCGCCGCTGGCCCACGTCGGCTATGCGCGCTACCGCAAGCAGCTGGTCCACCTCGGCGTCGAGCTGTACGAGATGCGTGCGCAACACAGCGTGCACCTAGACCGAACCGTGTTCGGCTCCGGCGCCGGCGGCTCCAAGGCCAGCCTGCATTCGAAGATGCTCATCATCGACGGGCGCGTGATCAGCATCGGCTCGATGAACCTCGATCTGCGTTCCAAGCTGCAGAACACCGAGGTGGCGCTGGTGATCCGCAGCCGCACGCTGTCGCGTCAGGCCGCCGCCGAACTGGAGGATGCGCTCGACGACAGCGTCTGGCGCCTCGAGCTGACTCCCGAAGGTCGGCTGCTGTGGCGTGCTCCGCCCGGCGCCGAATTCGACGACGCGCAGGACGAGCCCGATGCCAGCCTGGGTCTGCGTCTGATCCTGAACATCCTGGGGCCCCTGGCGCCGGACGAGATGCTGTGACGCCGACCCCGCGCGTCGGCCGGATCTGTCTGCTGCGTTCTTGATCGCCACCGGCGTGATGCCACTTCGGTCAGCACCATCTCCGCACCCGCGGATGGCTGTGTGGCGAGCACCTCGCGTCCGCTGGCAGGTGGTTATGCAGCCGCCTTCATATTCCTAAAACCGAAGGTTCCTGCTACGCTTTCATCCGATCCGTAATTTTGATTCCAAGCCGGCCCCAAGCCGGTTTTCTTGTCAACAGCGTTAATCGGCATTCGGGTACGGCATTGCGATGTTTTGCCTGTCTCACTCCGACCAAGCATTCCGGCGCGGCGCCGGTGAGGCGGCGGTACCTGCCAGCCGGCCGGGCGCGCATTCATCGATCGACTGAAGGAGCTTTCCCCATGAACACCTGCTTGCATGCCGCCAGGCCGGCGCCCGCTTCTGGAGCCCGTCCGTGACCAGCGCCGCAGCGCCCAGCCACAGCGTCCCCACCTACTGCTACCAGTGCGTCGCCGGCCCCGACCTGCTGCGCGTCAAGGTGGTGGAGGGCGTCGCCACCGAGATCGAACCCAACACCGACGGCGTCGGCATCCACCCGGGCGACGGCCGTCCGTGCGTGCGCGCCTACGGCTTGATCCAGAAGACCTACAACCCGCACCGGGTGCTCAGCCCGATGAAGCGCACCAACCCGAACAAGGGGCGCGACGAGGACCCCGGCTTCGTGCCGATCTCCTGGGACGAGGCGCTGGACACCATCTGCGGCCGGCTCAACGACATCCGTGCGCGCGGCCTGCTCGACGAGCAGAACCTGCCGCGCGTGGCCGCGACCTTCGGCCATGGCGGCACGCCGGCCAGCTACATGGGCAGCTTTCCGGCCTTCCTGGGTGCCTGGGGGCCGATCGACTACAGCCTGGGCTCGGGCCAGGGCGTCAAGTGCGTGCACTCGGAGCACCTGTACGGCGAGTTCTGGCACCGTGGCTTCACCGTCTGCGCCGACACGCCGCGCACCAACTACGTGGTGTCGTTCGGTGCCAACGTCGACGTCTCGGGCGGTGTCTGCGCGGTGCGCCGGCATGCCGATGCCCGGGTGCGCGGCATCCACCGCGTCAGCGTCGAGCCGCATCTGTCGATCACTGGCGCCACCTCGGCCGAGTGGGTGCCGATCAAGCCCAAGACCGATCCGGCCTTCATGCTGGCCATGGTGCACGTGCTGGTGTGCGAGGTCGAGCTGGAACGGCTGGACGTGCCGTTCCTGCGCGACCGCACCGCGGCGCCGTACCTGGTCGGGCCCGACGGCTATTACCTGCGCGACGTGGCCAGCGGCAAGCCGCTGCTGTGGGACAGCGCCAGCGGGCGCGCCGTGCCCTTCGACACGCCGGCTGCGGTGCCCGCGCTCAGCGGCAGCTGGACGCTGGCCGAGGCCGTCACCCACCGCGCGGACGGCGAGGTCGCCTCGTACCAGCAGGTGGCGGCGCGCACCGCGCACGACATGACCGTCGAGGGCATGCGCCAGTTCTCGCCCGAGTGGGCGGCCGGGATCTGCGACGTGCCGGCGGCGACCATCCGCCGCGTGGCGCTGGACTACCTGGGCCACGCCTGCATCGGCGAGACTATCGAGATCGATGGCCGCATGCTGCCGTTCCGCCCGGTCGCGGTGACGCTGGGCAAGACCGTCAACAACGGCTGGGGTGCCTTCGAATGCTGCTGGGCGCGCACGGTGCTGGCGGCGCTGGTCGGTGCGCTGGAGGTGCCCGGCGGCACCCTGGGCTCGACGGTGCGCCTGAACAAGCCGCACGAGAACCGCCTGCTGAGCGTGATGCCCGGCGAGGACGGCTTCATGAACTGCAGCTTCAACCCGACCCGGCGCGGTGCCTGGGCGGCCGAACCGACCGGGCGCAACGCGCACAGCACGCTGGTACCGCACGTCGGCAACTCGCCCTGGAGCCAGGCCCTGGGCCCGACCCACCTGGCCTGGACCTTCATGCGCAAGGCGCCGCCCGGCTGGCGCACCATGAGCATGCCCGAGCTGTGGTTCGCCTACCGCACCAACCCGGCGATCTCGTTCTGGCAGAACCCGATGCAGGCTGAAACGATGGCGCGCATGCCCTTCATCGTGGCCTTCGCCTACACCATGGACGAGACCAACCACATGGCCGACATCCTGCTGCCCGAGGCGACCGACCTGGAGAGCACGCAGCTGATCCGCTGCGGCGGCACCAAGTTCGTCGAGCAGGCCTGGGACTACCGCGGCGTGGTGCTGCGCCAGCCGGCCATCGAGCCGCGCGGCGACACGCGCGACTTCAGCTGGATCGCCACCGAGCTGGCGCGCCGCACCGGACTGCTCGAGCGCTACGTCGCGCGCATCAACCGCGGCGCGCTGCTGGCGCCGCTGGCCGGCGAGGGCTATGACTACTCGCTGCCGGCCGACGAGGTGCCCGAGGTCGACGCCATCTGGGACGCCGTGTGCAAGGCCGCCACGGCCGAGATGAGCGGCGGCGCCGATGTCCACGGCCTGGACTGGATGAAGCAGCACGGCTTCTACGTGCAGCCGTTCACCCGCGTCGACTGGTACCTGACGCCGACGCTGGAAGAGCTGGGCCTGCGCTACGAGCTGCCGTATCAGGAGCGGCTGCTGCGCATCGGCCAGGAGCTGAAGGCGCGACTGCACGAGCAGGGCATCGCCTGGTGGGACAAGCAATTGGCCGAATACACGGCGCTGCCGCAGTGGCACGACTTTCCCGGCATCTGGACGCGCGCGGTCACCGCCGCCGGGCGCAACCCCGACGACTATCCGTTCTGGGGCCTGACCACCAAGATCATGGCCTACAGCGCCGGCGCCAACGTGTCGATCCAGCTCATGAACGAGGTCGGCGCCAACGTGCGCGGCCACGGCCGGGTGATCATGAACGCCGGCGTGGCCGAGCGCATGGGAATCGCGGATGGCGACTGGGTCGAGGTCGAGTCGACCACCGGCATCACGCGCGGGCGCGCCGAGCCGGTGCAGGGCTGCCGGCCCGACACGCTGGTGATTCCGGGCCAGTTCGAGCACTGGAAGACGCCCTACGCCAAGGACCTGAACTTCCCGTCGCTCAATTCGGTGACGCCGATGTCCGACCAGTCGCTCGACCTGACTGACGCCACCGGCTCCGGTGCCGACATCGTGCGCGTGCGGCTGCGCAAGGTCCGCGGGCCGCTGGCGCCGCACGAGCAGGCGCGTGCGCCGAAGGCCGCGCGCCGATGAGCGCCACCGAACCGCTGGCCGGCACGGCCGTGGACGAGCCACTGGCCGCGGCCAGCCCCATGCCGGTGCGCTGCCTGGGTAAAGGCATCGACGAGCAGATGCTCGACTGGGTGGCCGAGGAAGTGCCGGTGGCGCTGCAATACAACGACCTGCCCTATGCGGTCATGCTGGCCAGCCCGACCGAGCTGGAGGACTTCGCCGTCGGCTTCAGCCTGAGCGAGGGCGTCATCGGCGATGCGGCGGAGTTGCAGGCGCTGCACGTCGAGCCCACCGAGCAGGGCGTGTACATCGTGCTGCAGGTGCCGCCCGAGCGGCTGCAGGGCCTGAAGGCGCGCCGCCGTGGCCTGGAAGGCCGCAGCGGCTGCGGGCTGTGCGGGTTGGAGCAGCTCGAGCAGGTGCAGCGCGAACTGCCGGTAGTCGATGTGGCAGTCCGCTTCGAGCTGCGCCAGCTGGTTGGCGCGATGGCGATGCTGGATGAGGGGCAGCCGCTGCGGACGCTGACTGGCGCGACGCACGCCGCTGCCTGGCTGGCGCAGCACGGCACGGCGCCCACCTGGGTGCGCGAGGATGTCGGCCGCCACAACGCGCTCGACAAGCTGATCGGCGCGCTGACCCGCGCATGTATCGACCCGGCACCTGGCGCCTTGCTGCTGACCTGCCGCGCCAGCCTCGAAATGGTGCAGAAGGCGGCGGCGGTCGGCATCGGTGTGGTGGTGGCACGCGGAGCGCCGACCGGGCTGGCGGTGCGTCGGGCGCGTGCGCTCGGCGTGACGCTGATCGGCTTTGCCCGGGGCGACCGCCTGGTCGTCTACACCCACGGCCAGCGGATCACTGGCCCCGCCGCCGCGCCGTGGCCCTGTGCAGCCGGCGATTGCGCCGAGCAGACGTGACGCGCGGTGGCCGCTGACCGGCGCCGCTGTGACCCCCTTCAGCCGCCACCCAGCCAGCGCGCAATCACGCTGGCGACCGCGCTCAGCAGCATCGTGCTGGTGAGCGGGATCGACCATTCGCGCCCGAACAGGCGGAAGCGGAAATCGCCCGGCAGGCGGCCCAGGCCGAGCTTGCCGAGCAGCGGCGAGAACCAGTTGATCAGCAGCAGCGCCAGGAAGATGACGATCATCCAGCGGATCACGTCGCGTTCCTCACAGCCGGTGAGTCCGGTCGCCGGCCGCGAAACCGCGCGCCGGGCCGTGCCCGGGCGTGGCCAGGCCGATGACCTTGAACAGCTCGCCCATCTCGTGCTCGGCCAGCAGCTTCATGGCGTTGGCGCGCGCCGGCAAGTCGGCCTGCTCCATGCGTTCGGCGATGCCGCAGTTGAGCAGGAAGCGCGCCTGCGAGGTGTAGCCCAGCACCTCCAGCCCGGCATCCTGCGCCGCCACCGCGACGTCGGTGAAATCGACGTGGGCGGTGATGTCCTTCAGGCCGACATCGCGCAGGGGATCGTCGTCGACCTGGTGGGCGCGGTGGCACACCAGCGTACCGGCGTGGCGCTGCGGGTGATAGTACTCGGCCTCGGGAAAGCCGTAGTCGATGAAGAAGGCTGCGCCGGCGCCGCCGCGCGCCAGCTTCTCGGCCAGCGTGACAATGAACGCGCGCTGCTGCGGGTGGATTTCGGTCAGGTAGTCGTGCTGGCCTTCGATTTCCACCGGCGGGCGCAGATCGGTCGGGCGATCGGCCCAGGCGAAGCCGCACGGCGCCATGCCGGCGTCACCCTGGAACACCCTCGCCTCTGTGGGGAGAGGGCTGAAGCGCGGGACGGCCGACGCCACCGCCACCCCGCGCTCGTGCCACTTGCCGCCGATGCGCGCCAGCAGCGTCACCGGCATGGCGTCCAGCACCTCATTGCCGATCACCACGCCGCGCAAGGCGTCGGGCAGGGCGTCGGCCCAGGCCACGCGCGGTGCGCAGGTCGCCAGCCGTTGCTGCTGGCGCTGGCGCAGTGCGCCCGACACGTCGACGATGGTGTAGCGGCGCAGCCGCGTGCCGCGCGCATCCAGTGCGCTGATGATCTGCTCGGCCAGCGCGCCCGAGCCGGCGCCGAATTCCCAAACCTCGTCGGTGCCGGTGGCAGCCAGGCTGTCGGCGATCTGTTCGGCCAGCGCCTGGCCGAACAGTGGCGACAACTCGGGCGCGGTGATGAAGTCGCTGCCCGAGGCCGGCAGGGCGCCGAACTTGCGCGAGGCGTTGGCGTAATAGCCCAGGCCGGGCGCGTACAGCGCCAGCTGCATGAAGTGGTCGAACGGCAGCCAGCCCCCCGCGGCATCGATGGCCTGGGTGATCAGGCCGGGCAGGCCTGGGGCGGTGGCGGGTGGCGTGGTGGGCACCGCCGCATTGTCACTGCAATCGGGCTGCTGCCGGCTGTTGCCCCGGTGCGCTCACGGCCTTGCGCATAATCCGAGGCTTCGCATGCCGCTGCCATCTGAACGTGCCTGATCCCCGCCGCCCGATCCTGCCCGGTGCACGCGCCGCCCAGTGGTCGGCCGACCCTGGAGCAGGGGCATGAGCGCACGCTGGGTGCTGGTCACCGGCGGCGCGGCGCGGCTCGGCCGCGAGTTCTGCCTTGCCTTTGCGCGTGCCGGCTGGGACGTGGTCTGCCACTACCGTCACTCGGCGACCGAGGCCGCGCAGACCTGCGCCGACGTGCGCGCCCTGAGCCGGCAGGCGCATGCGGTACAGGCCGACCTGGGCCAGTCCGGCGCGGTGGCGCGCCTGTTCGACGAGGTGCTGGCGGCGATCGGCCGGGCGCCCGACGCGCTGGTCAACAACGCGTCACAGTTCGAGCCCGACAGCGATGCGCAGACCCGCCTCACGCCCGAGTTGCTGACCGGCCTGCTGCAGGTCAACCTGGCGGCGCCGCTGCAGCTGGCCGGCCTGCTGGCGCGGGCGCGCGCCGCCGGCGGCCGGGGCGATGACGCCTGCGCCATCCACGTGCTGGACCAGAAGGTGTTCAACCTGAACCCGGACTACTTCTCCTACACCGTGACCAAGCTGGCGCTGGAGCGCGCTGTCGCGCTGCAGGCGCAGGCGCTGGCGCCGGGGCTGCGCGTGGTCGGCCTGGCGCCCGGCCTGATGTACCTGAGCGGCCCGCAGACGCCGGAAAACTTCGCCGCTGCCGGCCACGTCAATCTGCTCACGCGGCCGATCGAACCGGCGCGCGTGGCGCAGGCGGCGGTGTTCCTGGCCGGCAACGACGCCATCACCGGCACCACGCTCAGCGTCGACAACGGCCAGCACCTGGTGCCGCTGGCCTGCGACGTGATGTTCCTGCCGCCGCATCCGGGCACCGGGGAGGCGGCATGAATCCGATGCCGAGCGAGTTCCTGCGGCTGCATTGCCGCCGGCTGTTCCTGCGCCGGCACGAGGTGATGGCCGAGATCGGCGTGCACGACTTCGAGAAGGGCGCGGCGCAGCGCGTCTTCATCGACGTCAGCCTGTACGTGCCCTACGCGCATTCGACACCGCGCCAGGACCGGCTGGCCGAGGTGGTCGACTACGACTACGTGCGCGAGGTGGTGCGCGAGCTGGTTTCCAGCCGCCGCTTCGAGCTGCAGGAGACGCTGTGCGACGCCCTGGCCGAGCGCCTGCTGGCGCACCCGCAGGTCGCCGCGGTCGAGGTCAGCACCGCCAAGCCCGACGTCTACCCCGACTGCGCCGAGGTCGGCGTGCAGGTATTCCGCGCCAAGGACGCGCTGCCTTCCTCCGCATGAACCCGAACACCACGCCCGCTGCCGCGCCTGATCTGGGTGCGCAAAGCCTGACCCTGACCGGCCTGCGCTTTGCCGCCAACCTGGGCATCCTCGACCACGAGAAGGGCGGACCGCAGCCGATCGAGGTCGACGCCGAGCTGAACCTGGGCGTGCAGCCGCTCAGCCCCCGCGACGACCATATCCTGCACGTGCTCGACTACCGCAAGGTGCGCCAGATCATCATCGACGAATGCACCGCGCGCCACGTCAACCTGCTGGAAAGCCTGGTCGGCAAGCTGTGCGCGCGCCTGCTGCTGCTGCCCGGCGTGCAGGGCGTGCGGGTGAAGATCACCAAGCTGGAGATCTTCGATGACTGCGAGGTGGCGATCCGGATGGAGGCGGGGCGCTGGTGAGCCGCCCAGCGGTGGCTGGGCATCCATAGGAAAATCGCCGCATGATCGAAGCCATGCAGCACGCCCCCACACTTGACCAGCCGCCGGCGCCTGAGACCGGCCCGGCAGCCCGCACCAGGGCCGAGCGCGAGGCGCTCAAGCTGGAAAAGCGCCTGTGCCGCCAGGTCGGCCAGGCGATTGCCGACTTCAACATGATCGAGGCCGGCGACCGCGTGATGGTCTGCCTGTCGGGCGGCAAGGACAGCTACGGCCTGCTCGACGTGCTGATGAAGCTGCAGGCGCGCGCGCCGGTGCCGTTCGAGCTGGTGGCGGTGAACTTGGACCAGAAGCAGCCCGGCTTCCCGGCCGAGGTGCTGCCGGGCTACCTGCAATCGCTGGGCATTGAGCACCACATCGAGACGCAGGACACCTACAGCATCGTCAAGGCCAAGATTCCCGAGGGCAAGACCACCTGCAGCCTGTGCTCGCGCCTGCGCCGCGGCATCCTGTACAGCGTGGCGCGGCGGCTGAAATGCAACAAGATCGCGCTGGGGCACCACCGCGACGACCTGCTGCAGACCTTCTTCCTCAACATGTTCTTCGGCGGCAAGCTCAAGGGCATGCCGCCCAAGCTGACCAGCGACAACGGCGAATTCATCGTGATCCGCCCGCTGGCCTACGTGGATGAGCGCGACCTGGTCGCCTGGGCCGAGCACCGTGCTTTCCCGATCATTCCGTGCAACCTGTGCGGCAGCCAGGAGAACCTGCAGCGCAAGCAGATCGGCGACATGCTGCGCGACTGGCAGAAGCGCTTCCCCGGCCGTATCGAGAACATGACGACCGCACTGCAGAACGTCGTGCCCTCGCACCTGATGGACGGAACCTTGCACGATTTCCGAAACCTGAAGGCGACCGGCGTGTTCGATCCGGATGGCGACAAGGCTTTCGACGAGGAGAGCTTCGCTGAACCCGTGGGTCGGCCGTTCGCGGGCGTCCCCCTGGTTGGCTCCTGATGCGTTGAACCAGTGTGTGCAACCGAGCCGTAGAGGTACGCAGATGAATTGGATGGCGCGAATCAGCCTGGTCTTGATGACCGGCGTGCTGGTGGCCTGCGCCGCCGGTCCGCGCACGGTTGGTGCCGATGTGCGCACCAGCGCCGCGCAGCCGCCGGGCAACGCGGTGCTGCAGGGCGCGCACTACCGTTTCGAGCGCGGCCAGTTGGTCGCCGGCCAGCCGGCGCCGGAGAAGCTCGAAGCCATGGCGCAGGCGGCGCTGGCGCGTGTCGGCGCCGTGCGCGACGACGTGCGCCCCCGCGTCAGCGTGCAGGTGGGCGGCTACGTCAACGCCTACTGGATCGACGAATCGGGCCTGCCGTACGGGGGCATGAGCAACCCGCGCGTGGCGCTCAGCGTCGGTGTCGGGCGCGGCTGGCACGGCGGCGGCCTGGGGCTGGGCTTCGGCTGGCCGATGTGGGATCCGTCGACCCCTGCCTACGTCAGCGAGGTCAGCCTGCTGATGCGTGATCTGTCCACCGGCCAGATCGTCTACGACACCCGGGCGCGTCATGACGGCCCCTGGCACGACACCGAGAACGTGCTGGCGGCGCTGTTCGTGGCTGCGCTGGAAGGCTATCCGCAGCCGGCGCAGGGGGTGCGGCGCGTGGCGGTGCCGCTGCTGCCGCCTGCGCCGGCCGCTGCGCCCAACGCACCGGCGCCGGTGCAGGCGCCGCCGGTGCGCTGACGCGTCACGCCTGCATGGCATGATCGGCCCCATGGAGCCGACCCGCATCCTGGCCATCCGGCACGGCGAAACCGCCTGGAACGTGGACACGCGCGTTCAGGGCCATCTCGACATCCCGCTCAACACCACCGGCCGCGAGCAGGCGCGGCGGCTGGCGCGGGTGCTGGCCGGGCGCGAGCCGATCGAGGCCATCTACAGCAGCGACCTGTCGCGCGCGCTGGCCACCGCACGCGCGGTGGCCGAAACCACCGGCGCGTCGCTCGAGACTCGCACCGGCCTGCGTGAGCGCTGCTTCGGCGCGCTGCAGGGTCGCAAGTTCACCGAGGTCAGCGCCGCCGATCCGGCACTGGCCGAGCGCTGGCGCCGCCGCGAGCCGGCGTGGACACCGCCGGGCGACGGTGGCGAGTCGCTGCTGCGATTCCGCCAGCGCGTGCTGACGACCGCCGAGGCGCTGGCCGCGCGCCACATCGGTCAGTCGATCGCGCTGTTCACCCACGGCGGCGTGCTGGACGTGCTGTACCGTGCCGCCACCGGCCTCGAGTTGCAGAGTCCGCGCACCTGGCAGATCGGCAACACGGCGGTGAACCGCCTGCTGTGGACGCCCGACAGCGGCTTCAGCCTAGTCGGCTGGGCCGACACCATGCATCTGGAGGACGAGGCGCTGGATGAGCGCGTCGCCTGAGCCCGCGGATCGGCACGCCCTGCTCGGACGGGGCGTGGAGGCGATCGACACGCCCGCGCTGGTGGTCGATCTGGACGCTGCCGAGCGCAACCTGCGCCGCATGAGCGAGTTCGCCGCCGCGCGCGGCGTGCGCCTGCGCCCGCACGGCAAGATGCACAAGAGCGCCTGGTTCGGGCGCATGCAGGTGCAGGCCGGTGCGGTCGGCCTGTGCGTGCAGACCGTGGCCGAAGCCGAGGCGCTGGCCGCCGGGGGCATCGACGACGTGTTCATCAGCAACGAGATCCTCGGTGCCGCCAAGCTGCGCCGGGTTGCCGCGCTGGCCCGGCAGCTGAAGGCGCGTGGCGGGCAGCTCGCCATCGCGGTCGACAGCGCCGTCGGCATCGAGCGGCTGGCGCAGGCGATGCAGCAGGACGCGGACGCGATCGATGGGGTCATCGACGTCTTCATCGAGGTCAACATCGGCCAGGGCCGCTGTGGCGTGGCGCCGGGCGCACCGACCGTGCAGCTGGCGCGCGAACTGGCCGTGCTTGCGCCGCGCCTGCGCTACGCCGGCTTGCAGGCCTACCACGGCGGCGCCCAGCATCTGCGCACCCCGGCCGAACGGCAAGCCGCGATCGGCCGATCGGTTACTCTGCTGGCCGACACGCGCCGGCAACTGGACGCGGCCGGCCTGGCGCCGCCGCTCGTCACCGGCGCCGGCACCGGCAGCTTCACGCTGGAAGCCGCCAGCGGCCTGTGGGGCGAAATCCAGCCCGGCAGCTTCCTGTTCATGGACGCCGACTACCGGCGCAACCAATGGGACACCTCGCAGCCGTGCTTCGAGCCGGCGCTGTTCGTCAAGTCGCAGGTGATCAGCGCCGGCGCCGATCACGCGGTGTGCGACGCTGGGCACAAGAGCCATGCGATCGACAGCGGATTGCCGCAGGTGTGGGTGCTGCCGGGCCAGGCGCCGCTGGAGTTCGCCAACGGCGGCGACGAGCACGGGGTCCTGCGCCTGGGTGATGAGGGCGGCAAGCTGCCGGCGCTGGGCGACACTGTGTGGCTGATCCCGGGCCATTGCGATCCGACGGTGAACCTGCACAACCAGTACGTTGCGGTGCGCGGCGGGCTGGCGGATGGCGTGGTCGAGGCAGTGGTGCCGGTGGAGGCGCGCGGCGCTTGGTGAGCGGGCACCTCGCGTTTGCTCACGACCCGCTGCAGGCCCTTGCGCCTGCTTTTGCGTGTAGCAAAAAACCCCCGTGGGCCGCAGAGGCTAGGCCAACCAGCGCTTGCGCCGGCGGTAGTGCTTGACGTTGTGGTAGTCCACACGCTCGCCGCCGCCGAGGTAGAACTCCTGGATGTCGGGGTTGCGCTTGAGTTCCTCGGTGCTGCCGCTCATGACGATGTTGCCGTTCTCGATCAGGTAGGCGTGGTCGGCGACGTCGAGTGCGGCGCGCGCGTTCTGCTCGACCAGCAGTACGCTCGTGCCCTGGGTGCGGTTGATCTCGCGGATGATGGTGAAGATCTCCTTGACCAGCACCGGGGCCAGGCCGAGCGAGGGCTCGTCGAGCATGATCAGGCGCGGCTCGGTGATCAGGGCGCGGGCGATCGCCAGCATCTGCTGCTCGCCGCCCGAGAGATAGCCGGCCTTGCTCCTGGCGCGCTCGGCCAGGCGCGGGAAGTAGGTGTAGGCCTGCTCGCGCAACCGGCTGAACGGCGTCCTGGCGCTGCGACCCGGATAGGCGGCCAGCAGGTTGTCGTCGGGCGTCAGGTGCTCGAAGATGCGCCGCCCTTCCATGACGTGCACCAGGCCCAGGCGCACGCGCTCGGGCGGGCTGAGCGCGCCGATGTCCTGGTCGCCAAACAGCACCTGGCCGCGCCGCACCTCGCCGCGCTCGGGCGCCAGCAGGCCGCTGATGGTCTTCAGCGTGGTGGACTTGCCGGCGCCGTTGGCGCCGAGCAGGGCCACCATGGCCCCCTCCTCGACGGCGAGCGAGACCCCTTTGATGGCGAGGAACACCTTGTCGTAGGTGACCTCGACATTGTTCAGGGTCAGCAGGCTCATTTCTTCTGGGCCTTGGCCTGGTCTTCCTTGATTAGGTCCCAGACCACGTCCTGGTAGGCGTTGAACCAGTCGCTCTTGGGCGCCCACTGCTTGCCGTCCCACTCCGAGATGCGGCCCCAGCCGCCGCCCTGGTGGTCCTGGGTGGTGAAGGTGAGCTTGGGCATCAGGCCTTCGGCGTCGTAGTCCTTGAGCATTTCGTAGCCCTGCTTGAGCTTCTCGCCCGTCAGCGGCGCGCCCAGCTTCTTGAGCCCCAGTTTGGCCGCCTCCACCGTCATCGCCATGCTGGCGACGCCGATGTTGTAGTAGGTGGTGCCGATCTTGGCCTTGTCGCCGGTGCCGTTGCCGGCGTCGATCACCTTCTGGTTGATGCGCTTGAGGATCGGGCTGTCGGTGCCGGTGCCGACCAGCGTGACGCGCTTGACGCCGACCACCTCGTTGCCCTTGAACGACTGCATGTCGCTTTCGGAGAGCCAGACCACGGAATGGATGTCCTTGGCCGGGATGCCGTTGCCGAGCGCACCGCGGATCGACACGCCCTGGCCGGGGCCGGCGCCCCAGATGATGACCTTGTCGGGCCGGTAGCGGCGCACCTCGGACCAGGTGGCGGCCTGCTCGGTGCCGGGGACTGGGTAGGGGAACAGCTTGACCTCGAAGTTCTTGGTCTGCGCGACCTTGTTCAGCAGCTCGATCGGCTCCTTGCCGAACGGCGAGTCGATGTGCACGAAGGCGATCTTCTTGCCCTTCAGGCCGCCCTCGTGCTGGTCGATGTACTGCAGGTGCAGCGCCGCCTGCGAGCGGTAGATGGCGGCCGAGGGGAACACGTAGGGGAAGGCCTGGCCGTCGGCGGCATCGGCGCGGCCGTGCGCGAAGGCGATCATCGGCAGGCGGTCCTCGTTGGCGCGCGGCATCAGCGCGTTGGCCACCGGTGTGCTCAGGAAGTCGAAGAACAGCGCGCCGGCGGCCTTGGCCTCGTTGTACTGGGCGATGCCGCGCTCAGGGTAGCTGGCGTGGTCCTTGATGATGAGCCGCACCGGGTGGCCGTCGATGCCGCCCTCGGCGTTGACCAGCTTGATGTAGTCCTGCTGGCCCTGGCTGTATTCGTTGGTCAGGAAGGTGTAGACGCGCGTGAAATCGAGCAGGGTGGCGAACTGCAGCGCGTCCTTGGCCTGGGCCTGGGCGATGCCGCTGGCGGCCAGGCCGGCGCTGGCCAGCGCGGCGGCCAGCAGGGTCTTGCGGATCAGGGATCGGCGGGTCTGTTTCATGACGGTTGTCTCCTTTGCGGGTTGGCTGGGAACGGTTCGAAAGGCATTGCTGCGGCTCGGGTGGGGCCTGCTCAACTCTGGGTGTGGCGGAACGGCCAGACCAGCAGGTACTTGCGTGCGTTGTCGTAGATCTTGGCCAGGCCCAGCGGCTCGAACAGCAGGAAGCCGATGATCATGGCACCGTACAGCATCAGCGGGATGTGCGCCATCAGCGAGGTCGAGACGTTGAGCCAGCCGGCCTCGACCAGACGTGCGATCAGGTTCAGCAGCACGATCGGCGCCAGCAGCACGAAGCCGGCGCCCAGGTAGCCGCCGACCACGCTGCCCAGGCCGCCCACCAGCGCCATCGCCACCAGCTGGATGGTGACGTCGAAGTTGAACTGCGAGGGCGTCACCGCCTGGTAGAAGCAGAACGCCAGGACGGCGCCGCTGACGCCGCCCAGGAACGAGCTGGTGAAGAAGGCCTGCAGCTTGTAGCGGAAGATGTTGACGCCGATCACGGCGGCGGCGAAGTCCTTGTCGCGCACCGCCACCAGCGCGCGGCCGTAGCTGGTGCGCTTGATATTCAGGATCAGCACGGAAACGATCACGGTCCACAGCAGCGCCAGGTAGTAGCGCGCCTGCAGGGTGTCGATCGGGATCAGCAGGAAGCTCACCTGCGGCGTCTGCAGCGTCGCCACGGCGCCGCCGGAAATCACGTTGACGTTGACGATCACCCAGTCGACCAGGAACTGCATGGCCAGCGTCGCCATGACCAGGTACAGGCCCTTGACGCGCAGTGCCGCGGCGCCGAACAGGCAGCCGATCAGCGCCGCCACCAGCCCGGCCAGCAGCAGCGCCAACTCGAACGGCACGCCGGCGCGCGTGGCGTGGATGCTGGTGTAGGCGCCGATCGCCATCACCGCGGCAAAGCCGAAGTGCAACTGCCCGGCCAGGCCCATCAGCAGTGTCAGTGCCAGCGTGGCGGCGCTGAACACCAGCCAGGGCAGCATGTAGCTCGACAGGTAGAGCTCGGACATGTAGAAGGGCGCGGCCAGCGCCAGTGCCAGCAGCAGGCCGATCTGCCAGCGGTCGGCCGGGATCGGCCACAGCTGGCGCGTCTGCGCGTAGCGCGTGTGATGGGTGCCGGACAGGCGATAGAACATCAGATCCTCTCGATATCTTCGCGGCCCAGCATGCCGTGCGGCCGGATCAGGATGGTGAGCAGGATCACCAGCGAGGTCACCACGTCGCGCGTGCTGCCGCCCACCAGTGAGTCGACATAGCCCGGGATCACGCTGCCGAGGATGCCCACCACCAGGCCGCCAAGCAGCGCGCCGACGATGGAGTCGATGCCGCCCAGGATCACCACCGCCACGGCCGGGAACAGCAGTGCCGTGAGCGACCAGTCGACCCCTTGCACGGCGCCCCACATGGTGCCGGCGGCGACCGCGCACAGGCCGGCCAGGCCCCATGAGATGGCCACCGCCTGCGCCACCGAGATGCCGACCGACCAGCTCGCGACGTGGTCGTCCGACACCGCGCGCAGCTTGGTGCCCAGGCGGGTGCGGAAGAACAGCAGGGCCAGCGCGATCAGCAGCAGCGCCACCACGCCGCCGACGACGTAGGTGCGGTTGGTGAGGATGTCGCCCACGATCAGCGGTGCCATGCTGATGCCGATGTCCAGGTGCTTGGGCTCGGTGCCCAGGAAGCCCGGGCCAAGGCCGCGCAGGAACACGTCCAGGCCGAGGGTGAGCATCACGATCATGATGATCGGCTGGCCGACCATGGTGCGCAGCAGCAGACGCTCGGTGAGCCAGCCGAAGGCGAACATCACCACCAGCGCCAGCGCGATCGCCAGCCAGATCGGCAGCCCCCAGCTGCCCAGCAGCCAGACCACGTAGCCGCCCATCATGACCATGGCGCCGGCGGCGAAGTTGAGCACGCCCGACGACTTGTAGATCAGCACCACGCCGAGCGCCACCAGGCTGTACATCAGCCCGGTGAGGGCGCCGTTGATCAGCAGTTCCAGGAAGTAGCTCATGCCGCGGCCCCCACGGTGGCACCGACGTCACGGATCGCGAGCTCGCGCCGCAGCACGCCCGACTCACCGGTTTCGTAGGTGATCTGCGCCACCGATTCGACCGCGGCCTGGCCGGCGTAGATGGCGTCGATGATGTCCTTGTAGTGCGTGTCGATGACGTTGCGGCGCAGCTTGCGCGTGCGCGTGACCTCGCCGTCGTCCGGGTCGAACTCCTTGTGCAGGTTGACGAAGCGGTGGATGCGCGTGGCCTCGGGCAGCTTGGCGTTGACGGCGCGCATCAGGCCCTCGATCAGGTCGTAGACCGACGGCTGCTGCGACAGGTCGGCAAACGAGGTGTAGGCGATGCCGCGCTCCTGCGCCCAGTGGCCCACCGCCTCCCAGTCGATCGCCACCAGCGCGGCCAGCCAGTCGCGGCCGTCGCCCAGCACGCAGACGTCCTTGATGTGGGGGCTGAACTTGAGCTGGTTCTCGATGAAGGTGGGGATGTAGCGCTCGCCGCCGCGCGTGCGCACCAGCTCCGACACGCGCCCCAGCACCACCAGCTGGCCGTCGTCCTCCAGGTGGCCGGCGTCGCCGGTGTGCAGCCAGCCGTCCTGCAGCGCCTCGGCCGTGGCCTCCGGGTTGTCGAAGTAGCCCTCGAACACGTTGCCGCCGCGCACCAGGATCTCGCCGCTGTCGCTGATGCGCAGCTGCATGCCGGGAAACGGCTTGCCCACGGTGTGCAGCTTGACGGTGCCGGCGTCCTGCGCCGCGCACAAGGCCGAGTTCTCGGTCTGGCCGTAGAACTGGCGCAGCGGCAGGCCGAGCGCGCGGAAGAACAGGAACACCTCCTCGCCGATGGCCTCGCCCGCGGTGTAGGCGTGACGCGCGCGCGCCAGGCCGAGCTGGTCGCGGATCGGCCCGAAGATCAGCCACTCGCCCAGGCCGCGCCACAGGCGCTGGGCCAGGCCGGGCTGCTGGCCCGCCAGGTGGCGGCGCTCGAGCTCGATGGCAAAGGGCATGAAGTGCTCGTAGATCCGGCGCTTGAGGCCGGTCGATTCGGCAATGCCGACCTGCACCCGCGTCAGCATGGTGGACCAGGCGCGCGGCGAGGTGAAGTACACCGTGGGCGCGATCTCGCGCAGGTCGCGCTGCACCGTCTCCTGCTTCTCCGGGATGTTGGCCGAGAAGCGCAGCGCCAGCGCCGCCGCGATGGTGAAGATGAAATCGCCGACCCAGGCGATCGGCATGTAGGCCATGTGCGTCTCGCCCTCGCCGAAGTAGCCGACCTGGGCCGCGCTGCGCACGGCGAACAGCACGTGGCGGTGCTTGAGCGGGATGCCCTTGGGCGCGCCCATGGTGCCCGACGAATGCAGCAGCACGGCGTCGTCGCTGGCGCGCGGGCGTGCCAGCAGGTCCTCGCGCAGGCCGGGCTCGTGCTGCAGGCGCTCGGTGCCGCGCCGCGCCAGTTCGGTAAAGGCCAGCACGTGCTGCGGCGCGCTGCCCTCGAGCCCGCGCGCATCGTCGTAGACGATCCACTGCAGGCCGTCGTACTGCGTGGCCAGGCCGAGCAGCTTGTCGACCTGCTCCTGGTCCTCGGCGATGGCAAAGCGCACGTTCTCGCGCTGAATCTGGCCCAGAAGCTGCTCGGGCGTGAAGTCCGGATAGGCCGGCGAAGGCACGGCGCGCAGCGCGATCGCGCCGAGCATGCCGAAGTACAGCGCGGGCCGGTTGTCGCCGACCACCAGCACCTTGTCGCCCGGTGCCACGCCCAGTGCTTCCATGCCGGCGGCGGCGGCCAGCACCTGCTCCAGGTAGGCCTGCCAGGTGGTCTCCTGCCAGATGCCGCGGTCGCGTTCGCGCATCGCGACCTGGCTGCCGTGCGTGCGCGCGTTGGCCGCCAGCACCGCGATCAGGTGGTCGCCTTCGTCGTGCGCCGTGGCCGGGGCCTGCATGTCAGGGGTCATCGGGCGCTCCTCCGATGTAGGCGGCAATGACCTGCGGGTCGTTCACCGCCTCCAGCACCGGCCCCTCGGCCAGCATCTGGCCGTTGTTCAGCACCAGGGCGCGGTCGCAGATGCCGGTGATGACGTCCATGTGGTGCTCGATCAGCAGGATCGTCAGGTCCAGCGCCTCCTTGGCGTCGAGGATGAAGCGGACGATGTATTCCTTCTCCTCCTGGTTCATGCCGGCCATCGGCTCGTCCAGGATCAGCATGCGCGGCTCGGCCGCCAGCGCGCGCGCCAGCTCGACGCGCTTTTGCAGGCCCAGCGGAATCACCTCCACCGGCTCGTCGCGCACGCTCTCGAGCTGCAGCAGGTCGATGATCTCCTCGACCTTCAGGCGGTGCGTGATCTCCTCGCGCTCGGCCCACCACCAGTAGAACAGGGAAGCCAGCGCGCTCGGACGCATGAAGATGTGGCGCCCGAGCAGGATGTTGTCGAGCACGCTCATGCCCTTGAACAAGGCCACGTTCTGGAACGTGCGGGCAATGCCGCGCTGCGCGATGCGATCGGGCCGCACGCCGGTGAGCGGTTGGCCCTCGAAGTGGATGCTGCCCTTCTGCGGCGGGTAGAAGCCGGTGATGGCGTTGACCAGCGTGGTCTTGCCCGAGCCGTTGGGGCCGACCAGGCCGTAGATCTGGCCCTTGCGGATGTCGAGCGACACGTCGGACACCGCATGCACGCCGCCAAACCAGCGGCTGACATGCTCGCAGCTCAGGATGGATTCGCGCTCGGCGGGCGCCGCAGTGGACAAACGTCGCTCCTCGTCGTTCGGGTGGAGGGTTTTGGGGGTCGAATCAATAGAGTAGCGCAGGCATGGCCGCGTGGCACCGGTATCTGACTGCACCGGAGTCCCGATAAACCCGAACAAATGACGTCCCAGCGACAAAGCGAATGGCGTTGCTGCGAGAAGCAAGGCCCGCGCCGCCGGATCACGCGCCCCGACCGCTGCGCCAAGACGGCGGCACCGCGCGGCGCGCGGCCGCTGGTGAGTGCGGTCAGGAGCGCAGCAGCGGGACCTGGGTATCAAACTTGGCGCGCCTGACCGAGAAGAACACCCGCACGTTGCGCACGTTGGCATCCTGCGTGAACAGGCGCTCGGCCACCGCCTGCCAGGCCGGCATGTCGGGGACGCGCAGCACCAGCACGAAGTCCGGTCCCGGCGTGACCTGGTAGCACTGGCGTACCGCGGCCTCCTGCACTGCGCGGCGCTCGAAGGCCTGCAGGTGCTCGGCGCCCTGGCGATCCAGCGACACCTCGGCGATTGCCGTCAGGCCGTGGCCTTGCAGGGCGGCAATGCGGTCCTCATCCAGCAGTGCGGCCTGGGCGGCGATCAGGCTGGCCTCGCGCAGGCGCCGCACGCGACGCAGCGCGGTGGGTGGCGACACGTGCACGCGCTCAGCCAGGCTTTGGTTGCTCTGGCTGGCGTCCTCTTGCAAGGCCGACAGCAGCAGCCAGTCGATGTCGTCAAGTTCCATGAATCAGTGAATCATGAAATAAATCGTCTGATATCGGGTTGATCGTCGATTGATTTCGTAATGTTCATGCAATTGAAGTCAAATTTCTTGCAACTCATCCTAGCATGACGTCTTCGCCGCCAACAGGGCGGCTGGTCTGGAGTGTTCATTCATGTGCGGTATCGTCGGCGCGGTTTCCACGCGCAACATCGTCCCCATCCTGGTGCAGGGCCTGCAGCGGCTCGAGTACCGCGGCTACGATTCCTGCGGCGTCGCCGTGCATGCAATGGAGTCCGCCAGCACCGCGCCCGCCACCCGGCTGCGGCGCCTGCGCGGCATCGCCCGCGTGGCCGATCTGGCGGCGCGCACCGACAGCGAAGGCCTGGCAGGCAGCACCGGCATCGCCCACACCCGCTGGGCCACGCATGGCGCACCGGCGGTGGCCAACGCGCACCCGCACGTCAGCCGCGGCCCGGTGCCGGCCGGCATGGACGGCGAGCAGGCGGCGGCGCGGCCGGCGCGCGTGACGCTGGTGCACAACGGCATCATCGAGAACCACGACGAACTGCGCGCCGAATTGCTGGCGCGCGGCTACTACTTCACCAGCCAGACCGATACCGAGGTCATCGTGCACCTCATCGAGAGCCTCTACGACGGCGATCTGCTGGCGGCGGTGCAGGGCGCGGTGCAGCGCCTGCGCGGCAGCTATTCGATCGCCGTGCTGCACCGCGACGAGCCGCAGCGCCTGGTCGGTGCCCGGGTCGGCTCGCCGCTGGTGCTGGGCATCGGCGCCGACGGCCGCGAGAACTTCCTGGCCAGCGACGCCATGGCGCTGGCTGGCGTCACCGACCAGATCGTCTACTTGGAAGAGGGCGACGTGGTCGACGTGCAGCTCGGCAAGTTCTGGATCAGCGATCGCCGGCGCCAGCGCGTCACGCGCCCGGTGCGCACCGTGCAGGCGATGAGCGGCGCCGCCGAGCTGGGGCCATACCGGCACTACATGCAGAAGGAGATCTTCGAGCAGCCGCGCGCCATCGCCGACACGCTGGAAGGCGTCGAGGCCGTGGTGCCCGAACTGTTCGAGGCGGCCGGCAACCATGCGCCGGGCGAGGGCGCCTACCCGACCTTCCAGTCGATCCGCCAGATCCTGATCCTGGCCTGCGGCACCAGCTACTACGCCGGCTGCGTCGCCAAGTACTGGCTGGAGGGCATTGCCGGGGTGCCGACGCAGGTCGAGATCGCCAGCGAATACCGCTACCGCGACTCGGTGCCCGATGCCGACACGCTGGTCGTCACCATCAGCCAGTCGGGCGAGACCGCCGACACGCTGGCGGCGCTGCGCCATGCGCAGTCGCTTGGCATGCGCCATACGCTGACGGTATGCAACGTCGCCACCAGCGCCATGGTGCGCGAATGCAATCTGGCCTACCTGACGCGTGCGGGCGTCGAGATCGGCGTGGCCAGCACCAAGGCCTTCACCACTCAGCTGGCCGGGCTGTTCCTGCTGACGCTGACGCTGGCCAAGCTGCGCGGCCGGCTCAGCGACGCGCAGGAGGCCGCGCACCTGAAGGCGATGCGCCACCTGCCGACCGGAATCCAGGCCGTGCTGGCGCTGGAGCCGCAGATCATCGACTGGGCCGAGCAGTTCGCCGACAAGGAGCACGCGCTGTTCCTGGGCCGCGGCCTGCACTACCCGGTGGCGCAGGAAGGCGCGCTGAAGCTCAAGGAGATCACCTACATCCACGCCGAGGCCTACGCCGCCGGCGAACTCAAGCACGGCCCGCTGGCGCTGGTCACCAGCAATATGCCGGTGGTCACCGTGGCGCCCAACGACGCGCTGCTGGAGAAGCTCAAGAGCAACATGCAGGAAGTGCGCGCGCGCGGCGGCGTGCTGTATGCCCTGGCCGACGCCGATACCCGCATCCAGGGTGGCGACGGCCTTCACGTCATCCGCATGCCCGAGCACTACGGCCCGCTGTCACCGATCCTGCACGTCGTGCCGCTGCAACTGCTGGCCTACCACACGGCTGTGGCACGCGGCACCGATGTGGACAAGCCGAGGAACCTGGCCAAGAGCGTGACGGTGGAGTAATTTTGGCGGCCGGGCAACGGCGCGGCCTGATCCGGATTGGCGCTCAGCAATATGGAAACCCGTTCGCACTGAGCCCTTTGGTGAACTCAGGACAAGCCTGTCGAAGTGCAGGCTTGTCGTGAGGCTTCGACAAGCTCAGCCCGAGCGGTTGAATATTTTCGAACGCGAATCCGCATGAGCCTGGCAGCCGAGCGGCTTCAGGCGCCCGAGGGTGTACGCGTCACGCGACGCAGGCCTTCACCCCCGTTCAGGTAGTAGTTGCCCTGCGGGCTGATCACCACCGCGCGAACCGCCGCCGGATCGGAATAGTAGCGCCAGCCATGCGCCTGCTCACCTGGTGCGGCCCGGTTAAACACCGGCCGCATGGCCGTGCCAGTGTGGGTCGCAGAGGTGGTGCGCACCTGCGTGCTGCGCTGATGGTCATGGTCGCGATCGTGGTCGCTGGCCAGCACCACGGTGCTGGCGCTGGCGAGGAGCAGGGCGACGGAAGCGAGAACTGCGGTCGATTTCATGATGGATCTCCTGTGCTGGCCACAGCCGTCATCGACTGGGTGAGCGCAGTCTGCGCCGCGGTCATGAAGCCGCGCTTAACGCCTCGTTCCTGCCCCGTTCGGTGATGCATCCGATGCGGTGCGGATCAGTCTGCGACCGGCGACCGAGCGTTTGCGATGTCTTCCTTCAGGATGCGCCTGATCTCCGTGATCGCGGCGGCATCCTCCTGCACGCTGTGTCCGGACACGATGACTCGTTCCGACGTCGCGCCCTCCAGATGCGCGCTGCGATAGGGAACCAGGCCATCGTCAGAGTCCATGAGCGCGCCTTCCGCGTGCCGCCTGGCGATGATCGTGTGATAGGGCACGCGGTCCGAGATCGACAGCGTGCTCGCCGCCTTGATGAAGGGGTCGTTCTCGTCGAGTTGGTCGAGGCTGTTGGGCACGTCGGGCAGGAACTGCTCCACGCCGTTCAGCTCGGCATCGGCATGGGCGCCCAAGGTGTTGGCGAAGCTCTGCAGTCGCATCAGCGGCAGGCGTATCAACCCGGACACCCAGCGCGCAGGTTCCAGTCCTGCAACTGCGGTGCCGCGATGGGGCGCGGCGATGAAGATCGCGCGCTCCACGCCGGGCAGGGGCTGAAAGCGCAGGAATGCATCGAGCCGGGACGGGTGTCGGCCGGATCGATCCAGACCTATCCTGGGGTCCGATTCGGCCCATTGCCACAATTGCTGGTCGGCCGTCGAGACCATCAGCCGGGCGATCACGCCCCCCATGCTGTGCCCGATCAGCACCAGTCCGCGTGAGGCTGGCATTTCAGCGCCCGGGTCGAAATGGCGCAGGGCGGCCAGCAGCGCCTGCCGGATCGCCATGTGGCTGGCCGGCATGGGAATGTTCGTCGGGTAGTAGACCTGCCAGATCTGGAATTCGCGCCGCAATGCTTCGTCGGCCAGGATCTCGTTGGCCACGTTGACCCACGCTTCGGGGCTGCTCGCCAGCCCGTGCAGCATCACGATGACGCGGCGCTGGGGGTCAAAGGGTTGCATCAGGTAGAGCTGCGGGTGATCGATGCCCTGTTCGCGTCCGAATAGGCCACGCAGCGATCGCCGGCTGAAGTCGGCGCGCGCCAGCCACAGGCCATAGCCCGCCGTGAAGTTGCCGGCAAGCGGCACCCGCTGGCCATGGAGCAGCAGGTGGTCCTGCATCAAGGGGTCGTGCACGCCGAAGATCAGTTCGTTCGTGCTGAGTAACTCCTGCAGTGTGCGCGCCTCGAAGCGCAGCACGATGGTCACGTTGGGCGTCGGCATTTCGCTCCAGGCCGCGAAAGTCGGCCCGCGCTCGTTGCCGGACGACGCTCCGGCCCACTGCCGCAGCGCGTTCGGCGCGGTGTCGGTGACCGCCACCAGCTCGGCGCCGAGCCCGTCCCGGCGGTAGATGCCACGCAGTCCCTGGAATGCCAGGGTGCTTGCCGGCAGCAGCTCGCGCGGCACGGTTGCTTCGCCGGCCAGACGCGCCTGGAGGTCGACGCGCGGGGTCCAGCTGCCCAGGCGCAGCGCCGCTTCGATCTGGCCGGCACCCCCGCCCTGCCTCCAGTCGTGCGCTCGAAACAACTGGGTGACCGTCTGCTGCACGGCGTAGTTGTACCAGTCGCGCACCTGGGTCTGCCGCTCCTCGAACGCGCGCTCGCCGGGCGGCCGCGGCGTGAAGAACAGATAGGCATAGGCGTGGCGCGCGGTCTCTATCCAGGCCAGTGCCGCAGCCGTGTCGTCGGGTGCGCGCACAGTCGATAGGGTCACCGCGCGCTGTAGCCAGAGTTCCGCCAGCGCTGACAGCCGGGTTTCGGCGTCCATGCCCTCGGCCTTGGTCATGGCCTCGATGCAGGCAGGCGAGGTGGTCGGCATGCAAGCCTGGTCACCGAACCCGGCGGCGCGAATGGTCTGCGCGGTCAGTGCGCTGAGCTGGCCGGTGCCGAGAAAGTCGCCGCGGCGCAGCGCGACGTACTCGCTCGGCGTCATCTCGTGCACCGCCACGGAAGGCTGGAACTCGGCGAGGGCTGCGCAACCGCCGAGCAGCCATGCCAGGGCGGCAACGATCAAGCGACCGTGGAACGCGTGGCGCAAACACGTCATCACGTCAAGAACTCCCCCGGATACGGCATGCGGCATGCGGCGCCAGTCAGGCCGATGCGGCAGACCTGTCCGGCTGGTCAAGGCGAGCGGACAGCATGCGCTTCACCCTCACTTCCCGGTCTTGCCCTGGGACGTGGCAGCCGGCCCCGTCGCCGGCTGCGTCCACGGTTGCCAGGGCTGCCCGAAGGAGGCGATATCGGTGCTGATGCCGACCGCCTCGGAGACCGACGCCTGCCAGCTTGCAAGCGCCTGGCGCAGGCCATCGGCAAAGAGGGTCTGGTTCCTGGCCGCGACCTGGCCAAGTGCCTGGACATCGTTCATGCGGCCTTGGCACAGACGCCAGAACACATCGGACGGCAGCGTCGCGAGTGCCTGCCAGTCGGCCGCCTGCTGCAGGCCCTGGATGCCCACGGTGGTTTCCTGCATGCTGTCGGCACTAAGCTGTTGTATGGCTTCGAGCCACTGATGGCCGCTTTCCTGCAGCAGGCGGGTGACCTCCAACTGCAGCTGGGCGTTGGCCTTGTAAAGATGGATGGGCAGTTCGCTGTTCATTGCAATGCTCCACGGTGATGAAATGCCCCGGCGGGGCGGGTGTGGGTCAGCTTGATGGGCGTGGCCCGGTCGAAATGGGGTGAACCGGTGGCGGACCTGGGGTGTCATGTCACTTCATCGCCACGTAGGTGCCGGGCGCGTCGGCAAGCGGGGCGTACGCGCCGCGTCGGCTGCCCATGGCGGGTGGTGCCACGCGCGCGGACGAACGCTGCGCCAGCCACTGCTGCCAGGCTGGCCACCACGAACCCTCGTGCAGCGGGGTCTGGGCGCGCCACTGCTGCGGGTCGAGGTAGCGCTCGCCGGCGCTGCGGGTGCCGATCTGGAAGCTGCGCCGCGGGTGGCCCGGCTCGCTGACGACACCGGCGTTGTGCCCGCCGCTGGTGAGCACGAAAGTCAGTTCCGCATCACTGAGCAGGTGCAGCTTGTACACCGATTGCCACGGGGCGACGTGATCACGCACCGTGCCGACGACGAACAAGGGCACCGTGATGTCGGCCAGCGCCACCGGTCTGCCATCGACCCGGTAGCGCCCCTCGGCCAGATCGTTGCCCAGATACAGCTGCCGCAGGTATTCGCTGTGCATGCGGTACGGCATGCGGGTGAGGTCGGCGTTCCAGGCCATCAGGTCGTTCTGCGTCTGGCGCTCGCCAAGCAGGTATTCGCGCACCCGCCGCGACCAGATCAGGTCCTGCGAGTTGAGCATCTGGAACGCGCCGGCCATCTGCCTGCCGTCCAGATAGCCCTTGTCCCACATGGCCGCCTCGAGCCAGGCCAGCTGGCTTTCGTCGACGAACAGCGCGATCTCGCCGGATTCGCGGAAATCCGTCTCCGCGGCGAGCAGGCTCAGGCTCTGCAGTCGATCGTCGCCATCGCGTGCCATCGCGGTGGCGGCGATCGCCAGCAGGGTGCCACCCAGGCAGTAGCCCACCGCATGCACCTTGCGTTCGGGCACGATGGTGGCGACCGCCTCCAGCGCAGCCATGACGCCCAGGCTGCGGTAGTCGTCCAGGCCGAGGTCGCGGTCGGCCGCGGTCGGGTTGCGCCAGGAGATGATGAACACCGTGTGCCCCTGCGCCACCAGGTACTTCACCATCGAGTTGTGCGGCGACAGGTCGAGGATGTAGTACTTCATGATCCAGGAAGGCACGATCAGCACCGGCTCGGCATGCACCTCGGCGGTCGTGGGCGCGTACTGGATCAGTTCGATCAGATGGTTGCGAAACACCACCTTTCCCGGGGTGACCGCCACGTCCTTGCCGACCTCGAAGCCCTCGACCCCGGCCGGTGCATCGTCCAGCGCGAGCCGCCGCGCATCGTCGAGCAGGTTCATGGCGCCGCGCCACAGGTTGGCGCCGCCGCTGCTCGCGATGGCGGCCAGCACCTCCGGATTGCTCCAGATGAAGTTGCTCGGCGACCACATGTCCAGCCACTGCCGCCCGGCGAAAGTGACCATGTTCTCGTGATGGTGCGACACGCCGCGCACGCCGGTGGTGGCGTCCTGCCACCACTGCTGTTGCAGCAGAAAGCCCTGGTGGATCAGGTTGAACGGCCAGTGCTGCCAGGCCGGATCGGCAAAGCGCCGATCCTGCTCCAGTGGTTCGACGCAAGTAGGGCAGTCGCGCGTGCCCGCGGCCTGCACGGCGTAGCGCGCGAAGCGCTGCTGATTCTCCAGCCCCTGCTTCAGCAGGCTGTGCTGCTTGCCCGGCGAAAGCATCAGATGCAGCGCCCAGTCGTACCACGCCAGCAAGGCGGCCGCCGGCGACAGTCCGCCGGTGCCGCGCGCCCGCATGGCGTTGGCGAGAGCATCCAGGGCATCGGGGTGACCGCCTTCGCGCGATGTGCCTCCTGGCCTCTCCATCGTGGACATGATTTCCATTTCCAGCCCTTTGAAGTAGTGAGTAAGTTATTACTATCCTATTCTCTTGACGAGGATTGTTGAACCCGTGTGGCTACAACCCTTCTTCCAACATCGGTACATCCGGGTCAGGTCCGTGCCGGGACCATCGGGTCATGACGGCAGCGCCGATGCGGGAGGCTCAAGACCGACGGCTGTGCCCTCACCAGGCGACGCTGGACACGCGATGCCGGGTCCAATGACCAGCGTCGCGCCGTGCCGAGGAATCCAGCTTCCCCCTCTTGTCATCAAAGGTATTCATGTGCATTACGATAGTAATAGGTTACTCACTTTAAGGAGATGTCGGTCGTGAATGAACGCCCCCAATACCTGCCTGCCGAAGAGCGGCGCGCCGCCACGGTGCAGGCCGTGGTCGACCTGGCAGCCGAGCAGAACCCGGCCGAGATCACGACCACGGCGATTGCCGACCGGATGGGCCTGACACAGGGCGCGCTGTTCCGCCACTTCCGGACCAAGGACGCCATCCTGGAGGCCACCATGTCCTGGGTCAGCGAACGCCTGCTGCTCAGCGTGGACAAGGCCGCGGCTGGCGCGGCGTCCCCCGTGGCGGCGCTCGAAGCCATGTTCATGACGCACATCGACTTCGTGGCCAAGCACCCCGGGGTGCCACGCATGCTGTTCGGCGAGCTGCAGCGCGCCGGCAACACGCTTCCCAAGCGCATGGTGCAGACCCTGATCCGACAGTACGACCAGCGGCTGCGCCGCCTGATGGAAGCGGGCAAGGCGCAGGGTGAACTGGATGCGGAGCTGGACGTGGAAGCCGCTGCCGTGCTGTTCATCGGCACCATTCAGGGCCTGGTGATGCAGTCGCTGCTGGCCGGCAAGGTGAGCCAGATCCGCCGTGCAGCGCCAGCCGTGTTCGCGATCTATCGCCGCGGCATCGAGGCGGCGTCATGAAAGCGCATGAAGCGCCTGTTGTCGACCCACCACGGTCGGATCAGGACGCCACCGAACACTCATCGATCCTGCGCCTGGGAGACCTGTCATGAGCCAACCCACATCGTCTCGCAGCGGGAAACTGCTGATCGTGATCCTGGTGGTCGCGGCGCTGGGCGTGGGCGCCGCGTATTGGTGGATGCAAGGCGCGAATCGGGACAACGGCCCACTGCGCCTGTACGGCAACGTCGACATCCGCGAGGTGCAACTGGCGTTCCGGCAGCCCGGGCGCGTGGCCGAACTGGCATTCGACGAAGGCGATGCCGTCAGCGCCGGTGCCCGCATGGCGACCCTGGATGCCCAGCCCTACCAGGACGCGCTGGCGGCCGCCGAAGCGTCGGTGCAGGTGGCGCAGGCGGAACTCACCAAGTTGCGCCGCGGCCTGCGGCCGCAGGAAGTCACCCAGGCACGCGAAGCGCTCAAGCGCGCGCAGGCCGCCGCCGTCGATGCCGAGCGCAACCACCAGCGGCAGAGCAATTTGCTGGCCTCGGGCGCCAGCAGCCAACGCACCGTCGATGCCGCGCGCGCGGCCCGCGACCAGGCGGCTGCGGGTGTCGAGAGTGCCAAGGCCGCACTCTCGCTCGCTTCCGAGGGCTTTCGCAAGGAAGACATCGACGCCGCGCAGGCACGCCTTGCCGCGGCGCAAGCGGCACGCGAGCAGGCCGCGACTGCCCTGGCCGACACCGAGCTGCTGGCGCCCAGCGACGGCACCGTGATCGCGCGTGTGCGCGAGGCCGGCAGCATGGTCGCCAGCCAGAGCACGATCTACAGCCTGAGCCTGGACAAGCCGGTCTACGTGCGTGCCTACGTGGGCCAGCCGGATCTGGGGCGCATCGCGCCCGGCATGGCGGTGCGGGTCATGAGCGACTCCTCCGACAAGGCCTATCGCGGCCAGATCGGCTTCATCTCGCCACGTGCCGAGTTCACGCCCAAGTCGGTGGAGACCACCGATCTGCGTACCGACCTGGTGTACCGCCTGCGCATCGTCATCGACGCGGCCGACGCCGATGCGGGCCTGCGCCAGGGCATGCCGGTGACCATCGAGGCCGATGCCCCGGCCAGCAGCGGAGCGCCTGCGGGAGCACGCTGAAATGACGGCAAGCCCTGTCGCCACAGATGCGCCGTCCCGAGCGGACGACGGGGTTGCCGTCGTCATCGACGGGCTGGACAAGCACTTCGGCAACGTGCAGGCCCTGCGCTCCCTGAGTGCGCGCATCCACTACGGCCGGCTGACGGGGCTGGTCGGCCCCGACGGCGCCGGCAAGACCACGCTGATGCGCATCCTGACCGGCCTGCTGGTGCCCGACGCCGGCCGCGTCACCCTGGCCGGCTACGACGCGGTGCGCGACAACGACGCCATCCACGTCGCCAGCGGCTACATGCCGCAGCGCTTCGGCCTCTACGAAGACCTGTCGGTGATGGAGAACATGCGCCTGTACGCGCAGTTGCGCGGCATGGACGCCGATCGCAACGCCGAGCTGTTCGCCGAACTGCTCGACTTCACGCGGCTGGGCCCGTTCACCAAGCGGCTGGCCGGCAAGCTGTCCGGCGGCATGAAGCAGAAGCTGGGCCTGGCCTGCGCGCTGATGGCGCGACCCAAGGTGCTGCTGCTGGACGAGCCCGGCGTCGGCGTCGACCCGGTGAGCCGGCAGGACCTGTGGCGCATGGTGCAGGCGCTGACCGACGAGGGCATGGCGGTGGTCTGGTCCACCGCCTATCTCGACGAGGCCGAGCGCTGCGAGAGCGTGCTGCTGCTGAACCAGGGCGAGCTGCTGTTCGACGGCCCGCCGCAGGAGCTGACGCGGCAGCTCGACGGGCGCAGTTTCCGGCTCGAGGACGTGGGCGCCGAGCGCCGGGCGGTGCTGACCGAGGCGCTGGACCTCGAGAGCGTGAGCGACGGCGTGATCCAGGGCGCCGGCGTGCGCCTGGTGCTGCGCGAGGGCGCGGATGCGACGCAGATCCAGGCCCTGGCCGAGCGCGCCCATGTGGAACTGGCCGCGGTGCCGGCGCGCTTCGAGGACGCCTTCATCGACCTGCTCGGCGGCGGCCCCGGCGGCACCTCCGCGCTGGCCGAGCGCCTGCCGCCGGTCGAGCTGGGCTCGGACATCGCGGTGTCCTGCCGCAACCTGACCAAGCGCTTCGGCGATTTCACCGCCACCGACAGCGTCAGCTTCGAAGTGCACAAGGGCGAGATCTTCGGCCTGCTCGGCCCCAACGGCGCCGGCAAGTCGACCACCTTCAAGATGCTGTGCGGCCTGCTCAAGCCCACCGAGGGCGAGGCGCACGTGGTCGGACACGACCTGCGCCACGCCACCGGCGCGGCCAAGAGCCGGCTCGGCTACATGGCGCAGAAGTTCTCGCTCTACGGTCTGCTGTCGGTGCGGCAGAACCTGGAGTTCTCGGCCGGCGTCTACGAGCTCGACGGCGGCACGCGGCGCGAGCGCATCGCCGAGATGATCGAGACCTTCGACCTGGGCGAGTGGCTGCCCGCCACGCCCGATTCGCTGCCGCTGGGGCACAAGCAGCGCCTGGCGCTGGCCTGCGCGCTGATGCACCGGCCGCCGGTGCTGTTCCTGGACGAGCCGACCTCCGGCGTCGATCCGATCACGCGGCGCGAATTCTGGACCCACATCAACGGCCTGGCGCGCAAGGGCGTGACCATCATGGTCACCACCCATTTCATGGACGAGGCCGAGTACTGCGACCGCGTGGCCATGCTCTCGCGCGCCCGGCTGATCGCGCTCGACACGCCCGATGAGCTCAAGCGCAGCGCCGTCAGCGCCGAGCGCCCGGATCCGACGATGGAGGACGCCTTCATCCACCTGGTGGAGTCGGCCGAGCGCGAGACGGAGACCGTCGCGTGAACACCGCCGCGCAGCCCCCTCAGCCTGAGCGGCCGGAGCCGGCCGGCCTGCGCCGCTTCGACCTGCGGCGCCTGCTGGCCTTGATTCACAAGGAAAGCCTGCAGGCCTGGCGCGACCCGTCGACGCTGCTGATCGCCTTCGTGCTGCCGGTGGTGCTGCTGCTGCTGTTCGCCTACGCGGTGTCGCTGGACGCCAGGAACGTGCGCATCGGCGTGGTGCTGGAGTCGCCCGGCGCCTCGGCCCAGTCGCTGGCGGCGGCGTTTGCGGGCACCCGCTTCGTCGACCCGCGCTTCGTGCATGACCGGCGCCAGGTGGCCGACAAGCTGGTTTCCGGCGAACTGCGCGGCTACGTGGTGATCCCGCAGGATTTCGAGCGGCGCCTGGCGCAGCGGGGCAGCGAGCCGCTGGTGCAGGTCGTCACCGACGGCTCCTACCCGAACACCGCCAACTACGTCGAGAACTACGCCCGCGGCGTGGTGCAGACCTGGCGCGCGGGGCTCGACGTCCAGGCAGCGCCCCAGGCCGTGGTGCTGGAGCCGCGCTACCGCTTCAACGCCGAGCTGGAAAGCCGCCGCGCGCTGATTCCCGGCGCCATCGCCATCGTCATGACCATCATCGGCACCATGCTGACCGCGCTGGTGGTGGCGCGCGAGTGGGAGCGCGGCACCATGGAGGCGGTGCTGTCGACGCCGGCTTCGGTGACCGAGATCCTGATCGGCAAGCTGCTGCCCTACTTCGCGCTCGGCATGCTGTCGACGCTGGGCGCCACCGCGCTGGCGGTGTTCGTGTTCGGGGTGCCGCTGCGCGGCTCGCTGGCGGCGCTGCTGCTGCTGTCGGGCGTGTTCATGGTGCCGGCGCTGGGCCAGGGCCTGCTGATCTCGTCGCTGGCGCGCAACCAGTTCCTGGCGGCGCAGATCGCCCTGTTCAGCGGCTTCCTGCCGGCCTTCATGCTCTCGGGCTTCCTGTACGAGATCAACGCCATGCCGGCGCCGATCCGCGCCATCACCTACGCGATCCCGGCGCGCTACTTCGTCGAGACGCTGAAGACGGTGTTCCTGGCCGGCGACATCTGGGCCGTGTTCCTGCCCAACCTGCTGGCGATGGCGGCGATCGGGGTGGTGTTCTTCGTGCTGGCCAAGCGCGCCACGCGCAAGAATCTGGAGTAGCGCCGTGTCCGGATCCACCTTCAGTTTCACGCGCCTGCGGGCGCAGTTCATCAAGGAGGTGCTCAGCGTGCTGCGCGACCCGCGCAGCCGCATGGTGGTGTTCGTGCCGCCGATCCTGCAGCTGCTGATCTTCGCCTTCGCCGCGACGCTGGAGGTGCGCAACGTCGACGTCGCGGTGTACGACCAGGACGCGGGCCGCTGGTCGCACGAACTCATCCAGCGCCTGGACAGCGCCGGCTTCATCACCCGCCTGCGGCACGTGGACAGCCAGCGCCAGCTCGACACGTTGATCGACCGCGGCGAAGTGATCGCGGCGCTTTCGATCCCGGTGGATTTCTCGCGCGCCATCGCCGCCGGCGACAGCGGCCGCGTGCAGGTGCTGGTCGACGGCCGGCGCAGCAACGCCGGCCAGATCACGGTCGCCTACCTCTCGACCATCGCGGCCGACGTCGGCGCCGAGGTGGTGCCGGAGGCGCAGGTGCCGACACCGGTGGTGGCGCGCCACTGGTTCAACCCGAACCTGACCTACCGCTGGTTCATCGTGCCCGGGCTCAGCGGTATCCTGGCGCTGTTCAGCGCGCTGATGATCACTTCGCTGTCGATCGCGCGCGAACGCGAGCTGGGCACCTTCGACCAGCTGCTGGTGTCGCCGACCTCGACGCCGGAGATCATCATCTCCAAGTCGCTGCCGGCGCTGGCGATCGGCACCGCGCTGGGCCTGTTCATGATCGGCGCCGGCGTGTTCCTGTTCGGCATCCCGTTCACCGGCTCGTTCGGCTGGCTGCTGCTCAGCCTGATGCTGTTCATCCTGTCGGTGGTCGGCATCGGGCTGATGATCTCGGCGGTCAGCATGACGCAGCAGCAGGCGATCCTCGGCGCGTTCGCGATCGGCGTGCCGGCGGTGCTGATGTCCGGCTTCGCCACGCCGGTGGAGAACATGCCGCTGGTGCTGCAATGGCTGGCGCAGGCGATTCCGCTCACGCATTTCCTGGTCATCGTCGAAGGCAGCTTTCTCAAGGCCATGCCGGCCAGCGACATCCTGGCCAGTTTGTGGCCGCTGGCCGTCATCGCCGTGATCACGCTGACGATGGCGACCGTGTTCGTCCGAGGACGCCTGCAATGAATTCTGATACCTGCCGCCACCTTGTTCGCCCGGCAAATACCGGGCCAGCGCCCCGGCGCTGGCATCCGCTCGCGCTGGCCCTGTCCGGCCTGCTGCTGACCGCATGCGCCGCCGTCGGTCCCGACTACCAGGCGCCGCCGCCGGTCGACACCGGCTCCGGCTGGACCCTGTCGCTGGCCAGCGCGTCGGAGTCGGCCGAGCTGGTGCGCTGGTGGGCCTCGTTCGACGATCCGGTCCTCGATCGCCTGATCGCGGCCGCGCTGGCGCAGAACCTCGAGCTGCGCCAGGCGGCTGCCCGGGTCGACGAGGCGCGCGCGCTGCGCGACCGCGTGGCGGGCGGACAGTACCCCGCGGTCAGTGCCGGCGCCAGCGTGAACCGACGCCGGCAGAGCGAGAACGGCCCCCTGCCGGTCGGCAGCATCCCCGGGCTCGAGGCCACGCAGACCATCTACGACGCCGGTTTCGACGCGGCCTGGGAGCTCGACCTGTTCGGCGCCCAGCGGCGCGCGCTGGAGGGCGCCGACGCCCGCCTGCAGGCCACCGAAGTCGAGGCCCAGGGCGTGCGCATGCGCATCGTCGCCGAGGTCGCGCGCAGCTGGCTCAGCGCCGTCGGCGCCCGCTACGAATGGCAGGTGCAGCAAGCCACGCTGGACACCTTGCAGCAAAGCCTGGAACTGGTGCGCCTGCGGCACGAGCAGGGCGATGCGTCGGCCGCCGACGTCGACGCGGCGCACGCGCAGTGGGCCGCGGTGAGCGCCTTGCTGCCGGGCATCGAGGCGCGCGAACGCGCGGCGGTGCTCGGCCTGGGCGTGCTGCTGGGCGCGCCGCCGGAGCGTGAGCTGGCCTTGCTGGATGCACCGCTGGCTCCCAGCACGCTGCGCGCGCTGCCGGTCGGCGAGCGCGCCGACCTGCTGCGCCGGCGCCCCGACGTGCTGGCGGCCGAGCGGCGCCTGGCGGCCAGCTCGGCCGACATCGGCGTGGCCACAGCCGAGCTGTTCCCCAAGCTGTCGATCGGGCTCGGCGGCGGCTTCCAGGCACTCAGCACGGGCGACTGGTTCGAGGCCTCCAGCGCGCGCTTTTCCATCCTGCCGCTGATTTCCTGGCGCCTGTTCGACGGCGGGCGCGTGCGCGCCGAGATCCGGGCGAAAGAGGCCGCCGAGCGACAGGCCGCGCTCGCCTACGAACAAGCCGTGCTGGCGGCGCTGGGCGATGCTGAGCGCGCGCTGGGCGACTACCACGCCGGACTGCGCACGCTCGAGCGCCGCTGGCTGGCGCTCGATGCGGCCCGCACCAGCCACGGCCACGCCCGGACGCGCTACGCGGCGGGCGACATCGCCCTCATCGAGCTGCTGGCGGCCGAGCGCAGCGTGCACGAGGCCGAAACCGCCACCGTGCGCGCGCACACCGGCGCAGCCATGCAGCTGGTGGCGCTGTACAAGGCGCTCGGCGGCGGCTGGGAGGCTCCGGCAGCAGCCTCGCGAGGCGTGGGTCCGGTGCGTGATGCCGAGCCGATCGCCAGCGCGCCCGCCACGCCATGAAGCTGAACTTCCTGGGCGCGGCGCGCGAAGTCACCGGATCGTGCTTCCTGGTGCAGGCGGTGAATGCGCGCTTCCTGGTGGATTGCGGCATGGTCCAGGGTGGTCGCGCGGCCTCGGCGCGCAACCAGGAGGACTTCAGGTTCGACCCGGCATCGATCGATTTCGTCCTGCTGACCCATGCCCACATCGACCACAGCGGACTTTTGCCCAAGCTGACGCGTGCCGGCTTCCACGGGCCGATCTACGCCACGCCGGCCACGGCCGACCTGCTCCAGGTGATGCTGCCGGACAGCGCGCACATCCAGGAGAGCGAGGCGAAGCGGGCGTCCAGGCGGTTGCGGGGCGAGGCCAAGCCGACGCCGCTGTATACCCTGCCGGATGCGCACGCCTGCCTGAAGCAGGTGCGAAGCGTGGACTACGAGCGGGAGTTTGCGCCCCGTGTCGGCGTGCGTGTCCGGTTTCGGGATGCCGGACACATCCTCGGATCGGCCATCGTGGAAGTCTGGGTCACGGAGTACGGCCATCCGACCAAGATCGTGTTCAGCGGTGACCTTGGTCAGCCGGGGCGCCCCATACTGCGCGATCCGACACCCATCGAGGACGCCGACATCCTCGTCATCGAGTCCACCTATGGCGACCGCCGGCACAAGGACTTTTCGGCCACCGAAGCGCAGATGATCGGCATCATCGAGCACACCTTGTTCGAGCGTGGCGGCAACGTCATCGTGCCGGCCTTTGCCGTGGGCCGAACCCAGGAGGTGCTCTACCACCTGCACCGTCTCGCCAGCGAAGGACGCCTGCAGCAGCCGACCGTGTATGTCGATTCGCCCATGGCTGCGCAAGCCACCCGCATCACGCGCGAGCATCTTGAATTGTTCGATGAACAGGCCAGGCAACTGGCCGGATGGCACTCGCGCGGCGAGAACCTGCCCCGGCTGCATTTCACCGCGAGCGTCAAGGAGTCCAAGGCGCTGAACCAGATCCGCTCGGGTGCCATCATCATCTCGGCCAGCGGCATGGCCGACGCGGGGCGCATCCGACACCACCTGCGCCACAACCTGCCGCGGCGCGAGTGCAGCGTCGTGTTTCCCGGCTTCCAGGCGCAGGGAACACTGGGCCGCCGCCTGATCGATGGCGCCTCGCGGGTGCGCATCTTCGGCGAGGAAATCCCGGTGCGTGCCGCGATCTACAGCGTGGAGGGTTTGTCGGCGCACGCCGACCAGAAAGCACTGCTGGATTGGGCCCGTGGCTTCACCCGTGCGCCCAGGCAAACCTTCGTGGTGCATGGCGAGCCGTTGGCCGCGCAGGCCTTCGCCCAGCTCCTGCAGCAGCAACTGCGCTGGCAAGTCACGGTGCCCGAGCATGGCCATGCATTGCGCTGGCCGGACTTCCTGCGGACGAACGATGAACCCTCCGCAGGATCCTGATGCGCGCCGGCGCGCCGTTCTTCAATCGTCTCCATCCTGTTCCACCTCGGGTGAACAAGCTCTCTGGGAAGCGACGCGTGAACAGCGCTTTGGCCCTTCATTCAGCCTCGATTCCTGCGGCCTTGATGACCTTGCCCCACTTGGCTGTTTCTGCGTGCTGGAACTTCGCCAATTCCTCCGGTGTCGTGGTCCACGCTACCGAGCCACTGCCGTCAAAGAAGCTCTTGGCTGCCGTGCTTCGCGCGGCGTTCGCCAGCAGATCGCGGAGTTTCCCGACCACGGCTGGCGGGGTGCCGGCGGGAGCGTAGGCAGCAAACCAGTAGCCCATGTCGTAACCCTTCACGCCGGCTTCCGCGATCGTCGGCACGTCTGGAAGCAGTGCGTTGCGCTCGGTGGTAGATACGCCCAGCGCCTTCAGCTTGCCGCCCTTGACCTGCGGCACGCCGGTGGAGGTGTCGGTGATCATGAAGTCGATCTGCCCGCCCAGCAGGTCGGTGATGGCGTTCGGATTGCTCTTGTAGGGCACATGCAGGATGTCGGTGTTCGTCAACTGCTTGAACATCTCACCCGCAGTTCGGCTTGACGAGCTGCCGCTTCCAAAAGTGAGCTTGCCAGGCGCCTTCTTGGCCGCAGCGACCAGATCCATCACGTTGCCGTAGGGTGCATCGGTGCGCACGACCAGGACCTGACCGCCCTTGCCAAGGCCCGTGATCGGAGCGAAGTCCTTGACCGGGTCGTAGCTGAGCTTCTTGTACAGGTGCTCGTTGGCGGCATGCGTGGTGTTGGTGGTGATCAGCACCGTGTAGCCGTCGGCGGCTGCACGCGCGACGTGCGCTGCCGCAATCTGGCCACTGGCACCCCCCTTGTTGTCGACGACGACGGCTTGCTTGGCCTGATCGGACACCGATTGACCCAGCGCGCGCGCCAGCTGATCGGTGGCACTACCAGCGGCAAACGGCACGATGAAGGTAATGGTCTTGGTGGGGAAGTCCTGCGCCAGCGCACTGGCCGCGAACAGCAAGGAGGTGGCAGCGATTGCCATGTTGCGGAACTTGGTCATGAATATGTCTCCTGTGACGAAGTGGGTAAGAGAGAAACGAGCCTTCAGCGGTCGCTGTGCCCGGCGAGATGCGCAACGAGATCGAGAGGTACCTGGATCGGTATCTCGAGCAACCAGTAGGAAAGTGACTTGCCGTGTGTATCCAGATTGAGGGCGTCGTTGACACCTCCGTCCAGCACATCGTCGAGCACGAAGTTCATGGCGTGCAGGCGTGGCAGCAGATAGCGGCGCACCTGGCTCGGTCTGCGTGCCATGAAGCGATCGGTCACGGCCTGGGCTGTGACCTGGTCAACCAGCAACGGCCACAACGCCGGATGCCATGCGATCACGCTGATGTTGGAGCGGTTGCCCTTGTCGCCGGTGCGGCCGTGGGCGGCTCGGTGGAGCGGAACGGTCACGGTCTTGGTCATGCCGCACTTCCTGCGTGGACGATCTCGTGGCGGGTCGGCACGGCCTCGCGTGGCAGCGTGCATGAAACGGTGTTCAAGCGTGCAGTGAGTGCTGTCCGCACGCCGCCGCCGCCGGCCGGTCCACAGGTATACAGTGCTGTGACCTCACGCGTGAGCCGCTCGGCCACATGCCGCTCGTCGTGCGTGGCGGCCACGCGCAGACGCACGTCTCGGGCATCACCATTCGGCGTGGCGGAGAGCAGGCGCCCAGCGTCGTCGCCGAAGACGCTCAACACGCCGATCAGGTCGACACGCAGCTCCAGATCGGGCAGGCGCTGGCGCAGGATGTCGGCAGCCAGCCGGGCCCGCGTTTCCGCACGAGCGCCGGCGTACGAGATCTCGCCCTCTGCCAACCAACCGCCTTCATGGCAGACGTTCACCTTCAACTCGGTTGGCCGTGGGTGGCCGCGGACACCGCTCACGCGGACACGGTCCTGATCCACGGCGCTGACCTCCGCCTCGCTGATATCCGCGACCACATCGGGGGTCAGATAGGCCTCAGGGTCGTGCACCTCGTAAAGCAGTTGCTCCGTTACGGTGCGCTCGGTCACCAGGCCGCCGGTGTGGTCCGCCTTCCCGACGATGAAATGGCCGTCGGCTTCGATTTCCGCCACCGGAAAGCCGATGTGGGCCATGTCGGCGACATCCTTGTAGCCGGGGTCGGCGAAATAGCCGCCGCAAACCTGTGCACCGCATTCGAGTAAGTGCCCGGCCATGGTTGCCCGTGCCAGGCGATTCCAGTCGTCGGCGGCCCAGCCGAAGTGCGCCAGCGCGGGACCGACCGCCAGCGAGGGATCGGCAACACGCCCACAAACCACGATCTGTGCGTCGTCGCGCAGTGCAGCGGCGATCGCCTCGGCGCCGATATAGGCGTTGGCGCTGACGACCCGCAGTCCGTCCAGCGTACTGCCGAGTCGCTCACGCAGCAGTGCCTGCTGTGCCGGCGCCGCGAGATCATCGCCCTCAACCACCGCAATGCGAGGCTGCGGCACGCGCAGTTCGCGTGCCATGCGGGCGATGTGCAACGCAGCCCCTCGGGGGTTGGCTGCACCGAAGTTGCTGACGATGCGGATGCCCGCGGCCAGGGCGCGTGCCAGCACCGGGCGCAGCATCTCATCAAGCAGCGGTTCGTAACCTGCGGCAGGATCAGCGCGCTTGCGCAGCTGGGCCAGCGCCAGCGTGCGTTCCGCGAGCGTCTCGAAGATGAGAAACGCGCGCTGCCCCGTTGGGCCGCCTTGCAGGCGAGTGATCAAGGTGTCGACAACCGGGCCAGCAGCATCCGTGCGGTCACCTGAGAACCCTGCGGCGCAGCCGATCAGCAAAGGGGAGGGTGATGAACTTACCATGTCCTAGCGGTGTTTCCAGCCCAATGTAAGCTTCGCGAAATGATCCGTAAAATAGAAAGTTCTGATCATTTGATCTGTTATCCAAATAAGTGGACCGTCCGGACTTCTCCACGCGCCAGTTGCGTGCTTTCGTGTGTTTGGCGGAGTTGCTCAACTTCACGCGTGCGGCGCAGGCCTGCCATCTGTCGCAGCCAGCCTTCAGTGCGCTGATCCGCGGCCTGGAAGAATCCGTCGGCGTGCGCCTGTTCGACCGCGACACGCGCCGCGTGCGACTGACGGTCGAGGGCAAACGCTTCGAGCAAGCCGCGCGGCGCCTGCTTCAGGACACCCGGTTGGCTCTTGCGGACCTCGCCGACCATGTGGAGCGCCGTCGGGGGCGTGTCCACCTGGCCGCTCTGCCCTCGCTGTCGGCAGGCTGGTTGCCGGAGGTGTTTGCGGATTTCCGGGCGCGCTTTCCGGGGATTGAATTGCGCCTGTCCGATGTGCTGTCCGATCCGTGCATCGAACTGGTGCGAAGTGGCCAGGCTGACTTCGCACTGGCTTCGGGCGCGCTACCGGTCAATGGTGTGGATGGACTGGTGTCGCGTGTCTTGCGCAGCGACGGCTTTCATTTGTTGTGCCCGGCGGGACATCCACTGGCACAGCAACGACGCCTGACACTCGCGTCGCTCGCGGGGTATCCGTTCATCCAGATGGCTCGCAGCACAAGCGTTCGTCAGGCGCTCGATGCAGCACTGCATCCGTTGTCCATGAAGACGATCTTGGAGGTGGAGCAGTTGGCCACTGTGGGCGGCATGGTCGAGGCAGGGCTGGGAATCAGCGCCGTCCCGACGCTCACGCTGTATCAGTTCCGCAGTCCTCGCATCGTGGTGCGTCCGCTCCCACTGCCCACGCTGACCCGCTCGATTGTCTTGATACGCCGCGATGCCAGTCTGTCCAGTGCTGCGCAGGCCATGCACGATCTGGTCGTGGAACGCTTTGGGGCGCGCCCTGGTCGCGAGACAAGCTCCGACAGGCTCGGGTAGAGCGAGGTTTCTCATCCAGGTTCTCGGCTCGGTTGCACGCAGACGGTGGATCGCGAGCCGTGCCGGCTGTGCATCGACGGCCTTGACTCGACGTGCGGTCAGATCAACATGGCGCTGCGCCGCACCCATGTGTGCCGGGTGCGGTCGCTGCTTGCTGATCGATGAACACGCACGCGGTACCCTTCGGCCCTGACCACAGTCCGACGGCGACAACCGATTCATGACCGATCCAGCAAACAACGCAACCACCACCGCACTCGCCAGCGAAGCACCCCTGCTCGAAGACATCCGCCTGCTCGGTCGCCTGCTGGGTGACGTGATCCGCGAACAGGAGGGCGCGGCGACCTATGAGCTGGTGGAGCAGATCCGCCAGCTTTCGGTCGCCTTTCGCCGGGACGAGGATGCGGCCGTGGAGAGCCGATTGAAGACGCTGCTCGAATCGCTGAGTGCCGCGCAGGCGAGCAGCGTGATTCGCGCCTTCACCTATTTCAGCCACCTCGCCAATCTGGCCGAGGACCGCCACCACGTGCGCCGCCGCATGCTGCACGAAAGCCAGGGCACGCTGCACGAGGCCGGCTTGGCGCATTCGTTCCAGCGGCTGCGGCAGGCTGGGGTGCCGGATCCGGCGATCACCGGCATGCTGGCGCAGGCGCACCTGTCACCGGTGCTGACGGCGCACCCGACCGAGGTGCAGCGCCAGAGCATCTTGCAGGCCGAGCGCGCCATCGCCCGCCTGCTGGTGCAGCGCGATGCCTGCCGCGCCGAGGGCGCGGCGGCGCTGGCCGCCAACGAGGCGCAAATCCGCGTGCGCGTGCTGCAGCTGTGGCACACGCGGCTGCTGCGCTTCAGCAAGCTGACGGTGCACGACGAGATCGAGAACGCGCTCGGCTACTACCACGCCACCTTCCTGCGCGAGATCCCGCGGCTCTATGCTGCGGTCGAGGCCGAGTTGCCCGGCGAGGACGTGGGCGATTTCCTGCGCATGGGCCACTGGATGGGCGGCGACCGTGACGGCAATCCGAACGTGTCGGCGCAGACGCTCGCCGAGGCGCTGTGCCTGCAGGCCGACGTGGTGCTGCGCCACTACCTGACCGAGGTGCACCGGCTCGGCGGCGAGCTGTCGATGTCGGGCTTGCTGGTGCCGCCGACGCCGGCCATGCAGGCGCTGGCCGAGGCCTCGCCCGACACCAGCCCGCACCGCGCCGACGAGCCGTACCGGCGCGCGCTGATCGGCATCTACGCCCGCCTGGCGGCGACGCTGAAGCAGCTGGCCCAGGGCGATGCGGCACGCCACGCGGTCGAGCCGCAGGACCCCTACTCTGACGCCCAGGCGTTCCTAGACGAACTGAAAATCATCGCCGACGCACTGGCGGCGTCCTCGCTGCAGGCGCTGGCCGGCGAGCGCCTGCAGGCGCTGATGCGCGCGGTGCGCGTGTTCGGCTTCCACCTGGCGACGGTGGATCTGCGGCAGAGCTCAGACCAGCACGAAGCGGTGGTGGCCGAACTGCTGAAGGTGGCGGGTGTCGAGGCCGACTACGCCGGCCTCGACGAGGCGCGGCGCTGCGAGCTGCTGGTGCGCCTGCTGCGCGAGCCGCGGCCGCTGCGCGTGCCGCTGGCTGCCTACAGCGACTGGACCAGCGCCGAGCTGGCGATCTTCGAGACCGCGCGCCAGCTGCGCCAGCGCTATGGCGCCGACGCCATCCGCCATTGCATCATCAGCCACACCGAGAGCGTGAGCGACCTGCTGGAGGTGCTGCTGCTGCAGAAGGAGGTCGGCCTGATGCGCGGCGTGCTGGAGCCGGGCGCAGGCGGGAAGGGCACCGCCATGGCCGAACTGATCGTGGTGCCGCTGTTCGAGACCATTGCCGACCTGCGCCAGGCCGCCGACATCATGCAGGCGTTCTACGCCATCCCCGGCGTGCCTGAGCTGGTGCGTGCCAGCGGCGGTGTGCAGGACATCATGCTGGGCTACTCCGACAGCAACAAGGACGGCGGTATCTTCACCAGCAACTGGGAGCTGTACCGGTCCGAGGTGGCGCTGGCGCGCTTCTTCGATTCGCCTGTGGTGCGGGGCGAGGACGGCGCGGCGCCGCGCATCCGCATGCGCCTGTTCCACGGCCGCGGCGGCACCGTGGGGCGTGGCGGCGGGCCCAGCTACCAGGCCATCCTGGCGCAGCCGCCCGGCACGGTGCGAGGGCAGCTGCGCCTGACCGAGCAGGGCGAGGTGATCGGTGCCAAGTACGCCAACCCCGAGATCGGTCGCCGCAACCTGGAGACGCTGGTCGCCGCGACGCTGGAAGCCACCCTGCTGCCGCCGGCGCAGGCGGTGCCGCCGGAGTTCCTGGCCATGGCCGAGGCGATCTCCGAGGCCGCCATGCGCGCCTACCGCACGCTGGTGTACGAAACGCCCGGCTTCGCCGACTACTTCTTCGCCGCCACGCCGCTGCGCGAGATCACGCAGCTCAACATCGGCTCGCGTCCGGCCTCGCGCAAGGCCACGCAGCGCATCGAGGACCTGCGCGCCATTCCCTGGGCCTTCAGCTGGGGCCAGTGCCGCGCCACGCTGCCCGGCTGGTATGGTTTCGGCAGCGCCGTCGCCGAGATGCTGGGCGATGCAGGCGATTCACCAGTCTCGGACAAGGGTTTGCTGCTACAGAAAATGTATCGGGACTGGCCTTTCTTCGCCACCCTGCTGTCGAACATCGACATGGTGCTGGCCAAGAGCGACCTGGCGCTGGCACGCCGCTACAGCGAACTGGTGCCCGATGCCGAACTGCGCCAGCGCGTCTTCAGCGCGATCGAGGCCGAATGGCACCGCACCGTGGCGGCGCTGGAGCGCATCACCGGCGACCGGCAGCGCCTGGCCGGCAACCCGGCGCTGGCGCGCTCGATCCGCCACCGCTTTCCCTACATCGACCCGCTGCACCATCTGCAGATCGAGCTGATCCGCCGCCACCGCGCCGGCAGCACCGAGGAGCGCCTGCAGCGTGGCATCCACATCGCCATCAACGGCATCGCGGCGGCCTTGCGCAACACTGGTTGAGGCTGTTCGCTGCGGCGGTGCCGGGCGTGTGCCGATCAGCAGGCAGACGGGTTCAGCCCGATGCAGCCGGGGCTTCGACGGGCGCCTGCCCGGCGTCGCTGCCGGTGCCTGCGTGCAGCTCACCGAACTCGGCGGCCAGAAAGGCCTCGCCGCGCTCCAGCATGAAGTAGCGGAACGCCTCGGCCGCCGGCGACAGCAGCTTGGCCATGCTGTGCACGCAGTTCCAGGCCCGCACGACCGGGCTGCCATGCACGTCGAGCACGGCGATCAGGCCTTGCCGCACTTCCAGGCCGATGGTGTGCAGCGACAGGAAGCTGATGCCCATGCCGGCCATCACGGCCTGCTTGATGGTTTCGTTGCTGGACATCTCCATCGCCACGTTCACGCTGCTGCGCCGCTCGTCCAGAAAGCGCTGCAGCGCCGCCCGCGTGCCGGAGCCGGGCTCGCGGCTGATGAAGGGGTATTCGCGCAACTGCTGCGGCGCCAGCGTGCCCTGTTGCGCGAACGGGTGTCCGGGTGCGGCGATGAACACGTGCGGGTGCGCCGCGAAGGGCTCGGCGCGGGTGGCGAACTCCTTCGGCGCGCGGCCCATGATGGCGATGTCCACCTCGCCAGCCTGCAGCATCTTCACCAGCTGCTCGCGGTTGCCCACCGCCAGGTGCAGCTCGACGCCCGGGTGGTCCTGCCGGAACCGGGCCAGCAGGCGCGGCAGGAAGTACTTGGCCGTGCTGACCATGCCGATGGTGAGCTGACCGGCCTCCAGCTTGCGCAGCCGAGCCACGGCATCCTCGGCCTCCTTCAGGCTGGCCAGGATGCGGCGCGCATAGACCAGCACGTACTCGCCCGCCGTGGTCAGGGCCACCTTGCGGCCGCTGCGCTCGAACAGCGGCAGGCCCACGTGGGCTTCCAGCTCCTTGATCTGCATCGACACCGCCGGCGGCGTCAGGTGCAGCACGCGCGCCGCCTCGGCAAAGCTCTGGTGGCGCGCCGCCTCGCTGAAGACACGGAACTGCCTGAGGGTGGCGTTTTTCATTAAAAAAACGTTAACTATGGGGAAACGAAAACTGACTTTACCTTAATTGATCATGTTTCTACAGTGGCACCAGTCCCGACCAAACCGCGCAGGAGAGCCGCATGAACGCCATCACCAAGGAAGAGACCGGTCAGATCACCGATGCCAGGAAGCGCTACAGCGCCGGCGTGCTGAAGTACAAGCAGATGGGCTACTGGGTGCCCGACTACCAGCCCAAGGACACCGACACCCTGTGCCTGTTCCGCATCACGCCGCAGGAAGGCGTCGACCCCGAAGAGGCGGCTGCCGCAGTCGCGGGCGAATCCAGCACCGCCACCTGGACCGTGGTCTGGACCGACCGCCTCACCGCCTGCGACAGCTACCGCGCCAAGGCGTACAAGGTCGAGCCGGTGCCGAACACCCCCGGCCAGTACTTCGCCTGGATCGCCTATGACCTGATCCTGTTCGAGGAAGGCTCGATCGCCAACATGACGGCCAGCCTGATCGGCAACGTGTTCTCGTTCAAGCCGCTGAAGGCTGCCCGGCTGGAGGACATGCGCATCCCGATGGCCTACGTCAAGACCTTCAAGGGCCCACCCACCGGCCTGATCGTCGAGCGCGAGCGCCTCGACAAGTTCGGCCGCCCGCTGCTGGGCGCCACCACCAAGCCCAAGCTGGGCCTGTCGGCGCGCAACTACGGCCGCGTGATCTACGAGGGCCTGAAGGGCGGCCTGGACTTCATGAAGGACGACGAGAACATCAACTCGCAGCCCTTCATGCACTGGCGCGACCGCTTCCTGTACGTGATGGACGGCGTCAACAAGGCCAGCGCCGCCACCGGCGAGGTGAAGGGCAGCTACCTGAACATCACCGCCGCGACCATGGAAGACATGTACGAGCGCGCCGAGTTCGCCAAGGACCTGGGCAGCGTGGTCGTCATGGTCGACCTGGTGATCGGCTGGACGGCCATCCAGAGCATGGCCAACTGGTGCCGCAAGAACGACATGATCATGCACATGCACCGCGCCGGCCACGGCACCTACACGCGGCAGAAGAACCACGGCGTGAGCTTCCGCGTGATCGCCAAGTGGCTGCGCCTGGCCGGCTGCGACCACCTGCATACCGGCACCGCGGTCGGCAAGCTGGAGGGCGACCCGCTCACCGTGCAGGGCTACTACAACGTCTGCCGTGACAGCTACACCCGAACCGACCTGCCGCGCGGCCTGTTCTTCGACATGGACTGGGCCGACACCAAGAAGGTCATGCCCGTGGCCTCGGGCGGCATCCACGCGGGCCAGATGCACCAGCTGCTGGAACTGTTCGGCGACGACGTGATCCTGCAGTTCGGCGGCGGCACCATCGGCCACCCGCAGGGCATCCAGGCCGGCGCCGTGGCCAACCGCGTGGCGCTGGAGGCCATGATCAAGGCGCGCAACGAGGGCAAGGACATCGCCAACGAAGGCCCGCAGATCCTGAAGGACGCCGCCAGGCACTGCGGCCCGCTGAAGGCCGCGCTGGATACGTGGGGCGACATCACCTTCAACTACGCGAGCACCGACACCAGCGACTACGCCGTCACGCCGGCTGTGGCCTGAAAAGGCATCCAGCCGCCGCCAAACAAGCGCAACAAGCTATTAAATCAGGAGCACTAGCCATGATGACCAACCCCACCGGCCGCCTCACGCAAGGCCAGTTCAGCTTCCTGCCCGACCTGACCGATGCCGAGATCACGGCGCAGATCGAATACGGCCTGAACAAGGGCTACGCCTGGAGCGTGGAATACACCGACGACCCGCACCCGCGCAACACCTATTGGGAGATGTACGGCATGCCGATGTTCGACCTCAAGGACGCCGCCGGCGTGCTGGGCGAGCTGAAGGATTGCCGCAAGGCTTTCCCCGGCCACTACATCCGCCTGATGGCCTTCGATTCCACGCGCGGCGTGGAAAGCATCGCC
>NZ_DAOMOQ010000016.1:0-69469 GCF_035444425.1 Ottowia sp. | reverse complement strand
ATCAACTTCGGTTCATTGACCTCGGTGTTGCACTTCGGTCTTGAAACCGCCCTGGGATTTGTGGTCTAGCCGGAACATACGGCAGCCACATAAGTCCAGCATCTCGATTTTAGATCACTGGGATTTGTGGTCTAGCCGGAACATAAAGCGATGCAGCTCCGCCCCAGCGCCAATTTTAGATCACTGGGATTTGTGGTCTAGCCGGAACTCAGCATCGCTCAAATGCGGAGACGCGCGCATTTTAGATCACTGGGATTTGTGGTCTAGCCGGAACTACGCCTCCTCGCCATCGCGCTCGATGACGATTTTAGATCACTGGGATTTGTGGTCTAGCCGGAACCTGACAGCCGCGCAGGTAGATACCCTGCGCATTTTAGATCACTGGGATTTGTGGTCTAGCCGGAACCCTTGTCGGCGGCGCTCAAGCTGGCGTCGAATTTTAGATCACTGGGATTTGTGGTCTAGCCGGAACGAAATCAAAGCGCTCATCGAAGCCCAAGGCATTTTAGATCACTGGGATTTGTGGTCTAGCCGGAACCTTTGCTGGTGGGCAGCGAATAGCCCAACGATTTTAGATCACTGGGATTTGTGGTCTAGCCGGAACCCCGAGGGCGGTTCAGTTGTTGGTGGTGTTATTTTAGATCACTGGGATTTGTGGTCTAGCCGGAACGATGGCAAAGTTCGAGAGCAGAAGCGCGTAATTTTAGATCACTGGGATTTGTGGTCTAGCCGGAACTTGGCCGCGTTGGTGGACGCCTGCTCGACCATTTTAGATCACTGGGATTTGTGGTCTAGCCGGAACTGTACGGCCAGCCAGAGCACTCGGCGGCGTATTTTAGATCACTGGGATTTGTGGTCTAGCCGGAACTCGTCGGGCGCTGAACTCATGTCATCGAGTATTTTAGATCACTGGGATTTGTGGTCTAGCCGGAACCCCGGCCGCTTCGTGCGCCGCACCGATGGCATTTTAGATCACTGGGATTTGTGGTCTAGCCGGAACTCCAGCACCATGCGCATCACCACGCGGTCGATTTTAGATCACTGGGATTTGTGGTCTAGCCGGAACACGCCGGGCTTGCATTCATTGCGGAATGACATTTTAGATCACTGGGATTTGTGGTCTAGCCGGAACTCTCGCGCTTCTCGATGCGCATCTCGAGCCATTTTAGATCACTGGGATTTGTGGTCTAGCCGGAACTTAGCGCGCTCGCGCTGCTTTTCCTGCTTCATTTTAGATCACTGGGATTTGTGGTCTAGCCGGAACTGGCTCAGCCATTCGTCGGCCACAGCACGAATTTTAGATCACTGGGATTTGTGGTCTAGCCGGAACCGAGGGCGCCTACGATACCGCGCGCGGCGTATTTTAGATCACTAGGATATGTGGTCTAACTGGAACGGCAGATAACAGGAGAGGCCGAAATTTTTTGGCCTGGGATCCCGAGCGAGATACACATTATTCGAAGTCAGAACGTCTATTGACAAACTGCTGGGGCCGTAAGGCGTCGCTCAGGATCACCGCACCCGCTCCTACAACCCCACCGCCACTGCCCTCGCCCGTGTGCGCGAGAACACGCCGGCGGGCACGTCCAGGGCGATCGACTTCACCTGGCGCAGGGTGCGTGAGTCGAATACCGCCAACCGGCCGGCGGCGCTGTGGCTGCGGTCGCCGCGGTAGCGTGCGCTGACGTAGAAGAAGTCGCCGCGCGCGGTGTATTCGGGGAAGTGTGAGTGGCTGAGCGTGCCTTCGACTTCGATGGTGCGCACCACTTCGAGCGATTCCTTGTCGATGAACTGCAGCTTGCTGGCGTTGGGGCCGGTGCCGACGATGTCGACCACGATGTAGGGCGCGTCCGGGTGGGCCGCCGGTGACTCGGTGGGGCCGATCACGGGGATGCGCTTGACGAGTTCGAAAGTGTTCATGTCGAACACCGTGACCTCGAATGACTTGCAGTCCGCCTCGCCGATGTTGGTGCCGATGCCGAGCAGGCGCTCGCCCACGCGCACCACCGCGCCCGAGCCCAGGTGCGGCTGGCAGCCGGCCGGGATCTTGCGCACGATGCGGGCCTCGGCCAGGTCGATGACGGCGTTGAGGTGGTCGTCGTAGGACGAGACGACGAAATGGCGCCCGTCGGGCGAGAGGAAGCCGTCATGGAGGTGCCGGCCGACGTTGGCGATGGGGGTGATCGGCATGCCAGGGCGGTCCAGGTCAATGATCCAGACCTGGCCGGCCTGCTCCAGCGCCACCACGAAGTAGTTGGCGAACGGGGTCGACAGGATGATGCCGGCGTCGGCCTCGACCTGCTTGCCGTCGGGGTCGATGCCGGACAGGTCGATCTGGCGCACCGGCTCCAGCGTGGCGGCGTCCAGGATCACCATGGTGTGCGGCACGTACGAGCCGGCCGCCACGTAGCGGCCGTCGCGCGAGATCGCCAGCGAGGTGCCGTTGAGGCCGGCGCGTACCTTGCGCACGGTCTGCATCGAGTACAGGTCGATCTTGTGGACCCAGCCGGCGTCGTCGCGCACGTAGGCCCAGCGCGGCTCGGTTGGGTGGAAGTCCATCAGGTGCGGCGCGAAGCCGGTGGCCACCTCGCCGACCTGGCGGTGCGTGCGGCCGTCGAAGAACAGCACCTTGGCCTCGTTGCCCGCGCCCTGGCGGCTGCGCGACATCACGGCCATCAGGTCGTCGATGTGGTCGATCCGGTACTTCGGCTTGGCCGGCAGCCGCGATTCGTCCTTGACCAGCACCTGCAGCGATTGGCGCGCCTCGTCGATGCTCCAGCCGAGCGTGCGCCTGGGCTGCGTGGTGATCAGTTCGGCCAGCAGCTCGCGATCCTTGCCGGAGAGCGCGCCGCGCCAGCTTGGGTGCTGCGGCATCAGCGTCGGCGGGCTGCCACCGAGGATGATCTTGGCCACGTCGGCGCGCGACAGCCGGGTGTCGTCGCGGTTCAGTGCCGGCCCGATGTACCCGCCGCGATCGGCGCCGTGACAGACCGCGCAATGCTGCGTGAACAGCTGTTCGGCACGGGTGAAGTCCTGACCCGTGGCCAGTGCCGGTGCGATGGCCAGGGCGGCCAGGGCGGCCAGTCTTGTAAGCGTTCCACTCATTACGGCAAGCTCCCCTGTGTCTGAATGGCTCCTTCCTCGGTGGTTGACGTTTTTCAGCAGGCCAATGATGGGCTCAAACCTGGTCTGAGCTGCTGATCTCGATCAAGGCTTCCAAGGCATCGCTGATGGTGAAGATGCCGAGCAGTTCGCCGTTCTCGTCGTTGACGATCACGCTGCCGATCTTGAGGTCGGCCATCTTGATCGCCACCTCGTCGAGCAGGGTGTCGGCGCTGACGGTGATCGGGTCGGTCGTCATCAGGTCGCCGGCGCGGATCTGGATCTTGTGCTGCTCGCCCAGCCCGCTGGCCAGGCGCAGGTCGCGGTCGCTGATGACGCCGACCACGGTGCCGTCGCGCATGACCGGCAGGTGGCGCACATCGTGGGTCTGCATGAGCCGGTTCAGCTCGTCGATCGACAGTTCCTCGTTGACGGTGATGGGGTAGGGGGTCGTGTATTCCTCGACCCGGATCTTCCATTTCATGGCGTTTCGACTCTCCTGAAGTGGGCCCGGCACACCGGTCCCGGATGCTTGGGAGTCGCGAGTATGGCCTACCCGGCGGTCGCAAACGAGCCATGGCCGGCCCCGTCCTGCCAACGGCGCTCGGGGTCTGGCCCGGCCAGGCGGCTCAGCCCGCCTGTGAACCCCGGTGCGCCCAGCCCGTGGTGTGCTTCTCGACCCACGAGAACAGCTCGTACATCAGCATCGCCATCACGCCGACCACCAGCAGGCCGGCGAAGGCCAGCGCCATCTGCATCGACGCGCCGGCCGAGACCAGCATGTAGCCGATGCCCTCGTTGGCGGCCATCATCTCGGACACCGTGGTGCCGACGAAGGCCAGGGTGATGGCGACCTTCAGCGAGCCGAAGAAGTACGGCATCGAGCGCGGCAGGCCGACCTTGGTCAGCACGTCCCAGCGCTTGGCGCCAAGCACGCGCAATACGTCCTCCAGCTCGGGCTCCAGCGTGGCCAGGCCAGTGGCGATGTTGACGGTGATGGGGAAGAACGAGATCAGGAAGGCCGTCAGCACCGCCGGGCCGACGCCGATGCCGAACCACACCACCAGGATTGGCACGAAGGCCGCCTTGGGCAGGGCGTTGAAGGCGGTCATCAGCGGGTACATGGCGGTGTAGGCCATGCGCGATGAGCCGATGATGAAGCCCAGCAGCACGCCGACCACGATGGCCAGGGCGAAGCCGACCATGGTGACCCAGAAGGTGCGCCAGGCGTGGGCCGCGATGACGGGGTAGAACTCGACCAGTCGGTCCCAGATGGCCGAGGGTGCCGGGAAGATGAATTCCGACACGCCGAACACGCGGCAGATCAACTCCCACAGCACGGCGATGATGGCCATCAGCACGAAGGGCGAGGCGCGCTCCATCAGGCGGCGGTTGCCGGCGGCGCTCATTGCGCCAGCTCCGCGCCGGACTGGCGCATGGCACCGATGTGCCCGCGCAGCTCGTGCACGATCTCGGTGAAGTGCTTGGTGTAGGTGATCTCCAGCTCGCGTGGGCGCGGCAGGTCGATCTCGCGCCGCACCACGAAGCGGCCGGGGCTCTTGCTCATCACGTACACGGTGTCGGCCAGAAACACGCTTTCGCGCAGGTCATGCGTGACCAGGATGACGTTGAAGCGCTGCACCTCCCACAGGTCGCGCAGCGTGCACCACAGCTCCTCGCGCGTGAACGCGTCGAGCGCGCCGAACGGCTCGTCCAGCAGCAGCATCTTCGGTTCGTGGATCAGCGCGCGGCAGATGCTGGCGCGCTGCTGCATGCCACCCGAGAGCTGCCACGGGAACTTGTCCTCGTAGCCGCCCAGGCCGACCTGGCGCAGCAGGGCGCGGGCGCGTTCAGCGTACTCGGGCCGCTTGCTGCGGAATTGAGAGCGGTAGGGTTCGACGATCTCCAGCGGCAGCAGCACGTTGTCGAGCGTGGTGCGCCAGGGCAGCAGCGAGGGTGCCTGGAACGCCATGCCGGAGATCTTCAGCGGGCCGGTCACCGGTGCGCCGTCGATCACGATGTGCCCGCGCGAGGGCCGCTTCAGGCCGGTGGCCAGTTTCATGAAGGTCGACTTGCCGCAGCCCGACGGCCCGACGATGGCGATGAACTCGCCCTGCGCGATCTTCAGGTCGATGGCCTCGACGGCGAACTGGCCCTGCGCCAGCAGCGCGTCGTTGTAGGCCAGCCAGACGTCGGAAAAATCGATGAAGGCGCTGTCCGTCGCCGCGCTCACCTGATGCTCCCCGGCGTCGCACGCGGCAGGACCGGCGCCGGGCCGTGGCCATGCATGCCCATGCGCTTACTGCTTCCGGGCGCGCGGCAGCACGTCGAGCTCGGCCTTGGAAGGCAGGAAGCTGCCGTTCCACACCGTGTCCGGGTTGACACGCGTCTTGGTGCCGTAGGTGTCCGAGATCTGCGAGGCCATCAGCGACAGGCGGGCCGGATTGATCTGGCCGAAGCCCTCGGCGTGCGCGTCGGGGCTGGCGATGACCGAATCGATCGACAACTGCAGGCGGCGTGTTTCCAGCGGCACGTTGACGATGCCGTCGCGCGCCTTGACGTAGTCGATCGACGCCGGCGGGTTGACCATCACGTCCTTGACGCCCCTGGTGAAGGCGCTGAGGAAGGCCTTGATGGCGTTCGGGTTCTCCTTCACCAGTTTCTGGCTGGCGATGATGGCGTTGCCGTACAGCTTCACGCCGTGGTCGGCGAACGGCATCATCACCACGTCGCCGGCCTTGACGCCGCGTGCCTCCAGGTTCAACAGCGAGGTGAAGCCGAAACCGGTGATGGCATCGACGTCGCCGCGCACCAGCATGGTCTCGCGCAGCGGCGGGTCCATCGAGGTCCAGGCAACGTCGCCGACCTTGTTGGCCTGCTGGAACAGCGCGAAGCCGCGCCGGCCGGCGTCGAACACCGGCGCGCCGAGCTTCTTGCCGGTCAGGTCGGCGGGCTTGGCGATGCCGGACTTCTTCAGCGCGAACACCGTGGCCGGCGTGTTGTTGTAGACCATCATCACCGCCACCGGCTTGTTGGGGGCGTCGGGGTTGTTGGCGTGGAACTCCATCAGCGCCGCCAGGTCGGCGAAGCCCATGTCGTAGGCGCCCGAGGCCACGCGCGTGACGGCGCCGCCCGAGCCGCTGCCGGCGTCGATGCTCACGTCCAGCCCGGCCTGCTTGAAGTAGCCCTTGGCCACCGGCAGCAGGAACAGCGAGGCCGGCCCTTCGAAGCGCCAGTCGAGCTGGAACTTGATCGGCGTCGTGGCCTGCGCCAGCGCGTGCGGCATGGCGGTGCCGGCGAGCAGGGTGGCGGCCAGTGCCAGGCCGTGGCGTCGGGTGATGGGCATGAGGGTTCTCCGTCGTGTTGGGATGCGCGGCGGCGGCTTGGCGTTGGTTGATGCAACGCGGCCGGGTGTTCTTGCGGATAGGATCGAATCTACGGCAAAAATCGTATACAAAACGCTAGCCATGCCTAGTGGTTTTCCTTAGGGTATCGGCGTCCTGTCATCGCTGACCTGGCGCGAGGACCCGCGTGAGCTGTGCGACCTGCGTGCAGGTAATCCGCTGACAACGGTTGTCGATCCTGGCCGTCGGACCGCCGCAGGCAGCGGCCTAGACTTGGCCCGATGGATGCCGCCTCCGCCCCCATGACCGCCGCGTCGCCGACGTCGCAACAAGCGCCGGCCCTGTTTCGCGGCGCGCTGAAGCCGCTGTATCCGCTGTACCGTTCGTTCGAGCTGTGGTCCGACGCCGACGGCCTGCGCATGAGCGCGGCGATGTCGTTCTACGGCATCCTCAGCCTGGCACCGCTGCTGGTGCTGATCGTCGCCGGGCTCGGCTGGTGGCTCGACCGCGAGGTGCTCACCACCAGCCTGGTCACGCAGATCGGCGGCGTGGTGGGCCAGCAGGGCGCCGAGGTGATCCGTTCGGCCATCGCCAGCTCGCAGGAGGCAGGGCAGGGCGTGTTCGCGTCGATGCTGGCCTTCGTGCTGCTGCTGGTCGGTGCCACGGGGGTGTTCGCCGAACTGCAATCGGCCTTCGAGCGCCTGTGGACCCAGGGTACCGGCGTGGCCGCCGTCGATGCCTGGTGGCACACCGCGACGCTGCGCCTGCGCGGCGTGGCCTACGTGCTGGCGTTCGGCTTCCTGATGCTGGTGTCCACGGTGATCGCCAGCCTGCTCAGCCTGCTGGAGACCTGGGCCGGCAGCCGCTGGAACATGTCGCTGGTGCTGGCGGCGCTGAACCAGCTGATCTCGTTCCTGATCACCACCGGGCTGTTCGTGGCCCTGATGCGCATGAGCGCCGGGCCGCAGCCGCGCCTGCGCTACCTGCTGTGGGGCGCGGCCGTGGGCGCGCTGCTGTTCGGCGTCGGCAAGTACGCGCTGGCGCTGTACCTGTCGACGGCGGCCGTGGTGTCGGCCTACGGCGCGGCGGGCTCGCTGGTGGTGCTGCTGATGTGGATCTACTTCGCCGCTGCGGTGCTGCTGTTCGGCGCCAGCGTGGCGCGTGCGATGGCCGAGCGGACCGGCCAGTTCACGCCCGAGGCCACGCCGCCGCCGGCTGCGGCCGTCACCGCGGCGCAGGCCGAGGTGCGCAAGGCCGGTGCCGGTGAAGCTGCGCAGGACACGGCCGCCGTGGCGGCGGTGCTGTCGGACGTCGCATCTGCTGCGCCGGTGCAAGCAGGCGCCGAGTCGCCGGGTGAGCGTCTGGCGGCAGCGGGCGGACGATCGGATGGGGGCCGAGCTGGCGGCCGCCGGTTGCGTGCGCTCGCGGGCAGCGATGGCGCGCTGCGCAAACAGGCCACCCTGGAAGGGCTGGCGCTGCTGGTTTCGGTGGCAGCGGCCTACTGGCTGAGTCGGCCGGACGCGCGTGACGCGAAAGGCGAACCAAGACCGGCCGATGAGGAGCCGCCGCAGCGGCGGGAAGCCGATGGCGCCGGCCTGCGTTCGCCGCGCGCCATCGGTGCCTGGGGCTCGCGCGTGGCCGAACTGGGGGCGGCGCAGCTGGGCATGCAGTGGCGTCAGTGGCGCGAGCGCCGCGCGCTGGCGCACGCCGAGCGCATGGTGGCGCGCGACGTCGAGGCGCTGCGCCACGCTATCCGGCGGCGCTGATCGACTGCCGGTTCAAGCGCCGCGCAGGGCGCGCCGGTACTGCACCGCTTCGGCCACGTGGGCCGTGCTGACGGTCTGGCTGCTGGCCAGGTCGGCGATGCTGCGCGCCACCTTCAGCGCTCGGTGGGTGGCGCGGGCGCTCCAACCCAGCCGGGTGGCGGCGGTGTGCAGGAACTGGCGTGCCGCATCGTCGAGCCGTGCATGTTCATCGATCGCCTGGCCCTGCAGCGCCTGGTTGGGCACGCCCTGGCGGGTGATCGCAAGCTGGCGCGCAGTGGCGCAACGGGTTCGGATGCTGGCTGTGTCTTCGCCCGCCGGCGCCGCCAGCAGCTCGTCAGGCGGCAGCGCCCCGACCTCGACGTGCAGGTCGATGCGATCGATCAGCGGCCCCGACAGCTTGCCCTGGTAGCGCGCCACCTGGTCGGGCGTGCAGCGGCAGGCGCGCGTGCGCGAGCCCAGGTAGCCGCAGGGGCAGGGGTTCATCGCCGCGACGAGCTGGAAGCGTGCCGGGAACTCGGCCCGCTGCGCGGCGCGGCTGATGGTGATGTGGCCGGACTCCAGCGGCTCGCGCAGGGCTTCGAGCGCGGCACGCGGAAACTCGGGCAGTTCGTCCAGGAACAGCACGCCTTCGTGGGCCAGCGAGATCTCGCCCGGCCGCGGCGGCGAGCCGCCGCCCACCAGCGCCACCGCGCTGGCCGTGTGGTGCGGCGCGCGCGTCGGGCGCTGGCCCCAGTGCGCCAGCGTGAAGCTGCCGCCAAGGCTGGCAACGGCCGCGCTCTGCAGCGCCTCATCGACGCCCATCGGCGGCAGCAGGCCGGCAAAGCGCTGCGCCAGCATCGACTTGCCGCTGCCCGGCGGGCCGATCATCAGCAGCGAGTGCCCGCCGGCGGCGGCGATCTCCAGTGCGCGCTTGGCGCCGGCCTGGCCCTTGACGTCGGACAGGTCGGCGTAGGTCGGATCGGCCGCGCGCTCGGCCGGCGGCACGCGCGCCCAGCCATCGGCAACCGGCGGCTCGCCAGCGGCAGCCGGCAGGAACTGCGCCACCACGTCGAGCAGGTGCCGCGCGCGATGGACCGCCATGCCCGGCACCAGCGCCGCTTCCTCGGCGCTGCCCGGCGGCAGCACCAGGCGCGCATCGACGCCGCCACGGCGCAAGGCCACGCTCATCGCCAGCGCCCCGCGCACCGGGCGCAATTCGCCCGACAGCGACAGCTCGCCGGCGAACTCCCAGCCAGCCAGGCGGGCGCCGTCGATCTGCCCGCTGGCGGCAAGGATGCCGAGCGCGATCGGCAGGTCGAAGCGGCCCGAATCCTTGGGCAGGTCGGCCGGCGCCAGGTTGACCGTGATGCGCTGGTTGTGCGGGAACGCCAGCCCGCTGTTCAGCAGCGCCGAGCGCACGCGCTCGCGCGCCTCCTTGACCTCGACGTCGGCCAGCCCGACCAGGGTGAAGCTGGGCAGGCCGTTGGCCAGGTGCACCTCGACCGTGACCGCCGGCGCCGCAAGGCCCATCAGGGCGCGGCTCGACACCAGACTCAAACCCATCGCGCTGTCGATCCCCTTTCTGGTGCATGCGCCGCCGCCTGGCGGCCTGAAAGCGCGCACCACGCCGGTGCCCCGGGGTGGTGCGGACGCCGCGCCGGCGGCGCGCCGCGCCCTTGAATCTAGCCGGTGCGCGGCCTGGCACGGTCCCTGCTTGAGGGGATGTGTTCACCCATGGAAAGAGAAGCGAGGACACCATGAAGCACCCCCGGGGCACCCTGAAACACCTGAGCCTGGCCTTGGCCGCGCTGGGCGCCAGCGCCGGCGCCCTGGCGCAGACCGCCGCGCCCGCGCCCGAGCACAGCGTCGGCTTCAACGTCGGCGTCGCCAGCGACTACCGTTACCGCGGCATCTCGCAAAGCCGTCTGAAGCCGGCCGTCAGCGCCGGTGCCGACTACAGCCATGCCAGCGGCTTCTACCTCGGCACCTGGCTCAGCTCGATCAAGTGGATCGGGGACGCCGGCGGCGACGCGCCGATGGAATGGGACGTGTACGGCGGCTACAAGGGCACGGCCGGCGCGATCGGCTACGACGTCGGCCTGCTGCACTACCGCTACCCGCGCCACCGGCTCGCCGTCAGCCCCAACACCACCGAGGTCTATGGCGCGCTGAGCTACGACATCGTCACGCTCAAGTACTCGCACGCGCTGACCAACCTGTTCGGCTTCGACGACAGCCGGCACAGCGGCTACCTGGATCTGTCGGCCAGCTTCGACCTCGGCGACGGCTGGTCGGTGGCGCCGCACATCGGCCGCCAGTGGATCCGCCGTCATGGCGCGTATTCGTACACCGACGTCGCCGTCACGCTGAACAAGGACTTCGGCAACGGCCTGGTGGCCAGCGCCAGCGTGGTCGGCAGCAATGCCGACCAGGCGCTCTACACCACCCCCGGCGGCCGCTTCACCGGCCGGACCGCGCTGCTGCTCGGGCTCAAGTACCAGTTCTAGGACGCGGCCGCATCACGTCCACCCCATCGACAAGGAACTCCCATGAAACTCATCACCGCCGTCATCAAGCCCTTCAAGCTGGAGGAAGTGCGCGAGGCGCTGTCCCTGCTCGGCGTGCAGGGCATCACCGTTTCCGAGGTCAAGGGCTTCGGGCGCCAGAAGGGCCACACCGAGCTGTACCGCGGTGCCGAATACGTGGTCGACTTCCTGCCCAAGGTCAAGCTCGAGACCGCCGTCGGCGACGAGCTGGCCGAACGCGCCGTCGAGGCCATCGAGCGCGCCGCACGCACCGGCAAGATCGGCGACGGCAAGGTGTTCGTGTCCGCGCTCGAGCAGGTCATCCGCATCCGCACCGGCGAGACCGGTGACGCCGCGCTGTAAGCGCATCCACCGCACACGAGGACCCCACCCATGAAATCCCTGCTGATCCTTCCCGCGCTGCTGCTGCCCGGCGGCCTGGCCCTGGCCCAGGCGGCGCCCGCCATCGACTCCGGCGACACCGCCTGGATGCTGACTTCCACCCTGCTGGTCATCCTGATGACCATTCCTGGCCTGGCGCTGTTCTACGGCGGCCTCACGCGCAGCAAGAACATGCTGAGCGTGCTGGTGCAGGTGTTCGTGGTGTTCTCGCTCGTCAGCGTGCTGTGGGCGGTGTACGGCTACAGCCTGGCCTTCAGCGGCGAGGGCGACTTCTTCGGCGGTTTCGACAAGCTGTTCCTCAAGGGCATCGCGCCCGACAGCATCGGCGCGCTGCCGACGATTCCCGAGTACGTGTTCGTGGCCTTCCAGGGCACGTTCGCGGCCATCACCTGCTGCCTGATCGTCGGCGCCTTCGCCGAGCGCATCCGGTTCTCGGCGGTGCTGCTGTTCATGGTGCTGTGGTTCAGCTTCAGCTACGTGCCGATGGCTCACATCGTCTGGGGCGGCGGCCTGCTGGCCAGGGACGGCGCGCTCGACTTCGCCGGCGGCACCGTGGTGCACATCAACTCCGGCGTCGCCGGCCTGGTCGGCGCCTGGATGATCGGCCGGCGCGTCGGCTACGGCCGCGAGGCCTTCACGCCGCACAGCCTGACGCTGACCATGGTGGGGGCTTCGCTGCTGTGGGTCGGCTGGTTCGGCTTCAACGCCGGCTCGGCCGGCGCGGCCAACGGCGGGGCTGGCCTGGCCTTCATCAACACCGTGCTGGCCGCCGCCGCCGCGACGCTGGCCTGGTCGCTGGGCGAGGCGCTGCACAAGGGCAAGGCCTCGATGCTGGGCGCGGCCTCGGGCGCGGTCGGCGGCCTGGTGGCGGTGACGCCGGCGGCCGGCTTCGTCGGCCCGATGGGATCGCTGGTGATCGGCGCGCTGGCTGGCCTGGTCTGCTTGTGGGGCGTGAGCGGCCTCAAGCGCCTGCTGCGCGCCGACGACGCCTTCGACGTGTTCGGCGTGCATGGCGTGGGCGGCATCCTGGGTGCCATCCTGACCGGCGTATTCGCGGCCCCCGGCCTGGGCGGCACCGGCGGCGCCGACCCGGCCAGCTTCGACATGGCCGGCCAGGTGTGGATCCAGCTCAAGAGCGTGCTATTCACCGTGGCCTGGTCGGGCGTGGTCTCGTTCGTCGCCTACAAGATCGTCGACGTGACGCTGGGCCTGCGCGTGAGCGAGGAGGACGAGCGCCAGGGTCTGGACATCAGCAGCCACGGCGAGACCGCCTACAGCCGCTGAGATCGGATGCCGGGGCCGTTGCCCGGCAGGTTTTCCAAGGTCGGACTTGGCCCGCCGCATCGGCGGGCCTTTTTTACGGATCGACGCAGGCGGCGGGGCGGCGGCCCCCGCCGCGCAGCGTTTACCATCGCCCGCATGGACGCCGCGCTGGAACCCCTCATCGACAAGATCCGCAAGGCCGCCGAGCGCGGGCGGCCGCTGCGCATCCGCGGCGGCGGCAGCAAGGACTTCTACGGCCAGCAGCTGCACGGCGAGTTGCTGGACCTGCGGCCGCTGGCCGGCGTGGTCAGCTACGAGCCGAGCGAGTTGGTGGTGACGGTGCGTGCCGGCACCCGCCTGCGCGAGCTGGAGGCGCTGCTGGCCGAGCACGGCCAGTGCCTGCCGTTCGAGCCGCCGCGCTTCGGCGTCGCCGGCACCGTCGGCGGCATGGTGGCGGCCGGGCTGTCGGGCCCGGCGCGCGCCAGCGTCGGCAGCCTGCGCGACTATGTGCTCGGCGCGCAGATCATCAACGGCAAGGGCGAACTGCTGAGCTTCGGCGGCCAGGTGATGAAGAACGTGGCCGGCTACGACGTCAGCCGGCTGATGACCGGCGCCATGGGCACGCTCGGCGTGATCGTGCAGGTCAGCCTGAAGGTGCTGCCGGTGCCGCCGGCCGAGGCGACACTGCTGTTCGAATGGAGCGAGACCACGGCGCGCCAGCAGCTCAACCGCTGGGGCGGCCAGCCGCTGCCGCTGAATGCGAGCTGCTGGGCCAATGGCCAGCTGGCGGTGCGCCTGCGTGGCGCCCGGGCGGCGGTGCAGGCGGCGCGCCAGACCATGGGCGGCGAGGCGATGGACCAGGATGGCGCCACGCGCCAGTGGGACGCGCTGCGCGACCAGGCGCTGCAGTTCTTCCGCCTGGAACCCGGCGAGGCGCTGTGGCGCGCCAGCGTGCCTGACACGGCGACGCCCCTGAATCTGGGCCCGACCATGGTCGAATGGCACGGCGGCCTGCGCTGGCTGCGGGCCGCGCCGGCCGAGGCGCCGCGGGTGCGCGAGGCCGCCGCGCGCGCCGGCGGGCACGCGACGCTGTTTCGCGGCGGCGACGGCCGGGCGGCGGTGTTCACGCCGCTGGCTGAACCGCTGGCGCGCATCCACCGCGCGCTGAAGGCCGAGTTCGACCCGGCCGGCATCCTCAACCCCGGGCGCATGGCCTTGGATTACTGAGCCTGGATACGGCCCATGCAAACCCACCTCAGCGACGAATTCCGCGACACCCCCGACGGCCAGGAGGCCGAGGCGATCCTGCGCAAGTGCGTGCACTGCGGCTTCTGCCTGGCCACCTGCCCGACCTACCTGCTGCTGGGCGACGAGCTCGACAGCCCGCGCGGGCGCATCTACCTGATGAAGCAGGTGTTCGAGGGGCGACAGCCCACGCGCGAGACGCAGCAGCACCTGGACCGCTGCCTGACCTGCCTCAACTGCGAGACCACCTGCCCCAGCGGCGTGCAGTACGGCCGTCTGGTCGACATCGGGCGCCAGGTGGTGGAAGCCAAGGTGGCGCGCACGGCCGCCGACCAGCGCCAGCGCGACTGGCTGCGCAAGGGCCTGTCGTCGCCGCTGTTCGGGCCGGCCATGCGCGTGGGGCAGTCGGTGCGCGGGCTGCTGCCGGCGGCGCTCAAGGCCAAGGTGCCGGAGCGCCGCGATGCCGGCCGCTGGCCGACGCGCGAGCACGCGCGCAAGGTGCTGCTGCTGGAAGGCTGCGTGCAGCCGTCGATGGCGCCCAACATCAACGCCGCGACCGCGCGCGTGCTGGACGCCGCCGGCATCCAGTGCGTGCTGCCGCGCGGCCAGGGCTGCTGCGGCGCCGTCAAGTACCACCTGGCCGACGGCGCCGGCGGGCTGAAGCAGATGCGTGCCAACATCGACGCCTGGTGGCCGCACATCGAGCGCGGCAGCGTCGAGGCGGTGGTCATCAATGCCTCGGGTTGCGGCGCCATGGTGAAGGAATATGGTCACCTGCTGCGCAATGAGCCGCGCTATGCCGACCGGGCGGCGCGCGTGAGCGAACTGGCGCGTGATCTGAGCGAGCTGCTGCCCGACATCGTGGCGGCCCTGAAGAGGCGCGTCAGGCCGCGCGCCGGCATGCTGGCCTGGCATGCGCCCTGCACGCTGCAGCACGCGCAGCAGTTGCGCGGCGGCGTCGAGCAGCACCTGGGCGCGCTCGGCTTCGAGCTGCGCCCGGCCTTGCAGGAGGCCCACCTGTGCTGCGGCTCGGCCGGCACCTATTCGGTGCTGCAGCCCGAGCTGTCGCTGCAGCTGCGCGAGCGCAAGCTGGGCTACCTGATCGGCGAGCGCGCCACCGAGCGGCCGGAAGCCATCCTGTCGGCCAACATCGGCTGCATCACCCACCTGCAGGCCGGCACCGAACTGCCGGTGCGGCATTGGGTCGAGGTGCTGGACGAGGCCTTGCGGTCGTCGTAGCCGCGCCGGGCTCCGGTTGCCGGCGTGTGGCGCGACCGGGTCAGGCCGCCAGCGCCGCCTCGATGTCGGCTGCCAGCGTGGCCGGTTCGTCCTGCGGCGCGTAGCGCTTGATCACCTGGCCGTCGCGGCCGAGCAGGAACTTGGTGAAGTTCCACTTGATCGCCTCGCTGCCCAGGATGCCCGGCGCCTGTGCCTTGAGCCACTTGTAGAGCGGGTCGGCGCCGTCGCCGTTGACCTCGATCTTGGCCATCATCGGAAACGTCACGCCGTAGTTCTGCCGGCAGAAGGCGCCGATTTCCTCGTTGCTGCCGGGGTCCTGGCCGGCGAACTGGTTGCAGGGAAAACCCAGCACCGTGAAGCCCTGCGCCGCGTACTGCTCGTGCAGCGCCTGCAGGCCGGCGAACTGCGGCGTCAGGCCGCATTGGCTGGCGGTGTTGACGATCAGCAGCACCTTGTCCTGGTAGTCCGCCAGCGTGGTCTGGCGGCCGTCGAGGGTGGTGACGCGGAAGCTGTCGAGCGTGGGCATGGCGGGTTCTCCTGGTCGGCAACGAGTCGGAAATGGGTCGGCAAGGCGCTGCGGACGCCAGCATAGCGCGCCGAACCGGTTCACGCTCGGCGTGCGGCGGGCTGCTTCAGCGCCGGATCGCCAGCAGCGCGGCCAGCACGATCAGCGCGCCGCCGACCAGCGTGGCGCTGGTCAGCGTGGCCGCGCCGAGCAAGACCGCCGACACACTGGCGAACAGCACTTCGGACAACATGATCAGCGCCGTCACCTGTGCCGGCAGCCGCGCGGCGCCGTATTGCAGTGCGAGATTGCCGCCGAACACCGCGATCGCCAGCAGCGACACCCAGGCCAGCCAGTCGCCGACCGGCGCCGTCGGCAGCGTCTGCAATGCGCCGCTGCCCAGCGCCAGCGCGCCGGCCATGACGAAGCCGCCACCGAACATGGCCAGCGCGCGCGCGTCGCCGGGCGTGTCGCGCCAGCGGCGCAGCAGCACGTTGGTCAGCGCGAAGCAGAATCCGCCCATCAGGGCCAGCCAGTCGGCCAGTCCCGAGGGCAGCGGCCAGGCCTGGCCCGGGCGCTGCAGCACCAGTGTCACCCCGAGCAGCGCCAGCAGCAGGCGCAGCAGCGCGGCGCGCGTCGGACGCTCGCCCAGCATCAGCCAGGCCAGGCCGACCGACCACACCGGCATCATGTAGAACAGCAGCACCACGCGCACCACGTCGCCGATCGTCACCGCCCAGTTGAAGCCGATGTTGGTCAACCCGGCGGCCAGCGACACGGCCAGCAGCTGCGGCGCGCGCACCAGGCCGCGCAGGCTGGCCGGCCGCGACAGCAGCAGCGTCGCCAGCGCGCCGCCGAACACCAGTGTGATGCTGATCAGTGGATGCAGGCCGAGCCGGTACAGCGCCTGCAGCGGAATCCACGACAGGCCCCAGACCAGCGCGTTGAACAGCAGGGCCGCCACCGGCCCATGTGAAGGAGCGCTCACGTTCAGCGCCGCCGATGGCCGCCACGGGCGACCCGCATCAGCTGCTTGACCTCGGCCGTGTGGTGGCGCAGGTTGTGGCGGTACCAGAGCTGGATCAGCGCCATCGCCGCCACCACCACGGCGCCGAACAGCGCGATGGCGCCGAGCGCCGACAGGCCGAGCCCGGTCGAGGCGCTGTACAGCGCGCCCAGCGCCAGGATGCAGGCCTGCTCGTTGAAGTTCTGCACCGCGATCGAGCGGCCGGCGCCCATCAGGTTGTGGCCGCGGTGCTGCAGCAGCGCGTTCATCGGCACCACGATGTAGCCGCCCAGCGCGCCCATGGCGATCAGGAACGGCACCGCGATCCACAATTGATGGATGAAGATCATGGCGATCACCAGGCCGCCCATCAGCATGCCCAGCGGCATCACGGTGGTGGCGCGGTCGAGCCGGATGCGCGCCGACGCCGCGATGGCGCCAGCTGCGGTGCCGAAGGCCACGACGCCGACCAGGTTGGCCGCTTCGGTGGTGCCGTAGTTCAGCGCCACTGCCGCCCAGGCCAGCACGATGTAGCGCATGTTGCCCGACACGCCCCAGAACAGCGTGGTGGTGGCGAGCGAGATCTGGCCCAGCTTGTCGCCCCACAGGCGCGCGTTGCAGCGCCAGAAGTCGGGCAGCAGCGACAGCTTGGACGCCGGCAGCGGCCGCATCTCGACCCCGGTGCGCGGAATGCGCAGGTTGATGGCCGCCGCGACCGCGTAGACCAGCACCAGCGCCGCGATCGCCGCCTCGGGCGCGGTCTCGACGCGCGGCAGCTCGAGCGCCAGCAGCGGCGCCGACAGGTGCGGCCCGACCAGCTGGCCGCCCAGCAGCACGCCGAGGATGATCGAGGCGATGGTCAGGCCCTCGATCCAGCCGTTGGCCTTGACCAGCTGCGAGGGCGGCAGCAGCTCGGTCAGGATGCCGTACTTGGCCGGCGAGTAGGCCGCGGCGCCGAGGCCGACGATGGCGTAGGCCAGCAGCGGGTGGCCGCCGAACAGCATCGCCAGGCAGCCGACGATCTTGATCGCGTTGCTGTAGAACATCACGTGGCCCTTGGGACGCGAGTCGGCGAAGGCGCCGACCCAGGGTGCCAGGATCACGTAGAACAGCGCGAACATCGGCACCAGCGCCGCGCTCTGCCATTCGGGTGTGCCGGTGCTGCGCAGCAACTCCACCGCCGCGACGAACAAGGCGTTGTCGGCCAGCGAGCTGAAGAACTGCGCTGCCATGATGGTGTAGAAGCCGCGGTTCACGACTCGGCCCCCGCATGCCATGCAGCCGGCCATGGCCATGGCCGTGGCAAGGCCGGCCGGCTGGCCGGCGCCTGGCCGCAGGGCTGTCGGTGCCACGGCGCGCACCGCCACGCGGCGCGCCCAAAAAGACGGGTGCGAGAGATCAAGAGCTGCCGGCCTACTGAAGTGCGGCGGTTATAGCACGCAGGTGTGGGCGCATCTTGGCAGCTTTCCCGGCGCCGCGCAGTGCCAGAATCCTCGCCATCCGCCATCGGCGTGCGAACTTTCCGGACCAGCCATGCCCCGCCCCATCCAAGCCACCATCCACACCGGCGCGCTGCGCCACAACCTGCAGCGCCTGCGCGCCGCCGCGCCGGGCGCGCGCGTCTGGGCCATCGTCAAGGCCAACGCCTACGGCCACGGCATCGAGCGCGTGTTCGAGGGCCTGCGCGGCGCCGACGGCTTTGCCCTGCTCGACCTGGCCGAGGCCGAGCGCGTGCGCGCGCTCGGCTGGCGCGGCCCGATCCTGCTGCTGGAAGGCGTGTTCGAGCCGCGCGACCTGGAGCTGTGCTCGCGCCTGAACCTGTGGCACACGGTCCACCGCGAGGCCCAGATCGACTGGCTGGCGGCGCACAAGGCCCAGCATCCGCAGCACGTATTCCTGAAGCTCAACTCGGGCATGAACCGGCTCGGCTTCGCGCCCGGGCACTTCCGCGCCGCCTATGCGCGCCTGCAGGCGCTGCCGCAGGCCGGCGATGTCTCGCTCATGACCCACTTCAGCGACGCCGATGGCGCCAAGGGTATCGCCGCGCAGTGGGCGCTGTTCCAGCAGGCCACCGAGGGCCTGGCAGGCGAGCGCAGCGTGTGCAACAGCGCCGCCACGCTGCGCCATGGCCAGGACGCGGAGGTGCGCGGCGACTGGGTGCGGCCGGGCATCGCGGCATACGGCTCGTCGCCCGACTTCCCCGCGCACGATGCCGCGCACTGGGACCTGCGCCCGACCATGACGCTGGCGGCCGAACTGATCGCGGTGAACGAGTTGCAGGCCGGCGACTGCGTGGGCTACGGCTCGATCTTCCGCGCCGATGCGCCGATGCGCATCGGCGTGGTGGCCTGCGGCTACGCCGACGGCTATCCGCGCCACGCCGTCACCGGCACCCCGGTGCTGGTCGACGGCGTGCGCGCCCGGACGCTGGGGCGGGTCAGCATGGACATGCTGGTGGTCGACCTGACGCCGGTGCCGCAGGCGCGACCGGGCAGCGTCGCCACGCTGTGGGGCGTGGCGGCCGATGGCAGCGTGCTGTCGATCGACGAGGTGGCGCATGCGGCCGGGACGGTGGGCTACGAGCTGATGTGTGCGCTGGCGCAGCGGGTGCCTGTCGTGGTGGTGGACTGAGTTTTTGGGTGTTGGAGGCGCGGCTGGCCGGGATGTGCGCCCGGCGGCGCAGTTACTTTCTTTTTGCGTCGCCAAAAAGAAAGTAACCAAAGTTCGCGCAGCGGGGTTCGCTCACTTCGCGCAGCGAAGTTATGCGAACACAAAAGCGACCCCACTGGCCGTGTCCCTTCGCTTCGCTGCGGGCAACCTGCGATGCTCGGTCATGGGGCGGCGCTGCGGAACTCACTGCGCGCTTGCAGCGCTCCGTTCGGACAACCGCAGCGAGTCAGACTACGAAGCGCGGCATGCTGTGCTGCCGCGCCCGCCCCACGCCCTGCGCTTCTCGGCACGGCCAGAGGGGAGTGAAGTCCACACGGGCCGTCGCTGCGCTCGGCCTTGGGGAGCTCGGGTGGGAGAGCTGCTTCGCGATCTTCGCTCTTGTGTTCTTCGCGTCCGCTGATCAGGCATTCACTTGGCGTACTTGCGGAACTCGGGCTGGCGCTTTTCCTTCAGTGCGTTGACGCCCTCGCGTGACTCGTCGGTGTCGTAGTAGAGCTTGAGTGCGTACATGCCCATGCCGGCGATGCCGGCCTGGTGTGCGGTGTCCATGTTGAAGCTGCGCTTGGCGATCGCAATCGCGGTCGGGCTGCGTGCGCAGATGGTTTCGGCCCATTCCTGCACTGTCGCGTCGAGCTGCTCATGCGGCACGCAGATGTTGGCCAGGCCCATGGTGACGCCTTCCTGGCCGCTGTAGCGTTTGTTCAGGTACCAGATCTCGCGTGCCTTCTTCTCGCCCACCACGCGCGCCAGGAAGGCGGTGCCGTAGCCGGGGTCGACCGAACCCATCTTGGGGCCGACCTGGCCAAAGATCGCCTTCTCAGAGCAGATGGTCAGGTCGCAGATGGTGGCCAGCACGTTGCCGCCGCCGATGGCGTAGCCCTGCACGCGCGCGATGACCGGCTTGGGCACGTCGCGGATGGCGGTGTGCAGTTCCTCCATCGGCAGACCGATGGTGCCGCGGCCGTCGTAGTTGCCGTCGTGCGCCGACTGGTCGCCGCCGGTGCAGAAGGCCTTGTCGCCGGCACCGGCCAGCACAATGCAGCCGACCTCGCGGTCGTAGCCGGCCTTGTTCAGCGCCTTGATCAGCTCGTCGCAGGTGGTGCCGCGAAAGGCATTCATCTTGTCGGGCCGGTTGATGGTGATCCAGGCCACGCCGTTCTTCACGTCGTACAGGAGGTCTTCGAATTTCATGGTGGGGTGCGTGCGGTGGAACAAGGGGCGGCCGGCGGCGCGCCAGGCGCCATTGTTGGGCCAGCGCCGCGGCGCGGGCTTGCGTCAGCGCAAGAAGGCGTCATGGCCGGTCTTCAGGATCAGCGCGCTCACCACCACGATGAACACCACGCGCACGAAGCCGGCGCCGTGCTTGAGCGCGAGGCGCGTGCCGATCAGGCTGCCGGCCACGTTGGCGACCGCCATGGTCAGGCCGATCTGCCACCAGATGTGGCCCTTGGCGGCGAACAGGGCCAGCGCCGAGACGTTGGTCGCGACGTTCAGCAGCTTGGCCGCCGCGGAGGCGTTGAGGAAGTCGTAGCCGAGCAGGCGCACGAACAGGAAGATGAAGAAGCTGCCGGTGCCGGGCCCGAAGAAGCCGTCGTACCAGCCGATGACTAGGCCGATGGCGCAGGCCAGCAGCGTTTCGCGCCGCTGCGTGTGCCGCGGCGCGTGCGTGCGGCCCAGATCCTTCCTGGCCAGCGTGTAGAGCAGCACCGCCAGCAGGATGAAGGGCAGCGCCCGGCGCAGGAAGTCCGGGTCGATTAACGTCACCACCCAGGCGCCGACAAAGGAGCCCGCCAGCGCCGCGCCGGCGGCCGGCAGCAGCACCGCCCAGCGCATCCGCACGCGACGGCTGTACTGCACGGTGGCGATCGCGGTGCCCCAGACCGAAGCGCTCTTGTTGGTGCCGAACAGCGTGGCGGGCGCTGCCGTGGGATAGACCGCGAACAGCGCCGGCACCAGGATCAGCCCGCCGCCGCCGACGATCGAGTCGATGCCGCCGGCCAGCAGCGAGGCCAGCGAGATGAGAAACAGATCCATCGGACGAGGAAGCTAGGAGATCAGTGGCCCGAAACAGCGGTGCGCGGACAAGAAAAAAGCGCCCGTTCGGGCGCCCTCAATACAACCATACAGATACAGCGATGACTGTGCTTGATTCTCTATCCTTGTCGTGTTCTGGTTTGTCCCCTCGGCCCTTCGACGTCGCGGGGGCTGCCCGCAGCGCAAAAGTGCTTGGAATGTAACAGCAGTGGGCGGCACACGCATCGGGATTTGCCCTAGGCATGCTGAAGCGCCGCCATGCCACCGGCTCAGCGGCGTGTTGCCTCGCTGTCGTGGCCGAGCTGCGGCAGCATCGAGCCCTCGCCGAGCTGCAGCAGGCCGCTGCGGCTGTACACCGCGAGCTTGCCGCGGGTGTCGGTGATGTCCAGGTTGCGCATGGTGAGCTGGCCGATGCGGTCGAGCGGCGAGAACGGTGCGTTCTCGACCTTTTCCATCGAGAGGCGCTCGGGCGCGTAGGTCAGGTTGGGCGATTCGGTGTTCAGCAGGCTGTAGTCGTTGCCGCGGCGCAGCTCCAGCGTTACCTCGCCGGTGATGGCGCCCGCGACCCAGCGTTGGGCGGTCTCGCGCAGCATGATCGCTTGCGGGTCGAACCATCGGCCCTGATACAGCAGGCGGCCCAGCTTGAGGCCGTTCATGCGGTACTGTTCGATGGTGTCCTCGTTGTGGATGCCCGACAGCAGGCGCTCGTAGGCGATGTGCAGCAGCGCCATGCCGGGCGCCTCGTAGATGCCGCGGCTCTTGGCCTCGATGATGCGGTTCTCGATCTGGTCGCACATCCCTAAGCCATGGCGGCCGCCGATGCGGTTGGCTTCCAGGAACAGCTCGACCGGGTCGGCGAACTCGTTCCCGTTCAGCGCCACCGGCCGGCCCTCGTCAAAGCGCACGCGCACTTCCTCGGACCTGACCTCGACCTCGGGCTTCCAGAACGCCACGCCCATGATCGGGTTGACGATGCGGATGCCGCTTGAGAGTTCTTCCAGATCCTTGGCCTCGTGGGTCGCGCCCAGCATGTTGGAATCGGTCGAATAGGCCTTTTCTGTCGACATCTTGTAGTCAAATCCGGCCTTTTGCATGAATTCCGACATTTCCTTGCGGCCGCCCAGTTCGTCGATGAACTGCTGGTCGAGCCAGGGCTTGTAGATCTTCAGCGCCGGGTTCGCCAGCAGGCCGTAGCGGTAGAAGCGTTCGATGTCATTTCCCTTGAACGTGCTGCCATCGCCCCAAATGTTGACGTCATCTTCCTTCATTGCGTTCACCAGCATGGTGCCGGTAACGGCCCGGCCGAGCGGCGTGGTGTTGAAGTAGGTGGCGCCGGCGGTCTGCACGTGGAAGGCGCCGCACTGCAGCGCGGCGATGCCCTCGTTGGCCAGCTGGGTGCGGCAATCGACCAGGCGCGCCTTCTCGGCGCCGTACTCCATCGCCTTGCGCGGGATCGCCTCGTAGTCGTCCTCGTCCGGCTGGCCCAGGTTGGCGGTGTAGGCGTAGGGGATGGCGCCCTTCTGGCGCATCCACAGCAGCGCGGCGCTGGTGTCGAGGCCGCCCGAGAAGGCGATGCCGACCTTGTGGCCGGCGGGAAGCGATTGCAGGATGGTGTTGGACATGGCGTGCGGTCTGGCGGGCGCCGCCGCGCGAAGAGGCCTCTTCGCCGGGCGTGCGCGGTGGAAAGCGGCTATTGTGCCTTTCAACCCGGGCTCAAGCCGGATCCAGCGGCGCTTGCGTGTCCACGGGCTCACCACAGAGCTGCAGGTGCCCGGCCCAGCAGCGCTTCGGCGGCGCGCGCCGGCGCGCGCGTGACGCTGGGCTGCGGGGTGGTGCGTGCCGGCAGCCGCGTTCCGGGCGCGCGTGCGAGCCTGGGCGGCCTTTAGCCGATCAGCGGATCACGTAGACCGCGCATTCGGCCTGATTCATGACCTTGCGGCTCACGGAGCCGAGCAGCAGGGCCTGCATGGCGCTGCGTCCGCGCGCGCCGACGACGATTAGGCTGGCGCCGGCGGCGGCATTGACGATGCTCTGCGCAGCGCTGCCTTCGCGGATGACAGTCTCGATCTTCAGGTCCGGATAGCGCGCCTGCACGCGCGCGGCGGCCTCGGCAACAGTGCTTGCCGCCTGCTGGGATATCTCGGCGACCAGCGTTTCATAGGTGACGACCTCGCGCTCGCCCCCGATTTCCTCCCGGACCCGCTGGTAGGCCGACCACGTGTCGTCCTCCTCACGGCGCGGTTGGTCCTGGGACTTTTTCCGCTGTGCCTCGCGCACGTTCTGGTAGGCCGACCAGGCGTCCTGGACCGGGCGCTCCCAGGCCGTCACGATGCGCAGCAGCGAGCGGGTATCGGCCGCCAGGAAGGCGGCCTCGTCCAGCGCGCGCATGCTGTGCTCGGAACTGTCGATGCCGACGACGATCGGGTGCTCGATCGATGGCAGGGGTGCCGGCGCCGACCGCACCACCGCGACCGGGCAGGCCGCATGGGTGACTACTGCCAGGGCGACGCTGCCCATGATCGCCTGCGTCAGCACGCCGCGCGTGCGGTGCCCCAGCACCAGCAGGGAGGCGTTGGCCGACTGCTCCACCAGCGCCGCCGCGGCGCCGCCCGGCAGGCCCACGGCGGTGACCTCGACCGCGCCGAGGTCGCGTGCGCGCTGCGCGCCTTCGTCGGCAATCTGCTGCGCACGCGCGTGGTACATCTTGAGGACGCCGGGACGCGCCAGTTCGGCGGTGGAGGGCTCGGCGCCGGATGCGTGCACCACGACAAGCGGCACGCCGCGCCGCTGGGCCACCTGGACCGCCCATTGCAGTGCAAACTGACTTTCCGGGGAAGCCTCGTAGCCGACGACGACCGGCTTGGTCCATGTACTCATGTCTTCCTCTCTGGATCTGGTTGTGCGTTCTTGGAAGATGGATGCCTGTTCCCTAGCCGGGAGCAGCTTGCTCAATTACCGGGCATTCTATTGACGGGCAGGCCCTGCGCTATCTGTCCTGGCAATACCGGCTATGAGTCCGGACTACTCAAGAAACGGCTCGATCCATAGTAAGTGGGTAACAGCTCGCCGTCGGGGTTTTCTTGAAACCTGCAGGCCTCCGGAACCTGAGCGCACTGGGCGCAAGGCGTTCGCGACAAGGGGCCGAGGCCTGCGGATCGCCCGGCGGTGCTGACGCGATCCTCAGCGCAACTTCCGCCTGTCTTGCGTTCGAGGAAACGGCGTGCAGTCTCCGCGTCACCCGCAGAAGGTCGATACCGACTTGGTCGTCAGGTAGGCCTCCAGCGCCTCCGGCCCGCCCTCGGAGCCGTAGCCCGAATCCTTGACGCCGCCGAACGGCAGCTCGGGCCAGGCGGCGGCGGGCTGGTTGATCCACAGCAGGCCGACTTCCAGCCGTTCGGCGATCTGGTGCGCGTTCCTGAGCGACTGCGTGTAGGCGTAGCCGGCCAGGCCGTAGGGCAGGCGGTTGGCCTCGGTCAGCGCCTGATCCAGGGTGTCGAAGCCGTGCACCACGGCCATGGGGCCGAAGGGCTCCTGGTTGAAGATGTCGGCCTCCAGCGGCACGTGGGCCAGGATGGTGGGGGCCCAGAAATTGCCGGCCTCGCCGACCTTCCGGCCGCCGGTGGCCACGGTGCCGCCGCGCTTGATCGCGTCGGCGGTCAGCGCCTGCATGGCGCTGATGCGCCGCTCGTTGGCCAGCGGGCCCATGCGCGTGCCTTCCACCAGGCCGTCGGCCGGGGCAAAGCGCTGCGCCTGGGCGACGAACTTCTGCGTGAACTCCTCGACGATGGGCTTGGCGACCAGGAAGCGCGTCGGCGAGATGCACACCTGTCCCGCATTGCGGAACTTGGCGCCGCCTGCCGTCTTGATAGCCAGGTCGATGTCGGCGTCCTCGCACACAATCACCGGCGCGTGGCCGCCCAGTTCCATGGTGGCGCGCTTCATGTGCTGGCCGGCCAGCGCCGCGAGTTGCTTGCCCACCGGCGTCGAGCCGGTGAAGGTGATCTTGCGGATGATGGGGTGCGGGATCAGGTATTCGGAGATCTGCGACGGCACGCCGTAGACCAGCTGCACCACGCCGGCCGGCACGCCGGCATCGACGAAGGCGCGCATCAGCGCGGCCGGCGAGGCCGGGGTTTCCTCCGGCGCCTTGACGATGATCGAGTTGCCGGTGGCGAGCGCCGCCGACAGCTTGCGCACCACCTGGTTGATAGGGAAATTCCAGGGCGTGAAGGCCGCCACGGGGCCGACCGGATGCCGGGTGACGTGCGCCGTGCCGCGCAGGTCGCGCGGCGGCACGATGCGGCCGTACACGCGCCGGCCCTCGTCGGCCATCCAGTCGATCACGTCGGCGGCGGCCAGCGCCTCGCCCTTGGCTTCGGCCAGGGGCTTGCCCTGCTCCATGGTCAGGTGGCGCGCCGTCTCATTGGCGCGCTCGCGGAAGATCTGCGCCGCCTTGCGCATCAGCGCCTGGCGCTCGTGCGCCGGCACGGCGCGCCAGGTTTCGAAGCCCTTCTGCGCCGCGGCCAGCGCGCGGTCGAGGTCGGCGATGCCGGCGTGCGCCAGGCGGCCGATCTCCTGACCGTTGGCGGGGTTGAACACCGCCATGGTCTTGCCATCGGCGGCGTCGCACCACTGGCCGTCGATGAAAAGCTGGGTGTCGGGATAGTCGGAGGCGGTTTGCGTCGGGGTGCTTGCGGTGGCGGTGCTCATGGTGTTTTCCTGCTGGTTTCGGTTCCTGATCGGAGCCAGCCATCCTAGCGGCTGCTGCTTATCCGAGTGGCGCCGTGCTGTCATCAACCTGTGCTAGGGTGCCGGTTTCTGCCCTGTTGACTTGCCCAAGGAGGCCACGCCATGTCCCAGATGATGAAAGCCGCCATCTTCGTCGAGCCCGGCCGCATCGAGCTCGCCGACAAGCCGATTCCGGACGTCGGCCCGAACGACGCGCTGATCAGGATCACCACCACCACTATCTGCGGCACCGACGTGCACATCCTGAAGGGCGAGTACCCGGTCGAGAAGGGCCTGACCGTCGGCCACGAGCCGGTCGGCGTGATCGCCAAGCTGGGCAGCGCCGTCAAGGGCTACAGCGAGGGTCAGCGCGTTATCGCCGGCGCCATCTGCCCCAACTTCAACAGCTATGCGGCGCAGGACGGCGCGCCCAGCCAGGATGGCAGCTACCTGGTCGCCAGCGGCCGCTGCGGCTGCCACGGCTACAAGCTGACGGCCGGCTGGCGCTTCGGCAACCTGATCGACGGCACCCAGGCCGAATACGTGCTGGTGCCCGACGCCGAAGGCAACCTGGCCCCGGTGCCCGACGGCCTGACGGACGAGCAGGTGCTGATGTGCCCCGACATCATGTCGACCGGCTTCGCCGGCGCCGAGAACGCCAACATCCGCATCGGCGACACGGTGGTGGTGTTCGCCCAGGGCCCGATCGGCTTGTGCGCCACGGCCGGTGCGCGCCTCAAGGGCGCCACCACCATCATCGCGGTGGACGGCAACGACCACCGGCTGGAGATCAGCAGGAAGCTGGGCGCCGACGTGGCGCTGAACTTCAGCAAGGTGGACGTGGTGGAGGAGGTGCTCAGGCTGACTGGCGGCAAGGGCGCCGATTCCGCCATCGAGGCGCTGGGCCTGCAGAGCACCTTCGAGCAGGCGCTGCGCTGCATCCGGCCCGGCGGCACGCTGTCGAGCCTGGGCGTCTATTCGCAGGACCTGCGCATTCCCGTCGGCCCGTTCGGCGCCGGCCTGGGCGACCACCGCATCAACACCGCGCTGTGCCCCGGCGGCAAGGAGCGCATGCGGCGGCTCATGAACGTGATCGAGTCCGAGCGGCTGGACCTGGGGGTGCTGGTGACGCACCAGCGCAAGCTGGACGACATCGTGGAGGCCTACGACCTGTTCGCCAACCAGCGTGACGGGGTGCTGAAGATCGCCATCAAGCCGTAATCCGTCTGGCGGCGCAGACCCCGGCACCCGGCGTCCGTCGATGGGCGCCGGGTGCCATTTTTTCTTCCACGGGCGACAGCCTGGCCCCGCGCGCCGGGCTCAGCGCCTGCGCATGCGGCAGTCGCCCATCAGTACCTGCGGCTCGGCCTTCGGGTCGTTGTTGTCAAAGCTGCTGAGCGTGCCTTCGTCACCCTTTTCCCACCACTCCATGCCGTGTCCGGGGTCGGTGCCCAGCAGGCCAACGTAGCGCACGCCGCTGCCCGAGATCGCCGGCGCCAGGCCGTAGCGCCGCCCCTGCAGGTTGACGACGACGAACTCCGGCGCGCCGCCGCCGCTCGCGCCGGTGGTGATGCGCGTGACGGCCAGCGTGCGTGCCGGGCCCTTGGCGCAGTCGTAGCGCAGGGTGCTCTGCTTGAGTTTCAATGGCGACGCTGCGGTGTCCTCGGCCTGGCTGGCCACGGGCAGCAGCAGGCTGGCGGACAGCAGGGCGAGGGCAAGTAGCTTCATGGCGGGGGCTCCGGCATCGATCGAACGCGATGGCGCAAGCTTAGCGCGGCGGTGACCATACGCGCTGGTCAGGTGCCGGCTGAGACTTGTGCCAGCTGGCTCTGCAGGCGCTGTTGCAGCGCCGGCTCCAGCTTCAGCTGCCGGGCCAGCTCGTCCAGGTAGGCGCGCTCCATGAAGCTCTGCTCGTCGGCCACCAGCAGGCTGGCCAGGTACATCTCTCCGGCCATCTCGGGCGTGGTGGCGGCACGGGCGACTTCGGCCGGATCGAGCGGTTTTTCCAGTTCGGCGCGCAGCCATTGCTGCACGTCGGTGGCCAGTCCCTGACGGGCCAGCTCGCCCTCGATCAGCCCGCGCTCGCGCGCATCGATGTGCCCGTCGGCCTTGGCTGCGGCGACGATGGCCTGCAGGATCGCCTGGCTGTGCGCGCTGGCCTGCGGTGCGGGCAGGCGGTCGATCGTCTGCGGCGCGGGCAGCGTGGACGCCTGTGGCGGCAAGCCGGCCGTGCCGGCCTGCTGGCGCTGGTACTCGGTGTAGGTGTTGTAGACCATCATGCCCAGCGCCGCCAGGCCGCCGTAGCTGGCCAGCTTGCGGGTCTTCTTGTTCTTGCCCAGCAGCAGGCCGAGCGCGCCGCCGGTGAGCGTGCCGCGCCCGAAGTCGCTGTTGATCGCGCCGCCGATGCCGCTGCCGCGGTTGGTCTGGTTGGCGCCGCTGACGGTGGCGCCGGCGGACTTGAGCAGGTGGTCGAGGAAGCCGGTGAGGTTGTTCATGGAGCGTGGCGTGTGAGAAGGGTTGAGTCTTCCAGCTGAGGCCGCCGCCCCCGATCTCAACCGATGGCGCGCCGTGCTTCAGCCCTGGTTAAGCGATGCGCTGGTCAGCCACCCGTGATCCATCGCGCCGCCTTCTCTGCCATCATCAGCGTCGGGCTGTTGGTGTTGCCGCTGGTGATGGTGGGCATAGCGCCGGCGTCGACCACGCGCAGGCCGGTGATGAGGCCGCCGGCGCCGTCGCGCACTTCAAGGCGCGGCGTCAGCACCGCCATCGGGTCGTCGCCCCGCCCCATCCTGGTGGTGCCGACCGGATGGAAGATGGTGCTGGCGATGTCGCCGGCCAGGCGCGCCAGCTCCTCGTCGCTCTGGTACTGCGCGCCGGGCTTGAATTCCTCCGGCTTGAAGCGCGCCATGGCCGGCTGCGCCATGATGCGGCGCGTGACGCGCAGGCTGTCGGCGGCGACCTGGCGGTCTTCCGGCGTGGCCAGGTAGTTGGGCGCGATCGCGGGCGCGTCCTCGAAGCGCGGGCTCCTGATCTGCACGCTGCCGCGGCTGGTCGGGTTGAGGTTGCAGACGCTGGCCGTGATGGCCGGGAACGTGTGCAGCGGCTCGCCGAAGGCGTCCAGGCTGAGCGGCTGCACGTGGTATTCGATGTTGGGCCACTCGAATTCGGGCGACGAGCGGGTGAAGGCGCCGAGCTGGCTGGGCGCCATGCTCATCGGTCCGCGCCGGCGCAGCGCGTAGTCGAGCCCGATCAGGCCCTTGCCCCAGGGTGTGCTGGCGAGCTGGTTCAGCGTCTTGCCGCCCGTGACCTTGTAGACGCTACGGATCTGCAGGTGGTCCTGCAGGTTGGCGCCGACGCCGGGCAGGTCGGCCAGCACCGCGATGCCGTGCTGCCGCAGCAGCGCCGCAGGGCCGATGCCGGACAGTTGCAGGATCTGCGGCGAGCCGATGCTGCCGGCGCTGAGCACCACCTCGCGCGCGGCGCGCACCGTCACCAGCTCACCGCCGCGCACCAGTTCGACGCCGGTGCAGCGCAGGCCGGCTTCGCTTCGCTCGACCAGCACCCGCTTCACCTGCGCGCTGGTCCACACGGTCAGGTTGGGGCGGCGCAGGGCAGGGCGCAGGAAGGCCTTGGCGGTGTTCCAGCGCCAGCCGCCGCGCTGGTTGACCTCGAAGTAGCCCACGCCCTCGTTGTTGCCGCGGTTGAAGTCGTCGGTGGCGGGGATGCCGGCTTGTTGCGCGGCCTGTGCGAAGGCATCCAGTACGTCCCAGCGCAGGCGCTGCTTCTCGATGCGCCATTCGGCACTGGAGCCGGTGCTGAAGTTGCCGTGCAGGGCAGCGAAGTCGACGCCGGGGCCGCCACGCTGTCCGGGCAGGTACGCATCGAGCCTGTAATGATCCTCGTGCGCCCGGAAGTCGGGTAGGCAGCGCTCCCAGCGCCACTCGTCCTCGCCCGTCAGCGCCGCCCACTGGTCGTAGTCGCGCGACTGCCCGCGCAGGTAGAGCATGCCGTTGATGCTGCTGCAGCCGCCCAGCACCTTGCCGCGCGGGTAGCGCAGCGTGCGGCCGTTCAGCCCGGCCGCCGGTTCGGTCTGGTACAGCCAGTCGGTGCGCGGGTTGCCGATGCAGTACAGGTAGCCCACCGGGATGTGCACCCAGTGGTAGTCGTCCTTGCCGCCGGCCTCGATCAGCAGTACGCGTGCGGCCGCGTCGCGCGACAGGCGGTTGGCCAGCAGGCAGCCGGCGGTGCCGGCGCCGACGATGACGAAATCAAAGTCCAGCATGTTCATGCACCTTCATCGCACCGGCAGGAAGACCAGAAAGGGCGCTGCCACCAGCCCCTGCACGTAGCCGATCACGGCGCGGCGGTAGCGCTCGGTCATGTAGCTGGCCAGCAGGTCGAGGCGGCCGATGATCTTGCCGAACTCGCGCTCGAAGCTGAGGTTGCGGTTCTCGCCGGCGATCTCGTTGGCCAGAAGCAGCGGCCGGCCGCCGGCGCCTTGCCGCGTGTTGAGGATCCACAGCGCGATCTCCATGTTGCGCGCGGCGTTGTAGACGTGCTGTGGGTCGACGCCGTCGAGGTAGTAGAACGCCTGCTTGCCGCCGTGCGCGGTGACGATGGTGTCGTGGCAGGCGATCACGAAGGCCGCCACGCGGTCGCCCTGGAATTCGGGCGCCAGCGCCAGCGACAGCGCCGCGACGTCGCGGCGGCCGGCCAGCGGCGCCCAGGCCTGGCCGCTCAGCATCAGGTGTTCGAGCTGCGACAGCGCGGCTTCGCGCGAGGCGGCGGTCTTGCGCCATTCGGCCGGGTTGCGGCGGTACAGCTTGTCGGCCAGCAGCAGCAGGCTGCGCAGGTTGGCCTGCATGGCGGCCTGCGTCAGGCGGTTGCCTTCGCTTTGCAGCAGCTCGGTCGGCCAGAAATCGGCGCCGTGCACTTCGCCGTGGGTGCGCGGCGCGTCGCTGGCGCAGCCGGCCGCCAGCAGGCCGGCGCACAGCACAAGGGCCGTCGAAACGGCCCTTGCAAGCAATGCGGGCGCCGCGCGCATCGGCGCGCCGGCGCGGCAGACGTCAGGCGACCGCGAGTTGCTCGCCCTTGGCGCCCTTGGCGCTGGCGGGCGCTGCCGCGGGGGTGCTGGTTGCAGCGGCGGCTGCCGTGTTGGTCGTGACCTCACCGGAGATCTGGCCTCCTTCCTCGATCACGATCTTGCCATAGCGCACCTTGCCGGTCACCTTGCCGCTGGCGTGGATGACCAGCTTCTGGCGTGCCGTCAGGTTGCCGTCGAACTGGCCGTGGATCTCGGCAACGTCGATCTCGGCGTCGCCCTTGAAGATGCCCGGTTCGGCGATTTCGAGCACGCGCGAATGGATCGTCGCCTCCACAGTTCCCTCGATGACCACGGTGTCGCAATCGGTGATCTCGACGCCCTTGAGCTTGATGTTGGGGCCGACGATCAGCCGGGCCTCGCTCTCGCCCGATGCGGTGGCGCTGGGTGGCAGCGGGCTGGGGGCTGCCGTCACCGGGGGCTGGATGCCGCCGGCGCTGCCGGCCGATGCGAGTGAGCTGGCACTGCCCAGCGACGAGGTGCCGGGGAGATTGCGGGTCGGGCCGGCGGTGGGTTCCTCGCGCTTGCCGAAAAACGGTCCTTGTAGTGCCATGTCTGCTCCTGGAGTGCTCTTGGTGACAATCAAGCATCCTAACGGGCATTCGGCGCTCATGCCGGCGAAAGAAGGAAAAAAAGGTAACTTGATGGTCATTCGATGCCAAATGACGCGGTTTGCCGCGTGCGCTCGCGGCTCGCACGAACTCCCGACTCGCCGATGAAGATACAGCTGCTGTCCGATCTGCACCTGGAGCAGAACATCGGCTTCGTGCCCCGGCCGGCGCCGGACGCCGACCTGCTGGTGCTCGCCGGCGACATCGGTTCGTACCAGCGCGGTTCGCGCTTGGCGGTGGTGGGCGACGAGGATTTCGGGCTCGGGCGCTTTGCCGACTGGCCGGTGCCGGTTTTGTTCGTGCCGGGCAACCATGAGTACGACGGCCTCGACTTCGACGCCACGCACGCGCGCCTGCGCGCCACCTGCGAACGCCTGGGCTTCATCTGGTTGGAGCGCGAGACCCTGGTGCTGCGCGGGGTGCGCTTCATCGGCACCACGCTGTGGAGCGACTTCGACGCGCTGACACCCGACGCGCCGACCACCACGCTGGCCGAGCAGCTGGCGGCGCGCGAGAAGGCCTACCGCGCCGCCAACCATTACCTGCGCTTCGCTGCCGCCCGACGCGATGGCGAGCTGATGCTGGCCGAGCAGATCCGCGCCCAGGCGCTCATCTGCCAGGACTGGCTGCGGCGTGCACTGGCCGAACCCTTCGACGGCCCCACGGTGGTCGTCACGCACTTCGCGCCCAGCCTGCAAAGCTGCGACCCGCGCTACGGCCTGACGCCGGGCTCGGCCGGTTTCTGCAATGCACTGGACGACTGGCTGGCGCAGGCCGACCTGTGGCTGCACGGCCACCTGCACTGCGCCATCGACTACCGTGACGCCAGCGGGCGCTGCCGCGTGGTGGCCAATCCGCTCGGCTACGAGGACAAGGGCGAGCAGGTGGCGTTTCAGCCGCTGCTGGGCATCGCGCTGGAGCGCGCCGCCGTCGCACCGGCGTCAACAAACTGAGGCCGCGCGTGGCGCCAGGCCTTAGACTCGGAGCGCTTCACCATTTCCATCCACAGCCGAGGAACCCCCATGAAGATTCTTCTCGCCGTCGACGGCAGCGCCTACACCAAGAAGATGCTGGCCTACTTGACCACGAACCTGGACATGTTCTCCGGCGAGCATGAATTCACCGTGCTCACGGTGCAGGGCGTGCTGCCGCCGCGGGCGCGCGCCGCCGTCGGCAAGGAGGTGGTGGACGCCTACTACGCCGAGGAAGGCGCCAAGGTGCTCGACCCGGTGATCAAGTACCTCAGCCGCCACAACCTCAAGGTCAAGAGCCAGGCCAAGGTCGGCAACGCCGGCGAGGTCATCGCCAAGACCGCCGACAGCGGCAAGTTCGACATGGTCGTCATGGGCTCGCGCGGCCACGGCGCGCTCGGGAGCCTGGTGATGGGCTCGGTCGCGACCAAGGTGCTGGCCAACTGCGACGTGCCGGTGCTGCTGGTGCGCTGAAGCCGGCGGCGCCGGCCGTCAGTGCAGCGGCGGCGGCGCCTGGCGCAGGAACTCGATCAGCGCGGCGTCGAAGGCCTCGGGCTGCTCCAGCTGCGGCAGGTGTCCGGCGCCGCGCAGGATGACGCAGCGGCTGCCGACGATCGCCTCGGCCAGCATGCGCGCCGTGTCCGGCGGGGTCACGCGGTCGTGCTCGCCGGCCAGCACCAGCACCGGCACATGGATGCCGGCCAGTGCCGCGCGGCGGTCGAAGCCGCGCATGGCCTCGAGCGCGCGGCGCCAGGTCGGTGCTGGCACCTGCGACTGGCACCAGCGGGCCAGTTGCAGGCCGGCCGGCAGCGCCAGCGGACTGGCCAGCCGCGGCAGCAGCAGGTCGGCGACGGCTTGCATATCCTTGCCCTGGTCCAGCCAGGCCAGGCCTTGCGCGATGTGGCGACCGTAGGCGTCGTCATCCTGCACCTGCGCGGCGGTCGCCACCAGCACCAGTTGCCGCACCAGGTCGGGCCGGCGCAGCGCCAGCTCCTGCGCCAGCAGGCCGCCCAGGCCCTGGCCGACCACCGCCAACGGCGCGCCGCCGGTGAGCGGCGCCAGCGCCTCGATCAGCGCCACGCAGCTGGCCGCCAGCCCCATCCGGCCGTAGGGTTCGATCGGCGCGCTGTGGCCGTAGCCCGGCATGTCCCAGGCCAGCGCCCGAAAGCCGAGGCTGGCCAGCGACTCGACCTGCGGCGCGAAGGCGCGGTAGCCGCCGCCCGAGCCGTGCAGCAGCAGCACCGGCGGGCCATCGCCGAGCGTGGTGAAGGTGGGAATCAGCGGCATGGCGGCGATGGTACGCGGCCGCACGGCGGTGCCGGTGCGATTCGACGCGGCGGTTGCGGCGTCGGCCGTGGATGGGTTCGCCACCCAGGCGACAGCCGGCTTCGGCGGCAATCGCTATCATGTCCGCTCGCCGCCCCGACCCGCATGCTTGCCCCGATCCCGGTTCCCCGCCCCGACTTCTCCGCGCTCGAGTTCCGCGCCGCGCTGGGCATGTTCGCGACCGGGGTGACCATCGTCAGCACGCGCACGCCGGCCGGCGAACTGGTCGGGTTGACGGTGAACTCGTTCAACTCGGTGTCGCTGGAGCCGCCGCTGGTGCTGTGGAGTCTGGGCCAGCACTCGATGTCGGCGCCGTTCTTCCAGTCCGCCTCGCACTACGCGGTCAACGTGCTGGCGGCCGACCAGCGCGAGCTGGCGCTTCGCTTTGCCGCTCCGGTGGGCGATCGCTGGGCTGGCGTGGCGTGGCAGCCGGGCGTCACCGGGGCGCCGCTGATCGAGGGCACGGTGGCGCACTTCGAGTGCCGCAACCAGAGCCGCCACGACGAGGGCGACCACACCATCTTCATCGGCCAGGTGGTGCACTGCGACCACCGGGCCGGGGCCGCGCCGCTGCTGTTCCACGGCGGCCGCTTCTACACCGAGCTGCCGCTGTGAACCCCGCCCCCGGGCGCGGCCGCGCACCGTCCGCATGAGCGAGCGCAAGGAGCAGCTCGACGGTCGCGCCGCCGCCCTCCTGCTGGCCTGCTGCCTGTTCTGGGGCTTCCAGCAGGTGCTGGTCAAGGCCACGCTGCCGGAGCTGGCGCCGGTGTTCCAGGCCGCGGTGCGCTTCGTCGGCGCCACCCTGATCCTGTGGCTGTGGTGCCGCTGGCGCGGCGTGGCGCTGTTCGAGCGCGACGGCACGCTGTGGCCGGGGTTGCTGGCGGGCACGCTGTTCGCCATCGAGTTCGCCGCCATCTATGCCGGCCTGGAGCACACCACGGCGTCGCGGCTGACGGTGTTTCTCTACACCTCGCCGTTCTGGGTCGCGGTGGTGCTGCCGCTGCTGGTGCCGGCCGAGCGGCTGTGGCCGCTGCAGTGGCTGGGCCTGCTGTGCGCCTTCGCGGCGGTCGCGTTCGCGCTGCGCGAGGGCTTCACCGAGGGCGGTGCCGGCCTGACCTGGCAGGGCGACCTGCTCGGCCTGGCCGCCGGTGCGCTGTGGGGACTGACCACGGTGACCATCCGCGCCAGCAAGCTGGTGCGCATCGCGCCGGAGAAGATGCTGTTCTACCAGGTGGCGGTGAGCGCGGCCGTGCTGCCGCTGCTGTCGCTGGCGCTGGGCGAGCACTGGAACTGGCACTGGAGCGCCTTTGCCGCCACCTCGATCGCGCTGCAGACGGTGGTCGGCGCCTTCCTGAGCTACCTGGTCTGGATGTGGCTGCTGGCGCACTACCCGGCCACGCGGATCTCGGCCTTCGTGTTCCTGACGCCGATCTTCGCCCTGATCTTCGGCGCCCTGTGGCTGCACGAACCGGTTACGCCCAGCCTGCTGGCCTCGCTGGCGCTGGTGGCGGCGGGCATCGTGCTGGTCAACCGGGGCAGGGCGCGGCGCGACTGAGAGGGTGTGGACGAACCCGCACTGGGCTAAAGTTGCAAAGCGCGCGCTGCATCCCCAACTGCGTGACCGAGCCGCGCACAGGCCGGCCGGCCCGGTGCAAGGAAGGCAGACAAGCTCCATGGAATTCAAGGACTACTACAAGATCCTCGGCGTCGACAAGGGCGCCAGCCAGGACGACATCAAGAAGGCCTACCGCAAGCTGGCGCGCAAGTACCACCCGGACGTCAGCAAGGAGGCCGATGCCGCCGCGCGCATGGCCGAGGTCAACGAGGCCAACACCGTGCTGTCGGACCCCGAGAAGCGCGCCGCCTACGACACCGTCGGCGCGCAGGCCTGGGCGCGCGGCGCGCGCTCGGGCGACGACGTGCGGCCACCGCCGGGCTGGAACACCGGCTACGAATTCTCCGAAGGCGGGCCGGAGGGCTTTCGGGCCCACTTCAGCGGCGACGGCCAGGACTTCAGCGAGTTCTTCGAGCAGATGTTCGGCCGCGCCCACGCCGGCGCTGGCGCGCAGGCGCAGATGCGCGGCGAGGACCACCATGCGCGCGTCGAACTGGAGCTGATCGACGCCTACCGCGGCGCCGAGCGCCACATCACGCTGCGCGGGGCGCGCATCGACGACGGCGGCCACGTGGTGCCCGAGGAGCGCACGCTGCAGGTCAAGATCCCGCAGGGCGTCAAGGAAGGCCAGCTGATCCGCCTGGCCGGCCAGGGCAGCCCGGGCTTCGGTGGCGGGCCGGCGGGCGACCTGTTCCTGGAAGTGCATTTCCGCGCCGACGCACGCTGGCGCATCGACGGCCGCGACGTGACACAGAAGCTGCGCGTGACGCCCTGGGAAGCCGCCATCGGCGCCGGCGTGCAGGTGACGACGCCGGACGGCAAGACGGTCGAAGTCACGGTGCCGCCCGGCTCCGGCAGCGGGCGCAAGCTGCGCCTGAAAGGGCGCGGCATCCCCTCGTCCGCCACGTCGGGGGATCTGTTCCTGGAACTCGACATCGCCGTGCCCGGCGCCGTCACGCCCGAGCAGAAGGCGGCCTGGGAAGCGCTGGGCAAGGCCTATCCGGGCTTCGACCCGCGCTGATTTCGGAGAGCAACGCCATGAGCCTCAAGCCCATCTCAGTTCCCGCCGATCTGGTCGAGCTGCTCGATGACGCGGCGCTCAGCCTGCAGCAGCTGGCGCGCGCCTGCGCCATGCCGCCCGAATGGGTGCACACCCACGTCGAGGCCGGCGTGCTGCAGCCGCTGCGCGGCGGCGTGGCTGCCGAGTGGCGTTTCGCCAGCGCCACGCTGCTGCGCGCGCGCCGCATCGCCGAGCTGGAGCACACCTACGACGCCGACCCGCAGCTGGCTGCGCTGGCCGCCGACCTGATGGAAGAGGTGGCGTGGCTGCGCCGGCAGCTGGCGCGCCTGGATCAGGACTGAATAGTCAGTCAGAAACCGGTGCCGACGCCGACGCTCCAGCCGCCGCTGCGCCCACGGTGGCCATAGCCGCCGCCGATCGACAGGTTGATCCCCACTGGCGCTACATAGGCCGGCGCCGGGCGCATGTACACCGGCGCGGCCGGGTACACCGGTTGCGGATAGGCTTGGCGGTACACCGGTGCCGGGTACGCCGGCGGCGGATAGCCGGCCGGCGGGTATGCATAGGGGTAGGCGCCGCCGTACACCCCACCGGCCGGTGCCGTCACCACGCCGGATGATTCGCCGGCGGCCGGGTACGAGGGCAGCGGATAACCGCCGACCACCGGCGGCGGCAGGACCGGGTAGCTCTGTACGCCGGGCATGCCGTCATGGGAGCCCTGGCCGTAGTACGGATCGCCGGGCAGGCCGGATGCCGGTACCTGCAGCCAGGGCCCCGGGTCCTGCGCCGTGCGGGTGCGGTAAGCGCGGCCGCCGACTTCATAGCTGACGTCGTAGCCGGTCAGGCGGTTCTCGTAGCGCGTGCCGCAACCGCCCGGATAGCCGCCGTAATAGCCACGCTGCGTCGCCTCGGCGGCGTTGCCCAGCATGGCGCCGCCCAGCGCGCCCAGGATGGCGCCGGCGATGTGACCCGAGCCCTTACCCATCTGGCTGCCGATCAGCCCGCCCATCACGGCGCCGACGCCGGCACCGGCGCCCGAGGGCTGGCCGCCGTAGGCGCCCGGATAGCAGTCCGACACCGGCACCTGCTCCCAGATCGGTTGCGAGGACAGCACGCGCGCGGTCACCATCGGCTGTGCGTTGGCGGCGCCGGCCGCCAGCAGCGCAAGCGCGGCGACGACGAGGGAGCGGGTGGTGACAGCAGTGACCTGACTCATGTTCGAAAGCTCCGGAATCGGCGCGCGGGCGCGCCTGCCGTGGACATTCCTCCAACGCGCACCGGCGGCGGAGCGCCGACAGGCTTTACACGCGGGAGACACGCGGGCTTCCGCCGCCGTGCTGGCGTTCGGGGCGGCTTCAGGCCGCACCCTGGCGCCGGCGCGCAAACTCCTCGTACCAGGCCAGGCTGGCCGGGTTGGCCATGGCTTCGCGGTTGACCACCTTGTCCAGCGGCTGACCGAGCAGCAGCTTCTTGATCGGCAGTTCCTGCTTCTTGCCCGACAGGGTGCGCGGAATCTCGGCGACCTGGAAGACGTCGTCCGGCACGAAGCGCGGGCTCAAGCTGCTGCGGATGGCATCCTGCAGGCGCTTGCGCAGGCCCTCGTCCAGCTCGACGCCCGGCCGCAGCACCACGAACAGCGGCATGTAGCTTTCGCGGCCCAAGTATTCGAGGTCGACCACCATCGAATCCAGCACCTCGGGGATGCCTTCGACCGCGCTGTAGATCTCGCTGGTGCCCATGCGCAGGCCGTGGCGGTTGATGGTGGCGTCGCTGCGGCCGTAGATCACGCACCACTCGCCGTCGCCGTGCTCGTCGCCGATGCGCAGCCAATCGCCGTGACGCCAGACGCTTCCCGCCTCGGTGGGGAGGTCGCCGCCACCCGGCTTGCGGCCGTGCCCAGGCGGGTACATCTCGAAATAGCTGGCACGGTAGCGCGCGCCGTCGGGGTCGTTCACCAGGTACAGCGGCATCGACGGGATCGGCTGCGTGCAGACCAGCTCGCCGACCTGGCCCAGCACCGGTTCGCCGGCGTCGTTCCAGGTCTCGACTGCGGCGCCAAGCATGCGGCACTGCATCACGCCCGGCTGCTGCGGCAGGTCGCGCACGCCGCCGATGAAGGCGCCGCAGAAATCGGTGCCGCCGGAAATGTTGCACCACCAGATGTCCCTCTGTTCGGGCGTCTTGGCGATGCGTCTGAACTGCTCCGTACCCCACTGCTGCACGTCCGCCGCCAGCGGTGAGCCGGTGGTGCCGATGGCCCGAATGCGCGACAGGTCGCCGCAAGCGGCCAAATCGACGCCGGCCTTCATGCAGTTGGCGTAGAAGGCGGCGCCGGCGCCGAAGAAGCTCACCCGGTGGCGCGCGGCGAAGCGCCACAGCACGCTCCAGTCGGGCGCATCCTTGCTGCCACCGGGGCTGCCGTCAAAAATGACGCAGGTGGTGCCGCTCATCAGCCCCGCGATCTGCGCGTTCCACATCACCCAGCCGGTCGAACTGTACCAATGGTAGCGCTCGCCCAGGGTCTCGGGCGCGTAGCTGCAGCCGATGTCGTTGTGCAGGTGACCGAGCATCATCATCACCAGGATCATGCCGCCGTGGCCATGCACGATCGGCTTCGGCAGGCCGGTGGTGCCGCTCGAATAGACGACCCAGATCGGGTGGTCGAACGGCAACCAGAGCGGCTCGAAGGCGGCGGTCTCGGCATCGTCCTGGGCAACCGTGGCGGCCCAGTCGGTGCTGCCCTCGATCGGGGTCGAGTTGCCCAGGTTGCGCAGCATGATGAGGTGCCGCACGCTCGGCAGTGCCGCGCGCAACTCCTGCACCACGCCCAGGCGATCGATGTCGCGCCCGGCCCAGGTGACGCCATCGACGGCGATCAGCACCTTGGGCTCGATCTGCCTGAAGCGGTCCAGCACGGCGTTGGTGCCCATGTCGGGCGCGCACACGCTCCACACGGCGCCGATGCTGGCGGTGGCCAGGAAGGCGACGATGGTCTGCGGGATGTTCGGCATGTAGGCCGCCACGCGATCACCCGGCTGCACGCCCTGCGCCCGCAGGTGCAGCGCCAGCGAGGCGACCTGGCGCTCGAGTTCGGGCCAGCTCAATTCGCACACCTGGCCCTTCTCGTTCTCGCTGATGATGGCCGGCTGGCCCGCCGCGTGCGCCGGCTCGACGTGGCGCAGCACCTGGCGCGCGTAGTTGAGCTGCGCGCCGGGAAACCACACCGCGCCCGGCATCACGTTCTTCGCCAGCACCGCGTTGTGCGGCGTCGGCGACTGGATGTCGAAGTAGTCCCAGATGCTTTGCCAGAAGGCGTCGAGATCCGTGGTCGACCAGGTCCACAGCGCGCGGTAGTCGGCGAAGCTCAAGCCGCGCGTTTCGCGCAGCCAGTCCTGGTAGCGTTGCATCAGCGAAGTGCGGGCGGGGGTGACGGCTTGGTTCATGGCGCAATTATTGGCCTTCGCATCAACCCCTGCCCGCCGGCAAGGTCGCCGCGGCGTCAGCACAATGCGTGCTTCGCCGCCATGATTGCCCGCTGATGCCCGAACCACCCGCCCGCGCCCTGAGCGGCCTGGCATTTGCCACGCTGCTGTCCATCGCCTTCGTGTTCGGCGCCAACCACGTGGCGGCGCGGTTGGCGTTCGACCACGGCGTCGACGTGCCGACCGCGGTGACGGTGCGCAGCCTCGGCACCGCGCTGGCGGTGGGCCTGCTGCTGATCATCCAGAAGGTGCCGACGCGGCTGAACGCGCGCGAACGCAAGGCGCTGCCGGCCATCGGCGTGCTGGTCGCGATCCAGAGCGTCTGGCTGTACTCGGCGGTGGCTCGGCTGCCGGTGGCGCTGGCGCTGCTGGCCTTCAACCTGTTCCCGCTGATGACGGCGCTGTGGGCGCGCGTGCTGTACGGGCACCGGGCCGAACGCGCGCTGATGATCGCGATGCCGCTGATCCTGTTCGGGCTGGTGCTGGCGCTCGACGTTTTCGGCGCCGCCTCCGGCCTGGGCGCCGCCGGGCAGTGGCAGCAGATCGGCGCCGGCGTGGCGTTTGCCGTCGGTGCCGCGGTGGTGTTCGGGCTGGCGCTGGTGCTGACGCAGCACGAGGCCGGTGCGCTCGACGGGCGGCTGCGCACCTTCGGCACCATGGCCATGGTCGGCGTGCTGGCCGGCTCGGTGTCGCTGGCGCGCGGCGGCTTCGCGCTGCCCGACGCGCCGCCGGGCTGGTGGGGGCTGGGGCTGCTGACGCTGTTCTACGGCACCGGCATCACCGTCCTGTTCACGCTGCTGCCGCGCCTGGGCGTGGTCGGCAACTCGGCCATCATGAACGTCGAGCCGGTGTTCGCGCTGGTGCTGGCCTGGGTCATCCTGGGCCAGGCGATCGCGCCGGTGCAGGTGCTGGGCGCGCTGATCGTGGTTGGCGCCGTGGTCTGGCTCGGGATGCGCAAGCGGCGTTAGCGCGTCCGCAGGACGCTACCATGCGTGGCCAAAGCCAGGAAGCCCACATGACGATGCCATCCGAATCACCTGAAACACCCGCACCGGGCACCGACTTCGACGACGCCACTTCCGCCACGCTCGACACGCTGGAAGACGTGCTCGACGCTGTGCGCGAACGCCAGCCGGAGGCGCCGCCCTGGGAATTCTGCGAAGGCCTGCTGACGGCGCTGCTGTGCACGCGGCGCGAGATCGGCGACGACGAATGGCTGCCAGCGCTGTTTGGTGGTGATGCCGATGCGGTGTTCGCCAGCGCCGGCGAGCGTACGCGCTTCGTCATGGGCTGGCTGGAGCGCGGCGCGCAGCTGCGTGCTGCCCTGCAGGCGCCGGTTGAGTCGCTGGAGGACGAGCGCGCACTCAGCCCGGCGGTGATCGACTGGCGCGGGCTGCTGGCCAGCCTGCCGGAGGCCGAGCGCCAGGCCGTCGCCGACGAGCAGGACGGCGCGCCGCCGGCGCTGGCGCAGGGCTGGGCGCAGGGCTTCCTGTTCGCGGTCGAGCACTGGGCTGACGACTGGGCGCCGCCGCGCGATCCGGAGATCGCCGAGATGATGGCCGACGCGCTCGACTGCATCGCCGAACTGCTGGAAGACGACCGCGGCGACCCGGTGCTGAACCTGCACGAGGAAAGCGCGCCGCCCAGCGTCAGCCAGGAGCGTTTCGAACTCTTTGGCGAGGCGCTGTGGGCGGTCTACGACCTGTTCGACATCGCGCAAAGCCTGGGTCCGCGCACGGCGCCGGCGCAGAGCAGCAAGGTGGGCCGCAACGATCCCTGCCCCTGCGGCAGCGGGAAGAAATACAAGAAGTGCTGCGGCCAGTGAGCGTGGCGGCGGGAGCCTGAGGTGGTCCTGAACCTCGTCTGGCTCGGCTTCTTCCTGAGCGCCTTCGTGGCCGCGCTGGTGGCGCTGGCGCAGGGCGACATGACGGTGTTCCCGAAGCTGATGACGGGCATGTTCGATGCCGCCAGGACCGGCTTCGACATCTCCATCGGCCTGGTCGGCATCATGGCGCTGTGGCTGGGCCTGATGAAAATCGGCGAGCGCGCGGGGGTGGTCGATGGCTTCGCGCGCGCCGTCAACCCGGTGTTCAGGCACCTGTTTCCGGGCGTGCCGCGCGGCCATCCGGCGCAGGGTGCGATGACCATGAACATCAGCGCCAACCTGCTGGGCCTCGACAACGCCGCCACGCCGCTGGGGCTGAAGGCGATGCAGGAGCTGCAGGCGCTGAACCCGAAGCCCGACACCGCCACCAACGCGCAGATCATGTTCCTGGTGCTGAACACGGCCGGGTTGACGTTGATCCCGACGTCGGTGATCGCGATCCGCCAGACCATGGCCGTCAAGCAGGGGCTGCTGAACTTCAATGCCGCCGACATCTTCCTGCCGACGCTGGTGGCCACCGCCTGCGGCCTGCTGTCGGCGCTGGTGGCGGTGTCGCTGGCGCAGCGCATCCGGCTGTGGCGCGCCGGGCTGCTGCTGCCGATGCTGGGTTTTGCCGCCATCGTCGGCCTGCTGGTGGCCTGGCTGGCGCGCTTTCCGCCCGAGCAGGCGGCGCAGTGGATGAGCGTCATCGGCGCCGGCTTCATCCTGACGGTGGTGGTGGCCTTCCTGGTGGCCGGCGCGTGGCGCCGCGTCAACGTGTACGAAGCCTTCATCGACGGTGCCAAGGACGGCTTCGGCGTCGCGGTGCAGATCATTCCCTACCTGGTCGCCATGCTGGTGGCGATCGGGGTGTTCCGCGCTGCCGGGCTGATGGACATCGTGATGGGCTGGATCGCCGCCGCGGTGGCGGCGCTCGGGCTGCCGACCGACTTCCTGCCGGCGCTGCCGGTGGGGCTGATGAAGATCCTGTCGGGCTCGGGCGCGCGCGGGTTGATGGTCGACGTGATGCAGGTGCACGGCGTCGATTCGTTTCCGGCCAAGCTGGCGGCCATCATCCAGGGCTCGACCGAGACCACGCTGTACGTGCTGGCGGTGTACTTCGGCAGCGTCGGCGTCAAGCAGACGCGCCACGCGCTGCCCTGCGCGCTGTTCGCCGACCTAGTCGGCCTGGTGGCGGCGATCCTGGTCGGCTACGCGTTCTTCAAGTGAGGCGCCTCGGCCCGAGTCGGGGTGGCCGGGGGCGCCGCCCCGCGCGTGGCCTGGCCGCGCCGCTCACTCGGCCTTGAACGACCACGTCGACGAAATCTGCATCGTGCCCATGGCGCAGTTGATGCTGTTCGATCCGCTCAGATCCTCGATGTCGGTGTAGGCCGGCATGCTCGCCAGGTCGGCAGCGTTCTCGGAGCAGTGGTTGGTGATCATCACCGGGAACGGGCTGTTCGGCAGTGTGGCCGAGATGGCGTACCAGTAGCGGCTGGTGGGCGCGGAGCCAGCACGCGCGGGGTCGAACACCACCATGCTGCTGCCGCTGTCGATCTCCACCGTGCCGGACTGGGTGTAATCGTCGCCGAGCTTGACCGTGAGCGATACGGTACCGAAGGCGCGGTACTTGGTCAGGTCGCTCGGCAGCACCTCGACCGGCGTGAAACGGATGTCCTTGCCCTCCAGGCTGGCCTGCCAGCCACCACTCGTCACCGTGCCTGACACCGTGCCGCGGTAGGCCGTGGTGTCCCCGAGAATCTCGATGTTGGACATCACCCGCAGCTTGCGCCTGGTGCCTTGCACCTCGGCTGAAACGGCCACCGGATTCGATGAGGGCACGCTGGGCGGCGCCGTATAGGTGGCGCCGCGCCCGCCACCGGCCACCGTGCCCACTGTGGCATTGCCGCCCGGCGTGGCGTTGACGGCCCAGTTGGTGACCTGGTTCAGGGGCACGATCGGCGCGAGCTCGTCGTTGCTGTTGTCGCAGTCGAAGCCGATTGGCGTCGGGTCGCTGCTGCCCGCCACGGGTGCGTAGCAGTACACCAGCGTCAGCGGCAGGCTGGCGCGGGTCTTGACCTTGGCGCTGGCCGGATGGAGTTGGAAGCCCTTGACCAATGACCAGTCGCTGAAGTGGGTGGTCGTCGCCGTGACGGTGCGGCTGTTCTCATCCAGCGTGGCCTCGGCCATGCGCCAGGTGCCGTCGGCCTGCCGGGTGGCGATGCCCAGTGTGTCGGCGCTGCTGCCGGCGGTGTCGGCATCGGCGTAGCTGAAGCTGAGCTGCACCGGCCTGGCGAAGGCGACACCCTCCGGCGTCAGCCGGTAGCCTGCGCCGGCGCGCCCCGGCGCACCATTGGCGATGGGCTGGATGACGAGCGTGGTCGGCGTGGCGAGGGCGCCTTCCGGAACGACGAGCCGCAGCCTGCCGTCGGCGCTGGACAGCGTGCCGCCGGCCTGGTTCAGGCTGGCGCTGGCCGGCGCCCCCTGGTCGGCGCCAGGCGGCGTGACGAGCGGCTGCGGCCCACTCGGCGCGGGCGCCGGTGCGGGTGCAGGCGCGGGTGCTGGCGCCGGTGCGGGTGTCGGTGTCGGCGCGGGCGACGGCGCCGGATCGCTGCCGCCACAGGCCGACAGTGCCAGCAACAGCGGCGTGAGCCACACGAGGCGATGCTTGGGGGTGTTGTTCATGGCTGACCTCCTCACGATGAGAAAACAGGGGTTGCGTGACTCCATGCAAGGTCGCTCGGCCCGGTGCTTCGCGGCGTCCCGTCTCGGGTGTTCGGGCCAGCATCGGTGCACGGTTCGCAGGCGACTGCACGGGGGCATCTGCGGCGCGGGGCCTCGGGTGCTGGCAGCACTGTGCGCGTGCGGTCGATGCGGCAACAGTGCCAAAAGTCACATTCGCACACACCACGGACGCACGGCGCCGTCTCGCGATGACGGTCAACCGGGCACGGATGCGGCGCTGCCGGCGGTGTGAACAGGCCCTATGAGGTGCGCTGCAGCAGGCGCGCCAGTGCCGCCAGCAGTGCTGATGCGGTCACGGGTTTGAACAGCACCGGCAGACCGGCTTCGCCGACGCGCTGCAGCGGCTCCGGCGCGGTTTCGCCCGTGATCAGCAGGGTCGGCAGCGCAGCCCCACGCTGGTCGCGCAATTGCTGGGCAAGCGCCAGCCCGTCGGCACCTTCGGCGAGACGCAGGTCGCAGATCAGGGCGTCGAACGGCCGCTTGGCCGCGTCGGCCTGGGCCAGGCACTGCCTGGCCGCGGCCGGCGTCGCCGCATGCACCAGCTCGATGCCGTGCGCGTGCAGCCAGGCCGCCATGGCGACGGCGACGTCGTCCTCGTCCTCGACCAGCAGCAGCCGCAGGCCGGGCGCGGCCGTCGGCACGGCCGGCGCCGTCGGCTCATCGGCCGGCGCCGGCGCCAGGCCGCGCGGTGCCGCAGGCAGCACCACCCGCAGGCGGCTGCCCCGCCCAGGTCGCGAGTGCAGTTGCACCGGGTGGGCCAGCAGGTCCGACAGGCGCCGCACGATGGACAGGCCCATGCCCAGCCCGCGTGATCGGTCGCGCCCGGGGTTGCCGACCTGGAAGAAGTCGGCGAACACCTGCTCGCGGTGCTCGGTGGCGATGCCGATGCCGGTATCGACCACGTCGATCCACACCTGGGGGCCGCGTGCACGGGCCACCACCAGCACGCCGCCGCGTCTGCTGTACGTGAGCGCGTTGTCGATCAGGTTGGCCAGCAGGCGCTGCAGCAGTTCGGCGTCGGAGCGCACCCACAGCGGCGTCGCACGCACGCGCAGCTGCAGCTGGCGCTGCTCGGCCTCGCCGGCGAACATCTGCCCGAGCGCCTGCAGGATCGGGTTGAGGGCCAGATCAGCCGGGCTGGGCGCGACCACGCCGGCGTCCAGGCGCGAGATGTCGAGCATGGTGTCCAGCGACTGGCCGAGCGCGTCCACCGCGCGCATCAGGCGCAGCGCGTTGGCGTGCTGCGGCTGGCCGTGCAGTTCGCGCTCGAGCACGGCGCCGAACAGGCCGATCGCATGCACCGGCTGGCGCAGGTCGTGACTGGCGGCGGCCAGGAAGCGCGTCTTCTCCTCGCTCGCGTGGCGGGCCAGCTGCACCTGTTCGGACAGCTGCTCGGTCAGGGCCTGGTTCTCGAAGCGCATGATCAGTGACTCGGTCAGCAGCCGATGGTGCTGGCGCGCGATGCGCAGCGCCATCACCAGATACAGCAGCACGCTCAGGGCCAGGAACAGGTAGCGCAGGTCGGCGGCGCGCCACAGCAGCGCGCCGATCAGGCTCAGCAGGATCGGCAGCAGGAAGGCCAGCACCGCCGACCAGCGCGGCACCACGGCCGGCAGACCACCGGCGCACAGCAGCACCAGCAGCAGCACCGTGAAGATGTTGAGCGCGAAGGCGTCGGCCGGCATGAACAGCCAGGGCACGGCGGCCCAGACCATGCCGTGGTACAGGTAGGCGCCGAGGTACCAGCGCAGCCATTGCCGGCTTGCCGGCCCCGCCGCGGGGGCCTGCACAGTGAGGCGCCGGTAGAACGCCAGCGACACCAGACGCAGCGCGAACCAGCCGAGCAGGCGCGGATCGCGCAGCAGCCAGCCGTACAGCGCGGCATAGCCGGCCGACGCCAGCAGGCTGGCGACGAAGGCGCCCCGATAGCCGCCGAGCAGGGCCTTCACCTGCGCGTGCAGCACGCGGTCATCCACCGCGGTGCTGGCGCGGGAGCCGTGGTCGAGCGTCATGGCCAGCAGCTGGGTCGGCGCGCTCAGCGCAGGCGACTGATCAGTTCGGCGCGCGAGCGCACGCCGAACATCAGCAGCAGGGCCGAGACATGGTTCTTCACGGTGCCTTCGGCCAGGTGCACGTGCTCGGCAATCTCGCGGTTGGACCGTCCGGCCAGCAGCCAGTCGAGCATCTCGGCCTGCCGCCGGGTCAGGTGCAGGCGCTCGCCGTCGTGGGTACGCACCTCGCGCGCCACCTGCGCGTCGTGCGATTCCGTGCCTTGTCCCGTGACGGTTGCGGCGCCGGGACGCGCCGGATCGAGCAGACCGCGCGCCGCCAGGTAGTCGATCACGTCGGTCAGTTGCCCCGCCTTGGGCAGGAACGCGTGCGCCCCGGCCTCGCGCGCCTGCCGCTTCAGCGCCGGATCGGCGTCACCCGACAGCACGACGATCGGAGCGGCCGGGAAACGCGCCAGGAACTCGCGCAGGCCCGACAGGCCATGCGTGTCGGGCAGGTGCAGGTCCAGCAGCACCAGGACGATGCTGCCCGCATGCCGCGCGTACAGATGGATCGCATCGGCGAGCGTGCTGGCCTCCAGCGTTGCGACCGGTTCGGTGCCGCTGCCGGTGTGCGAGGCGATCAGCGCGCACAGGCCGAGCCGTACCAGTTCGTGGTCGTCCACGATCAGGATGCCGGGCGCGGCTTTCGCAGGGGCAATCATGCCTGCATGGTAGGCAGGTTGAGCCGGGCCGTGAAGTGACCAAAGTCATGCTGCGGTCGACCGCCGTTGCCCTTCGTGAGCGAGCGTGCAACCGGTCACCGACGGTTCCGAGTCGGCGTGCATCGGCGGCGTCGCGTACCCCGCGAACCGGCTCTGAACCCGGTGCCGGCACCGGTTCGCACGGCGCATGTGCCAGCAACCAGCGATCGTCGGTCAAGCTCGACGCCGCCGCTCAGATGTCTTCTTCGATGCCGCTGCGGCGCCTTGCCTGGGCATCATCCCGATCAATGCCTTCAGCGGCTCGCTCGGCTCGCCAGACCACACCAGGTGGGTGCGGTTGACGCGCAGCCGCGCCGGCAGCGGGTGCTGCTCGACCTCGGTCGCCATCACCGCCTGCTCGAGCAGTTCGGCTGGCACGATGCCGACGCCGATGCCGGCCGCCACGCAGGCCACGATGGCGTGGTACGAGGCCAGGTCGAGCAGCCTGCCCGGCGTGACGCCGTCGGCCGCCAGCCATTCGAGCAGGCGCTGGCGGTAGGAGCAGCCATTCGGGAACGTGACCAGGGTGCGCCCGTCCAGGTCGGCGGCGCGCCGAGGCCGCGGCTCGCCGCGCGCGCTGATCAGCACCAGCTCTTCCTGGAACGCCGGCACGCTGGCGAGGCGCGCCGGCTCGAACGGTTCGGACACGAAGGCGGCCTCGATCTCGAAGCGTTCCAGCTTGGCCAGCAGGGCCTGGGTGGTGCCGGTCTGCAGCTCGATCGACACTTCCGGGTACTCGGCGTGGAAGCCCGAAAGCAGCGGCGGCAGCCGCACGCCGGCAGCGCTCTCCAGCGAACCGAGCCGCAGTACGCCGCGCACCGTGCCGCTGCGCAGCTCCCGTTCGGCGGTGTCGGCCATCTGCAGCAGCCGCTCGGCGTGGCCCATCAGCACGCGGCCGGAATCGGTCAGCACCAGGCCACGGCCGCGGCGCTGGAACAGCGGCACGCCGAGCCGTTCCTCGAGCTGCTTGATGCGCGTGGTGACGTTGGACGGCACCCGGTGCAGGCGCCGGGCCGCGCGCGTCACGCCGCCTTCGTGCACCACCGAGCGGAAGATCTGCAGATCGTCAAGATCCATCATTCTCATATTGAGAATATTAGTTCAAGATAATTCAGTAGTCAAAACAACGCAATTGCGATCCAATGCGGACCCATGGCGGTACTTCATGAATCTGTTTCCGCGGCGCGCCCGCATGGGTCGATCGTCGCGGCCGGCATCGTGGCGCTCGCCATGGCCATGGGCATCGGCCGTTTCGCCTTCACGCCGCTCTTGCCCCTGATGCAGCGCGACGGCAGCCTGAGCGCCATCGGTGGCGCTGAATGGGCGGCGGCCAACTACGCCGGCTACCTGGTCGGCGCCATGACGGCGGCGCGCTTCTCGGCCGACCCGCGGCGCGGTCTCAACCTGGCGCTGGTCGGCGTCGGGCTGACGACGCTGGCGATCGCCCTGCTGGGCTTCCTGGAGCCGCGTGTCGCCCATGTCGGCGGCGTGGCGCTGCGGGCGCTGGCCGGCGTGTTCAGCGCCTGGGCACTGGTGTGCGCCAGCAGCTGGTGCCTGGCCGAGCTGGCGCGCCGCCAGGCGCCGAAGCTGGGCGCCTGGATTTACACCGGCGTCGGCCTGGGCATAGCGCTGGCCGGCGTGATGACCTGGCTCGGCGGGCAGCAGCCGGCCGACTGGCTGTGGCTGGAGCTGGGCGCGCTGGCCCTGGTCGGCGCGGTGTTCGTGCGGCGCCGCACGGCCAGCGTGCCGCTGCCGCCGCCGGTGGCGGCACGCGCCGCCGTCGGGCCGGCACGTGCGGCCACCGGCCACCTGGGCCTGGTGATGTGCTACGGCATCATGGGGCTGGGCTACATCGTGCCGGCCACCTTCCTGCCGATGATGGCGCGCCAGCAGGTGGCCGACCCGCTGGTGTTCGGGCTGACCTGGCCGCTGTTCGGCCTGGCGGCGGCCGGCTCGGTGGCCGCCGCCGCGCGCTGGCTGGGTGGCTGGCAGCGGCTGCGCATCTGGGCGGTGGCGCACGCCGCGATGGCGCTGGGCACCGCGCTGCCGCTGATCAGCCCCTCGCTGTGGTCGCTGGCCGGCTCCGCCGTGCTGGTCGGCGGCACCTTCATGGTCGCGACCATGGCCGGCCTGCAGCTGGCGCGCGAGGCCGCACCGGACAACCCGACGCCGCTGCTGGCGCGCATGACCGCCGCCTTCGCTGCCGGTCAGATCCTCGGGCCGCTGCTGGTGCGTGCGCTGGGTACCGGCCTGCACGGCGGGCTCGACGCGCTGGCCTGGAGTCATCTGGTCGCCACCCAGCTGCTGTTGCTGACCGCGTGGTGGCTGTGGCGCGCGGCGCCAGCGGCTGAAAGACAAGTGGAGTGAAAACATGGCATCGACACATTCCGATCATCCCGCCGTGGCGTTCCCCGAGCGCGGCCTGCCTGAGCGCATCGGCCCGCCGGCAAGCCTGAGCCCGGATCAGCAACAGGCGGCCCAGGAACTCATTGAGGGACCGCGCGGCGGCGTCTATGGGCCGTTCCGGCCCTTGCTGCATCGCCCGTCGCTGCTGCGTGCGGTCGGCAAGGTCGGGGAAACGCTGCGCTACCAGGGCACGCTGGAACCGGCGTTGCGCGAGTGGACGATCTGCGTGGTGGCGCGCGATCTTTCCAACGTGTTCGAGTGGGACATGCACCGACCGCTGGCCGCGGCGGCCGGCGTGCCGGTGGCGGCGCTCGATGCCCTCGAGGCGCATCGGCCGCTGCCGGACGGCACGTCCGGCGCGCTGGTGCTGGCGCAACAGGTGGCGCGCGAAATCATTGGTCAGCACCGGCTTGGCGATGAGACCTGAGCCAGTGCACGTGCCGAATGGGGCGAGGCGACGCTGGTCGAGCTGCTCAGCCTGATCGGCTACTTTGCCATGGTCTGCTGGCTGATGAACGTGGCGCGCACGCCGGGGCCGCAAGCCAGCCGCTGAGCGGACCGGAGCGCGCTGCCGCAGTCAGGCGGCGGGTGTCTCACGCGAGGCCAGGGCACGCTGGTACAGCGCGTTGCGCGGCTGGCCGCTGATCTCGGCCGCCAGCCTGACGGCAGTCTTCAGCGGCAGCTCGGCCAGCAGCAGACGCAGCAGCTTTTCGCCGTCATCCGCCGGCGCGGCGCCGGTGTCGGGGTGCAGCACCAGCACGAACTCGCCGCGCTGGCGCTGCGCGTCGGTCGCCAGCCAGGCGGGCAGTTCGGCACAGGTCATGGTAACGATCTGCTCGAACTGCTTGCTCAGTTCGCGCGCCACGGTGATGGCGCGGGCGCCCAGCGTGGCCAGGTCTTGCGCCAGCGCACCGATGCGGTGCGGTGCTTCCAGCAGCACCTGGGCGCGCGGCTCGGCACCCAGCGCCTGCACGGCAGCGGCCCGTTCGCTCGCCTTGGCCGGCAGGAAGCCGGTGAACACGAACTGGCCGTCGCCCGCCAGGCCGGCGGCGCTGAGTGCCGTCGTCACGCTGCTGGCGCCCGGCAGCGGCACCACGCGCAGGCCGGCGGCGGCGCAGGCAGCGGCCAGGCGCGCGCCCGGATCGCTGACCGCCGGCGTGCCGGCATCGCTGACGTAGGCCACGCGCTGGCCGGCCTGCAGGCGCGCGATGACGGCCTGCGCGGCTTCGGCCTCGTTGTGCTCATGCAGTGCAATCAAGGCCCCGGCGTCGATCTCGTAGGCGCGCAGCAATTGTTGCGTGTGGCGGGTGTCCTCGCAGGCGATCGCATCCACCAGCGCCAGCACGTGCAGCGCGCGCAGCGTGATGTCGGCCAGGTTGCCGATCGGCGTCGCCACCACGTACAGCGCGCCGGCCGGATAATGCTGCGGCCCGGCGGCCAGGCGCGCGGCTTCGAGCGCGGCATGGAAGCGGGATTTGCCGACGGGCGGGGAGGTGGTCATGCGGGCTCTTTCGGATTCGCCGTGGCACTGATGCCCGGCTGGCTGGGCGGCGGCAACACGCGCACGCGCGGCAGCGCGGCCGAGCAGGCGGCCCTGGCGCATTTGCGGGCCCAGGGCCTGCGCCTGGTCGAGCGCAATTATCGGACGCCCGGCCGCGGCGGTGGCGAGATCGACCTGATCCTGCGCGAGCCCGATGGCACCCTGGTGTTCGTCGAGGTGCGGGCGCGCATCGACGCTTCGCGCGGCGGTGCCGCCGCCAGCATCGGTGCGATCAAGCAGGGCCGCATCGTGCTGGCGGCGCGGCACTACCTGCTGCGCCACCGCAGCCCGCCGCCGTGCCGCTTCGATGTGGTGGCGATCGACGGCGAGCGCATCGAGTGGCTCAAGGCGGCCTTCGACGCCGGCTGAGCGGCCGCGCCGGTGATCGGAACGCCGTTGCCGTGGCCTGTCCGGCCAGCGTGGCGGTCTGCTCCTAAATTTGCACCGTGCTGCAGTTCCGGCGTTATGATCGGCGCCGATGCTCGAGCAACGGATCCAGCGCCACTTCATCGACAGCGCCGACCTGCAGTACCAGTGGGCGCAGGCGTCAGCACGGCCGATCGCCGATGCGGTGCAGGCGCTGCTGGCCTGCGTCACCGACGGCGGCAAGCTGCTGGTGTGCGGCAACGGCGTCTCGGCTGCGCTGGCGCAGTACCTGGCGGCGCTGATGGTGGGCGGATTCGAGCGCCAGCGGCCCGAGTTGCCGGCGCTGGCGCTGGGCTCCGACGGCGCGACGCTGACCGCGCTGGCGCGGCGTGGTGACTACGCCGATGCTTTCGCGGCCCAGGTGCGCGCACTCGGCAGCGCCGGCGACGTGCTGCTGATCGTGTCGCCGGACGGCAATGCCGCCAACCTGGTGCGCGCCGCGCAGGCTGCCCACGAGCGCGAGATGAGCGTGATCGCGCTCACCGGCCGCGGCGGCGGCGAGCTGGGCCGGCTGCTGCGCGAGACCGACGTGCACGTCAGCGTGCCGCACGAGCGCACGCCGCGCATCCACGAGGCGCACCAGCTGGTGCTGCACTGCCTGTGCGACGGGCTCGATCAGCAACTGCTTGGCGATGAGGAGATTCCTGCATGAATTCAGGTGCAACCCGGCTGATGGGTGCCGGTTTGGCGATGGTGCTGGTGGCAGGCGGCCTGGCCGGCTGCGCGGCGGCGGTGATCGGCGGCGCGGCCGCAGTCGGCACGCTGGCCACGGTCGAGCGCCGTAGCGCGCAGACCCGGGTGGCCGACCAGGCGATCGAGGTGCGCGCCACCAATCGGGCCAACGAACTGGTCGGCGAGCGCGGCCGCGTGAACGTGGTCAGCTACTACCGCAAGGTGCTGCTGACCGGCGAGGTGCCGGGCGAGGACGAGCGCCGCAAGGTGCAGGCGGCGGTGGCCGCGGTGCCCGAGGTGGCGGGCGTGGTCAACGAGTTGGCGGTGATGCCAGTCGCCAGCATGAACCAGCAGTCGGATGACACCATCCTGACCGGCCGTGTCAAGAGCAAGCTGCTGAGCACCAACGGCGTGCCGGCCAACAGCATCAAGGTCGTCAGCGAGCGCGGCACCGTGTACCTGATGGGGCGCCTGACGCGCAGCGAGACCGAACTGACGACCGAAGCGGCGCGCACCACCCCCGGCGTGCGGCGCGTGGTGCGCGTGATCGACTACATCAGCGACCAGTCGGTGACGCCACGTGATCCGGCCGGTAGTGCCGCCCCGCAGGCGCCCGCCACGGACCCCGAGCCGATCGGCGCCGTGACGCATCCGGTGACGCAGCCGGTGATCGAACCGGCGCGTCAGCCGGTGCAGGTGCAGCAACTGCCGCCGGTGAAATAACGGCGGCGTTTGCCCGCGCGGCGGATGCCGCCGGGCCTATTTCAGGCGCTTGATCAGGCTGGAGGTGTCCCAGCGGCTGCCGCCGAGCTGCTGCACATCGGCGTAAAACTGATCCACCAGCGCGGTCACCGGCAGGCGGGCGCCGTTGCGCTTGGCCTCGTCCAGGCACAGGCCGAGGTCCTTGCGCATCCAGTCGACGGCGAAGCCGAAGTCGAACCGGTCCTGCACCATGGTCGGGCCGCGGTTGTCCAGCTGCCAGCTCTGCGCCGCACCCTTGCTGATGACGTCGAGCACCTGGTTCATGTCGAGCCCGGCGCGCTGGCCGAAGGCGATCGCCTCCGACAGGCCCTGGATCAGCCCGGCGATCGAGATCTGGTTGACCATCTTGGTCAGCTGCCCGGCGCCGCTGGGGCCGAGCAGGGTGACGGCGCGCGCGAACGCCATCGCCACCGGCCGGATGGTGTCGAAGGCGGCCTGCTCGCCGCCGCACATCACCGTCAGCTGGCCGTTCTGCGCGCCGGCCTGGCCGCCGGAAACCGGCGCGTCGACGAAATGCAGCCCCCTGGCGCGCGCCGCCGCGTCGAGCTCGCGCGCCACGTTGGCCGAGGCCGTGGTGTGGTCGACGAAGACGGCGCCCGGCTTCATGCCGGCCAGGGCGCCGGTCTCGCCCAGCACCACCGAGCGCAGGTCGTCGTCGTTGCCGACGCAGCAGAACACGATGTCGGCCCGGGCGGCCGCCTGCGCCGGCGTGTCGGCGCGCGCAACCCTGGCCTGGCCGCCCAGTTGCGCCACCAGGGCATCGGCCTTGGCTGCGTTGCGGTTGTAGGCCGTCAGCTCGTGCCCGGCCAGCGCCAGATGGCCGGCCATCGGGTAGCCCATGACGCCGAGGCCGAGGAAGGCGACGCGGCGCGGCGGGGTGGTTTCGTAGGCCTTGGTGCCGATCTGGGTGTTCATGCGGCGGATTCTAGGCCGTGCACCGGGCTCACATGATCTCCAGATGCTCGGTGCCGGCCGCCAGGTCGGGCGACTTGGCGCGCTCGCTGCTGAGCTTGATGCGCAGGCGCAGGTCGTTGGCCGAATCGGCGTTGCGCAGCGCGTCCTGGTAGCTGATCAGGCCGGCCTCGAAGGCCTCGAACAGCGACTGGTCGAAGGTGCGCATGCCGAGTTCGCCGCTCTTCTTCATGATCTCGCGGATCTCGGTGACATCGCCCTTGAAGATCAGGTCGCTGATCAGCGGCGAGTTCAGCATGATCTCGACCACGGCGGTGCGGCCCTTGCCGTCCTGGCGCATGATGAGCCGCTGCGAGACCAGCGCACGCAGGTTCAGCGACAGGTCCATCAGCAGCTGCTGGCGCCGCTCCTCGGGGAAGAAGTTGATGATGCGGTCGAGCGCCTGGTTGGCGTTGCTGGCGTGCAGCGTGGCCAGGCACAGGTGGCCGGTCTCGGCGAAGGCGACCGCGTGCTCCATGGTCTCGCGGTCGCGGATCTCGCCCATCAGGATCACGTCGGGCGCCTGACGCAGCGAGTTCTTCAGCGCCACTTCCCAGCCGTCGGTGTCGATGCCGATCTCGCGCTGCGTGACGATGCAGTTCTTGTGCGCATGCACGAACTCGATCGGATCCTCCACCGTGACGATGTGGCCCTGCGTGTGCTGGTTGCGCCAGTCGATCATCGCCGCCAGCGTGGTCGACTTGCCCGAGCCGGTGGCGCCGACCAGGATCGCCAGCCCGCGCTTGGACATGGCGATCTCCTTCAGGATCTGCGGCATGCCGAGGCCGTCGATGGTCGGCAGCTGCTGCGGAATCACCCGCAGCACCATGCCGACCTGGCCCTGCTGCACGAAGGCGTTGCAGCGGAAGCGCCCGATGCCGGCCGGCGCGATGGCGAAGTTGCATTCCTTGCTGCGCTCGAACTCGGTCGCCTGGCGGTCGTTCATGACGGCGCGTACCAGGGTCAGCGTGTGCGCGGCGCTCAGGTTCTGCGCCGACGCCTTGTGGATGATGCCGTCGACCTTGATCGCCGGCGGAAAGCCGGCGGTGATGAACAGATCGCTGCCCTTGCGCGCCAGCAGCAGCTGCAGCAGATCGGTGATGAACTGGCTGGCCTGGTCTTGTTCCATGGCGTGTGCACTCCGCGGGCCGGGGTGCCCGCAAGCAGGGGTTGTCAGTCAGGAAAGTTCTCGGGGATCTTGGCGCGGATGCGCGCCTCGGCCGCGCTGATCACGTTGCGCCGCACCAGGTCGGTGAGGCACTGGTCCAGCGTCTGCATACCGAAGCTGTGGCCGGTCTGCATGGTCGAGTACATCTGCGCCACCTTGCCTTCGCGGATCAGGTTGCGGATCGCCGGGGTGCCGATCATGATCTCGTGCGCCGCCACGCGGCCGCTGCCGTCCTTGCGCTTGCACAGGGTCTGCGAGATCACCGCCACCAGCGACTCCGACAGCATGGCGCGCACCATCTCCTTTTCCTCGGCCGGGAAGACGTCGATGATGCGGTCGATGGTCTTGGCTGCCGACGAGGTGTGCAGGGTGCTGAACACCAGGTGGCCGGTCTCGGCGGCGGTCAGTGCCAGGCGGATCGTCTCCAGGTCGCGCATCTCGCCGACCTGCACCGCGTCCGGGTCCTCGCGCAGGCCCGAGCGCAGGGCGTTGGCGAAGCTGAGCGTGTGGGCGCCGACCTCGCGCTGGTTGATCAGGCACTTCTTCGACTCGTGCACGAACTCGATCGGGTCCTCGACCGTGATCACGTGCGCATGGCGCGATTCGTTCAGGTGGTTCAGCATGGCCGCCAGCGTGGTCGACTTGCCCGAGCCGGCGGGTCCGGTCACCAGCACCAGCCCGCGCGGCTTGAGCGCCAGGTCGGCGAAAATCTTCGGCGTGCCCAGTTCATCGAGCGTCAGAATGCGGCTTGGAATGGTGCGCAGCGCGCCAGCCGCGCCGCGCGCCTGGTTGAAGGCGTTGACGCGAAAGCGCGCCAGGCCTTCCACCTCGAAGGAAAAGTCGACCTCCAGATGCTCCTCGTAGGCCTTGCGCTGGGCATCGCTCATGATGTCGTAGAGCATGCCGAACACCTGCTTGTGGTCGAGCGGTTCGACGTTGAGCCGGCGCACGTCGCCGTGCACGCGGATCATCGGCGGCAGGCCGGCCGACAGGTGCAGGTCCGAGGCCTGGTTCTTGACGCTGAAAGCCAGCAGCTGGGTGATGTCCACGATCCGCCTTCCCTGATGTGCGATGCGAGCTTGTTCTTGTGAAGCTTCATCGGATGAAACTTCATTTTCACTTTGATACGCTGCAGCCATTATGACGACCATCGCCAGCAATCTCCAGGAAGTCCGCGCCCGCATCGCAGCGGCCTGCCGCGCCGCCGGACGGGACGAGGCCGGGGTCGCCCTGCTGGCGGTATCCAAGACCTTCGGCGCCGACGCGGTGCGGGCGGCGCATGCCGCTGGCCAGCGCGCCTTCGGCGAGAACTACATCCAGGAGGCGGGCGACAAGCTCGGCGCCCTGCGCGATCTGCCGCTCGAGTGGCACTGCATCGGCCCGATCCAGAGCAACAAGACGCGGCCGGTGGCCGAGCAGTTCGACTGGGTGCACACGCTGGACCGGCTGAAGATCGCCGAGCGCCTGTCGGCCCAGCGGCCGGATGCGCTGGCGCCGCTGAACGTCTGCATCCAGGTCAACATCGACGGCGGCGCTACCAAGTCGGGTGTGGCGCCGGCAGACGCGCTGGCGCTGGCGCAGGCGGTTGCCGTGCTGCCACGCCTGCGTGTGCGCGGCCTGATGACGATTCCCGAGCCCAGCCCCGATTTCGAATCGGCGCGCGCCGTCCATGCCCGCACCAAGGCCTTGTTCGATCAGCTGAACGCGCACGGCCTGGGGCTGGACACGCTGTCGATGGGCATGAGCGCCGACCTCGAGGCGGCGATCGCCGCCGGCTCGACCATAGTGCGGGTGGGCACGGCAATCTTTGGCGCACGGCCGGCCTCCTACAAAGCTGTCTGAATCGGTGGGCGGACTGCGTCAGCCAGCCCGCCAAGAGGGCCGCGGAGCAGGCCATGCCAGAACGCCGTGGCCGGGGTTCCCCCGGCCGCCAGCGTTGCCCCCTGGGGGGAAGGCGGCCGCAGGCCGACTCAGGGGGGATAGTTACCTGAACACCACCGTACGCTGCCCGTTCAGCAGCACACGGTGCTCGCTGTGCCACTGCACCGCGCGCGCCAGCACCTGGCTTTCGGTGTCGCGCCCGATCGCGGTCAGGTCGTCGACGGTCAGGCTGTGGTCCACGCGCGCCACGTCCTGCTCGATGATCGGGCCCTCGTCCAGGTCGGCCGTCACGTAGTGCGCGGTGGCGCCGATCAGCTTCACGCCGCGGTCGTGCGCCTGGTAGTAGGGCTTGGCGCCCTTGAAGCTGGGCAGGAAGCTGTGGTGGATGTTGATGGCGCGCCCGGCCAGGCGCTGGCACATGGCGTCCGACAGCACCTGCATGTAGCGTGCCAGCACCACCAGCTCGGCGCCTTCGCCATCGATGACCTCGAGTTGCCGCGCCTCGGCCAGCGCCTTGTTCGCCTTGCTCACCGCGATGTGGTGGAACGGCACGTTGTAGCTGGCCGCGAGCTGGTAGAAGTCGCGGTGGTTGCTGACGATGGCGCGGATGTCGAGCGGCAGCAGGCCCGACTTCCAGCGGAACAGCAGGTCGTTCAGGCAGTGGCCTTCGCGGCTGACGAAGATCACGGTGCGCACTGGTTGCGCCGCTTCGTGCAGCTGCCAGCGCATGCCGAAGCGTTCGGCCAGCGCGCCGATCTGCCCGCGCAGCGCCTCGGCAAGCGGCTCCGGGCAGGCGAAGCGCACGCGCATGAAGAACAGGCCGGTGTCGGCGTCGTTGTACTGCGCCGCTTCCTCGATGTTGCCGCTGCGCTCCAGCAGAAAGCCCGACACGGCGTGCACGATGCCGCGCTGGTCCGGGCAGGACAGGGTCAGGATATAGGTGGTGTCTTGCATCGGGCGCGATTGTCGCAGCGCGCCACCGGCGCTGTCGCGCAGGCGATGCCGGGTGGACGCGGGCGGGCGCCGGGCTCGCTATATTGATCCGCGCGCCAAACCCAGGAGTCACCATGCCCAGCCGCACCGGACAGCCCTTGCACGAACACCTGCGCCGCCATGCGCGCGAGCGTCCCGATGATGCGGCCATCGTCTGGTACGGCCGCGCCATCAATTGGCGTGAACTGGATGACTGGAGCGATGCGCTGGGCGCGTACCTGCAGGCCATCGGCGTCGGCAAGGGCGCGCCGGTGGCGTTGTTCATGAACAACTGTCCGCAGTACATCCTGGCGCATTACGCGATCCAGAAGATCGGCGCCATCGTCTGCCCCTGCGGGCCGCTGAACAAGGCGCACGAGCTGCAGTACCAGTTGGACGACCTGGGCGCGCGCGTGATCATCGCCGCCGACGGCTTGCTGCCCATCGTCGAGCAGGTGCGCGCGCAGACCCGGCTGGAACACGTGCTGGCGCTGCGCTATGGCGATCTGCTGCCGGATCGGCCCGGCATCGAGCTGCCCGCCGAGCTGCGCGGTGCGACCGCGCCGCTGCCCGAGGACTGCGGCGACATGCTGCAGATCGCCAGGCAGGGCGCACAGGCGGGCCGACGCCCGGCGCCGACGCGCGTTTCGCTCGACGACGTGGCGCTGATGACCTACACCAGCGGCACCACCGGCCTGCCCAAGGGCGCCATGCTGAGCTACGGCAATGCGCTGTTCAAGGCTCGCGTGACGATGCAGGCGAACGAGGTTGGCGCGCAGGACGTGGCGCTGTCAGTGGCGCCGCTCTACCACATCGCCGGCATGCTGATGGGGGTCAACGTGCCGATCCTCGCGGGCGCCACGCAGGTGCTGCTGCTGCGCTTCGATCCGCTGGCGGTGCTGCAGGCCATTCAGGCCTACCGGGTCACGCACTGGTATTCGATTGCCCCGATGAACGTCGCCTGCATGCAGGTGGCGGATGGCCAGCGCTTCGAGCTGCGCAGCCTGCGGCGCAACCCGGTCACCAGCTTCGGTATCACCTTCACCGAAGCGCTGGCGCGGCAGTGGCAGGACTTCACGCGCGGCCCATGCATCAGCTACGAGGCCGCCTATGGCCTGAGCGAAACGCACACCATGGACACCGGCATGCCGCCGGACGCGATCCGCTGGGGCACGCACGGCCGAGCGATGCCGGGGGTCACGATCCGCATCGTCGATCCGGAGACTGGCGCCGAGCAGCCAGTCGGCGCGGTGGGCGAGATCACGCTGATGTCGCCCGGCAACTTCAAGGGCTACTGGAACAAGCCGGAGGCCACGGCGACGACGCTGAAGGACGGCTGGGTCTGGACCGGCGACCAGGGCCGAATGGACGAGGACGGCTACCTGACTTTCATCGGCCGCACCAAGGAGATGATCAAGGTCTCGGGCTACAGCGTGTTCCCGGAGGAGGTGGAAAGCATCCTGATCCGGCACCCTGCCGTGGCGCAGGCGGCGGTGCGGGCCGAGCCGGATCCCGAGAAGGGCGAGGTGGTCAAGGCCTTCATCGTCAAGCAGCCGGGTGCCGCCGTGTCGGCCGACGAGCTGATCGCCTGGAGCCGGGAGAACATGGCGACCTACAAGGCGCCGCGCCACGTGGTCTTCATCGATGCCTTGCCGGCCACGGGCTCGGGCAAGGTGCTCAGGCGCTTGTTGGTAGACCCGGCCTGATCGCCGGATGAAGCCACTCGGCTGGCGCTGCGGGCCTTCGCCGCGGCCTGGCGATGGCGTGTCGCCCACCTGGATACCACGCGACCGCATTACTTTTCCGTCGCTTTGCAGGTGCTTGACACGCACAGTCGACCATGGGTTCGTTGTCCATCGACCATGAAGGAAGCGAGTCATGAAAGCCATCTCGATCAAATCCCTGGTGCTGGCCGCCAGCGTGGCCGTGATTGGCCTGGCCGGTGCCGCGCTGCCCACGACGGCGCGGGCGCAGGCCATCATCTCGGTGCAGATCGGCACGCCACCGCCGCCGCCGCGCTACGAGGTGGTGCCCGCGGCGCGGCCCGGTTACGTGTGGGCAGCGGGGCACTACGAATGGCGGCACGGCAACTACATCTGGCGCCGCGGTCACTGGGTGCAGGCGCGGCCGGGCCATGTCTACGTGCCGGCCGCGTGGCGCGCGCAAGGCAGTCGCTGGCTCTACCAACCGCCGCGCTGGGACGCGCGGCCGCTGCCGGCATCGAGCCGTTCACGCCACTGGCGCGACGACGACAGTTACCGCGGAGGTCGCCATGACAATCGCCCGCGCTACCGCACCGACCGCGACCGTGATGGCGTGCCGGATCGCACCGACCGCTACCCCAGGAACCCGCGTCGTCACTGAGCCGGCCGCGCTGCCGCTGGCGCGGCGCGTCGGAACTCGGCGCAGTAGTCGCGCGGCGGCAGCGCCGGCGTCGCCCAGACCAGGTCGGCGCCGCCGGCCTCCGCGTCCGGCGCCGCGCTGTCGCCGGCATGCGGCTCCGAGCGCGCTGACAGCACCTTGTACGATACTTCCGCCGGCAACTGCGCCGGCACACCCAGTGCGCGGTGCACATGGCCGTTGCCGGCCACCAGCAGCACCGTGCGTCCGGGCTGGCGCGCCGCGCTGACGGTTTCGGCCATGCTGATGTCGCGTGCGATCTGCACCCGCGTCATCGGCAGGATCTGCGACTCGGGCAGCGCGTTGCAATGGCCGTCGCGGATGCGCTGCTGCTGTTCGGCCAGCGCGGGTGGTGGCAGGCGCGCGTCGAGCGTGGCGTCGCGCATCACCTCGCGCTGGCGCGCGTTCGGGAGGTTGGCGCCCAGCACCGGCACGCCGGCGCGCACCGCGGCCATCACCACCGGGCCGTAGCTGGCCCAGGGCCAGCCGCCGGGCTGGCGCCAGGCCAGGGCGGCGCGCACCTGGGCTTCGCTGGCGTCGGTCGGCAGGCCGGCGGTGCTGTGGCCGCGCTCGGCCATCTCCAGCGCCAGTGCCGCCAAGCTTTCGCGCGCCGCCAGCCATTCGACCGTCTGGCGCTGCAATTGCTGGTGGGTCGGCGCGTCGTGCTGCTCGCCCAGCAGCAGCACCTCGGTCGGCAGCAGGGCCTGCAGCCGCGCCTGCTCCGGCGCGCCCAGCGGCGTTGCCGGCGTCGCGCAGGCGCCGAGCAGCCAAGCCGCGAGCAGCGGCAACGTGTGAATGAGCGATGGACGCATCGCGCCATACTAAGCGCTAAGCGTGATCGCACCCGCCATGCCGCAGTTTTCTCCTGCCCTCATGCGCCAGCTTCTGCGCACCCTGTTCACCCTGCTGCTGGCGTGGGTCGCGGCGCTGCTGTGCGTGGCGCTGAACACGCCGATCCCCTGGATGATCGGTCCGCTGCTGGCGACCGCGTTCGCCACCATGGCGGGGGCGCCGACGCACAGCGCCAACGAGCTGCGCAACGCCGGGCAATGGACCATCGGCGGCGCGCTGGGCCTGTACTTCACGCCCGAGGTGACGACGCTGGTGCTGGGCCTGTGGTGGGCGGCGCTGCTCGGCGTCGCGTGGGCGCTGCTGCTGGGCGTCGGCTTCGGCGCCTGGATGCGGCACGCCCTGGTGCCGGGCCGGCAGGGCCTGTCGATGGCGGAACTGCGGGCGACGACCCACTTCTCCGGCGCCGTCGGCGGCGCCTCGGAGATGACGCTGCTGGCCGAGCGCTGCGGCGGCCGCACCGACCTGGTGGCGGCCGCCCACAGCGTGCGCATCGCGGTGGTGGTGCTGAGCGTGCCGTTCGCCATGCAGTGGGCGCGCCAGCACTGGCAGCTCGAGGCGCTCGACATGATGCCGCCCGGCCCGCGCGTGGCCGAGTGGCCGGGCCTGCTGTGGCTGGTGCTGGCCACTGGCGCGGGGGCGGCGCTGATGCGGCTGACCGGCCGCGCCAACCCGTGGTTCATCGGCGCGCTGCTGGCGGCGATGGGTCTGACCATGGCCGGCGTGCACTTGTCCGTGGTGCCGACGGCGCTGATCAACGCGGCGCAACTGGTGATCGGCGTCAGCCTGGGCGTACGCTTCACGCGCCAGTTCATGCATGCGGCGCCGCGCTGGCTGCTGGCGGCGGCGCTCGGCACCGTGGGCATGATCGGCGCCTGCGCGCTGTTTGTCCTGGCGCTGGCGTGGGGCACCGGCCTGCATCCGGTGACGCTGATGCTGGCCACCGCGCCCGGCGGCATCGCCGAGATGACGATCACCGCCAAGGTGCTGCAACTCGGCGTGCCGGTGGTGACGGCGTTCCAGGTGTGCCGGCTGGTGGCGGTGCTGCTGCTGGCGGAGCCCCTGTACCGGCGCTGGGTGGCGCCGCGTCAGACCGCGCTGCCGGATCGAGGCTGAAGCGCTGCGGCACTCTCGGCGCCGCTGGCGCAAGGTGCCTGGGCCGCAGGTTTCACGTGCCGGAGAAAACAAAGGCCCGACGCGATGCGCGGGCCTTGGCTGTCAAGGTGATCGGAAAGGCCGTGTCAGTGCACGACGACCGGGTTCTGCGCCAGTTCAGCGTAGCCTTCCAGCGTGTTCTCGACTTCTTCCTGCGTCGGCGTGTTCTCCTGCCAGGCGGCAATGCGCTGCTGGAACAGTTCGGCCCACAAACCATCGAGGTAGACCTCCTTGCCGGAGCGCTTGTCCACGATCTCGAAACCGTGGCGTGCCAGCACCGGCTTGCCCTCCGTGGTGTCGGTGCCCGCAGGCGGATCCGGCAACAGATGCACGACCGCGAAGCTGTCGGAGTGGTAGAGCGTGTTCATCAATGCGTCGAACCTCTTCAGGACGGTACATGCAGGCGAAATTGCCTACACCTCATAGATAAGAACGCAGCACAGCTATTCAAGGTGTACGCGTTGTCCCTGATGAGCTGTCAGGGAAAGCCGATGCCTTGCGCCTAGAATCGCCCGCACCCGGCCCATCCGAGCGTCGCCGGGCAGCATCGATGAAACTGGCAAGCTACAAGGACGGCTCGCGCGACGGGCAATTGCTGGTCGTCTCGCGCGACCTGACGACGGCGCACTACGCGACCGGCATCGCCAGCCGCCTGCAGCAGGCGCTGGACGACTGGAACTTCATCTCGCCGCAGCTGCAGGACCTGTACGACGCGCTCAACAGCGGCAAGGCGCGGCACGCATTCGCGTTCGAGCCGGCCCAGTGCATGGCGCCGCTGCCGCGTGCCTACCAGTGGGCCGATGGCTCGGCCTACCTCAATCATGTCGAGCTGCTGCGCACCGCGCGCGGCGCCGAAATGCCCGAAAGCCTGTTGACCGATCCGCTGATGTACCAGGGCGGCAGCGACGACTTCCTGGGGCCGCAGGACGACATCCGCGTCGCCAGCGAGGATTTCGGCATCGACTTCGAGGCCGAGCTGGCGGTGATCACCGGCGATGTGCCGATGGCGGCCACGCCGGAGCAGGGGCTGGATGCCGTGCGCTTGCTGATGCTGGCCAACGACGTCAGCCTGCGCGGCCTGGTGCCCGATGAGCTGGCCAAGGGCTTCGGCTTCTTCCACAGCAAGCCATCGACCGCCTTCGGCCCGGTGGCCGTCACGCCCGATGAACTTGGCGACGCCTGGCAGGGCGGCCGCGTGCACCTGAGCCTGCAGGTGAGCTGGAACGGCCGCAAGGTCGGCCTGTGCGAGGCCGGTCCCGAGATGCACTTCCACTTCGGCCAGCTGATCGCCCACGCCGCCCGCACGCGCCGCCTGCGCGCCGGCAGCATCATCGGCAGCGGCACCGTCAGCAACGCCGGTGTGGAGAAGCATGGCCGGCGCGAATGGCCCAAGGGCTACGCGTGCATCGCCGAAAAGCGCGCCATGGAAACACTGCAGGACGGCGCGCCCAAGACCGGATACATGCGCTTCGGCGACAGCGTGCGCATCGAGATGAAGGGCCGCGGCGGCGAATCGCTGTTCGGCGCCATCGAGCAGCAAGTGACCGAGTTCGGGGTCCAGCGTCCTTTCATCGCGCATGCGCAGCTATGCAAAGGATAGCTGCCCGGGCTGGCGCCGACTCAGTCGAGCCTGAATCCGACCTCGATCGTCACCTGCCAGTGGCCGACCTGGCCGTCCACCACGTGGCCGCGCGTCTCGACCACCTTGAACCAGTTGATGTTGCGCACCGACTCGTGCGCCTTGGCGAGCGCGGCTTGCACGGCCCGCTCGATGCTCTCGGTCGACGAGCCGGTGAGGTGAAGGTGCTTGTAGATGTGATCGTCCATGGCTTGTCTCCGGTGCGGGGTGAACGGCCATGGTAGTGCGCGGCCGGCATGGCAGCGTCGCCAGGGGTCATCGAGGCGGTGGCGTCGCGCGCTCCGCTCTTATGATGCGCGGCATGTCGTTCCATCACCTGAGCCCGCCCTCCGTGGCCGCCCCTCCGCCGGGCGCACGGGCGACCGGCTGACGCCCGTCGCCTGACCTTGTCACGGGCTGGCGCCGCGACCGGCGCCTGCGGTGCGCGGCCGCGCGCACCGTCCAGAAGGCAACGCACTTATCTCAGGTTATTCCCATGAACGTATGGCCGACGGCGCTGTTCGTGCTGCTGTGGAGCAGCGGCGCCATCTTCTCCCGCTGGGGGCTCGATTACGCCTCGCCCTTCGTGCTGCTGGCGCTGCGCTTCGGCGTGGCGCTGGTGTTTCTCGGACTGCTCGGCTGGCGCGGGCGCGCGTGGCTGCCGGCGCCCGGCATGCGCGCGCAGGTGGCCGCCACCGGGCTGCTGCTGGTCGGCGGCTACTCGTGCGCCTACTTCCTGGCGCTCGACCAGGGGCTGACGCCCGGCGCGCTGGCTACCATCCTGGGCGTGCAGCCCATCGCCACGCTCCTGATCCAGGAGCGGCGCGCGCCTGCCCTGCGCTGGCTTGGGCTGGCGGTGGCGCTGGCCGGCCTGGTGCTGGTGGTGCTCGACAGCCTGCTGCGCGCCCGCGTGTCGGTGGCCGGTGTGGGCTGGGCGCTGGCGGCGCTGGTGCTGGTGTTCCGGGCGCGGCCGGCGCGCTGAGCGCGCTGCATGGCGGCGGAAACACCATGCGCTACGCGATCAGCAACAGCACCACACTGCCGGCCATCTGCAGCGACAGCGGCGACAGGTTCATCACGCGCAGAAAGCCGTCACCCAGGAACACGAAAACCGGCAGCAGCGTGAAGGCGATCGGCACCTCGCGCAGGATCACGCGGAGTCGCGTTCGAGAACATGGAACCGTTCGGGGTGAGCACGTCGAAGCTCTGCCAGACGCCTGCACTTCTACAAAGCCTGTCGCCAGCTTGCCGAACGGCTCAGCGCGGACGGGTTCCTATGCTGCCGCGCGCCAATCGGTATCAGGCGTCGTACACGGCTGCCAGATCGTCGAAGCCCTTGACCTCGATCGGGTTGCCGAACGGGTCGCGGAAGAACATGGTCCACTGCTCGCCCGGCTGGCCGGCAAAGCGCAGCTGCGGCTCGATGACGAATTCGGTGCCCGCCTTGCGCAGCCGCTCGGCCATCGCATCCCAGTCGGCGCGCTGCAGGATCAGGCCCAGGTGCGGCATCGGCACCCAGTGATCGCCGACCTTGCCGGTGTCGGTGGTCTGGAACGGCTGGCCCAGGTGCAGCGAAAGCTGGTGGCCGAAGAAGTCGAAATCGACCCAGGTGTCGGTGCTGCGGCCTTCGCGGCAGCCGAGCACGCCGCCGTAGAAGCGGCGCGCCGCGTCCAGGTCGGTGACGTGGTAGGCGAGATGGAACAGGGCTTGCATGGCGGCAGGATAGCGCGGCTGGTGCTCGCGGCTCAGCCGAGCGGCGACGGCCGGGTCGAAACGCCTTGGGCGATGGCGGCTTCGCGCTGCGCCGCCTGCGCGCGGGTGTAGGCGGGGCGCCCGGCCAGCCCGTGCCAGTAGGCCAGAACGCTGGCGGGCAGCGGCTGCGGCAGCTCGATGAAGGTCGCCAGCATCACCGCATAGCCGATCGCCACGTCGGCGGCGGTGAAGCGGCCGGCGCACAGGTGCGGGCGGCCGTCGGCCAGCGCGGCCTCCAGCGCCCGCAGGCGGCCGAGAAACCAGCGTGCGTAGTCGTGCGCCACCTGCGGCTGTCGGCGCTCGGGCGGCTCGAAACGCGCATAGCGCAGCACCAGCGTCTGTGGGAAGGTGAGCGTGGCGTCGCTCATGTGCAGCCAGTTCAGGTAGGCGGCGTACCCGGTTTCGTGTACGGCCACGTCGAGCACGCCGGGGCTGTGGCGCGCGGCCAGGTACTGGCAGCTGGCGGCCGACTCGGTCAAGCGCACGCCCTCGGCCGTTGTCAATAGCGGCACGGTGCCCAGCGGGTTGAGCGCCAGGTAGTCTTTCGCCGATGCGCGCGGCGGAAACGGCAGCATGCGCAGCTCATAGGGCAGGCCCAGTTCCTCCAGCATCCACAGTGTGCGGAACGAGCGCGCATCGACGCAGTGGTGCAGCGTGTAGTTCATGTGCGGATCAGGCACGGTCGGGCTTCGACGAGGCCGCGCTGCGCCGCACGGTGTCGGGATCGTCGAAGCAGCGCGTGGCGCCCACCTGCTCGACTTGCAGCGCCGCAGCCAGTGCACCCGACGCGCCGATGAGCGCCTGCTTGAGCAGGCCCGTGGCCAGCGGCGAGCGCTCGGCCACGCTGCGCGCCAGATCCATCGCCGTCGGCAGCACCCGGTCGGGTGGCACCACGCGATTGACCAGGCCCAGCGCGCGCAGGCGCTCGGCCGAGAGCCTCTCGCCCAGCACCAGCAGTTCCATCGCGCGCTGGTGACCCAGGGCCTGCGGCAGCAGGTGCGTGACGCCGCCGGTGACGAAGTGGCCGAGCTGCATCTCGGGGAAGAAGGCGATCAGGTCCTCGCTGGCCACCACCAGGTCGCAGTTCAGCAGCCATTCCAGCCCGGCGCCGACCGCGTAGCCGTGGATGGCGCCGATCACCAGCCGGGGTCCGCCGGTGATGGCCTGGGTGATGCGCTGGGTCGCCTCGGCCATCCGAGCGCCCAGGCCGGCGGCGCTGTCCGCCGAGGCGGTGTCCTTGAGGTCGGCGCCGGCGCAGAAGGCGCGGCCGGTGCCGGTCAGCACGATGGCGCGCGTGTCGGCATCGTCCTGCGCGGTGCGCAGCACGGCGTGCAGATCCTGCAGCAGCGCCAGGCCGACGGCGTTCAGGCGCTCGGGGCGGTTCAGGGTGACGACGCTGACGCTGCCGTCGCGGTGCAGGGTGGCGAAACTCATGCTCGGGGTGTGCGGAACGTGCGCCGGCGTGCGGCTACGATCAGCCATCTTGACATACCGAGGAGACCCGCATGCGCGCCCCCGCCATCGACTACAGCCGCTACCAGACCTTCAACATCAGTCGCCGCGGCGCCAATGGCGACGTGCTGGATCTGCAGATGAAGGCCAAGAACGGCAAGCTGCCCACCGCCGGCCATGACGGCCACTGGGAGCTGTCGGAAATCTGGCGTGACGTCGACAAGGACGACAGCGTTCGCGCCGTGGTGCTGCGCGGCGAAGGCATGGGCTTTTCCGGCGGTGGCGACCTGGCGCTGGTGCAGGACATGGCGGCCGACTTCGGCGTGCGCTCGCGCGTGTGGAAGGAGGCGCGCGACCTGGTCTACAACGTCATCAACTGCGACAAGCCGATCGTCAGCGCGATGCACGGTCCGGCCGTGGGGGCCGGGCTGGTGGCGGGGCTGCTGGCCGACATCTCGATCGCGGCCAAGTCGGCCAAGATCGTCGACGGCCACACGCGCCTGGGCGTGGCGGCGGGTGACCACGCCGCGATCTGCTGGCCGATCCTGTGCGGCATGGCCAAGGCCAAGTACTACCTGATGCTGTGCGAGGCCGTGACCGGCGAGGAAGCCGAGCGCATCGGCCTGGTGTCGCTTGCCGTCGACGACGAACAACTGCTCGACAAGGCCTACGAGGTGGCCGACAAGCTCGCTGCCGGCAGCACCACCGCGATCCGCTGGACCAAGTACTCGCTCAACAACTGGTACCGCCAGGCCGGGCCCTCGTTCGACACCTCGTTGGCGCTCGAATTCATGGGCTTCGCCGGCCCCGACGTGCAGGAAGGCGTGGCCTCGTTGCGGGAGCGCCGCACGCCGAAGTACTGAGAAGGTGTGAACGAACCCGCCATCGCCGCTCGGGCCTGGCGGAATTGATCTCGGGCAATTACCCGTGCGGCAAGTCGTCCATAATGGCCGCGCGATGGAATCCCTGCGCCGCGCCCGCCACCTCGTCCGCTTCGTGCTGGCGTGGTTCGTGCTGGCGCTGGGCGTGGCGGCTGCGTCGCCGTTGATCCAGCCGCAGGCCATGGAACTGGTCTGTGCCAGCGATGGCCAGGTCAAGCTCATGGTGCTCGGCGACGACGGCGCAGTCGAACTGGGCGCCAGCCACCTGGATTGCCCGCTGTGTCTGGTGGCTTCCGCACCGCCGCCGCTGCCTTTCGTGGCACCGCAGCCGCCGCGCCTGCCGGCACGTGGCTGGACCGTGCTGGCGCTGGCGCCGCTGCCCTCTGCGGCCGCGCTGCCCTGGCAAGCGCGCGCGCCGCCGTCCTTCTCCTGATTGCTCCCGGTTTCGTAGCTGACGGCGCCCGTGGCGCCTGATTCAGCGTCGCTTTCTTGCTTTCAGGAGATCACCATGGACCAGACCAGGGGCCGCCGCACCGCCTTGGTGCGCCTGTCCGCCATCACCCTGGCCGCGCTGGGCGGCGCGGCCATCACGGCTTGCGACCGCCTGAGTCCGGCCGCAAAGCAGCCCAGCTTTCGCGGCTTCGACCTCACCGGCGCCGACTACGGCCGCGACTTCAGCCTGCCGGATGTCTACGGGCAGGTGCGCACGCTGGCCGACTTTCGCGGCAAGGTGGTGATGCTGTTCTTCGGCTTCGTGCAATGCCCCGACATCTGCCCCACCGCGCTGGCGCGTGCGGCCGAGGTCAAGCGCCTGCTGGGCGCCAACGGTGAGCACCTGCAGATGATCTTCGTCACCGTCGATCCCGAGCGCGACACCGCCCAGGTCCTGCGTGACTACGTGACCTCGTTCGACCCCAGCTTCGTCGCGCTGCGCGGCGATGCCGAGGCGCTGCAGGCCACCGCCGCCGAGTTCAAGGTGTTCTACAAGGCGGTGCCGACCGGCAGCAGCTACACCATGGACCACTCGACCCAGTCCTACGTGTTCGATCCGTCCGGGCGCCTGCGCCTGGTGCTGCGGCACGACCAGACCGCCGAGGACTACGCGCACGACATCGCGCAACTGATTCCCCAACCCTGACCAGCTGGTTCTTCGCTCGTTTTTTCTTTCTCAAGGAGTTCATCATGAAACGCATTGCTTTCGCCCTCACCGCCATCGCCCTCACGGCGGCGGCACATGCCCAGGTCAGCGTCACCGACGCCTGGGTGCGTGCCACCGTGGCGCAGCAAA